>DATGUU010000137.1:0-5926 GCA_035301085.1 Pseudogracilibacillus sp. | reverse complement strand
GTAAAATAGATGTTGAACCAGTTTTTGGATTTTTGAAGGCTAATTTAGGTTTCACTCGTATGTCCGTACGAGGAAAATCTAAGGTGCATAACGAAATGGGATTTGCGTTAATGGCGGTAAATTTAAGGAAGTATACCGTCACTAACAATGAAAATGGAACATTTTCACATAAAAACAAAAGAAAAAATGGTTGCGTTTATCTTTTATTGATAAACACAACCATTTTTGTTTATTTGAGGCTAGTTATGTCCCAGCCTCGTTTTTTATTTGACATGGAGTCTCTATAAGCATGAATCATGAGCCAGGGAACCAGATGTACCAAGGGATGTGGTGCCGCCAAAGGAGGTTATCATGCTTGTCTCTCCACATCAAATAGAGGCAATTTAATTAAGTACTTTTTCTTTGCAAAGTTGTGTAGTTATCGTTGCAATATTATGTATTGTTATTTTGCATTATACAGTTAGAATCGAAAGATTCATGATGGTAGGTAATATTGTAGACATAATTTTACAAAATACTTTGAATATCTACTATATTATGCGACAATATACCTAAAATTATAGGATGTAATCTTGAAAATTACTTATATAGAACTTAAATATATATTTTTAATTTAAATAATTGATAGTGATCCATAATATTGATTAATTTATTAATAGAACTCTAGTTATCAAATTTAAATATGAAAAAATAGCATGAAGGATTTTAAAAAATTTAGATACAATTGACGTGCGTGATGAACGGAGGCTTGAAAATGGTGATGTCTGGCTCCCAGAAAAACATTGAGGGAATGAGGTTTATAAAAAAAGAAGATTATGCAATATGCTTAATAGATAACTTCTCTAGTGAGCTTAAAGAATTAATTAGAAAACATTTATCTAAAGTTTGCTATGGGTCTGCTAAAACATCCTTGGGAAGAATATCGTATAATTACAAAAACACTTTAAAAGAATTTCTGAAACGATATGAACCAAAAATGTATGAGACACGTATAGGTATGGTAGGCGAGCTTATGACACATGTATTGATATTGGAATTATTTCCAGAGTTTGAAACAGTGTCCCCTTATTTTAATAATGAAGACAGAAGTATTAAAAAAGGATTTGATGCAGTATTATCGTCAAATAATAATAAAGAGCTATGGATTACTGAAGTCAAATCTGGTAAATTACAAATCAATACCAACTCAAATGAATCAAATCGAAGATTACTTGGCTTAGCCAAAAGAGATTTAAAAACTAGATTAAATGAACCCGATATCGGCATTTGGGAAAACGCTATAAACGGAGCTAAAATTGCATTAGAACATAATGTAGGATCCAAAAAAGCTGTTGTTGATATTTTGTTAGACGAAACAGATAATATTTATAGTGAAAATACCACTAAAAGTAGCGATAAAAATGTGGTGTTAGTATCTTCTTTATTTACGAGTTTAGTTGACGAGATTCGCGAGGAAAGCCTAAAAGAATTTTATTCAAATACAGTCAGTGAAAGTTTATTTAATAAAGTTTTAATTTTTTCCATTCAAAAGGAATTATTTGAAGCAATACATGAATTTTTGAAAGAAGAGGCTGAAAAATAATGGGACTTACGCTTAGGGTATTGAGAAATACTACTTTTGAGGAACTTTACAAAAAACTTCTTTTAAAGAAGGAGATGTCAACTTCAGATTATAAAAAATTGTTATCTTTGGCGATAATATTTGTTAATGAAAAAGATACAAATATAAATCATTTGGGATATAGAATTATTGTTTTCTACTGTAATCAAACAAAAAATTATAAACCACTTTATGATATAGCTTTAAATAAGGGAATTACACCTTTATCAAAATCAATTGAAAGGATAATGAAAAGCAGAAAATTGGAGGAAACATTTTTAGGCAACTTTTTCTCTGCATTTAATGAAAACTTTAGAAGAAATGATATTTATTTAACTGAACAGCAGTATGGGTTATTTAATTTTTTTGAAGAGAACGAAAAAAGTACAATATCTGTTGTGGCTCCTACCTCATATGGAAAATCTTCATTAATTTTTTCACAATTAAATCGTATAAAAAAATATAATACATTAATATTAGTCCCTACAAAGGCCTTATTGGCCCAAACTAAAAAGAACATTTTAGAAGAAAACATATTAGGCGCAAATAAGTTAGTGACACATCCTGAAATGTATACAGGTAAAGAAACTAGCATTATTGCGCTTTTAACCCAAGAGCGCCTTATGCGTTTATTGCAAAAGCATCCTGAATTATATTTTGACATAGTTTTTGTGGATGAAGCCCACAATTTATTAAAAGATGACGATAGGAATATTCTATTAGCTACTGCAATATCTGTACTGGAAAAACGTAATAAAAAAGTGATTTATAAATTTTTGACGCCTTTTTTAATTGAAGAATCCAATCTAAAATTGAGATATACCAAATACGAGCCTGAGACCTATCGTGTTACTGAATATATTAAAACAGAAAGACTATATTTATACGACTTCAGAAATGAAAATCATTTAAAAATCTATGATCAGTTCATGAACAATTTTTATTATACAGAAGAAGTAATTAATTATGGAAATGATTTGGAATTAGTTTTAAAAGAAAGCAGCAGCAAAAATATCTTATATGTAAATAAACCGATAGATATAGAAAATCTATCCTCTAGATTGATATCTATTTTAACTGATATAGAATCTACTCAAATAAATAAAGCGTGCAAAGATTTAGCAGATTATTTACATCCCGATTATTTTCTAATTAAATGTATTCGGAAGGGATTGATATATCACCATGGTTCCGTACCTGATAATATCCGTGTGTATATTGAGCATTTGTTTTCTAAGATAGATAATATGCGGTATGTAATTTCTAATTCGACATTACTAGAAGGTATAAACTTAGAAGTGAATAAAATGTTTATTTTTGATAATAAAAAAGGGAATAAAAACTTAACTCCATCACAGTTAAAAAACTTGATAGGAAGAGTGTGTAGGTTCAGTGAGGTTTTTTCTAATGAAAATAATTTGACAGGTCTAGAACCAAATATTTATCTAGTTATCTCGGAATATTTTTCCCAAAATGCAAATGTAGAAGATTTTATTAGAAATAGCATGAAAGAGGATAAAAAGATAAAAGATAACGCAAATAACATTTTATTAGAAAACGTGGATATTACTGAAGAAAATAAAGATAAAAAAATCAGGGCAGAAAAGTTTATTGAGAACTTTGAAAAGGGGACTGTAACAAATTATCAAAAGGGGTATGCTAAGACAGCAGTTGGAAAGTATTGCTTTTTAAATAATGCTAGTGAAATCAATATACTTGATCATGAGCAAACCATGCAAAATAAAGTTGATAAACAAAAAGGTCTGAAAATAATTAATATAAAAGAAGTTTTTGACTTATTTACAAAGTTATTTTTACCTTTTATAGATGAAGGGAACAATAATTTAAAGCGTTTGTCTCATCCGGAAACACGGGATTTTTATCAAATGTTTTTGAGTTGGAGAATACAAAACACTCCTTTGAGTGAAATGATAAATAGATTTCTGAAATATTGGAAAAAAATCGAGAATAAGGAAGATACCTTAGTCTATGTAGGGCGTTGGGGAGACGAAAAAAGAGATGGATATATACCTTTATGGACAGATATAAAGTATAAAGACAAAGAAAAGCGAATAAATCTAGCTATTGTTAGGATTAAGGAAGAACAAGAGTTTTTAGATAATATATTCATAAAATATATAGAAATCTTAAACGATTTAAATTTATTAGATTTTGAGTTCTATTTAAAAATTAAATATGGCACTTCTGATAAGAGTAAAATTACAATGATAAGAAATGGTTTAAGCGTCCCCTTAACAAACTTGATTTCAGAAAAGTATAATGATTACATTTTAATAGATAATTATTCAAATACAGTTAAAATAAATTCGCATTTAATAACTAATATGGTGCAAAATCAAGAAAATAACATTTTAATTCATGAGGTAAGCTTAAATACTAAACTACATTTATAGATATAAAAAGTGCTTCTTTCATGGCGTTATAGTGTAAAATAGTTTGTGAAAAAGGAACTGACAAAAACTATGTTCATTTAAAAGATATAATACCAGCGTTTGAGGCATAACAAGGAAGCTTTGAATTAAATGAAGTTGAAACATAGGGCTACTAATTGGAAGAATTTTCATCCTTTAATAAATGGCAATTAGAGGTCTCGGAAGATGAGTCGCCACAAAATGAGCTAGAAGAAATTATGAAACCAGAGGTAGAAAATTCATTTGGGTCTGAAACAAAACGTGATGGAGATTCAAAACTCGTGAAATGTGTTACGGAAAAAGAGAAGAATATCTTTAGACTAGAATAGATTGCTATCGGAAGTCGTATCACATTGACGATGGAGGAAGAATAATACTAGAATGTAGTCGTTTAAGGGAAATGCTGAGTATGATAAAGTAAATAAAAACCCCAGCACTGGAGGAAAGTTGCTGGAAGTGGAAAATGGTTTCTATCATCAGAGGAAGATGATGGAAACCATTTAGACTTTAATGATAAAGTGTGACAATTTTATACATTTTAAGTATAAGTGTGTTGCAATGTATTTAAGAGGTGATAAAGATGGATTTATTTCAATACTGCCTAGATACTTTTGGTTACGATGAACCCATCTTAACTAAAGAGCTTAGAGATAAAGTTTCCATAAAAGATTCTGCATTACGGATGAAATTAAAACGCTTAGTTGATAATGAGCGATTGGAGAGATATTCCAATGGTATTTATTTTATACCTAAACCTTATTATTTACTCAAAAAAAAAGACTTTGCCTATAAATAAAGTAATTAGAAAAAATATCTTTATGCAGGGAGTAAACCGGTAGGGTATGAAACCGGTATAGCCTTCGCCAATCGGTTAAATTTAACCATCCAAACTGCTGGTGTTATTGATGTAGTAACAAATAAAGAAACCAATCGAAAGCGAACGGCTAATATTAATAACTGGAGAATTATTTTGCGAAAGCCCCGTGCACTAATTGAAAGGAAAAACATTAAGATTCTACAAGTATTGGATCTCTTAAGTAACTTTGAGCAGATTAGTGAAAAATCTTTAGAAGATAGCTCGGATATTCTTAAAAACTATCTTCGTGATGTAAAAATAGATGAAAAAGAATTGAATGAGATTCTAACAAATTATTCAAAGAACACTATTATAAATGCAACCAAAAGTTGGGTATACGATGTACTTACATGAAGATAAGGACATTTTTTCAGAGGTCATAATAGCTACCTCAGAACAATTTACAATACCGGCAGAACAAGTTGAAAAGGTTATTTTGTCTCTTATTTGTTAGAACATTTAGTTAATGAATCCCCGAAAATAGTATTTAAAGGAGGAACATCTCTTTCAAAGTGTTATGGCATTGTTAAACGTTTTTCAGAAGACATTGATATTCACTATGCAACAAATAAAATTCCTACCCAAAGCGAGAAAAAACACTTCAAAAATAGTATCACCACTGCTATTTATAATGCCCAATTAACTCATTTGAATCGTGAAGACATTCGATCAAGAAGGAATCAAAATAATTATGAGGTAGGATACCCACAAATAATAGATCAAACTGACACTATGAGAAATCACTTACTAGTAGAAACTTTTATTCCTATAAAAACATTTCCTACCGAATGTAAGAAAGTTTCCAGTTACATTTTGGACTAATTAGAATCACATGCTGAAATATATTTTCTGTAAAAGGAGAAGCCTGAGTAGAATGGTGATTTCTATTCAGGCTTATTGTGTTGGTGGTAAACAGGAAGTACAGAGGGGGGATGCAATTTGAACGTGCCTTAATAATGGAGTTTTCCCTTAATGGTTGATAAGATTTGAAAGTAATATATTGCAAGAAAAGTGAAGGTTAGATAAAAATAAGAGATT
>DATGUU010000136.1:0-12638 GCA_035301085.1 Pseudogracilibacillus sp. | reverse complement strand
TTGTTTTATGTTGCTGAATCCATTTGTTAAAAGCCGAAGGCGTTAAATCATATTCTTTAACAATTTCTGATCGCGGTTTACCCGCCTCATATAACTGAACAACCTGTTCTTTAAATTCTTTTGAAAATGCTCTTCTTGCTCGTTTTGTCATATTGATTCTCCTCTGTTGGTTGAATCAAGTTTATCTGACCTTAGTAAATTTGTCTAACTTAGTGTAACCGGTCCATGAAACAAGTTATGAATTGATTGTTGCTTTAGAAGATATAACACACTGTGTTCATTTAGATTTTCCAATTGTGGCAACTTTACAGGATAAGTCACCTTACTCGCTTGATCGACATATTTGGGAATCGCTAAAAAGTAAAGGATTAGTGATTGAAAAAACACATGGTGACTATTTAGATAAGTGTTATATGTAATAGTTTGAAAATATAATTAATCAATAGATTATCAACATCATTCAAAGTAATCCAGCATATAATGAAGTTTTTAATGAATTTTGTATTTAATTATAAAATAATATTTTAAAATAAAACACTTTTTAGTTAATATACTAAGAAGTGTTTTTTTGTTTACGAGCCCTCAAATTTAAAAATATATCTGTGATACAATTAGGATGGAATTTTATCATTTATTGAGGAGCAAACTAATGTCTAAGAAAAAATATTATGATGAACATGGTAACGAAATTAGGTCAAGACCAGAAAAGGCAAATTATAAAAAAGTAAGTTTTTGGTTGATTATTATACTTAGTATAATAGTTGGAGCAGTGGGAATGTTCATTTTAACTAATAACGGCGAAATAGCTGATGAGACGAAAAACGAAAATATGAATCTTGCAGAAGATACCGAGACAAATGAGAAAGAGAAAGCTGAAGAAAAAGAGAACAAAGAGCAGGAATATAGTGAAGAATCTGAGATAAAAGAAACCGAAGAAAAAAACGAAGAATTAAATGATACTACTTCTGACTTTGATAATTTGTCTCAAGCTATTCAAATACATTTAGCAGCATCTATTGTTGATGAGAGAGCAAAAGAGCATGATTTAAAAGGTTATACTCTTAATTATAATTTAATAGAGGATATATTGTTTGTTCAAGTGCACTCTGGAGCAGGTGTTGGACACCCTATTTATAAGCTTCAAATTGATTCAGATAGTATTACTCCACTTGAAGGAATAGTTCGTGTAAGTGTTGAAGAAATTGAGCAAGCAACTGTCGATACTAGATCAATTAATAAAACAGAGTTATATAATCATTATTTAGAACATAAAAATGTTTATAAAGATGGACAAGGTAATATGATGCAAGCTGACTACCTCACAAAAGAAGATTATGAAGAAACAAAAAACAGAATAAAATAAACTAAAAATCATAAAAAAATCTAATTTGAAATATCTTAGGAGGCATTAAATTGATAGCTTTTTTTGGTGTTATAAGCTTTTTTATTTTTATAATTTTTGCAATTATGTTTGTTTGGTCGTTAATTAAAAGAAATGGAAAAGCAAAAAGAAATATTTTAATTTCTGGAGTTAGTTTTATACTGTTGATTTTTTTAGTAGTGATTGATTCAGAACCTTTAGATTCTGATGAACTTGTAGATAAAAAAGCAGAAAAAGAAGAAATAGATCAAGAGAAAGCCGAGAAAGAAAAAGAGGAAAAAGAGAAGGCAGAGAAGGAAAAAATAGAGAAAGAAAAAGAGGAAAAAGAAAAGGCGAAGAAGGAAAAAATAAAGAAAGAGAAAAAGGAAAAAGAGAAAGCAAAGAAGGAAAAAATAAAGGAAGAGAAAAAGGAAAAAGAGAAGGCAGAGAAGGAAAAAATGAAGAAAGAGAAAAAAGAAAAGGAGAAAGCAGAAAAAGAGAATTTTAATAAAAGTAATATTAATGACTTTATAAGTGAGGAGGAAAATCATGCAGATATATCAGGTAAAAATATCCTTATAGATAATATTACAACTAAAATCCAAAATGGTATTTTAACAATTAAATTCCGTTCATTTAATCAATCAGGTGAATTAGCTGTTTTAAACAAATTAGTAACTGTGACAGCTGAGCAAAGTAATGACTTTTTAGACGAAGCATTTGATTTGTATGCATCTGATTCCGACAATTCATATATGCATATGATAGAAAATTCAGTTAGTTATGTAATGGAAGCCCAATACGAAATAAGAAATACTAGGGATCCTATAGAAATAATGTTTGCTTTAACTCCTGCATCTGAAGGTGAAACATGGACTGAAGAAATAATCGAGCTTGAACTTGATTAAAATAAAGCACTGCTTAGTTAAAAATCTTTAAGACACAATTGTAATTAAGTTTTATTATATATTGAAGAGAAAGCTAAATTGATAAATATAGGATCAAACTAATTTATGAAAATAAATTTCGATTAACTGCACTTCTTAGTCTAATAGTAAGTATATGTAAATGAATATCTTGATAAAGAAAATAAAAGAAATTGTAGATGTGAAAGATAAAAAGTATAAAAGAATCGCTTTGAAGAATGAAAGATTTGAATAAATTAGATAAATCTAATAGGTTACTATTGATAGGATTTTACAATAGTCCTGGAAAGTTTAATTTTATTTAAATAAATAAGTTTTTGAACATATAATTTTGTATCTAATATAGTAAGCAAAAGAAATATAATTGTGAATATTTTTTATATATTATAAGATAAATATAACTATGTTCTTAATATTAATAAGAAAATTAACTTTAACTTAATGATTATAGTATCTCTATAAAATATTTAATTTTAAAACTAGTAAAGAAAGGAGATTTTAAATGAGTTATTTTTATAAATTTTTAGAAGATGAATCAACAGAATTAGCTCATATATTATATGAGTTAGAAGATGAAATTTATAATAAACCTAAATATATGTTAACTCATAGTCGTACTTTTATAGAATTATTAATGGATAAAGTAACGATTTATGAAAAACTAACACTAGATACACATACGACAATTTTATCACAAATTCAAAAATTAGATGATAGTGGTTTATTGACAGATGAAGTTAAAAATGCATTACATAAGGTTAGAAGACTGGGGAATGAAGCAGCTCATGACACTCGACGATTCCGTTACTCAGAATCATTAGTAGCTTGGGAACAATTGTATATAATTGTTAAATGGTTTGTTGAAGTGTATTTGTCATTCGACATAAAAGTACCAGAATATGTTGATCCTGTCGTTCAAGGTGAACAAACTGATGATATTACATCGAGGTTTGAAAAGCTCGAAGAATTATTAAAACAATCTATTAAAAATGATCAACCACAAGATGTCCAAAACGACTTTAAACAGGAGCAAATAAATACAAGTTCTAATTCAAATACAGAAAACCCTTCTTTAATGAAAGAAACGAAGCAACAAGAACAATCTACTCAGATTGAATTAAGTAGTCATAATGATGAAGTAATCGCAGTTGAACCACAAGAAGATGAGTTTACAGATGGAGAAAAGCTATGGAGTCGTTTAAATAAACTACGTTTCAATCAATCAGAAATTCTTCCTTATCGTAATATAAAAACGAAAATTTTAGAAAGTCCAACTAAGTTTGTTACATTGTTAGATGGTTTATTTATAAGGTTATCGAAAGATCGAATGGAAGATTTAGCTAAATATTATCAAGTTGAGAAATTATCTGAAAACTATTTTTCAATGGATAAATTAAGTTATGGTTGGAGTTTGATTAGAACTCAATTAAATGGCACACTTGATGAATATCAGGCTGCTCAAAAATTCATTACAATTAGTGAAATTAAATTCAAACGTGATTTGAGAAAGAGAGAAGCTCGTCAAGCGCTAAAAAACTTATTAGACATAGCTAACGTATGGAATAATAATAAAGAATTATTCGATGAAACCTCACCTCATCAAGTAGTAGATGAAGTAGATGAACCAGAAATAAAAACATCTTCAGATGAAGAGAAAATTAGCAGCACAACACAAGATGATGGCTATCAAGAAAATATATCTCAATTACAAAGAGAATCCTCTAATGAAGACGAAGAAACAAGTCAATTTATCAAGAGATTAAATGTACTAAGAACATCTTCACAAGAATCGGTTGTTCATGCTGATTCATTTGGTTCTTTTAGAAAATACATGCATGTTGAAAGACCAATACAGCATGAATTTGAAAAAGTCTTAACAGATATTAAACAATATGATGAACCTCAATTAATCTTACTTTGCGGAAGTGTAGGGGATGGAAAAAGTCATCTACTTGCTTATGTTAAAGAAGAAAAACAAGAACTAATGGAAAATGTGATTGATCATAATGACTCTACTGAATCATTTAACCCACATGAAAATTCATTAGATACATTGGAATATATTTTAGAACATTTTGATGATTATCAAACTAAATCTAATAAACAACATACAGTAATTGCCATTAATTTAGGTGTTTTACATAATTTCTATACACGTCAACGTGAACGAAATCGATTTAATGCTTTATGTGATTTTATTGATTCAACAGGAGTCTTTGATAGCTCGAAAGTAACTGTGAAACACGAAGACAATTTTCATATGTTAAATTTCGCTGAAGAACAACCTTATTTGCTGACGGAGCATGGAGCAAAATCTCCGTTTTTTATGGATTTAATGGAAAGAGTGACAAAGCCAAGTACTAGAAATCCATTTTATAATGCTTGGAAATCTGATAAAGAAAATGGTTATCAGTCAATTGCACATGAAAATTATTCCCTTTTACAAAATAAAACCGTTCAAGAATCAATTGTGCAATCACTTATTGAATCAATCATTAAACAAAAAGTGTTTATTTCAACACGTGCTTTTTACAATTTTATATATGAAATTCTTGTACCCGTTTCATTCGAAACAGAATCTTTAGAGACACAATTTAATATTAATGATATGTTACCTAACTTAATGTATTCACATCCTGATCGATCAGAGCTTTTAGAAGCCTTGCATGAGAATGATCCGCTAAAGATAAGGTCACAAGAAATGGATCAATTGAATACAGCTTTTGTTCTAGCTTCGTCACCCAAATCATTTATACAAGAAAAACTAGGTGAAGATACGATACTAGGAGCATGGAAAGATATTAATTATCATTTCAGTGAAAAACAAAAAGAATATTCACGCTTGTTTATTCGCCATTATGAACTAATGCATAAACATATTTATGACACCTATTATCAAGAGTTTATTTGGTACTTATATTCATATTATAGAGGAGATGCAAATGAATTCGGTCAATTATTCGATTTAATTGAAGATGTTATATTCAAGTGGAATGGTTCACCGAAAACAAATTATATATACATGAATCCCGTCACAGATAAATTCCGATTAGGTGTTGAAATTGATATTGAACCAGAAGTTGATGACAATATATTTGGTTCAGTCAATGAAGAAGAAATAAGCCGTTTTACTCCTTCAATTAATATTGGTTTTAGTCAAAATTCACAAAAATTTTTATTTGAGCTAGATTATCAATTATTCGTATTATTGAAAAAGATTTCTAAAGGTTACCGACCTAATCTAAATGAAGTTCAAGATGCCTTGCAATTTTCAGAACACCATGACCAATTAATTAAGTCAGCTGATAAAACTAAAAAATTACTAATTGTTCATAGTATTGATGGAAGTATGTTAGAAGTAAAAGAACAACCTCGTTTTGCAAAAACTAAGTTTCAAGTTGAGAAGGTGAATGAACGTGGAATATAAACTTGATTATGAGAAAATTAACAAAGCATTTGGAAAGAATTATCAGATTTTTAGACGAAAAACGACTTATGTTTTACCATTACCGACACGTGAACCAGATCGTGCTAAATTTGAACGAGGATTTATTTCTGTTGTTGGTGGAATTGTACGAAGAATTAATGAAAAATCAATCAATGAAGAGAAAGATTATAATATTGATGACAAGTTAGACAACAATGTTAGTTTTATTAACGAAGATAGCCGAAAATTATTTAATCAATTTGTTCAAGCACAACTAGAAGAACTTTATTCTGGACAAATAGATTCCTTACAACAATTGGAACAAGTGCCTTTGGCAGTTAGTACAAATGAACAAAAAGGTGAAAAAGACTATATTAATTTCTTTTATGATACATTTATACGTGGAGACGAGGACTATGTAAAAGGTATATTGGAACGGATGGATAGTTCGCATATCGTCAATGAAATATTAAGCTATATTGTATCAAATGAAGAAAATTCACCAGTTAAAAAACAACATAATCAACTCTATAAAACTCATTTTGAAGAGTTTAGAACACAATTTCTTAAAGATCTAAATCTACTTGCAAGTAGTGAAACATTCTTTTTTGAAAATATAGCTAAATTATGTGTGCATTATACAAGTGTTGCGATATCTCAAACAGTCTTACAGACAAATCATATGGCTGACTTTAATCAGGAAGAATTTGTTCCTGTTTATTATATTATGTACTGGGAAAAAGCAGCTAAATGGCGAGCATCTTATGAACAAGGATTTAAAATGTTACGTGAACAAATATCTGATTTTTATGCGCACGAGCATGCTTTAAATATATTAGGACTTAATACATTCACATCTGAATCAAATATGTTTTATCATGATTTAAAACAATTTTTACATGAAGCTGGACCAGATGCAGAGAAAGAATTTACAAAATCTATCTATAATTTAATGAAAGATGTATATGAAAAAGAAAAAGGAATTGAAGTGACAGATTACGAAGCTGATAAGACATTAGATGATGCATTTTTTGATTTATTTAATACTGTAAAACAAACAGTTTCTTCAGAGATTAATTCGAGATATCCAAAAGCATTTGAAGCGTTAATTACAGGATTTTTTCGAAAGAATGGCGGACCTCTTGGCACACTTATATCACTTAATCGTGATCAATTACTCTTATTAGTAGCACTATCAGTAGGTCCAAATCGAATTGAATTAAATCAATTATGGAAAGAATTAGAAAAACATGGCGTCTGGCTTGATTATTTATCAAAAGAAGAAGTGATCAACGTTCTTGATAAATTAAATTATATGGAAAAGAAAAGTGATAGTGGGGATGCACAATATGTTAAATCAATTTTATGAATATATAAGTAGTCAAATCTTATCTTTTTTTGAGAAAGAGTCTGCTAAACCTGGAACAAATCGTTATTATTTACACTTGCCTTCAAATGAGCATGTAAAAGAACTTTATGATGTTTTGGCAAATCATGAAAAAAGTGAGCAATTTAATTATCAGCACCCAGAAGGTCTGAGCACATATGCAACAATATCTTTGCCATTTAATGGTAAATCTTATGTTATAGCCACAACTGGACCAGATATTACGATCGATTTCTTAGTAACTCTTAGAAATGAAATGAGTGAACAAATAGGACAGTGGAAAGATACGGCGCTTTTATTTATATCTAATACGATGAATGATTCTATTCGTGGTGGGAGTATCGATTTAACGAGTGAAGGTCTTCCATTACATGTTAAAGAACTCATCGGTAATTTAGACGAAATGGTTCAACAAAGTACAATAAGTGGAGCTGAAAAGGAAATGATTAGGCATTACTTAAATAATCGTCTCTCAGATTATGCGATTGAAGATGCTTCATTTTTAGATTTTGAAGATATTTTAGCTATATTGCATAAAGAGAATATGTCAGAAACAGATTACTTAAATTTACATTATTTTCCTGATGCAACACTTAATGAAAAAATTAAAGAAAGAGATAGTAATCCTTTTGGTTCAAAAGGTTGGAAAGACTTACAAAAAGAAATTAACAGTCGTCTTACAAAAAACAATCTTCAACATGAAGAAGTAGATCGTATGCGTTCATTAGGAAATGGTAAAGAAAACTTGATTGAGAAATTTGATAACGGTGGAGAGTCTTTATGGGGTGAGGAATGGTATACAATAGATTTCTCAAGCATAGAGAAATGGGAAGAAAAAGTAAAATCCACTAAAGATATTGAATTTCTCCCAGAAAAAATGACTGTTAATAAGCAAGATAATCATGATTCAGAGATAAAAACAAAGTTGGAATATTGGAAGCGACCAAAATCAACAACAGCTGCCGGCCGTAGAAACTGGAATATTATCGTATTTCATCCAAATTATCAGGTAGAAGATGAGATTGAAATAACATTGCCATTTGATAGAAGTACAGCAGAAAAATTCTTGACTGGAGCAAGTCAAAAAACAACGAAAAGAAAAGGCCATTCTATAGTATCGACTGTGAAACTGAAACAAGCTGGATCTACTTTCCAGCGTGTGTCATATAAACATGAAGATACAGCCAAAGGTAATTACCAATTTAATATAGCTGTAATTGCGTGGCAACCAAATATGCTAAAGAATCAAAGTGATTCTTATGAAGTAAAAACAACACCCAAACATGAACAGGCTATTCAATTTACACTTGATGAAAGTACATTGAATTTAGGTAATACAGAAGTTAATAATTCTGTTCAATTAACAGAAAATCAACAAGTACTAGAAATTAAAGATGGTGCGGAGATTACATTTGAACCAGGAATATTAGAAGAAGGAGAAATGAGTCTCCGATTTATTCTGAAAGATGGAAAAAATGAGCTACCGATTGAAATAAAAGATGATATTTTAAAACGTATTCCGATAAGTTCTCAAAAATTATGGGAGCACAAACGAATAAGACAGAGTTCATTTTATATTGATCAAGATGTATCAAAAGTCGAAATTGATCATATCCCATATTCAACATTTGATAAAGACCGCCCATTTTTAAAAATGGAGTTTGATTGGTTGAATCAACGTATGCGCCAAGCAACTATTTCATATGATGATTTGATTTCAAATGATTTAAATTTACCAGAAAATGTAGCGGTAGCGTATGATGATTTTTTAAATGCTGTTAATGAAACAGGAACAATTCCTTCACTTTTATATTATTCAGAAAATGTAAAAGAAAAAGCTGAGGATTACATTCAATCTTATATTGACGCAATTGAGGGAATTGAAGAAAACCAAGTTATGACAAGTTCACAAAAATCGTTATTTTATCTTGGAACCATTCTGCATCATCAAAAAATTTATATGACCCCTTTCTCGCCTTTAAATGTTGTTTATCAATTAGAGTTAAATAAAGAATCTAAAGGCGAATCTATTGATGTAAATATATTACAGCGTTTAAATGCTGCTTTTACACTCCCTTATTTGGTCGATGGAAATGGTAGTCTGTTCAAACCAACAACTGAGTATCCATTGCCAGAATGGCATACGTATTTACCACACAGTAATGTGACGATAGGTGAAACAAATTTATACTTGGCAAAGGTTGTAGAAGAAAAATTAGATCAATTTACTAATCATTATGATTATTTATTCCAAATGGATCCAACTGTTCCGATTTTATTAAATGTTATTCATATACCAAATGATGTGGAGGTTTTACGGGGTATTGTTGAATGGCTCAAAAAAGAAATTAAAAGAAAAAATAGCTTATCAGGTATCCGTAATGTTGAAATTACAAGCTATAATGATTTTGCTGACCAAATTAATACATTCGATTTATTAAATAATGCGTCAAATGTAATTGAATTGAAGGAAAGAACAGGATTGACATTTGCTGTAAATGATTTTCTTGAAGAAGATGTATTAAGAAGCATTCAAAATTCATTGCATTATACAAAGAGAGCTATTAATGATGAAGTTAAATATGCACATATCACATTGTATAAAATGAAAGGTGAAGAACATGTTGTTAGACAAATCACACGTGACTTACCAAGTAGTTTGAACTTAAATGGTTTATTGACAACTAATGTGTTTAAAAAAGAAAATAATGCATATCGTATAGGATTTGGGACAGGTGAGAGTGAATTTAAGAGAACACAGCTTACACATTTTGCAACAAAGATGAATGAACTAGCCCTGAATATGGAAAATAAAGGTCAAAATCCATATGTAAAAAATGAAGCCATTGCCCTTCATTCGGATACGGAAAATCAAAATTATCTATCCAAACTATATGAACAATCAAATTGGGTAACATTTATTGATCCCATTGTCGATTTGAAGTATTTCCAAAATACATCAAGAGATCTTGTTATTGTCCATTATAGTGACCAATACTCCCCGTCGAGTTATTATGATGCTATTACAGTCACTGACAAAGTTAATCAATATGCTCATGTTATTGATGAATTTTTACAATCACAAAAAATCGAAGCTAATAATGAAGAAATTGAAGGAATCATACGTACGTTTAATACTTTTAATGGTGAATGGTTATTACGTGCTGTCCAAAATCGTAGTCATGATAAAAGAGAAAAAATGAGTGTTGTATCAGCTATAAAAATCGCACTTAACTTCTTTGATAAATCAGATATCCTTTGGGTTCCATTATCAATGGAAGAAATAGTTCGAGTCACTGGTAATGTTAAATTAAGTAGAAAATCTGGCATTTTTTCAGGAAAAACGATTGGTGATAAAGGTAATTGTAGTGATGATTTATTAATGATGGGCTTAGAGCAAACAGAAGGAAAATTATATGTTCATATGTATCCGGTTGAAGTAAAGATAGGTGATAATTCATCAAGTGTCATTGATAAAGGTATCAAGCAAGTTCACGAATTAAAAAGACGTTTAGATGATTATCTTATTAATGATTCATCGTTTGATGCGAAGTTTTTACGTAATTTCTTTATGAGATTATTTATTAATAATGCAGAAAAAATCGTACAAAATAAAGTATGGCCTGAACGAGATTATCATTTAACCTCATCTGTTATTGATAAATTACTCAATGATGAATTTGAAATTGTAAATTCTTTACAAGCTGATTTTGGTTCGGGATTAATTATCTCATTCCGAAAAGAGACTGAATCTCATGTTCATCATCGAAATCAAGGTGTGGTTATATTAGAATATCCAGAATACTATGGTTATAAATCATTGCCTCTACCCATAGGAGAAATAGATAATTTATTTACTGAATACATCAATAAACCTGTTCATCACGAAAAAGAAGTTAATACGGATGATTTAGAGGTAAAGGAAATCAATAAAGATGATCATCAATATGACAGTGAAAATTATGAGACTCGTGATACTGATGAAAATGAAAAACAGATAGAATTAGAAGAAGGGACTAATTTAGTTAAGAAGGTACGTCCTTTAATCGGCTTAACTAATAAAACACCTATTCACTGGGAATTTAATAAACTACCGAATCGACATTTAGTCATAGGTGGTCGATCTGGTCAAGGAAAGACTTATTTCATGCAAGCATTGCTCCAAGATTTATCTAAAATGAATCAGTCTGCTGTAGTGATTGATTATTCGAGTAGTTATACACCTAATCAATTAGATCCAGCATTTGTTGAAAAAGTTGGTTCAAACTTAAGAGAACGATTAGTTTATAATGAAGGATTCCCTTTAAATCCGTTTCTTTTAAGAGATAAAGAAGTTGCAGGCAATATATTTAAAGAAACACCATTTGAAGCGGCAGAAAGAGTGTCAGGTGTATTTAGTTCTGTCTATCGTACATTTGGACCTCAACAAAAAGCAGCGCTGTCAGATGCGACTTTAAATGGAATTAAAAAACATAAAGAAAAGATGACGATGAGTTTATTACTTGAAGAAATAGAAGCATTAGAAAATTATTCTAATCAAGTGATAACTTCTATTAGTACGAGATTAAGACAGTTTATTCACAATGACCCATTTGATTACGAAAATGAAAATCAATGGGATGAATATTTTTCACCAGGCGGAAAAATAACGATTATTCAACTAGCAGGATATGATCAAGATGAAGTCAAAAGACTCTTAGCTGAATTTATCCTATGGGATTTATGGTATTACAGCCAGGATCGAACTGAAGATAATCCTTTACCTGTTATTATGGATGAAGCGCAGAACCTTGATTTCTCTGATGGTTCACCTGCCGCGAAAATACTCAGAGAAGGACGAAAATTTGGTTGGTCAGTATGGTTTGCTACACAAACATTTACTAACTTTAAAAAAGAAGAACTATCCATTCTTGATAATGCTGCGACTAAAATATACTTTAATCCAGCTGAAAGTGAGATTCACGTGATAGCCAGTCGGATTGGTAACGCTGATCCTGAAGAGTTGAGACTACTTAGGAAAGGTCAATGTTTAGTAATTGGTCAATTCGCTCAACAAGATGGAAAGTTAGGTTTACCGTCATATCATGTTGTCGATGTACCAGCGATAGATAGTCCAGAGAGAGAATGATATAATATATTAATTAAAATAAAAAATAGAAGGGAAAATCTATTAACATAATGGATTTCCCTTTTTTAATGATAAATGGGAAAAGAAATTAGTTAGATATAAATTATTATTATATTTTCTCGAAAAATTAGTTTATTCATCTTATTTCATTATCGTACTAGTTATTTATTTGAAGTAGTGGTAGATTATAAGATAATGAATATTATAAAATAAATTAAGCTTAAAATTATACAACAATCATAAAGGTTGGTTGAAGCATATAAAGGACGTCTCCTTTATTTCAAATGATTGTGATAGGGTTAAGACTTTTAGATGTCAGAGGTGGAAAATGGATAATATCGAATTAGTCATTATTGTAGCAATATTAGCACTTGGTGTATTTTCACAATGGTTTGCTTGGCGGATTCAGT
>DATGUU010000135.1:0-7249 GCA_035301085.1 Pseudogracilibacillus sp. | reverse complement strand
TCAACTCATTGAAGATACAGCAAGAGAAACAGCGCAAGAACTTTTTCAGTTAAATGACTATTTAGATGTATTAATTCCACGTGGAGGAGAAAAATTAATTAAAACGGTTATTCGGGAATCAACCGTTCCTGTCATTGAAACTGGAGCAGGAAATTGTCACGCATTTATCGATGCTTCCGCCAAACAAAAAATGGCCGAAGAAATTGTCTTAAACGCAAAACTTCAGCGCCCTTCTGTTTGTAATGCGATTGAATCACTTCTCATCCATAAAGAATGGTTTGAGCAATACGGGATTGAATTGTTAAACAAATTAGCTGAACAAAACGTCCAGATTATCGCTGATGAACAAATTACCAAAGCATTCCCTAATGCTATATTAGCAACGAAGGACGACTGGGGCACGGAATATTTAGATTTAACATTGAGTATAAAACTTGTTAGTAGTACGGCTGAAGCAATTGCACATATTAACACGTATGGCACGCATCATTCTGAAACAATAATTACAGAAAACGATCAAAGTAAACAAGCATTTTTACAAACTGTTGACGCTTCTTCTGTTTATCACAATGCATCCACACGATTTACAGATGGATTTGAATTCGGTTATGGTGCTGAAATCGGTATAAGTACACAAAAACTACATGCAAGAGGCCCAATGGGCTTACAAGCCTTAACTTCCACTAAATTTATCGTACAAGGTACAGGGCAAGTACGGGAATAAAAAGGAAAATTTATAAAGGAGAGGACACTCTATTTTCAGAGTGTCTTTTTCTATGCACAAGCATCCCTTCCTTGTTTCTGATAATACTCATAAAAATATCCCCGAAAACTAAATTTGTTACTCTAGCTTCCAGGGATAGTACTTCATTTTCACTAATATTTGTCATTGTAAAGTCGCCAATATTCAATAAAATTAAAAAAGTGCTAAAACCTTATTCAATCAAAGGGCTTAGCACTTTTTGAAACTGTTTGATATTCCATAAATTATGTTTATGGAGACGGCGAGAGTCGAAACCAACACTCACTAGACCTTATAACATCAATACTTGTGGGGACAATTGATATTTTTGGCTGACATTTTGGCTACCAGTAAATTCCTCGCTACTTTTTATACTATTTCCCTCTAACTTATTGCACTTAAATATAAATCTAAAGAATCCTCTACTTCATTAGTTACTAATGCTATAAAATCTCCATAATCCTCTTCTGTATGTGCTTTATCTAATGCTTCATAATAAGCTAATCTATTTTCTACTTTAATAATAACAGGGGAAAACCTTCCTTCATTCATTCTAAGTTTAGTAACAATCTAGCTGTTCTTCCTTCCAACACACTACTTTCGTTTCATTTATTGTTAAAGTGTTTCCTTCTATCGCATTGGAATGATACGTACACTCCAATATCAATTTCTCCTGCAAACTTTTTAATGTGTATTTTGGTAACAGACGTCTAGCGTCTAATTCTGTTTACTTTTGATTGAATAAATTAAATAAGTAAATGACCTCCATATAGGATAAAATATATACCTTACAATCATTATAATATTTTATAGATTTTGATTAAAACACTTTCTCACCAAAATGAGAAAGTGTTTATAGATTCCTTATTCGTCATAAACATTTCGTTATTCTTTATCAGTTTCAAAAGGTTTTTGGTTATACTTCGAAACATCATACTTTTTAATAACTTTATATTTTTCAGATTGCTCTTCTTTTTGATTTGATCCATTAGATTTCATTAAATTTAATGCATCCCTTAACATGATTAGTAAATATTCAGGTTCTGGTGCTTCCTCTACCGCAGCCAATACTAATGCTTTTCTCAAATATCCTGGATTATGAGATAGTAATTGTCCATTAAATTCTAATTCATTTATCTCAGCAAATAAATGCATAAAAACTGATGTTGTGCGCGTGTTTCCTTCTCTAAATGGATGTATCCGCCAAATTTCAATCATAAATTTTGCAAAGTCTTCTACTAACTTTTTATTATCGTAGCTCCAATGAATTGTTTTAGACCAATTAAATATCTTTTCTAAATCTGATTCAATATGTTTTTCATCACTATAACTAATAGATAAACCAGTCAACGCTTGCTCAGACTTATAAATGTTTACAGTTCGAAATTCACCAGCCCAAGAATATAATTCATGGAAAAGATACTTATGCACAGCCTGGAAACTTTTATATGTTTGAATATTTATATTTTTAATGATATTAGATATATCTAATACGTTTGCTATAAATAACTGGGCTTCCACATCAATTAATATTTCTTCATCTCGAATATCTAATTTATTTATCAATACATTCGTATCTTCATAGACATATGGATCCATCACTTATCGGTATACCTTTGCATATTTTTCTACTATTGCTTCTTTAAGTTCTTTCGATGAGATAGAACCATTTTCATATTGGATTAAAAGTTGCTTTGTAAACGAACTTGGTCGTCCTCCATCGATAGACGCCAATCCGACAGCAAAACTAACTTGTTTTTGGCGTTTCAGACGTAAATTATCCTTCATATGTCAAACACCCCTCAATTTTAATTCTTACTTACATTATACCATAGTTAACAATATATAAAGGTGCTATTGTTCGTAATTTTTTATTCAGTTTATTCATTTATTCAATCTTTTTATTTTCTATCACCATTCTTCTACTATTTATACATAATTGATACCCTTTGAATTATTTCTTATCTTTTTTATTCGAGGCAGACATTATAAAAGTAATTATAATTCAGGCAAATTATTTATCTTTCCTAAGGTGACTTTACATAAATTAAATAAGAATTTGAAATTATATTTCTCTTTTCGAATATGAATATGATTAGAAATTAAATTTATCTATTAACAGATTCTCTTCAGAAGTGTATATATATCAAATTCTAATACCAATTAGTACTGCATTTCGCAGTGCTTTTTTCTTCCCTTTTTAAAGGGTTTTATTTATTATGTTACAATTTATGGTAAGAAAAGTTATTCAACAAACGGGACAGATAGTTAAATAAAAGAGATGATTTTATTCAAACAATAATAAATAAAATAGCACTTGGAATTATTATGTTAGTTATAGCTTTATCTATGATAAGTAATTCTTTTTTAGGTTTTATATCGCTTTTCGGCCTTATATTAGTAACTAATTACATTAATATATTAGAGAAAGAAGCTGAAGTTGATAAAAAATAAAAGTAATTGGTTGGATTTGTTATTTTGTAGTTGCAATTACAGTAATCCTACTAATTTTTCTATTTCCTGAGATTTTTAATACATATGATACTAAATAATGTTAACCAATTTAGTAATCGGGTGAGATTGCAGAAGAATATATTAAATTCACAATACCCATAAACACTCGGATCTTTTAAATTCTGGGTGGTTTTAATTGGACTAAACAATAAGACAATTAGTATATCGATTAGCACACAATTTTACATAGTTACAGTGTTTATTGTTACGCTACGAATAGGATTTCGAATTGGTATATAATTTCGGATCTAAATTTATTAAAAATAATGATACATCAATAAAAAATCAGGTACCAAATCTTATGGATTCAGTATCGCTTTACTATATGAATTGTGTGTTAGTGCCCTTCCAAAGAACCCATTAAGATATGACACATACTTTCTAAATTATATTAAGATATTTAGGTTCTTTAAATAGAATTGATAGCATTAAGAATAGTTGTTCAGGACGATACGCCAGACTTTATAATTACAAAATATTTGATAAAATTTCTCTATTCGTTATCAAGGAGAAATTATAAAATTAATTTAAATTATATAAAGGTTCTCTCAATAAGGCTGAACAATAAAACTAAGAGTAAAATTGGAAATTTAATTTTGAAAATTTGCCCCATTGCCTTGATTATGTATGAGATTTTCTATATTCTATAGAAATTAATACTTGAATCGAACGTAACGTGTTGTTTTATACTGATATTAGAATCACTAAGGAGAGGATTTTAAATGTATTCTATTGGCCAATTATCAAAAAAGACAGGAGTCACAATTCGAACATTAGACTATTATGACGAAATAGGTTTAATAGTTCCCTCTTCAAAAACTGAAGGTGGTCACCGCTTATATGATGAAGATGATGTTTTACGTCTTGAGCAAGTTTTAGCATTAAAATATATGGGATTCTCTCTTCAACAAGTACAAGAAGTTTTAAATGAATCAGCAACCAATTGGGAGCAGTCATTAGAAAAACAATTATTAATGATCCAAGAGAAAAAAGAACATCTGAATAAAATTGAACGAACCATAGAAGGGGTTCTTTATTCTGTTCAATTTGAAGGTGAAGTAAGGTGGTCTATCATTTTTGATATGATTCATATGTTTCAAAAAGATACAGATATGATTAATCGTATATTGGAAAGTCATTTCACTTCTCATGAACAAAAGGTAATTAATAAATTAAACGAACCAACAAAAAATAATGTTCTTTACGAATGGGAAAATATAATTGTTAAAGTACGAGAAAATCTCGATAAAGATCCTGGTTCAGAAATAGCACAATCTTTGGCAAAAGAATGGATGGAAAAGGCTGATTCAGCATTCGCCGGAAATAAAGAATTAGAAGCAAAAATGTGGAAAGCTATAAAAAACAATAGTGAAGGAGCAGTTATTTACCCAATGGATAATAAGGTCGTTTCTTTTATAGATAATGCAGTCAAAATAATGTATCAGCGTGAAAATGAACTAAATTAACTATAGCTTTTAATAGATAGAAAACTAGTGTTTAAAAGTGTCAACAAAAGGTCGTGATGATAACAAATGATAATGATATTTGAATATGTAAGATTATTTATTAAAGTTGCTTTCAGTAATAAAATTGGTGTTGTTATGACATTAATTTTGCCAATACTCTTAATTTTATTAAGGAATAATCAATGGACATCAAATCCGCCACCAATCAATAATATTTTGTTAACAATTATACTGTGGTGGGGTTATATATATTCTATAAGTATTCTTAACGGAGTGGGAGTAAATCAATTAGTATTAAGAGAACAGGGGTTTTTAAAGCTATTTAAATTTATAAGTGGCTCTACTATACCGATTTTTATTGGTAATCTTATCTCACAATTTTTATTTACTTTTGTAACAATTTCTGTATTTAATATCGTTGTCGCATTAATGTTTGGTATTTCATTTTTTGAACTTTTCTTTGCTTCTACTGTTACTTTAGTTGTATTAATTTTACCGTTAGGTTTCTATGTTTCTTGGATAGCTTATTTGCCAGTAAAACAGGAAACAGTTACATCATTGACGGCATTATCTATATTTCCACTTCTTTTTTTTACAACCAATGCAATTAATATAGACAGCCCATTTTCATTTTTATTGTTGCTTAACCCTATAGAATTAACTCAACAGGTAGCTAAATATTTCTTAAACGTGATAACTAATTATCATTTAGATGTTCAATTCTCTAGCATAACCATATTTTTATTCTTATTATTATATATCGGAATTGGACTTTATTTCATACCTAGAATAAAAATTATTACTATAAAAAATAAAACTTGAGGTGATTTATATTGAGTATTACTATTAAACATTTAAGTTATTCATATCCTAAAACACGTACGACTGTGTTGGAAGATATCTCCTTAGATCTGGATACCGATAAAATTAATGTGATATTAGGGTTGAATGGAGCGGGAAAAACAACTTTATTTGATCTTATATCTGGAGTAATACCTAGACCCAAAGAAATACAGGGGATAAAAACCACAGATAGTATTTTATATCAAGTTCAAGGAGTGCCACTTCTTTCTAGTTTAAAAGGAAAAGATATAGCACGTTTAATTTTAAAAAGTGATTATAAGTATCAAGGAAAAACATTGACCTATAAATCTTTGGTTAATAATGATTCGAATGAAAACGAAATAAAAAAAGCAAAAAGAGTATGGAATATGATGTTTGGTAAAATGTCGCCTGGCGAGAGAAGATGGCTAATGATATCAAGCTATTGCAGAATAGATAGATCCATTTATATTTTCGATGAACCGACATCTGGAGTTGATCCTAATTCCAAAGTTTCTATATTAAATCAAATTAAGAGCCTTTCTAGTAAAATAGTAATTTTGTCAACACACATTCTACACGATCTTAAACAGCTAGGAGGGAACATTTTCGTGTTACACGAAGGTAAAATAGTCTTTAAAGGTGATTACGAGGAATTTCTAAACATTGGAGATAGTGAGAATCCTGATATTAGTTTTCAATGTTTGACGAATTAATAGTATTTTATAAATGTGCCCGATTGCTTAATAGTCGTGTTCCAAAATTGGGCCAGATTGTCGTATTTAGAGGTGATGATTATAACTTTCTTGATATCGCTCTTATTATATTATCAATAGTAGGATTACTGTTGTTTGTTTTAGGGTTTCAAAAAAGGTCACAATCATATGCTGTATTTGGCGGAACTGCTTTCATTACACCAATATTTTATTTGATTGGATGAGCCTTTCTTATGCCTATGGCTCCCGCGATTTCACTAGCAATTTCATTTTTCACAAGGGATAGAAAAGATTATACTTAATATATAACACTTCTTATTTCATCAATCAGATGCGATTGTGGAACAGTTATATAATAGAAATAGTATCAAAGCACTTAGATAATTCCACATCTGGGTGTTTTTTAATGGTTTAAATCGCAGGTAAGTTAGTACAGTGATGATCATATCTATTTGTAATAACTACATTGACTATTGTAACCCTACGAATTGCAGTGCTAATAAGTATATCATTTTAGGGTCAAATTCATTTAAAATATTGATACATCAATAAAAAGGGGTTTTTATATCTAATGAGATTTAGTCTCCTTTTCGCTATAAAAATTTTGTCTTTGCAACTTTCAAAAGAACACGTAACTCTATAATTTTATATCTTTAATTTTAAGTTTAAAGCATATAATTGCCAGTAATTATTAAAGCATATAACTGCCATTCCGGCAATTATATGCTTTAAGTCACATTGAAACTGTCTAATATTCCATAAATTATGTTTATGGAGACGGCGAGAGTCGAACTCGCGTCCAAAGGTATTGCCACTTAAGCTTCTACACGTGTAGTTGGTATATTATGTTTCGCTATCATCTAGGCCTACCAACAGGCTTTGATGTAGCTAATCTGATTGGTTTCAACGCTCTATCCACAGATGGAGGATGAACGTTTATCCCACTATAAGTGTGACTCTAAACTATTACATGGGCGATAACAGAAAGA
>DATGUU010000134.1:0-2689 GCA_035301085.1 Pseudogracilibacillus sp. | reverse complement strand
AATGAAGATACAGCTAAAAAGTGGATAATTAGTAAAATAGCTGAAGAAGCGGAATAAAAGCAGATGCACATTGTTGCATCTGCTTTTTATGTATAGAGAGCTATTTTAAAAGCATTGAACACATTAATAAATAATATAATCATAATACCAAATGAAAAAATGACTTCAATTCGTTTGCTTGGCAGTCTTTTTAATAAAGAACTCCCGATAAAACCACCTGTCACACCTCCAAGGACGATAAAGGGGAGCATATTTAATTCAAAAGGCGTAAAGCCTGTAGCTACCTGTGTTGTCAATAGAGATGATAATTGCGAGAAAAAAATAATGAAGATAGAATTAATACTGGCATCTTTAAATGTCATTGAAAAACCAATCGTTAAAACCGCGACATTAAACGGCCCTCCACCAATCCCTAAAAAGGCTGCAATCATACCTAGTAACAATCCGATAATAAAAATGGCTGTTACATTTTCAATTTGAAAAGTCTTGATACGGTGTTTGTTTTTCGTATACATAAAAATAAAGAGCATTAATATGCTGAGAGTGACCGATTGCGTCACAGCAACAATCTTCTCACTGTTAACTGCAGTAATTAAATTATTAAAAAAGACCTTCCCTATTGATCCGCCAATAATGGAGGCAATTGCCAATAATACAGAGGTCCTTATATCAATTTTCACTTTACCGAGGAAAAAACGGATTAAAGAAATAGTAGCCATTGATAAAACACAAACAGCCGATAGTATACCAATCGATTGGATATCATAGTGACCTAATAAGTCGAGTACAGGCTTTATAATCACCCCGCCACCAATACCTGCAATTGCACCAAATGTAGCAGCAATAAAGCCAACGAGTAAATAAATAAGCGCGATTGTTTCTTCCTCCTCTTTTTTTAAAAAAATGTCACAAGATATATTATGCTATCTTTTATCCTTTTTGTGAAATAACTTTATATGATGCGATATAAGTATTGCTTATATATATTATATTTTTTTATTATGTTAAACTATTTTTATAAGTTATTAGAAGTGATGAAAGGACGCTTATCTATGAATATTGATGATTTAAGAATCTTTTGCCAAGTTGTCGAAGAAGGTAATTTTAGTAAAGTTGCACGTTTAAATTACATATCTCAACCGGCAATTACACAAAAAATGTATAAATTAGAAAAAACATATGAAGTATCTTTTTTTAAGCGCGAGGCGGGACGTATTACAGTTACAGAGAACGCAAAAAAATTATATCCTTTTTTCAAACGGATTTTAAGGCAGTATGAAGCTTCCTTTCACGCCATTGAAGAGCTTCATGAAAAAGAACAACAGACAATAAAAATTGGGGCAAGCTTTACAGTTGGCGAATATGTCTTGCCAGCTATATGTGGTAAATTTAACCGCCAGCTCAAAACACCTGTCCGTTTTGAATTAATCATCGATAATAGTCCTTCGATTTTACAAGCATTAGAACGGGATGTAATTGATATAGCTTGTATCGAAAGCAATGATAAACATGCTTTTCAAAAAACAGTCTTTTCACATGATAAACTTGTACCAGTCGTTTCAGCAAATCACCCGTTTGCTAAGATGAAAACAGTGGATTTACAGTCTTTTTTAAATGATACCTTCGTTTGGCGTGAAACTGAATCAAGTATGCGTCATTTGATTGAATCTCATATCGGGACGCCTAAGCAAACGATTGAATTAGACAGTATTCAAGCGATTAAAAGCACTGTTGAAGCTAATTTAGGTGTTACGATCTTACCAGAATTAACTATTAAAAAGGAAGTACAACTTGGCTCATTAATAGAAATTAAGATCCCAGGGATTCAAATTGAGCGCCAATTAACAATTGTAGAACGTCACACACACTTTTCCAGACAAATTGTGAATCAGTTTAAACAATTTTTGATTGACTCTCTTCCATAAAAAAAAGTTCCTTAGCATCACACTAAGGAACTTTTTATTATTTTACCTGTTAGCAAAAAACTCTTCTGCTTTTTCTAGATAAATTTCGTCTTCCGGTCTCATATCATATTCCTCGACAATTGCATCAACCGGGCAAACAGCAACACATGCACCACAATCAATACAAATATCCGGATCTATATAAAATTGGTCTGGACCTTCTTCAATACAATCTACCGGGCAGACACTGACACATTCAGCTGCTTTCTCTGCACCACATGGTTCTAGTATTACAAAAGCCATCCGTCATTACCTCCTTTTATGAGTAAACAACTACCTATGTATACATTCTACATGATAATATAGTCTTTCGTAAACTTTTTTACTATATAAATTTGCTTTTTTTGGAAATAAGTGGATATGATGCGTCAAGTTAAACGAAAGCCTGTTCACAATTGCCTCTATTTCACATACATTATATTAACATATTATAAAGGTTGTTGTTAAAATGATTGATTTAAAATTAATCTTGCTTATTATTGCCGTGAGCCTAGATAGTTCTACTGTTGGCTTTTCTTATGGTCTTCAAGGTATTAGATTATCTATTCGAGCCTTTTTCATTATTATTGTCTGTTCTTTTACTGTTGTTATCATATCAATGACAATCGGCCATATGATTCGCTTAGTTGTACCACTGCATTTAACCGAAACAATTGGCAGTATCTTGTTAATCTTAATAGGACTTTATTTACTTGTATCAGTCTATATCAAAGCTCCTTCTTCTC
>DATGUU010000133.1:0-3479 GCA_035301085.1 Pseudogracilibacillus sp. | reverse complement strand
ATGCTTTAAAAGCATCAGCTTTACAGTTAACGCCTGTTCACGTCTATATTTACTAATTTTTCAATATAGCTCTTCAATGAATGTCTTTCATTAGTATTCAGTATAAAATGGTCTCAGTCAAGCCATCTCTTTCTGTTTACTGCAAATTACTAATTACTTTTTCTATCCTCAGATTTAAATATAATATTAAATGTAATCTTATGTTTTATAAATTTAAATGTCAAGTATAATCACTTTAAATTAACTTACCAGAAACTGATTCAAGCGTTATCGTTACAGGACCTTCATTAACTAAACTAACGTCCATCATTTTACCAAACTCACCTGTTTCTACATGAATGTTTTCATTACGTAATTTTTGATTAAACAAATCATATAATCTTTCCGCAACATCTGGTTTTGCTGCATCTGTAAAATTAGGTCGTCTACCTTTTTTCACATCAGCGTATAAAGTAAATTGAGATATAGAAAGAACACTTCCTTTAGTGTCAACTAGTGATAAATTTAATTTTTCACTTGCATCAGGAAATATTCTTAAATGAATCATTTTCTGAATAAGGGCATCAATATCAGCTTCTGTATCTTCATGTGTAATGCCGACCAAAACAACTAAACCAAAATCTATTTGTCCGGTTATCTTTTCATCTATTTTAACATGCGCTTCTTTAGATCTTTGAATAATTAATTTCATCTAGCAACCACCTCTGTTTTAATGAATTGTCCGTGTTACTGCATAAATATCTTCAATTTGTTTAATTTGATTGATAACTTCACGCAAATGTTCTTTGTTTTTAATAAGTACTGTAATATGAATATAAGCTATTTTATTTTTATCTGCTCGGCCTTTTACTTCAGCAATTTGTGTCTTCATTCCGTTTACTGTTTGTAAAACATCATTGATTAAGCCATGTCGATCATATCCAGAGATTTCTAAATCTAAATAATATTCTTTTGTTTGTTCGTCTTCATCTAACCATTTTACATCTATTCGACGTTGTTTTGCTTCTTCTGTTTGAATATTAGGGCAATCTGATCGATGAACGGATACACCTCGACCTTTTGTAATATAACCCTTAATATCATCACCTGGAACTGGGTTACAGCAACGTGCTAAACGTATCAATATATTATCTATACCTTCAACTTTTACTCCAGCAGTATCTTTGCCATGTCTTACATAACTTTTAGCTTCACTAATTGTTTTTTCGATTGTTTCTTCATATTGTTCTTCTTGTTCTTGTTTTCTTCGAATATCATCTGTTAACCTTGTTACGATTAAGGACGAAGTAATCCCTTGATATCCTACTGCAGCATATAAATCATCTAAACTACCGAAATTGAATTTTTCACAAACACGATTTATATTCTCTTCAGTTAATACTTCTTTTGGAGATAATTTAAGTGCTTTAATGCCTTTTTCAATTTCTAATTTTCCTCTTTCAATATTCTCTTCTCGTTTTTGACGTTTAAAATAATTCCTTATTTTACTTTTAGCTTGTGAAGATTGTGTAATTTTAAGCCAATCTTGAGAAGGACCATATGAATGTTTAGACGTAATAACTTCTACAATATCACCACTAACTAATTTATAATCCAATGGTTCCATTTTACCATTTACACGTGCTCCGACTGTTTTATTTCCTATTTCTGTATGAATTCGGTAAGCAAAATCGAGTGGGATTGATCCTGAAGGTAATTCAATCACTTCTCCCTTAGGTGTAAATACATAAACCATATCCGAAAACAAATCTACTTTTAATGATTCTACAAATTCCTCTGCGTCCGGTTCGTCTTTTTGCCAATCTAAAATATCACTAAACCATGATAGTTGCTTTTCTAAAGACGAGGGGCTTGTATGTGGTTTATTTCCTTCTTTATATATCCAATGAGCTGCAATTCCACGTTCTGCAATTTGGTGCATTTCTTCAGTTCTTATTTGTACTTCTAAAGGGTCCCCTTTAGGGCCAATGACAGTTGTATGAAGCGATTGATAAAGATTTGGTTTTGGCATTGCTATATAATCTTTAAACCTACCTGGCATTGGCTTCCAACAAGTATGGATAATTCCAAGAACTGCGTAACAATCTTTAATACTTTTTACAATAACTCGAACTGCTAACAAATCGTAAATTTCTGAAAACTCAATATGTTGATTTTTCATTTTCCGGTAAGTACTATAAATATGTTTAGGTCTTCCGGATATTTCTGCTTCAATATTTACTTCTTTTAATTGTTCATCAACTTCAAACATAACTTCTTCGATATAGGATTCACGTTGATTTCTTTTTTGATCCATTAATTGGACAATTCTATAATATTGTTGTGGGTTTAAATACCTAAATGCTGTATCTTCTAATTCCCATTTAATCGTAGACATTCCTAAACGATGAGCAAGTGGTGCAAATATTTCTAATGTTTCATTTGATATACGTCTTTGTTTATCCGGTCTTAAATGCTTTAAGGTACGCATATTATGCAAGCGATCAGCAAGCTTAATTATAATGACGCGAATATCCTTAGCCATAGCAACAAACATTTTTCTATGATTTTCAGCTTGAAGCGCTTCTTTAGATTTAAATTCAAATTTACCTAATTTTGTTACACCGTCTACAAGCATTGCAACTTCAGCATTAAACTCTTCTTCTATTTTTTCTAAACTAATCTCAGTATCTTCAACAACATCATGTAAAAGCCCGCCAGCTATTGTTTCATGATCCATTCTAAAGTTTGTCAAAATTCCTGCAACCTGAATTGGATGAACAATATATGCTTCGCCAGATTTTCTAAATTGATCTTTATGCGCATTTTCTGCAAATTCATATGCACGAAAAATAAAATCTAATGCGTCTTCTTCTAGATAAAGGCCCGCAGTTTCTATTAAATCTTCAATTGATATATTTGTGTCTTTTGACATATTATCACCTTATCCAATTCATTTATCCGTAAAGTTAGTATTTAAATTTTATCATAGATAAACATTTAAAACTATATTCTAAAGTAAGAAGCCTGACTCTTATTTTGTCAGACTTCTCATATTTTATTCATATTTCATTAATGATAAAACATCGTAACCTTCTAATTTATCGATACCTTTTAAGTAACCTAATTCAACTAAAAATGCACATCCGACAACTACACCGCCTAATTTTTCAACAAGATCTATAGTCGCTTCAATTGTACCACCTGTTGCTAACAAGTCATCAGTAATTAATACTTTTTGACCTGGCTTAACAGCGTCTTTATGAATTGTGAGTGTGTTTTTACCATATTCAAGTCCATAATCAACTTCAATTACTTCACGTGGTAATTTATTTGGCTTTCTAACAGGAGCAAAACCAGTCTCAAGCGCATAAGCTACTGGACAACCTACGATAAATCCTCGTGCTTCTGGTCCAACGATGATTTCTGCACCTTGTTTTTTGGCAAATTCAATAATTTGATCCACCGCATATTTAAATGCTTCACCGTCTGCCATTAAA
>DATGUU010000132.1:0-6917 GCA_035301085.1 Pseudogracilibacillus sp. | reverse complement strand
CGCCCATCATCCCCAAGTTCAGCATGACTCATAGCATCATACATTGCCTGACTAGGTAAAGTAACCGTATCACTCCGTAAATCAATCATCATCTCACGTCCATTTATTAAACTCAATGCTACCTCTAGTATAGCGAAAGGCCCAAACATAATAAAATAACCTTTACTTATGCATTAACATAAATAAAGGTTATTTGTGAATGGTGGTGGGTGTTGTTTAGGTTCTTCCGAACTTAACAAATAGCTTCTCGTTTAATTATTAAACCTTAAGCTACTTCATTTTCTTTTCAAAATAAGTATTTAGTTTATACTCACATATTTGTTTTGTAAAAGCGTGTACGATTTCTCGGTCTTCCCTTTCAATGTCGAAAGTTAAACCGAATTTATTCTGTTCAAAATATAATAAGTTATGTTTATCTAAAAACTTGTTCATCGGCATTCTTGCAATAAGCTTAGCAACTTTATTTTGATCATACTCCCATAAAGCTTGGTTACTCTTACTTGAGAAATCGATATTTTTCCGATAATCTTTTGCCATATAAAACTGATGGAAGTAAGGTGCAACTTCTTCTGGTGTTATTTCTTCAAACCATCGATCGGAACCTTTCTCTAACATATGTTGCAAAACAACCATTTTATATGACTTTGTCATACTTTCACTTTCAATCTTTTTAAACCAATTTTGATATTTTTCATAAATTGCCGCTTCCAATTCATTTAACTCATTCACATCATATAAAAATCCGAAATAACCACCATAAATTTGCTTAAACTCTTTTGATTGCACTGCACCATTTAAATGCATTTCATAATAAGTAGGTCGTCTACCTAATTCGTCTTTAACATTCACATAACTGAGTCTAAGTTTTTCTCTTCTCGGGCTTTTCTTTCGTTTCATTTCTTTTAAGAGATCAATAACATCAGGTTCAAAATCAATCATACTCCCTGCTGGTAATTGAGGTAATTTATCGACTGAATCAATCGTACTCATAGCACTATTAAAAACAGATAATTTAACATCTGCATGCTTATAATTTCCTATCAAGTCTATAATTACACAATGTGATTTATCATCATGGAGCCTCAAGCCACGTCCGATTTGCTGAGTAAATATGATTAAGGACTCTGTTGGTCTAACAAATAATAACGTATCAACTAATGGAATATCGACCCCTTCATTAAATAAATCAACTGTAAAAATAACATCAATATCTTTTAACTCTAAAGCCTTAATCGCCTCTTCCCTATTAAGATGGCCTGGTTCTGATGTTAAACTAATAGCTTTAACTCCTCGTTGATTAAAATAATTTGATAAATATTGGGCATGTTTAATTGAAGAACAAAAAGCAAGAGTTCTTGTCTGTTTTAATTGATCCCATTTATTAAATATATGTTTAGCACGCGCTTGATTTAACTGCTCTTTTAATAATTGTTCACTATCATAACGAGTCCCTAGCCATTTAATATCATCATAATTAATATCATCTTTGACTCCATAATATTTAAATGGACTCAACCAATGATTTCTAATGGCATCAATAAAATTAATTTCATAAGCAACATTGCCTTCACAAATAGAAAAGATGTCTTTTCCATCTGTACGTTCAGGTGTCGCTGTTAAACCAAGCAGAAACTTCGGTTCAAAATAATCTATTACCTTTTGATAACTCTTTGCTGCTGCATGATGAAACTCATCCACGACTATTAAATCAAACTCAGCTTTATCAAACTGTTCTAAATGCTCTTGCATACTTAATGTGTATATTGATGCAAATAAAAGTGGGTGACTTCTATCTTTTTCATAGCCATTATATAGGCCACCCTTAATTTGTAATACATGCATAAAAGATTGTTGTGCTTGTTTTAAAATTTCTTCTCTATGTGCAATAAATAATATCTTTTTAAATTGCTTAGCAAAAAATGCTGCTAAATAAGTTTTTCCTAAACCAGTTGCCATCACAACAAGTGATTTATTGTAGCCTTCAGCATAAGTATTCTCTAAAGCTTCAAGAGCTGCTTCTTGCGAAGGTCTTGGTGTTAGATTTGTTTGCCATTCTACATCTGTTTCTTCAACGGTCGGAGTACCCTCAGCCAACTCACTCGGTAAAGTCATAGCTATTTCTTCTTGTTCTGTAAACTTTTGTACAAAATGACTATGTTTAGCTGAAAACTGATCATATTGTAATGCATATTCTTTTATCGTCTCATCATTAACAACCATTGTATTATCAGCATAAAATAAATGTATAAATTCATCTAATGCTTGATCAAAAACGGCTTCATCAACAGTTTTATTAATTCGAACATTCCATTCAACACCATTTGTTAAGGCCGATTTTGATAAATTAGAAGAACCAACAATTACTGCACCTTGATCACCGTGATTAAACATAAACGATTTAGGATGAAATGAAACACCATGACTGTGCCATAACCTTACTTCTAAGTTGTCCCCCTTTATATTTAATAGTCTCCTTAACGCTTTAGGTTGAGTCACATACATATAGTCACCAGTAAGGATTTTCACATCTGCTCCTTGATTTAAAGCATATTGTAAATCCTCTTGAATTAGCTTCACACCCGACTCCATTAAAAATGCAGACAAAATAAAAATTGTTTTTGACTGTCTAATATCCTCTTTTAGCTGTACATATAAATTATGATGAATAAGCTTAACCTGATCAGTCATCTTCAACCTCAATTAAAAATATTTTATCGTTAAAAGTACCACGCTTCGACACTTTCTCACGTCGAATTCGCTCAATATCTTTGAAACTTGCACCATTTATATGAGCTAAAGCATGGATAAGTTCAAGGATGTCAGCTAATTCTTCTTGTGCTTCTTCAGTTTTATTCGCTTCTAAAAACTCATTCACTTCTTCATTTAGTTTAATTTTTAATTCTTTTTCATATTCTTGATCAGATAAAATACGTGTCGTACATGCTTTTCCATCCGCTTCTATAATTGCTGGAATTTTATCACGTACAAGTTTGTTGTAAACTGGCATGGCTTCTCCTCCTACTTAGATCAGAATCAACAGCTTCAATTTTTGTCTACTCTATATAACACATTTTTAATACTATTTAAATTGATGCTTTTTTAGCTAATGGTTTCAAGTAACTCGGTAATGGTTCATCTAATTTCCAGATAATGCTCATTGGTTTATTCCCTTCGTGACTCACATACTTTGCTGTCCCTAGAAAAACAAATGGAGAAGTAAATCCATTTTTTGTTTTATATTCTCTAACGAATAAAGCAACTTGAACTCCTTCTTTTTGATGATTAATATACCGCTTGCCAACTGATGTTTGATCACTTGTTTTATTTTGAGATTGCCAATGAAATAATACATCATTTATAGCATAATCGTCATATTGAGTCGTTGTTGAAAAGTCTTTATCTGACTTATTTAATGTAATAAAAAAGATATCTGTTTTCAAATTAGAAAAATACTTAACACCTTCTCTAAATTGCGGCATTTCATTATCATTATAATATCCGAAAGCAGCCATAATTTGATTTGTATTGTAATGAGCATGTGTTTTCAATGGTGTATCAAATGTAAATGGATTTCCTTTTTCTATAAAATGAATATGTTCTCTTTGATACATTAATATTTCAAGCACTTCTTCTTTCCACTGTTCATTACTAAATAATTGTTTAATTCCTTCAAGCATATTAACGAATCCAGCATTTTCTGGCTTTTCATTAAAGAACGAGTAATAGAGCATTGCTATTACTTGTTGAGGCTTATCTTTTCCTTCCGTAATTATATCAATAAAATCATCTATTAAGGTTGGAGAATCCAAATGAAATAACTTATGTACTTGGTTTGTGAATTCTCTTTCAAATCGATCATCATAACTTTGAACAATCTCTGCATCAAAAAGTAGCCTTGTAAAATTTCTCTTTGTACTTTTGCCGTATACACCCACTAAATCTAGATTATAATAATTGATAAAGTTACGGAGCGTTAAGGTTTGATTACTATTTATTGTGAACTGCTTAATCATTTGAACGAGTCGATTCTTATTGATGTGATTAGGTTGCACATTCGCTAAAATATACTCTTTAGCTACTTTTTCCATATAAATTGTCGAGCCTTTTGGCATATCAAAGAATCCATGCTCTATATAATGATGCACAGAATGTTTACTTTTCCCTATTAGGGCTCTAAATTTTTCTTCGAAGGAATAATTTTTATGGGCTTGTCCAACGAAGTCTAAGACAGTTAGGCACTCTTTATCATCTGCTAACCTTAATCCACGTCCTAATTGTTGTAGAAAGATCGTTAGACTTTCTGTCGGCCTTAAGAATAGTACAGTATTTACTTCGGGTATGTCTACTCCTTCATTATATAAATCTACTACAAATATAAATTTTACCTTGCCTTGATTTAATAATTGACGTGCATTCCTTCGTTCTTCACCAGTAGACTTACCATGCAATTCGATTGACGCAATCCCTTTCTCATTAAAATAATTTGCCATATATGTTGCATGTTCTACTGAAACACAGAATCCTAAACCTTTTACGTCATTAATGTCTGTCACATACTTATCAATAGCACTAATAATTAAATCACTTCTTCGATCATTTGCGGTATATAAGTTTGATAGTTCTCCTATAATATACCCTCCGCGATTCCAGGATAATTTTGATAAGTCAACATTATCAGTGACACAAAAATAATGAAATGGACTTAACAATTTTTTGTTCACTGCCTCAGTAAGTCTAATCTCGCTAGCGATATGATGATCAAAGTATGCAAGTACGTCTTTATTATCCATTCTCTCTGGAGTAGCTGTTAAACCTAATAATACCTTTGGATTATAAAAGGTTAATAACTTATCAAATGTATCGGCTGGTGCATGATGTACTTCATCAACGATAATAAAGTCATAATAATCTGAAGTTGTTTTTTCTTTTATTTGTTTTGAATTCCATGTTTGGATACTAATAAATAAATGTTCAAAAGAAGTAGGTGAGTGCTTTCCAACAAATAAATCACCAAAATTATGATCTTTAAGTACATGACGAAATGTGTGAAGGCTCTGTTGTAATATTTCTTCTCTATGTGCTACAAATAATAACTTTGCATCAGGATTGTCTTTCAAATAATCTTTAAAATCAAATGCTGAGACAATTGTTTTACCTACTCCTGTGGCAGCAACAACTAAGTTTTTCCATCTGTTATGAATGTATCTTTCTGCTTTTAAGTTATCTAATATTTCTTGTTGGTATGGATATGGGTAAATATCAAAGTAATATTGTTCACCTTGTTCTTCTACACGATCTTTTATTAAAGACTGTTTAAATTTTTTCCAATTCACTTCGTCGTTTGCGCTTAATAATATAAACTCATCATCGTTCCAATACGTTTCAAAGGTTACCCGACATTTATTTATGATATCAAAGGAATCTTTTTCAGTCACTTTCAAATTCCACTCTAAACCAGCGGTCAGAGCAGGATTGGATAAGTTTGATGATCCAATATAAGCAGTTGAAAAGCCTGTGTTTCTTTTAAACATGTAAGATTTTGCATGTAATCTTGTTCTCTTTTTATCTAAAGATACTTTAATTTGTGTGTTCTTCAATTGTGATAATCTTTCAATTGCCTTATAATCTGTAGCTTCCATATATGAGGTCGTAATGATTCTTAATTTTCCACCACGATCAGTATATTCCTTTAATACATCCATTAAATCTCTTATCCCTGTCCAACGAATAAATGACACGAGCCAGTCAATTTGATCAGATGTATGAATTTCTCGAATAAACTCCTCTTTTAGGTTTGGTTCATTATCTGAACCTGTAAACAAAGAACTTTTAGAAATAGACGTATTTGGTCTTTCTATTTTTTTATTTTCTAGTGAAAAGACATTATTTATTTTATTGTAAACCGCTGTTAAGACTTCATCATGTTCAATGAGTCTCAATTCATTAAAGTCATCATTATCTAAATTTTTCTTGAGTTCATTAATAATATGATTACATAATTGAATTTGCTTTTTAATCGATTTTTTTGACCCTTTATTTTCTCGTATTAAAGCCAATGCTCTTGCCGTTACCTTACCTATATAATCGGATAAATAAAATTTAGCTTCTTCAACATCTATATTTTCAGTTTCTACTTTATACTCTTCAGTGTGTAAAGCTTGCAAGCTCTTATTAATTTGTTCGTTTATTAACTGATCATAAATACCTTCTTGCATTATTAATCACCTTTTCTATAGTTGGTATATCTGCTGGTGCCCATTTTAATGTATGAAGTTCATCAGGCTTTAACCATTTACTATCTTGGTGTTCTAACAATTTTGGTTGACCTTCTAGTAACTTACAATGAAATGTCGTTAAATGGACAATACCAAATGAATATTCATAAATGGTATGTTCAATTTCTTCTATGACCTCGATTGTACAGTCTAATTCTTCTTTTATTTCCCTAATAAGACTTTCTTCTTTTGTTTCCTGATCTTCTATTTTTCCGCCTGGAAACTCCCATAATAAAGGCAAGCTACCGTTTTCATTTCTTTGAGCACAAAATATTTCTCCATCCTTTACAATGACAGCTCCTGTTACATATATATCTTTTTTCAATATAGTCGCTCCTTTATACCTATGTATTAAATATACCAAATTTCGCCTTGTTATAGTAGGAGAATTGTAATACGCTAGATAGGACAACATATATTTGTATAATAACAATGAGGTGTATAAAATGAATATCGTTAATCAAACAGTTGGTAATCATAAAGCACAGTTAACGGGCTATCTATTAGATCAGTCGGAAGAGATGGCTCATATTGAGGAACGACCGGCCATTTTAATTTTACCGGGTGGTGGTTATAAGTATACGTCAGATCGTGAGGCTGAACCTGTTGCCATGAAGTATTTAGCTGAGGGCTATCAAGCTT
>DATGUU010000131.1:0-5537 GCA_035301085.1 Pseudogracilibacillus sp. | reverse complement strand
TTTAATTGTCCCGTCTTAATTACTTATGGAGAGTATGACAATACAGGCTATGTTAAAAAATACTGTAAAAACTGGGCGGAAGAAACGGGTTATCCGTTACAGGTAATTCCTCATGCATCTCATAATGCAAACTATGATAATTATGAAGCGTTTAATGAAATACTAGAAAGTTTTGTGCAATCCATTTTATAAAAGATTATTAAACAGTTGTATACGTCGTCGCATAATAGTGTTCGCAAATAGAGCTAGATGCGTCGCACATCGTGTTAAAATTTAAATGTAAGGAGATGGTAAAATGAGAGTAAGAACTCTGACTGCATTGACTGAAACGGGATTGGATAGGAAAATAAATAAGTTTTAGAAAGTAATTCTCTTGATGTAATAGATATCAAATATTCATCATCACTTTTTATATGGGGGCACTTGTGATTTATAGACTATCAAATAAAGAATAATATTATAGGAATTGAAGTAATGAGCATCACGTAGGGGGGAGAACATTTTCTTTATATAAGAGAATGTTTGGGTAAAGTGAGAAAGATAAACTAAGGAGTAAAGAGAAAATGAAGAAATATTTAATTGTTTTATTTTTGTTCATGATGGTGTTTACTGGTTGTAGTTCTTCTACATCTAAGAATAGTGAGTCGGATGAGGAAGAATTGGATGAAAATGATATGAAACATAGTGAGCACGATGATTATGGCGAAAATGATGATTTAATATTGCAGTTAACTAAACGGGATGAACAGGAAGGAGTTACGAAAGAGGATGGGAAATACCAACAAATAATGGCAGCTCTTCGTGAAAATCCAAAATTAGGCGAAGAGAATGATTTTAATATTTTTACTATTAGTGTAGGTCATACGGAAACGGGGCAAAAATTACTTTTAGCAGGTATCAATCGTTTTCCGAAGCCTGTACAAAATATTTCGTTCGACCTTACGTTGCAAAGTGAAGATGGAGAACATGTTGTTTATGAAGACATGCCTATTTATTTAGCTGAATCCGAAATGGGTGCATTTGAACCGAATGGGGCTATGCCAGTTTTATTGGATTTAACGAATGAACAATATGAACAATACAATCGTATAGATCCTAAAGAAGCTAGGTTGGAATTAAACAATTTTGAATACGAGATTGGTGAGTAGCGGGAAGAAAGGCTTTTCGTAAAGTGTTAGATTGATAGATATTGTTTCTTTTAATTTCTGTTTTGCAGACTTTTAAAGCGATAACTTACTAAAAGTCTAATCTCTTGAATTGACGGAAGAGTAATTATCCTAATTGCAAAAGTTAATTAGCGCTTTGGGGGGAGAAAGGGGTTATCACTTGAGTCTTTTTGTAGAAATCTTACAAGCTGTAGCTAGCGCTTTACTTATTATAAGCGCTGGTTTCTATCTAAGGCATTTAGAAAAAACTAAAAAACAAAGAAAACTGGCTTCACTTGAGTTGATTATGTATTTTACGATACAGTTTGCATTTATTCTTTTCGCTATCAGTTTATTAATTGCAGTATTTTTTATATAAAATTTATTCATCAATCGGACTATAATGGATTGGAGTGGAGAGAGAGTAATTGAGACCTGAATTGACTAGAGATTTAAATGTAGACGACTTTCGCAATTTTTATTGGTTAAAAGAGGAATTGCAAACATTTTGTAGGGGAAATGGAATAAGTGCTTCTGGATCTAAAATAGAAATAACGAACAGGATAGCAGTGTTTCTCGAAACAGGGAAAATACAAAAGCCGATGTGAAAAAGAAATGCTACCATAAAAAAGGTGAATTTAGAGGAATTAAGTTTAGATACGATTATTACAGAAAACCATCGTTGCAGTCAGGTAGTTAGGGCATTTTTAAAATCGGGAATTCCTAAATTTCACTTCTCAACTTATATCCAAAATTATTTTAAAGAAAATGTAGGAAAAACATATCAGGACGTTGTAGATGCGTGGTATGAAGAAGAAAGGAAAAAAGATCCATCCTATAAAAAACAAATAGGGTCACAATTTGAATACAATCAATTTACTAGAGATTATTTTGCAGCCCCTAAAAACAAAGGCAAAAAAAGAGAAGATGCAATTAAGGCCTGGAATAAAATAAAGGAATTACCAGGTAGTAATAAATATAAAGGGTAAATAATTAATACCTAAAACTATTCCATAATCGGGCGCATTAACAGATTAAAAGTATTACAGAAAAGGACTAGATTATTTTATAAAGGTAGATAAAGGTGTGATAGCATGAAACGAGTCTTCATCAGTATAGTCTTGTTACTAGTCGTATTATCAGCGTGCAATTCCGTTGATAGCAAGTCTAATCAAGAAACAGAGTCTAATTATTATCTATCAATGTCTGATGAAAGCGAACATTGGAAACTGAGTGGATATGAAATTATGATCACTTCAGAGGGGTATAAAGCAGGAAACGGAATACTTCAAATGAAGGATGCAGATGAGCAGAAAGAGGGTTTTCTTAGTTATGATGTCTATGCTGTTGTTAGTGGAGAAGAGAGTAGATTTCACGGGGGATCCGTGTCTGGCAATGCGGATATCAATGACGTGACTACTGGAACCATCGATGGAGAAGATGAATTAAAAGAATTTCCTGATATTGATGAAATATATATGACTGTGACTTGGAACGATGCTGATACAGACGGTGATCAAAAAGAAAAGATTGTTTTGTATAATAAAGAAAAAAATGGTGAGTCATTCTTAGATTCTGAATAATTATTAGATCGGTATTTATTATTTTTAAATAACCTAACGAAAAGGAGAATGTTCTATGTCAGAGAAAACGCCTTATTACTATCGAACTTGGTTTGTCGTCTTTATGTTAATTTTATTTTTCCCAGCAGGACTTGTTCTAATGTGGAAAGGTAATAAGTTTGGAAAAGTGAGTAGGATGATGATATCAGCTATTGGGCTATCAACGTTGTACCCTTTTGTGCTGAGAATGAGGCAACTGATATCGTCTCAACAGATATAATGGACGGAGACAAAATTGGTTAATGAAAAAAGAGGGATGAAATGAGGAAAACTAACAAAATTTTGTATGGTGAGATTCAACGTTTCCGCCAGGTGTGGTTATGGATATTGGTTTTATTGGTTGCTGCACTTATGTGGTATATCACAATCAAGCAGATTATTTTTGGAATCCCTATGGGCGATAACCCTGCTCCCGATTTACTATTAGTGCTTTTTTGGTTGGCATTTGGAGTTGTTTTTCCAGTGTTTATGCTATGGATATGCAGACTAATCATTGAAGTACGCTCAGATGGAATCTATATACGCTTTGCTCCCTTTCATAAAAGGTATAAGTCTTTCTTGTTTAAGGATATTATTAGCTATAAAACCGTAGTATACAATTCGCTAAAACGTTTTGGTGGTTGGGGCGTACGGTTTAATACCAAAGGGGAAACGGCGTATAATATTAGTGGTAAAGAAGGAGTAGAACTACATTTCAGAAACAATACTGTTCTTATAGGTACACAAAATTCAAATGAATTGAAGAAAGCAATGGATTCGGTACAAAAATATAATGAAAATTAGTATGCCATTAACAGGCGTGATTCTTGAGTAGGGATTGTAAGTAAATTGAGTTAGATTGTTGTAAAGGGGAATAATTTCTTAATGATTTTTAATTCGAAAAGAGATACGTATTTTAAAAACTTCATGTTAGTAGTTGTTATAATTACTGGTGCTGGGGTGTTTTGGCCGTTATTTATTGAAGATATTAGAAGTAAATTAGCGGTGGTTTTAGTATTTTTATTTCTGATAGTGACAGGTTTTATTTTATGGACAGCTTTTTCAATTAAGTATGTTTTTTATCAAGATTATTTATTTGTGAAAGGTGGCCCATTTAGAAGTCGAATTCCATATGAAAATATAACAACGGTTTCACCTACAACAGCAATTTTCACAGGTTATAAAATATTATCATCTAGAGATGCGATTGAAATATTTTATAAAAATGCAACTCTTGGAAGTGTTAAAATTTCACCAGAGTATAAAAATGAATTTATTTTAGAGTTAAAAAAACGGAATCCAAATTTACAAATTAAACAATGATTACTGTTTATCAATCGAGCACAATTGTGGTATGGCATTTTTTCTACTAAAGAGCCATTTTGCCGAGGAAAACAATGCGAAAATTTAATTAGTAAATACTGAGGAGGGATATTTTGAAAAAATTTCTTTTGCCATTACTATTGTCTTTTTGTGTTATGTTACTGTTTGGTTGCCAAGAAAAAGAGATGACGTTGCTTGATGATATCTCGTCAATTTCTATATCTAAATCTTATGGCTATGGTGGAGTAAACGGTAATTATTTTACTGTCATTGACCAAGATACCTTGACATCGAAGCTCCAGCGAGTCCTAAAAAATGCGGAAGGGAAAAGGAAAAGAGTTAATGTTGAAAAGGAAAAGCCTGATTACGATATAGTTATTGATTATAAAAATGGTGAAACACATTTGTTAAATCTCATTCTCGGGAACGAAGGAGAAAAAAGCAGGGTGATGTATGTGGGTCACGAAAATAACGGTTTTGACATTCCTTCTGAGGATACGAAAATATTAAGGGAAATAATAAAAAATCAATAAGGTTAATACTGCAATCAGACGCTATTTATAGCTATTGTTTAATAACTTTGTACCACTATCAGGCTATTTAACGGAATATGGGGATAGGAGATGAATGAGAATGGATTTTCAAAAAAGAAAATTATATCATCAAATTCATCCTTTAAAGTTACTAACAGACTGGATTACTGGTGTGATTTACTTTACTTTTTGTGGTTTTATCATTATTCTAATTGGATGGTTTCGTGGGAAAGTTGGTACAAAATAATTGTGTAAGCACTATTCCATAATACGATCGGGCGCGATTGCTCAACAAACAATTGTGCTTTCGTTGGATAAATGGGCCGTATTGTTGAAAAATTATTAGTAATAAGAGCGACTGTGCTGAATCATTCGCTTGTTCTATAAATACATCAACTTTTTTTGATTATTATGGTTGCAATTTTATTATATACGTAATATACTGCTACTAAATCAAAAAAAATTGATGTATTAGCGAGGGGGCGAAATCATGGAACTAGTTAAAATGGTAAATGGATTAAGCGAAGATGAGGCATTCAACTTTTATGAAAATATGTTTGCTGCTTTGGCTGATAAGATCCGACTTAAAATTTTAAATGAAATCAGTAAAAGTCCTAATAAAACTTTATGTGTTTGCGATTTGGAAGAAAAATTAAGTTTACAACAATCCAAACTTTCATATCATCTAAAGAAATTAGTTGAAGCTAATATACTTATAGTTGAAAAACACGGTACTTGGAATTACTATCAAATTAATGAAGCACAAATACAGGTTGTTTTATCAGAAGGTACTTGTTGTAAAATCTTTTGACAAGTATCTTTATTGTTTGTTAAATACATCAAAAAATATTGATTTATATATCAAATAAAATTGATATATTGAAGGGTAAGGAGTTATACTGATGGGAGATTCAATAATTGAATTTATAAAAACA
>DATGUU010000130.1:0-2505 GCA_035301085.1 Pseudogracilibacillus sp. | reverse complement strand
GCACAAGTTGTCAATTTGTTATTAAAGTTGCAAAGAGAACACAATATTACATTTCTATTTATTGCTCATGACCTTTCGATGGTGAAATATATTTCAGACAGAATTGCAGTTATGCATTTTGGTAAGATTGTCGAATTAGGTGCTGCAGATGAAATATATAATCATCCGTTACATCCATATACGAAATCATTACTTTCAGCAGTACCACAACCAGATCCTGAAAGTGAACGTTCGCGAAAAAGAACAGTGTATAAAGAAGACACGTCCAAAAACGATCAACGGTCTTTAAACGAAATACAACCAGGGCATTTTGTATTTACTACGGATGAGGAAGCAGAAACATTAAAATCTCAAATACAAGCACCATCAGTATAAGGGAAAGGGGGATTAATATGAAAAGGATTAAACTATTTGTAGTTTTATTAGCTTTAACGGTGATTACAGCGGGATGTAGCAGTGCTGAAGGTATCTACTCGGACAAAGGACAAGTATTTAGAAAAGTGATACCACAAGATATTTCTTCTTTGGATACTGCCTTAGCCACTGATACTGTATCGTTTGATATATATAACCAAGTGTATGAAGGTTTATATACATTAGATAAAAACGATAAAGCTAAACCAGGTGTTGCTAAAGAGATGCCAGAGAAGAGTAACGGTGGAAAGACATTGACTATTAAACTGCGTAAAGATGCTAAGTGGTCCAACGGTGATCCTGTTACAGCTCATGATTTTGAATATGCATGGAAAAGAGTTGTTAATCCAGAAACAGCTGCTGAATATGCTTACATAATGTATGATATTAAAAATGCTGAAGACATTAATATGGGGAAAAAAGATGTTGATAAATTAGGGGTTACAGCTTTAAATGATCATACATTGAAAGTTGAATTAACAAAACCAATCCCATATATTAATGAAATGTTCGCCTTTGGAGCATTTATGCCACAAAATGAAAAAGTTGTGAAAAAGAATGGCGAGCAATATGCTACAACTGCAGATAAAACAGTCTTTAATGGTCCGTTTAAAGTTAAAGATTGGAAAGTTGAAGATAAAATTCAGTTAGTTAAAAATGAAGATTATTGGGACAAAGAAAAAGTTCAATTAGACCGTGTAAATTATAAAGTGTTAAAAGATCAGCAAGCAGGTGCATCACTTTATGACACTGGTTCTGTAGATGATACGACCATTACCGCAGATCAAGTAGATAAATATCAAGATAATCCAGGGTTAAAAAAACGTTTATTAGCTAGTACGTTCTATATTAAAATGAATCAAGACAACGTACCAGAATTTAAAAATAAAGATCTGAGGTTAGCCATAGCACAATCTATCAATAAAGAGGGATATGTGAATTCAGTAAAAAATAATGGATCAGAAGCGACAGATGGATTTACTGCTAAATTAACTGCAGAAACACCAGATGGTAAAGACTTTGCTGAATCCATAGATTCACCGTTGACTTATAATCCTAAAGCGGCCAAACAACATTTTGAAAAAGCAAAAAAAGATTTAGGTATTAAAAATTTAACATTTACGATGAATACTGAAGATACACCAGATGCAAAGATTTCTGCTGAATATATTAAAGCACAAGTAGAAAGTACCTTGCCAGGTGTTACTTTGAAGATTAAACAATTACCATTTAAACAACGTTTAAATCAAGAGTCTTCTGAAACATTTGAAGCATCGTTATCAGGTTGGGGGCCGGATTATCCAGACCCATTGTCATTCTTAAATATTATGACTACAGGTAATTCGCAAAATAATACTGCATGGAGCAGCAAAAAATATGACCAACTTATTAAAGATGCAAATGGTAAATTATTGAAAAAACCTGAAGAACGTAATGCAGCAATGAAAGAAGCGGAAGAATTATTACTCAATGATGCACCGGTAGCACCTGTTTATCAAAAAGGTGAAGCACACTTAACTAATCCACAAGTTAAAGGGTTAATTTATCACCAAATCGGCGGCGATACATCGTTAAAAGAAGTAAAAATTGATAAATCAATTGACCGTGAAACAAGTGAAAAGAAATAAAAGAAATAAAAAATGAAATTTGAGTACAACTTATTGAAATAATGAAAATATGTCACTTTCTATGTCGTTATATAGAGAGTGACGTTTTCTTTGATAACAAGGATTTTTGCTCTTATAGCATAATTATTTTTCTTCAGTAGAATTGACATTAAACGATATTGTAATTTGCTAAAATCAACAAGGACATTTGAGTGGCATTACTGGAATAAATCATTAGCAGATTAACTTAAACATCATAAGAGTTAAAAAAATACTAATCCACATCAAATGGATTAGTATTTTTAAAATGAGATTTATGCCAATCTCCACTATGATCTTATAGATTATCTTTTTCGGCCTAAGCCCATTGCTTTTTCCATTTTTTTCAACGTTTTAAATGAAGCTTTTTGAGCTTTATCTCTACCGTTATCTAAAATCGTATCTAATTCATCAGAGTTGAAATAGTATTCATATTTTTCTTGGA
>DATGUU010000129.1:0-4115 GCA_035301085.1 Pseudogracilibacillus sp. | reverse complement strand
GTCGCTTGTTTACTTATCCAAGCAGCTACTAACATGTTTAACGAATACTATGATTTTAAAAAAGGCTTAGATGACCATACTTCAGTAGGTATCGGTGGCGCAATTGTGCGTAATGGCATGAGTCCAAAATTAGTCATGAACCTAGCCATAACGTTCTATATTATCGCAGCAATATTAGGCATATTTATCGCTTCCCAAAGTTCATTCTGGTTACTACCGATTGGGTTAGTATGCATGGCTGTAGGTTACTTATATACGGGTGGACCATTCCCTATTTCTTGGACGCCCTTTGGTGAACTATTCTCCGGAATTTTTATGGGCATGATCATTATTTTAATTGCCTTTTTTATCCAAACTGGTAATTTACAAAGTTTAGCAGTATGGATTAGTATTCCAATCGTAATTACAATTGGACTTATCAACATGGGCAATAATATCAGAGATTGGGCAAAAGATAAGGCAAGCGGCCGAAAAACATTACCCATTTTATTAGGGAAAAATAATGCAGTACGCTTTTTAGCATTGATGTATATCGTTGCTTATTTACTCGTTATCTACATTACTTTCTTTAAACCTGGTGGTTCAATTTTCTTCTTGCTAGCCTTATTGTCATTCCCAATGCCAATCAAAGCAGTTAGAAGATTTAAAAAGAACGACACACCTGAAACAATGATGCCTGCAATGGCTGCTACAGGTAAAACTAATACATTCTTTGGTTTCCTTTATGCATTAGGTATCTATATAAGTGCCCTATTAGGTGGTATTTAATAACAACTAATTTTAAGTTTTATGCTTATATATACAAAATCGTTCTTCATTCATTTGATGAACGATTTTTATTTTTAACAAATATAACCTAAATATGTACTAAGTGATAATGCATATGACCATATAAATCAAATTCACTTGCAATTTCAAAACCTAATTTTTCATAGACGCGTAATGCTGTAAGATTATCTATATCACAATTTAAACTCCATTTTTCATCTGGATAGTTCGCAATGACATGTTTGATTAATTTAGTTGCTACACCATTCCCACGGTATTGCGGAAATGTTGCTACAGTTTCAATATACCATTCATCATCATTAGCTTCTTTCATAGGCATAGGTGTGCCATAGGATTTTATATCTGCTTCTAAATCCATGTCTAGCCACGCTTGTTCCAGTTCTAATTCCTTATCGCCTGGATATGCAATTAAACATCCTGCTACATTGCCATCAATTTCATACACCCATACATTACTAATATGTCCTCTATATTTAACATCTACCATGCTTTGTTCCATTATTTTTAGCAAACGAAACTTTTCCACTTCTTTTACCATATCGATATCTAATTGGCTCCAAATGATATAACATAATTCTGCAATATCTTTTTTGTCACTAGGTTTAGCTTTTCTAATCATTTGATTTCTCCTTTATTTATAGCAATGATTAATTCTATTATATATGAATCAAATTAAAATTTCGATGTAATAACAACTTTATAACTCAAATTTTGTCACATTGTTTTGTTTGTTCAATTCTACTATTTAAGGGATAATTAAAATAACAATCTAGATAACGAAAGGATATTATACACATGAAAGTAAACAAAGTCATTTACGTCGTGCTTGCATTTCTTTTAGGATGGTGTGGCATCCATAAATTTTACTCAAACCAATTGCTACAAGGTATTATTCACTTAATATTTTTCTGGACTGGTATTCCATATATTATTGCTATCATTAGTGGTATCTTAACAATTTTCTTTAACAAAGCAGATGAGAACGGGCTTATTTCTTTCGAAAAATAGTTTTAAACTAACGTTTTAAAAAATACCCCTATATTTTCATTACACTTATAAAAAATGGGTAAAAGTATGTAAGTAGCATGTATGAGTTTCGTTTAGGAGGTAAAAATTTATGAATATTATAAAACGTGTTTTTAGAACACTGATTGTCGGTTATATTGTAAGAGGAATTAGAAACTTAATAAGTAAAAAAACAAAATAAATTCAAGCCCCACTAACTCAATATATTGAGTTAGTGGGGCTTATGTATGAGCAATGATTCTCCAGCCACATTGCAATAACGGAAAATAAAACTATATATTAATAAAACATCCTCTATTCTGTCCCCATTCACAACTAAAGTATTCATTCAAACTTACTTTTATGTTTTACTGAAAGGCAATTGTCATTTCTAATATTGTCGCATAATTTGTTTTACGTATTTATCGAAAATTATCCGGACATAACAAAAAACCTTTAAATCAACGTATTACTTAAGTCAACTTAATGAGAATACTTTATTATCTTTACCATCTTTTAAATCTTCCATTTTGTTATGTGATAATGTTGCACGACTTTACCAGCTTCTTCATAGAATTTTAATGTTCGCCTCTCTGGATTACCATTACGTAAGTTTTTATCTACATTCCATTGTTCTACTTGTATTACTAATTGATCTAATGTGTTAGTAATTAAACGTTATCCATATCTAACAATATCGTTAGGTTTTATATATTGCTTCAAATTTATTTTTTAAAATGTTTTAATTGTGTTGGAGGCGATTGAATTGGAACATCATAATAAAAGTCAAAATATTTTATCTGCACTAAGTTATTTCAGTATGCTTTTCGCACCAATTATATTTCCAATATTAGTTTGGATATTAGCTGAAAAGCCAACTTCTACACATGGTAGAAAAGCATTATTTAATCACATTTGGGTATATATTTTCTTTTTCTTAGCAAATGTAGGTTTCATCTTTTCTCGAGAAGCCTTCGATAAACCTTTTGACAATCAAGAAGTAATATATAATGTTTCATTCGGAATAGGAATATTTTTATTACTAATTGCAGGTATTTTCTTCCTTTTTAACATCATTCGTGGTATCAAATTACTTACGAATAAGTAACATTCCCCATCCTTAACTGGGTGGTTTTTTTATCTAACTTCTACATTTACTCGCTGTCCAACTTATGTGACAATTTTGTCATTTTATTTAACTCACACTACCTAAAATGTTTAAATATAATAGTATCCAATTCATTAGGAGTACTAATATGAGCCTTATCATTTATACATTATTAATCTTTTTACCTGTATTCATTGTTATAGGAATAATTGAATATTTCACACGCAAGAAGAAATGACATTCTTGTAAGGTTTGTTTAAATGCTCTCTTCAATATGTTGTAATTAACTTATCAACTTTATGAAGGAGTTTTCTATATGTTTACAACTATACTTGTAATACTTACTATCCTTGCGATTATATTAGCTACAGCAATTCCAATAGCATTCATCGTATTAATAATTAAAGTATTAAGTAATTAACTTTTTATAGCCATAATTGGCGATATTTTATGTTTATTCGTCTCCCATATCGCTTAGTAGATTTCTAAATTCTTTTGTGCCGTCTATTTCATACATTTTCCGTAATATATTTCTATAGGTTTGATGTTTAAGCTTTATAGGGAGTTGTTTTGCAATACATATACTCTAATAAATGCTTTTTTCAACTCTTGCATACGTTCTTTTGTTAAAAACGTACTATCCACCTACATTAAAAAGGATAAGATACCAAAACAATTTTAAGTATGTGAATTTTCCTCTTTTATGAATCACACAATATTTTTTATAAAAATTATATTGTACAATCGCACACATAACCGCCGTAAACTAATAAATGGAAATGTATATATTGAAAGAGAATAATAGGTCATGCAAACTTTGAAATTACTTGGAGCGTATATAGTCATATACATGAAAAATTAAAATCATATGAAGATAATCAGCTAGATGAAGCCCTTAATTTTTAATTGGACAACTAAACGGACAAAATAATTTTAAAACTGGTCAAATTGTCCACAAGTTGACCAAAATTTATAGGATTCACTTTTATGTATTTTTCACAAAATAAAAAGAACGCTGATATATCAACGTTCTTCTTGTATCCAAATATTCATTTGGATGTACTCTTATGTTTTTACGGAAACGGAGGGATTCGAACCCTCGCGCCGCTCTCGCGACCTACACCCTTAGCAGGGGCGCCTCTTCAGCCAACTTGAGTACGTTTCCAATGGCTCCACAGGTAGGACTCGAACCTACGACCGATCGGTTAACAGC
>DATGUU010000128.1:0-4322 GCA_035301085.1 Pseudogracilibacillus sp. | reverse complement strand
ATGACACTAGAACAACAACTCAAGCACTATATAACCAACTTATTCAAACTGCCAAAAGATGAAAAGTGGGAATGTGAATCTATCGAGGAAATCGCTGATCATATCTTACCTGACCAATATGTAAGGCTTGGGCCACTCAGTAATAAAATACTTCAAACCTACACCTACTATTCTGATACACTTCACGAAAGTAATATCTACCCTTTCATTCTCTACCATCAGAAACAACTCATAGCCATTGGTTATATTGATGAAAACCACGATATGGATTTCTTATATCTACACAACACGGTCATGCCCCTTTTGGATCAACGATACTTACTAACAGGAGGACAATAATATGCATAAATACATCAAAATTACACAACTCGTCATTACAATTCTTAGTGAAATTATCATTTGGATGAAAGAGTCAGAACGAAAGGAAGTCTCTTATGAATAGATATATCACCCGGGGTATCGCCAACAACTTACCTAATATCTTACAACACCAATTATGGCAACTCGTATCTGAGCGAGAACAAGAACAAACCAAAGATAATACCTTAGTAGATTATTTTCATATATTCCAGTTCAATACACATCGCAATCAATTATATATCAAACACAAACAAGAACGACCAGCGTATGTGAAAACTCAAAAGGCAAATATCAATCAACCTATCAATATCAATAAGGTCTACATTATCCGTGAAGATGATGTAGACCTTTCTTATTACATTATGTTATTACCAAATGAATATTAAGGAGATAAAATCAATGGAAAATATCACAAATACACTTGTCACTACTGCAATTTTTGACGAAAAGAGAACTCACCGCTACTTACTAACAAAGACATGGGACGATAGCAAGAAGACTGCTACAGTCATCACAATGTATCCAAACTACGATGGCATTATAAATATCGATCTCACTACACAACTCATTATCAATCAACTATCACAACAAGATATTGGTACAGTGCACTTCGTTAATCTTTATTCAAATATCACTACACTTAAAAACTTAAAGCATTCGAAGGATGCATACGACCAACACAGTGACATTCATATTATGAAGGCTGCTTCAGATAGTGATGCAGTGATACTAGCTTGGGGATCATATGCCAAAAAGCCGAACGTCCAGGCTAGGGTTGGACAAGTATATGAATTACTTAAAGAACATAAGAAGAAAATTAAGAAGCTCATCAATCCAAAAACTAACGATATTATGCATCCATTAAATCCTCAAGCAAGACAAAAATGGATTCTAAAAGGTTAGTAATTGAAAAATGCTAACTTTTCCTTTTTATAAAGTAAGAATATGTTCTAGCAAAGTTACTTTATGATATAATATAAAATCGAGTTAATAACATATTAAACTGAGGTGAGACCTATTAAACCAATAATAAAATACCCTGGTGGTAAAAGCGCAGAGTTAAAAATAATTAAAAAATATCAACCAAAAATTATTGACAATTACATTGAACCATTTGTTGGGGGAGGAGCTGTTTTCTTCGACACACTTCCGAAGAACAAATCATTCATTAACGATAGCTCAAAAGAACTTATGCTTTATTATAAAGCAATTAAAAATAACGATGAAAAATTCATAACATTTTTAGAAAAAATAAACAATATTTGGATGGAAACACGAAACATAATTATTGATAACAAAAATGAATATTTGCTTCGCTATATTCACAATTTAAAATTACTAAAGTCTACGAGAACGTATTATAAACACATGCCTGAATTCAAAGTGTAAAATAACGTCTATGTAATATCATTTTTTAATAGGTGAATTACTCTACTCAAAATACAGTATCAACTCGATATTAAAATTTTTTAAGATTTATCCACTAATTGTTACACAATACGTTTAAGCAAGTAAACTGTTACTAAGATAATACATTTTATCATCATTATAAGCTACCCTATTATAAAAATATGATATCCTTATAATTATCCTAAAAAATTCTCATTTACAAGCTAATACTCTAAGTATTAGGATATTAAGAGTTTCATATTTATATTAATTTTAAATAGAAAGGTAAATAAAACAATGAAAAACAATTATATTAATTCTATATTACAAGGTGATTGTATAGAAAAATTAAAATTAATTGAGTCAAATTCAATAGACTTAATTTTTGCAGACCCTCCTTATAATATGCAAATACAAGGAGAACTAACTCGAGTAAACGGAAGTAATTTTAATGGTGTCTCTAATGAAAGTTGGGATAAATTTGACAGTATAAAAGCATATAAAGATTTTTGTCGAAAGTGGTTAATAGAATGTCAAAGAATACTAAAAAATAAAAATTCTTCAATCTGGATAATAGGTTCATATCAAAACATTTATATAATAGGTGATTTGTTACAAGAATTAGGATTTTGGCTAATTAATGATATCATTTGGAAAAAAAGTAATCCAACACCAAATTTTAGAGGTACTAAGTTTACTAATGCTCAAGAAACATTACTTTGGGCAACGCCTAATAAAAAAACAAAATATACTTTTAACTATAAAACAATGAAAAATATAAATAATGGCAAACAAATGACAAGCATATGGGAATTACCAGTTGCAAGTGGTTCAGAAAGATTAAAAGATATTGATGGGAATAAATTACATCAAACACAAAAGCCCGAAAAATTGCTTTACAATATAATTATTTCTAGTACTAAAAAGGGCGATACTATATTAGATCCTTTTTTAGGAACCGGAACAACAGCCACAATTTCAAAAAAACTTGGTAGAAATTATATTGGTATTGAACAAGATAAAAAATATATACACTACGCTGAACAAAGAATTAAAAATCAAGTAGTTATTGATGATGATTATGTAAATGCAGTACTTGATAAAAAATTAGTACGTGTTCCCTTTAAAAAACTGATAGAAGAAGGTTTTATAGACAAGAATGAATACATTTACTTTAATAAAACTGAGGAGTATGCAGTTATCTCAGATGTCAAAGAATTGTTATACAATGGAAAACATTATTCTATTCACTCATTAGCTGGCATTTTAAAAGGCTTGGAAAGAGCTAACGGTTGGGATTATTGGTATGTTAAACGTAATAATAAATATATTTCAATCGACCATTATCGTAAATTATATCGTGAAAAATACTCATAATAAAATAGCCTATATAGGCTATTTTATTATTTTTCCTAGATTTTCATTAATTTTTTCATAATTTTTCATTTTTCTACTAGTAAAATCATATTCTTCAATTTGTGCATTAATAAATTGTTTTAAAAGTAAAAGTGATTTCTTTTCAGGAAATATGATTGGAAAAATATAATCAACTACTTTATCATTTTCAAATAATTTACTCAAAAACGATATACTTTCTTCTTCAATAATTGTTTTAAAAGCGCGCATTGTTTCTTCTGGATCTTTATCAAAATTTAATTCTGGCAAATCAGGAATATCCTTTTTCCATAATTCTAGATATTTACAAATTTCATACCACATATCAGGTAACTCATTAATGTCTAATTCATTAGCTAAGAATTTAAATATTTCTCCACCATATGCCAAACAAAACTCATCATCTGATTTCTCTAATTTTTCCAATTCTGTAATATAGTACTTTTTATTTTTCACTAAACTATCATCAATAAACCACATACTGCCGATTATTTTATAGCCTCTATAGTAATCTTTTAATACGTTATATTTATCTTTAAAATTGGTAAATTGACCGCTTTTCTTAGTACTATCATGATCATCCCTTATTTTCTGTTCTATAAAAATAACATTATTACCATATTTAAAAACTTGATCCACATTTAAGTCTTTACCATTTTTTGGATTTTTATAATCTTGTGGCAACTTTTCCAATCCATAATCACTAAACATCTCCCTGAATACACTCTCTAAGGCATCACCATACTTGATTTCCAAAGATTGAGTAAAGTTTTGAATAAGTTTACCTTTTGGTGTTGAAGCTCTAAAAATCCCAACAAATCTTGATGGATTTTTTTTTAAATTTTTTAACAATGTTACTTTTGCATCAGTAAACAACGTATCATCTAATACTTGCTTAAAGTCACTGTAATTCATAATTATTACCCTCCATTAAACATTCTAAATAATTATATCTCTATTCATATTATAGTACTATCTACTCAAACTTTCATTTGAATTTCTATTATTTCTAAAAACCGCATCACTTATGATACGCTTTCACAAAAACATAACTGCAATTCTCATAAACCTCATACGTTCCGATACGTTCAAAATACCTTTATGAAGCGGCTGAAAAAACCGCATCATTTATGATATGCTTCACCGCGCATAATTTTAAACGCACGGTAAACTTGCTC
>DATGUU010000127.1:0-13267 GCA_035301085.1 Pseudogracilibacillus sp. | reverse complement strand
CGTAGCGAGGGCAAAGCCTTTACCCTTGAAGGAATGGAAGAAATGGCTAAACTATCTAAAGGGACAAAAGAAGAAGGGGCACCATGAAAAAGTAAGTAATTCTAAGAAAAAGCTAGTTTAAGAGAAAATGTGTCCAAAATTCGGGGGTTAATCCGGTGTGTTTTCTGCACCAATGTCAGAACTGGCCCTTATCCACTTCTTAATTTTAAATGTTCTTTTTCTTTCATACTTAAAAATCCCCCTTTAGATAATTCGTCATCTAAAGAGGGGGAATTTAGGCATTAATTTTTAAGGATTGATAGTGAAGCGAATTTTGATACAATTCTTTGAAAAAGCAGAATGATCAAGTAATCAACTTTTTTCTTAAAATAATAAAAACCTCCAAGTAACTCTGTAATTACGCTTTATATTGGAAGTGGACCGAACAACACACCAATTAGGGTTAATTTAGGCGAATAAATCGTCCCTACAGTCGCAAAATAGGCTGAAAATACATACCACAAAAGAATGTAGGTTTTAGTTAAAAAACATAGCGGATAATCCATGATATCTTAAATATAGAGTCCACTATTATTATAGTATAGTTTTCCATGAAAAAACCTTATGCTGGGTGCAATTGCTGACTAAACAGTCCATTATGTTAACAAGTATTCCCTTAGAGATTAATCGTATATTACACTTTTTCCTTGTTCGCTTAACTTTTTTAAAGATGTAAGCATATGATTTATTTCTTCGTCGGAATGTCTTTCCCATGAACCTAGTTCAGCTATTATTTTCAAAGGTGATTTAGACCTATAGGAACGTGTTGGATTTCCAGGAAATCTTTTGTTAGTTACATTCGGATCATTTTCAAAATCACCCAATGGTTCCACAATATAAATTCTTTCCTTTAACCCGGATGTTCCTAATTCAGCACCCCATTTAGCAGCATCTAATGTGGCAGTAAAATATATATGGTTGGATTTTTTATCTTGAAAATTTGATACATATTGAGCCTCTAATAAATATCCAATTTTCAGTTCTGCTTTTGTGCCATGAAAAAAAGGCCCCTTATCTCAGACACTTTTATCATTCATACGGACACACTCCCTAATATTTTTAAAAATTGTGTATAACATTGTCTGCAATTATAGTATTTCTATATACCCTTCTGTTCTATTCACCCTTATCCTTTGTTCGTCTCTGATCATCTTCGTAGCATGTTCTACACCGACTACTGCTGGCAGGCCGTATTCACACTCAATCACTGCTCCATGGGTCATCAGTCCACCCACTTCGGTGACAAGTCCTTTGATGGATACAAACAATGGTGTCTAGCTTGGATCAGTAAACGAAGTGATTAATATATCTCCATCTGCCAGGTCAGCATCTTCTATGTTCAGGATGACACGTGCCCTTCCCTCTATATCACCGGAGGAAACAGCTAATCCGGCAATCGCATTCTCTGGCAAATTCTCACTTTTGTACTCACCTGTAATTATATCACCGTCAGACGTGATAACACGCGGAGGATTGAGTTTTTCATATAATCTATATGCATTTTTTCGTTCGATGACGATTTGATAATCCAGTTGATTAGTTGTTACAGCTTCATGTAGTTCTTCAAACGTGACTTCTTTCTCGATAACGTTAGCTTGCACAAGCAGTTTAGCCTCTTTCAGCAGAGCCTGCTATAGATGAAGTAGTAAATACAAAATTTTATAAAGCGTTCAAAGTTTCCTTATTCAGATAAAATCATGAGAGATAATTTGGGAAGTTGTTTTGAATTGCGTGAGGCTGTTTTATACGTTGTTTAATAGCTTTTTTATTTCTATTCATTGCGTTGAATTGTATACCTTTTTGTTACCTTTTCATCAAAAAACGAGGTCTGCTTATCAGCAAACCCCGTCATATCAAGCATTATTCAATTGGGCTTACATCATGCCCGGCATTCCGCCGCCCATGCCGCTCATATCTGGCATGCCGCCTCCAGCTCCGCCTTCTTCTGGTTTATTAGCTACCACTGCTTCAGTTGTTAAGAACATTGCTGCAACTGATGCTGCGTGTTGTAATGCTGAACGCGTTACTTTAGTCGGGTCAACAATTCCTGCTTCTACCATGTTTACCCATTCGCTTTTCGCTGCGTCAAATCCTGTACCAATTGCTTCACCTTTGAGACGTTCGACAACAATCGAACCTTCAAGGCCTGCGTTTTCTGCAATTTGACGAACTGGTTCTTCTAATGCGCGTAGGACGATATTTGCACCTGTTGTTTCGTCATCGTCTTCAAATGATAATTCAGCTACTTGTTTGTAAATGTTCATAAGTGCTGTTCCACCACCTGATACAATACCCTCTTCAACTGCTGCACGTGTTGAGTTCAGTGCGTCTTCTAGACGTAATTTACGCTCTTTTAATTCTGTTTCTGTTGCTGCACCTACTTTGACTACAGCTACACCGCCTGCTAGTTTAGCAAGACGCTCTTGTAATTTTTCTTTATCAAATTCTGATGTTGTTTCTTCAAGCTCTGCACGAATTTGGTTTACGCGTCCTGAAATCGCATCAGGCTCGCCTGCTCCTTCAACAATTGTTGTATTTTCTTTAGAAACAACAACTTTTGCTGCGCGTCCAAGTTGAGATAATTCAGTAGCTTTCAGATCAAGTCCTAATTCTTCTGTAATAACTTCTCCACCTGTTAGTGTTGCAATATCTTCTAACATTGCTTTACGACGGTCACCAAATCCTGGTGCTTTAACAGCAACTGCGTTAAACGTTCCACGTAGCTTGTTAACTACAAGTGTTGCTAGTGCTTCACCTTCGACGTCTTCAGCAATAATTAAAATTGGTTTATTTTCTTGTACAACTGATTCAAGAACAGGTAATACTTCTTGAATATTTGTTATCTTTTGATCAGTAATTAAAATATATGGATTTTCAAATACTGCTTCCATTTTATCATTATCAGTTACCATATATGGTGATGCGAATCCACGATCAAACTGCATACCTTCTACAACGTCTAATTCTGTTGAGAAACCACTTGATTCTTCAACTGTAATTACACCGTCGTTACCAACGCGCTCCATTGCTTCTGCGATTAATTGACCTACTTCTTTATCACCTGATGAAATTGAAGCAACTTGTGCGATTGATTCTTTATCGCCTACTTCTTGTGAAATGCTCTGTAAGCCTTCCACTGCTACTTTAACTGCTTCTTCAATTCCACGACGAATACCAACTGGGTTAGCACCAGCTGTTACGTTTTTAAGACCTTCACGAATCATTGCTTGGGCTAAAACTGTTGCAGTTGTTGTCCCGTCACCTGCAACGTCATTTGTTTTTGAAGCAACTTCTGAAACAAGTTGTGCACCCATATTTTCAAATGCATCTTCCAATTCAATTTCTTTTGCAATTGTCACACCATCATTTGTAATTAATGGTGAACCAAACTGTTTATCAAGAACAACGTTACGTCCTTTTGGTCCTAATGTTACTTTTACAGCATCTGCTAATGTATCTACACCACGTAGTAATGCATGACGTGCGTCTTCACTAAATTTAATATCTTTTGCCATAATTAAATTGTACCTCCTTATTTATTATAAAAACCATATATCTTAATTATCCAATTACTGCTAAAATGTCATCTTCGCGAATAATTAAATATTCTTTTCCTTCATATTTAACTTCTGTTCCAGCATATTTTGAGTAAATAACTTTATCGCCTTCTTTAACTTCAAGAGGGATTCTATCTCCATCATCAATAATGCCTGAACCTACTGCAATCACAAGACCTTCTTGTGGTTTTTCTTGTGCTGAATCTGGTAAAACGATACCGCTTGCAGTTTTTTCTTCCTGTTTAACAAGTTCGATGACTACACGATCACCTAATGGTTTTATCATGTTAGACAACCTCCTAGTTCTTCTTATGTTTTATTAGCACTCGTTACTCTTGAGTGCTAATCCCACTATACATATTAAATAATATTACTAAAAAATGCAAGTGTTTTACATTTATCACTATAGAATTACTTATACTATCAATTAAAACAATGTCTATGCTACAATAACTAAAGTATGACATACTTAAAGTGAGGTTTTTTCATGATTTCAAAAAGATATTGGTTAACCATGTTAACCTATGTATTAATGCATCTTTCAGGATTTATTATTATTCCAAGTTTGACTTTTTTCTTAAATTTAAATCCATTAGATGCACTTGTTTATAGTCAATTATTCGCATTTTTACTTGCGACCATTATTTCTTTATATCTTTTAAGGACAGACATTTCAAATGAATTAACACGCAGTCAAATTCATTTGGGACAAATTATTTCTTGGACAATTGTTGGGGTCTTTTTAGCTTATATTGCTCAATTTATTACATCATCAATTGAAATGTATATCTTTAATATTGAACCCGGTTCAGAAAACACAGCTCAAATAATGAAAATCATCGATAACGCACCGATATTTTTAGTTATTCCAGCTATTTTTGCTCCGATTTTAGAAGAATTAATTTTTAGAAAAATTATTTTTGGTAGTTTATATAAACGAATGAACTTTGTTTGGGCTGCTGTATTATCTTCTTTAGCCTTTGGTATCATTCATTTAGATTTAGTTCATCTCTTAATTTATACAGGCATGGGGCTTGTTTTTTCTTATTTATATGTTAAAACAAAAACAATTATTGTGCCGATTCTTGTTCATATGGGAATGAATTCAATTACTGTTATGGCTCAATTATTAATTGATGTCGAAGAATTAGAAAGAATACAAGAAGAGCTTAGTACAATAATTCATTTGATTGGAGGCTAATTCAAATGTTTTTAGGAATTGTTTATCTTGGCTTAGGGGTTTTATTTACTTTAATTGCTGGATACTCTGGCCAAGACTCAGGCTGGAGCACCTTAACCATTATTTATGCCATTATCGCAATTATTGATTTTGGAGCTGGCGTTCGACATATCCAAAGACACAGGTTAAATAAATCAATGGAAGAAAAGAAATAAGCTAGTAAGCACTTTTAAATTGTGCTTACTAGCTTTATTTTTTATCTTGATAATGTTTCATAAAGTAAATTAAAGATTGGAGTTCAACTGATAAGTCAATATGATGAATTCGAACATGACTTGGGAGTGTTAACCGTGCAGGTGTAAAGTTTAAGATGCCAGTAATTCCTTTATTAACTAATCGATTAGTAATTTCTTGGGCTTCTGTTTGTGGTACGGTTAAAATAGCTACATCAATGTTATTTAATTCAACTTCTAAGTCATCTATATGATAAATTGGCACGCCACCAATTTGAGTGCCTGCTTTTTTTCTAGATCGGTCAAAAGCTTTAACTATTTTAGTGCTGTTGTTTCGCATAAAATTATAATTTAAAAATGCTGTACCTAAATTACCAACCCCGATTAAAACAACCTCAGTTACTTCATCTTGATCCAATGTATTTTTAAAAAACTCAAGCAAATATTCAACATTGTATCCATAGCCTTTTTTACCTAACGCACCAAAATATGAAAAGTCTCTTCTAATCGTTGCTGGATCAACTTTGACTGCTTCACTTAATTCCTTTGATGATACACGCGTTTTACCTTGAATACTTAAATTATTTATAAAACGGTAATAAAGAGGTAATCGCTTAGCTGTTGCTTGAGGTATTTTTTGCTTATTCAATTTTTTACTCACTCCTCATTTTCATTATCTTTATTTTAACAGATGTCAGGCACAATGTATAAATGAATATTTTCTTAATTGCTAAAGTCATCCTCTATGCGTTACACTAGGATAGAATGAGGTGAATTAAATGATTTTAATGCAATTAAAAAACATTAGTAAATCATTTGGTAGCGATAATATTTTAATGAATGTCAATCTTGAGATTAAAAGCTCTGATCGCATTGCAATTGTAGGTCGTAATGGGGCAGGCAAATCAACATTACTTAAAATTATGACAAATGAACTTAACTATGATAATGGCGAAATTTTTCAAGCCAAAAATTTAAATATAGGTTATTTAGAACAACATATCGCAATCAATCAAGAAACAAGCGTTTGGCAATTTATGCTTAATGTTTTTTCAGACTTTATTGCCGAAGAAAAAGCACTTAATCAACTTGCAAAAGAAATAGAATCACAAGCAAATAATAATATTGACAATCCTGATTTAATTACTTCATACGGTGCCCGCTTACAAAAATTCGAAGAAGACGGTGGATATCGTTATGAAAGTGATATCAAAGGTGTATTATCTGGTTTGGGGTTCACGGAAGATTATTACGATTTACCCGTCAATTCATTAAGCGGTGGACAGAAAACACGTCTTGCTCTAGGTGAGCTATTATTGATTAAACCACAACTACTCTTTTTAGATGAACCGACAAACCATTTGGATATTGATACATTAACATGGCTTGAATCATACTTAATTGGCTATCCAGGTGCTATAGTCATAGTTTCACACGATAGGTATTTCTTAGATAAAATCGTTAATACGGTTTATGAAGTAGCTCATCAAACAACAACTAAATACCATGGATCTTATAGTCATTATTTAACACAAAAAGCTGCAAATTACGAACAAGATCTAAAGCGTTATGAAAAACAGCAAGATGAAATTAAAGAGGCTGAGGATTTTATCCAACGTAACATTGCACGAGCTTCAACGACAAAACGCGCACAAAGTAGACGTAAAGCATTAGAAAACATGCAAATAATTGATAAACCTTTAGAAGATGTTGCAAGTGCTAATTTTTCTTTTCAAATTAATAAAGCGAGCGGTAATGATGTTATAAAATTAAATAATTTTAGTTTTACATATCCAAACGACGCTGAACCTCTGTTTAAAAACATTTCTTTTACCGCCCATCGTGGTGAAAGAATTGCTTTAATTGGTCGAAATGGTATTGGTAAAACAACACTTTTAAATGAAATAACAAAAGCAAATCCTGAGATTCATATTGGTACAAATGTTGAGATTGGCTTTTATGATCAAGAACAAGCATTACTTTCACTTAAAAATACTGTTTTAGAAGAATTATGGAATGAATTCCCTCATCTTGAAGAAAGAACAATTCGAAACACACTTGGTAATTTTTTATTTACTCAAGATGATGTCTTAAAAACAGTGCAAACATTAAGTGGTGGTGAGAAAGCACGACTTTCGCTCGCAAAATTAATGTTATTAAAAGCAAACCTTCTTATCTTAGACGAACCAACAAACCATTTAGATTTAGATAGTAAAGAAGTTTTAGAAGCTGCTTTAGCAGAATTTCCGGGTACTATTTTATTTGTATCACATGACCGTTACTTTATTAATAAAATAGCTGATAAAGTCATTGAATTAACCGAAGATGAAGCGATTATTTATTTAGGTGATTATGACTATTATGTTGATAAAAAAACTGAGATGTTAGAAATCGAAGCGTTTGAAAACCAACCAGAAGTAACTGTAAAAACCGAAACAAAACGTAAGGTCAGTTTCGAAGAACAAAAAAGAATTCAAAGTGAAACACGAAAATTACAAAGAGAAATCGCTGATATTGAAGCATCTTTAGAAGCACATGAAGCACAACTTGAAAAAGTTGAGTTAAACATGACAGAACCAGATGTGTTTCAAGACCACGAAAAGTTAATGACTTTAACAAATGAAGCGAACCAATTAAAAGAAACAATTAATAATTTCCTTGAAAAATGGGAAATGGCACAAATTAAATACGAATCATATAAAAAAGAAACGGTTGATTTAATCTAAATCAATCGTTTCTTTTTATTATCTAAATAATGATTCTTTTGATTTTGAATGTTCAACAGCTATTAAATAGACAATCGCAAAACCAACCATTGTTGATAAAACAGTTGTTCCACCATAACTTATAAATAATAACGGAATCCCTGTTACTGGCATAATACCTATTGTCATGCCAATATTTTGAAAGGTATGAATTAAAATTAAACTCATGTATCCAAAGATAAAGTATGCGGCAAATTGATCTCGTTCGATTACTTGCATCCCTAATGTTAATAACTTATAAAGAAGTAAAAAGAATAAGAATACGACACCTGCTGCTCCAATAAATCCAAAGCTTTCACCTATAATAGAAAAGATGAAGTCCGTGTGCGCTTCCGGTAATTGAACTTGTGGATTACTCATTCCTTTACCAGTTAGTTGACCTGATCCAACTGCAAGCATTGATAAATCAATTTGATATGTATCATTACTATCTTGGACTTCTGGTGAAAACCACGTTAAAATACGTTCAATTTGATAAGGTTTAATACCTATCGTTTTCTCAGCAAGCTCAGGTAAGTTAACAACAAGTAATAAACTTATCCCTAGAGCTGCGATACTTCCAATTGCTACGACGGATAATATTTTCCAATCAATACCTGAAAGCAGGATTAACACTCCTGCAATAAAAATAAAGACAATTGATGTTCCTAAATCAGGTTGTTGAAAAATAAATATGATTGGAATGACTGTGTACAATATTATTTTTCCTATTAAAATAAAGTCAGATTTAGTCGTTGGTGTTTCAAATTTTTGTTTATGCTTATTAATTGTCGATGCTAAAAATATAATTAGCGCTAATTTCATTAGTTCTGCCGGTTGCAAAGTAAATCCTGGCAAACCTGTAAATGCACGTTTAGCATTGTTTCTTGATTCAGCAAGACTTTCTGGACTTATTGCTAAAAGAATTAATAAAATGACACCTGCAATATATAAATAAAGACTTACTTTCTCTAATTGATTTGATTCAATAAATTGAAAACCAATTAATACAGCAATACCTAAACCAAAAAATATTACTTGTTTTAAAACAAAATTTTCCCCATATTGACCTAACTGTTGCGCGTTAAATATAGCTAATAAACTCACTGTCATCATCAACAACAAGACAACAATTAAATCAAGTTGAATATAATGCGACTGTTTTTTATTCAATTAACTCACCATTCTTCTTTTCCATCATACATGCTTTAAGAACTTATTATATCACATTAATTGGTTAATTTAATCCCAAAACAATAAATTAGTTATCAACATCTAATCAGCTTGTCAAACATTGGTTATCCACACTTATCCACATTACTAACATGCTTATTAACACTTACACACATTTTCATACACATTTTTCATGTTGATGTATCACCTTTTTAAAATGTTACACACATACATGTTAGTAACTTGTGGATTATTTTAGAATTAAACCTGGATTAGCATTTAAATCCCAATCAGCAAATTCTTCTTTTTCATATAATACACTGGCAGCTGCGCCAATCATTGCAGCGTTGTCTGTACATAAGTATAGAGGTGGTATCATTAATGGGATTTGACTACTTTTAAAGCGCTCTTCTAAAGCAGTTCGTAGTCCACTATTTGCTGCTACTCCACCTGCTACGATTACTTGTTTCACATCATATTCTATTGCTGCTTTATATGTTTTTTCTATTAAAACATCAACAACACTTGCTTGAAAACTTGTTGCAACATCTGCTTTGTTAATTGATTCATTTTTTTGTTTCTTATTGTGGATATAATTAATAACTGCCGATTTTAAACCACTAAAACTAAAGTTATAACTATCTTTTTCTAACCAAGCACGAGGAAATTCTATTGTTTCAGTTCCTTCCTTAGCTAATTTATCTATCTGTGGACCACCTGGATATGGTAAATCTAATACACGAGCTACTTTATCAAATGCCTCTCCTGCTGCGTCATCAAGCGTTTCTCCAATAACTTCATATTTACCATGTTCTTTCATAACAATTAATTCTGTATGACCACCTGAGACAATTAATGCAAGTAATGGAAACTCAAATTCATTTTCTAATTGATTTGCATAAATGTGACCTGCTATATGATGGACAGGAATAAGCGGTTTTCCTTTAGCAAATGCAATTGCTTTTGCTGCATTAACACCAATAATTAAAGCACCTACTAAGCCTGGACCTTCTGTAACAGCAATAGCGTCTATCTCATCCCATGTCATTTCTGCTTCAGCTATCGCTCGATCAAGAACTAATGTAATTTGTTCTACATGATGACGCGAGGCAATTTCTGGGACAACACCACCAAAACGCATATGACTTTCTATTTGTGATGCTACAATATTTGTAATAATTTCACGACCATTTTTTATAATTGCTGCTGCTGTTTCATCACAACTTGTTTCTATTGCTAAAATATAATAATCTTTATTCATATTAAACTCACCCACATCACTAATGCATCTTCATTATCATCAGTGTAATATTTTTTTCTAATTCCACCTGGAACAAGTCCAAATTTGCGATACATATTTTGTGCAATAATATTAGATACCCTCACTTCTAAAGATAAACGTTCAGCACCTAATTTATGAGCATATTGCATAGCGTAGCCAAATAACTTTTCACCAATTTTATAGCCACGATATTGTTTTAAGATAGCTATATTCGTAATTTGAGCATCTTCGTGGACGATCCAAATTCCTACATAACCAATAATGGTATCATTAGTTTCAACAACAAAGTAATGACCATAATTATTTTCAGTTATTTCATATGTGAAAATGTCTTCAGTCCATGGTGAAGAAAAAGTTTGTTGATCAATTTCCATGACTTGAGCAATATCTTCTTCTGCCATTTTACGTATTTGCATTTCAATCTTCATTTTATTTTTCGCTTCCTTTTTCCTTTGCTTTTAACCAATTTACCTCTGCTTCAGCCATTCGTAAATATTCTGGCGTTAGCTGATGAAGATTATCTGCAGACTTACCTTTAGCAATCAATGCTAAATTAACTGGATTAGCTATATGATAAGTTGGTTCTGGTATTGTTGCGAGTAATTTAATGTCATCTGTCATGAGCGATTTAAATTTGTCTATATCAGGACTTAATAAAATAACTTCTTCATTTATTGATAAAAGTTCAGCTTCTAACGCTTTAAAACTCAAATTAGCATCTGGTTTAATGGATGTTATTACGCCTTTATTAAAACGATAAATCCCGGCAAAAACATTATTTCGTCTAGCATCAAAAAATGAACAAACTAAGCCATCTTTTAATTGCGCTTGGTAAGCAAGTGATTCTAAACTTGATACAGCTATAATTGGTATATTCAATGACCAAGCAAGTGATTTAGCTACTGTCACACCTATTCTAATCCCGGTATATGACCCTGGCCCTTCAGCCACAACTATCTTTCCTAATTCGTTTGGTTTTATGTTTACATCGTTCATTAATTCTACAATTGCTGGCATCAATCGTGATGAGTGATCTTGATTAACACGCGTAATTTTTTGAGCGATTAATTCTGATTCTTTTAAAATAGCAACCCCTAAAATATTTGTCGATGTATCAATTGTTAAAGTTATCATTTCTTTTCCCCTTTAAAATCTTCAAATAGCGCTATAATTAACTTTTCTATTTGGGTATCTTCCGTTTCAAAAATGAGTTCACGTTTGGTTTCAGATAAATAATTAATCGTGATTGCTAATTTATTATCTGGTAACAAATCCTCAATAAATTGTGCCCATTCAATGACAGTAATTCCATCAGACAATAAATACTCATCAATTCCTAAATCCTCTTCAGAAAACTCTAATCGATATGCATCAATATGATAAAGTGGCAGACGGCCAACGTACTCTTTAATAATTGTAAAAGTCGGACTTGTAATAACTCTTGTTACACCTAATCCTTTTCCTAAGCCTTTTGTAAATGTTGTTTTCCCTGCTCCTAAATCTCCTTCAATCGTAATCACAAATGAATGATCTATATGTTCGCCTAAACTTTCTGCTAAAACAAGCGTTTCTTCTTCTGATTCTGTTATAAAAACTTTTTTCATATTTTCACCTACTTTAAATGAATGTAGCCATTTGGTTTTAAAATATTATTTATCGAGTTTAAATAAACTTGGTCATTTTTTGATTCTATCACTCGACCAATTTCTGTGACTTCGATATTAAAAGGCTTTATTATTTCTTTAATTTTTATCCAATTCTCTTTACTTGTTGTACCGACAAGCTCGAAATCTTCTCCACCAATATATTTAAATGTATTAATTTGCTCTTCTGTTAGTTTTTTTAATTCTTTTTTTATAGGAACAAGTTCATCTTCTATTATTATACTCACTTTAGATGCTTTAGCAATTTCATTTAATTCACTACTTATGCCATCACTTATATCATTTAAACAAACACGATCAATTGATTTAATTGCATTTGAAAACATAACGTTAGGAGACGGTTTTTGATGGCGTTTAATAAAGTAATTTTTATTCTCTATTTCTAAGTCATTAAGTAATATTTCTAAACCAACTGCAGCATCACCTAAAGAACCTGTTACAAAAACAATATCGTTTACCTTTGCATTTGAACGATATCTTATTTTTTCTTTAGCTACATAACCTATCACAGTAATTGATAAAACAAATTCTGTACCCGAAACAGTATCTCCGCCAATTAAATCCATATTATATTGTTTTGCTAAATCTTCTAATCCTGCAAATACATTTAACACTTCGTATTCTTTCCAATTATAAGGTATGACAACAGATACTAAATAAAACTTAGGCATAGCTCCCATCGCAGCTATATCGCTTATATTTGCAGCTAAACAACGATAACCTAGATTTTTAGTAGATATCGTTTTATTTTTAATAAAATGAACGTTTTCAACAAATGTATCTACTGCTGTAACAATTGATTGATTGCTTTGATTAAATACAGCTGCATCATCTCCAATTCCTTTAATTAGAGTTGATTCCCGATAATATTTTTGTTTTATTTTTTCAATTAAATTAAACTCATCCATTTATATCATACTTTCTTATTTTTTATGTTCTTCTATAGTTTCGCATTAAATAGTTTATTATTCAATCTTATATTATTTTATTTTTGTTTATAAAACACAAAAAAACATGATAAAATATCATGTTTACAAATAATGGCGATCCGGACGGGACTCGAACCCGCGACCTCCAGCGTGACAGGCTGGCATTCTAACCAACTGAACTACCGGACCTTATTAAATTTTTATAAATAATTGGTTGCGGGGGCAAGATTTGAACTTGCGACCTTTGGGTTATGAGCCCAACGAGCTGCCAGACTGCTCCACCCCGCGATATGGTTTAATAAATTTTAAATAAACTTATTAAATAATACTGCCTGGCGGCGACCTACTCTTGCAGAGACAAAGTCTCAACTACCATCGGCGCTGAAGAGCTTAACTACTGTGTTCGAGATGGGAACAGGTGTGACCTCTTCGCTATAACTACCAGACATATATTAAATTATGTGAG
>DATGUU010000126.1:0-2737 GCA_035301085.1 Pseudogracilibacillus sp. | reverse complement strand
AATAGGTAGATCTTTTGATGAAATTGCTAAAATAATCGATGGCGTCACACATAATGAGAGATTGTCTGTATGCTTAGATACTTGCCATATCCATGATGCAGGTTATGATATAGTCAATGATTTCGATGGTGTCTTAAATGACTTCGACAAAATAATTGGTGCCGAAAGAATAAAAGTTGTACATGTCAATGATAGTAAAAATGAAAGAGAAGCTCATAAAGATCGCCATGAGAACATCGGGTTTGGTTATATAGGATTCGATGCGCTCCACTACGTTATTAACCATCCACAATTTAAAGATTTACCAAAAATTCTCGAAACACCTTATGTTGGTGAAGATAAGAAAAATAAAAAACCACCTTATAAATATGAAATTGAAATGATTAAAAAAGGCGAATTTATGCCCGATTTAAAGAAACAAATTATGGAACAATAAACAAGCGAAGGATATTTCCTTCGCTTGTTTAATTAAAGAGAGAATCAAGTCCATATGAAGAAATAAGTTGAATAAATAAATTTTCTGCCTTAGCAGCAGTATCATTGGAGGTTATTTTAGCTAATTCTTGAAATGCTTTTTTTCTATCACATGAATTGAAGGGATCGATTGGATTGCTTTTTAAAAAGTTGGTTATCTCAGTTGCTTCCCTCTTTGAAACTTTAAATCCGTATTGTTGACCATAATGTAAAACTTCTTCTGACGATAACTTCTTAAGTTTATTAGTAATTAGTTCCTTTAAAAAAACAGACATGGGCAAACTCCTTTATTAAATATTCCTTCAATACTATATGTCATTCCTTCTTGATAGTTGCAAGGTTATTTTAAAGTCATAAAATAAAACCAAAAAGTAACATTATAATATTAAAAGTTCGTTGCAAACTAAGCATGTACCTCACTATAAAGGAGGTTAAAAAAATGGATGAACAAGAAAAACAGCCTGATATAAACAATCAAAATAACACACATGCCCATCCAAAGACACCAGATGTAAATCAACCACCAGAATTAAATGATAATTATGATTCACCTGGTACACTTGCTTCTTATAGCAGTCGTGACGAAGAAACAGCAGCAGAATTAAGTGCTCAAGACGTTAACAAAACAAATACGACTGAAGAAGATTCAGGTTTCGATATGCAAACAAATAGTGTTATTGGCTGGGCTGCGGTTGCTTTATCAGTTATATCGTTTTTCTGGTTACCCATACTATTCGGGGCTGCAGGGATTATTACAGGATTTATGGCTAGAAACAGACATGCAACCACTTTGGGTAATATTGCGATAGCAGCAGGTGCTATAGCGATTATAGTGTCCCTGTTTGTTACACCGTTTATGGCAAGGTAGCTGCCCTTTAAATCCAAAACAAAGAGGCTGAGACATCAGCCTCTTTGTTAATTATGTCTGTACAATGGGAAAAAATAGTACTTTTTCGTCTTAAGATGGTATGGATCAACATGAGGATTAGCTTTTTTAAAGTCAATCATCACTTGTTGGATATTAATGTGTTCCCCATCAAATTGATTCAACTTCTCAACAATAGATAATACAGTATCTCCACGTTCTACCTTAACTTTAATTACATTATTATTTATAATTGTTTCATTGGCAGAATATTGAAAAGTGCTCGGAGTGTTAAGATCTAAATCTTTATACACACTAGAAATAAATAATAAAAACAATAAGATGAAACAACAATTTTTAATTGTTTTCATAAAAAAACTCCTTTTGTGAAACAAATCTTGCTTCGCTATCGTATAATTAATTAAAGTCGGTGAAGAGGGGGAAACAAAATGGATGTTTTTTCACATGATTGGATTGGATTTATTATTACAGGATTTGCTACTTTGTTTTTAATTGGTGAAATTTTAGTTAATATGCGCGGTGTCTTTGCATTATTGGGGATTGGATTTATTACAGTTTATTTTTCAGTCTTTTTAGCTACAGATTCTCTTTTACTTATGCTTATTGTTTATTTCATCGGATTATTACTTATAATTGTTGATGGAAAACTGGTGAACGATGGAACTTTAGCTACAATAGGATTAGCAAGCATGATCATTTCAGTCGCCTTACCTGCACCTAATTTAACAGCAGGAGTTTATGGTGTATTAGGTGTGATTATTGGTGGTGCTGCATCCCTTTTATTTCTTAAAGTCTTTAAAAGAAGAAAAATGTGGGGGAAAATGACTTTAAAAGAAAGTTTAACTTCAGAAGCAGGTTATAATTCCTTAAGTGAAGAGTACGGGAGCTTACTTGGTAAAAACGGAATGACCCTAACTGATTTTCGTCCAGTTGGAACTGTTCAAATTAAAAATAAGACTTATAGTGCAGTTACAAATGGCCAATGGATATCAAAGAATAGTGCTGTAAAAGTAGTAGCTGTTGATGGAACAAAGATTTTAGTGGAAAAACAGGCGAGCAATTAATTTCCCATTAGTTTTACTTTCAAAGAGACAAATTTTTAAAAGGGATAGAATGTAAATTTTATGTAAATTAATCTCAGTATCACTTTACAAAGGTACAATATTCGACAATAATGGTATAGGAATGTTTTATCAATTTATTTTGAAGGGACGGACTAGCCATTGGATATCGATTTGCAAACCCTCCTATTTGATTTCTTTGGAGGCTTAGGTATTTTCCTGTTAGGAATTAAATTCATGGGAGATGGTTTACAAAAATCAGCAGGAGACCGATTGAGAGATATATTAGATAAGTTTACAAGCAATCCCTTTTTAG
>DATGUU010000125.1:0-46821 GCA_035301085.1 Pseudogracilibacillus sp. | reverse complement strand
TTTTTCTTCTCCATGAACCAATTCGCCAGAGCGATAACTTTTAAAGCTACGAAAAACGGAAATGCACTCTTCATTTCTACATTTGTTCGTTAAAAATGGAATATCCAATATGCCTGTTTTATCATTGATTGCAAGGTCAACTCGTTTAAATACTCCATTCACGCGGAAAACATCCATGAAAAAGTCAAACCACGTTCGTTGTTGAGCTAAGAGAAAGTTTTCAAATTGTCGACATCCTTTTCCTTTTAGTTCGAGTAAACAACCTCTGTCCTCATCTGGCGAAACCATGATGATAATATCGCCAAAGACATATTGTTCCATGTAAGAATAAAACGCATAATCTTCATGGATCATATACTCCATTTTCAACCGTAAAACTTCCTCAATAACCGGCTTCGGATTCGTTGTTAAAAAACGTATTCGCACGTAATCAAATAAAATTTCGAGTGGTGCTTCTGGATTAAATTGTTCTAAAATATCGAACATCGCCTGTTGTAAGGTTTGAGTCGGTGTCATTTTGCCTGTTTCAATCTCACTAATATATTGCCTTGAAATCCCTACATGTACCGCTAGTTTGTTTTGCGATACGCCATATGCCAATCGTTTTTCTTTTAATTGTTGATACCAAGGTACTTCATTCATGTGTATGCCTCCCAACAGAAAAAAGATGTCAACTAAAGGCTAAAAGCTGACATCTTCGTTATACACCCTGAACCCTTGATGCATCAGGGTTTTTATACTTTTGAAACAGTTTCTTATTGTTTTTCTACCCCCCTGTTAGAAACGGGGGGTAAAGCGTGGCTGTCGCCACGCAGGCTTTGCCCAGCACGGCGGCTTACGCTTCGCACGCCACCGCACTGGGCAGCCTTTATGGAACTAGTTTTTCTATCTCTTTTAAAAAATCATGATTCTTTGGCACAAGTGGTGTGTAAAATTCGGTAATCACGTTATCCCCTTTATCGACGTAGCCACGTCCTTTGATCTGTTTTAAGAAAAATTGCTTTTGAATGTCCGATCCAAACATCATGCCATACCCTAGTTCGGACATTCTGCCTAAAGCAACACGAAAATTAAATTGATCACGAATTCCATCGCCTAAATATTTTGCATCTGGTCGCTGACAAGCAAGAATAAGAAAGAAACCGGCTTGACGACCTAACATGACAATCTGTTTTAGTTTCGTTAATACAGCTGTACTTTCTTTAGACGCAAGCATTTCCATAAAAGCTACGTATTCGTCAAAAACTAAAAAATGCGGAGCTAAGCCCAAATAAGCATAGTTTTCCCCTGTTTTATATCCTTCCATCTGTTTCATTTCTTCACTTCGAGCCATCATATCTTCATAAAATTGATCAATACTTGCGATCATGTCTTCCTTTTTGTAATACACATCGGGCATAACAGTGGCTAAATCTGCTAAATCAGCATTTTTCGGATCTAAGATATACAATTTTGCATCTGTTTTTGAGAGCGCTTCAATTAATGTGAGAATAAAGTATGTCTTTCCACCCCCAGTTCCGCCAGCAATCAACATATGTGGCAGCTGATCATATTCCCAATCCATCGATTTCATGAGCTTTAAACTACCGTTTTGCGCAATGACGTCATCAATCGAAATACGGTTCGCGATCATATCATAGAACAGGACATACTCCACATAGGAATCATGTAATTCCTTTGATACTAATTCACAATACAAGCCACTTTCCAACTTCTTTTCTAAATTTAACAGTGGTTCTTGATATTTACCAAGCGTTATTTCTACTTGAATATGAATCATGCCTTTTTCATACCGATAATACATCTTTGGAAAATGAGTCATTTTTTCCTTCGCCTTACTAGATGGGATATCTTTGAAAAACCCTTCATTCATCACTTGTTTTGTTTCATACCACTGATTGTCTAAAATCATCTTGGTGAGCTTTTGTCGATGCATCAATTGTTTTAGATGGTTGTAACGATACCGATAATAAACAAAAGCACATATTGCCATCATTACCAAACTAATGATTAATGAAGTGAATCCATATTTACTTACAAAATGAGTTTGAAATGGATCAAGTTCCCACGTTGTCGAAAGCAAAAATTTCACATGAAAAGGGATAAAGAAAACGAGCCATACACCAAACAATCCAAAGAAGATAAATTGAAAAAAGAGAGATGCGTCACTTGGTCGGATTCGCTTCCCTCTTTTTCGGTATAATTTCATTATTTATCTTTGAGTGGAGTGGATTTTTGATTGTTAGTGCTTGGTGTCGCTGTTTTCCCTTTTAAAACCAAGTCGTCTGCCTTGATATACCAATCCACATCTGCCCCACGAAATGTTGCATTTGCGACTGTATCTGCGACAGGGTTAATTAATTCCACTTCCGCATTATAATCAAAATCTTTTAATGGAACAGAAGCAGGAATACTTACTTGAATCATACGTCCTTGTTCACGAGACTTTAAATCATACGTGCGTTCTTTTACTTCCGTTGATACTGCGCCATCTTCATTTTGTAGAAACACTTCCCGACGCAATGACGAAAATTTTAATAATCCGAATGTCTTTTCTTTATCAATGACAATTCCTTCTGCTAATCTCATGTTTTTTCCTCCTTATGCTTTGACCATGTCGTCAGCATGTAAAATGTATTTTGTAAAACCACGATCACCAATTTTATAGCCTTCAGCGGTAATTTTAGCATTAACTAATTTCACTTTTTCTTCATGTTCAAAGAACTTCTCTCCAGCTTCTTGTGGCAAGATTACCTCAATATCATCTGCACGTTGAATATCAGAATACAAGTTATAACTACGTGACAATGTTGTCATGCGACCATTAATCCTTCTCTGTTCAACTTTTCCTTCTCCTGCATATTCTAAATTACCAAATGTTTTCTCCGTGTTTGGAATAACGTACTTTAGTTCCATATGTTTTTTCCTCCTTTTTAATTGTCTGATTAAACTTTGAATAAATGACATTGCGAATTGGTGGAGCTCGTTCATGATTGGTTTGTAACACATTATCAACTCCTTTCAAAAACTCGAATAAAAAAAGACGCCCATTTCTGAACGTCAATAAGAGATTACAGCCTGAATATTAATTTGTATGATTACTGTCTATTTAACTAACCGTAAAATATGTATCAAAGGAAATTTACCTAATCATCAACAACTTTTAGATAGGGTAAGTGATCTTTATAATATAAACATGATTAAACTAAATTACTAAAATTTAAAATTTCTAAATCATTACCGGAGTTATAAAACACTTCCCCATTAAATTTATCCGTATATAGAGTTTCATTGATAAAATGATAAGAGTATGTTTCTGATACGTCCCCTTTAATTTCATAATTAGTGGAGTAATATTTTCGCCCAAATTTACCAATTGAAATAAAAACAACCTCTTTAGCGCCGGCTGCGAAAAGTAAATGTTTAGCTGATTCAGCTGAGTACCCGTTAGTAATGTAGTCATCAATAATACATATGATTTTTCCTTTAATACGATTAATTAAATTTGGATTAACAATTAAAGTATCAAAGTCTTTATCACTTTTATTGTTTAAACGCAATGCTCCACTTGTGTGTTTTGCTTGCATAGAGGAATGCCTAATCAATATTTCTGGTCCTTTTCTAGGGCCGCCATTAATAAGAACTCTAACAGCCTCTTTTAAAAATGAAACAGACGTATCTGTATTGTCTGGATTGGAGGATGGAAAAGTCCCCCAATAATCAACTTTCTCGAAAAAGTTATTTGTTGTTACTTCATTTATTAAATGAAATAATAGAAGGAGTAAGATCCTTTGATCTCTTGATGATACATTTCCTTTTAAATTAGTTTCAAAGATTCCTTTTATTCTTACTTCCTCTTCAGGTCTGTAATAAGTATTAGCATTGTTCAGACTTATAACACTGAATTTTTCTTCAAAAGATATTTGAAAATAATTATCTTTATGAACTTCAAAAGCTTTTAAACAGTCGATAACATTTTGAAATTCTATGATTGGTAAACCATATTTTTTTACTTTTTCAGAAATAACAACTCTACCGCTACTCAGTCGCTCGGGATTAAATAATGGTATTTTGCAATTAAAGGAAAATATAGCATCCTCTTCAACAATACCAATAAATCCAAAAATCGCCCCCTTTTCTTTTAGATTTCTAATTGTATCTTTATTTTGAGAGCCTCGATTGACCAATTTTATTTTTCCTGTATATTCTTTAGGTATTTTACTTTTTAATATATTAATTGTTGATTGTCTTGCTACAATTGCTAAATATACATCTTGATTATCAAATAAGTCAGCAATTTGTAAATTTCCCTCAATTAATTCATTATCTTCAGTAAAAAAGACTAATTTTGATATAAAAATCATCTTGTTATTTTTAGTCATTTAACATTTCACCGCCAAATTCGTATATCTTATCATTAATTAATTTATCTTTTTGATCAACAAATAGAATTTTCTTATTAGCCTCACTTGCATTTCTAATCGTATTCATTGTTCCACTTTTAAAATTAGTTTCTATAACAACAACTATATCGCTGATATTTGCTACATACTGATTTCTCTCTAAAAAACTAGATTTATAAGTATTCTCCTTTGGCCCAATAGATGTTAGTAACAAACCCTCGTCTAAAATTACTTTTGCCAATGCTTCGTTTCTCTTGGGATATATATTTTTAAAATTTGTAGGTAATATTGCTATTGTCTTTCCTTTATTAAGAATAGCTGTCTCATGGGAAATTGTATCAATACCTTCTGCCAATCCACTAACAATGACATAGTTATCCTCAACAAATTTTTTAGTTATTTTTTCAGTTATTGTTACAGATTTTTTTGATGGATGACGAGTGCCAACAATTGCTACTCTTTTTTTGTTATCATCTAAAAGGGTAAAATCTCCTTTTGAATACATAAATAGAGGCATAATTTTGTCAGGAATTAATTTCGTCACTTCATTGACATCATACTTAAAATATATTTTATTCCCACTACCTTTTTTTAACAAATCTTCATTTTCAAATAAATTAATCTTGAAATTTTGATAGCTGTTAAAACTCGCTGCTAGCCTTTTTTCTATATCAGTAAATTTCTTTTCTAATTCATCATGCGTCTTGTATTTATCATTGAATATAGCTTGTATAGGATCTATTCCTAACAGGAAAATATGTTGTAAAAGGGTGTTATTGAAACCGTACTGTTTTAAGAAAAATAATTCACTTCGTATATTATCTGACACAGCATAACCCCCTTCTTTGAAAGATTTTTTGAAAAACAGCAGTATTAAGAGTATATAAACTATATTATTTGTATTCAAATTAAATTATAAGAAAGATACAAAATACTACTATACAACAAGTGAAATTGGTGCCAAATAAAATCAGATTTATTGTAAAAAAAAGACATACAGTGACTCTACTCAAGCACCAAAAATCAATTAATCAACTAGAAACTCATTCTTACTTATATCTATGAATCCTTTTTCTCCATTTCTAAACGAATATTTCACATATCGTGACATTTCTTCAGGAGGAGTATTTTCAACAATTATTATTTGTGCGTTTTTCGATAATTCTACTAACATATAATATATATTCAAATAAACCTCTGGATCATTTATCACACTTTCATCATCAATTGGAACATTTTGTTCGTTTTTATTTGTACCGAAATATTTGCTTATAGAATCAAGAATTAACAATTTAGGATGAAATATGGCAGAGGGATTAGAAATAATTGCGTCGAGGAAGGAAAGTTGCATGCACTCTAATAACCCTCCACTTTCATGCTCATAAACACTAGCATTTTTATAATATGGAATATAATCTGCTTCATCAATGAATGAAGCAGTTGTGTCAGTATATTTCATTTTTTTCATATTGGTTAAATAGACACTATTTAGTTCCTTCATTATCTGTTTTTTTCCTTTGCTCTTCTCATCCATTTGTTTTAATTTAACCTTTAATCCATCTAATTGTAATCTATCTTTTTTCACTATATTATTAAGTTCATTAATCTTATTAAAAACTCGCTTACTTTCTAATAAAACTTCCCTATCTTTTTCCAAATTATTTATATTTACATTAATACTGTTAAGTTGAGGTAAAAAAGGTGTATGAATATCTTTAGAAAACTCGCTTAATGCAAGAGATAAAATCTCCTTTTTTCTACTTTTCTTACTTATCTGACCTTGGAGTTCTGAGATTTTTTCTTTGCTTGTAATAATTACTTCATTAACCATTTTTATTTTATTTTGAATATCTTTCAAAATATGTTTGAAATTATTAGATGAGCTTTCTTTTTTGGGTTCCTGAAGTAAATCTTTTTTTACTTTCGCATTACATAAAGGGCATGTAAGCTCATGTGCATTAATTTTCAGTTTATAGTTTATCTCCTCGGTAGTTTTTATATCCTTCAGTTCGGAATGATAATCACTTAAGAGTAACTCATTACTAGTTATGCCTAATTGGATATCCTTTATTTTACTTTTTATTTGTTCAATTTCAGAATCTAATTCATTAATTTCTGAGTTTAAGATAATGTAGTCTCTATTGCTCGATACTAATTCATTTTCTTCATTCTGTCTCTTTACAATTTTATTTTTCCTTTGTAAAAGTTTATCTATTTGATCATCAAAATTACCAATCTGATTCAATAGATTAGAATAATCATCATTACCTCTTTGATTGAGATATCCTTCTAAGTTATCTATCTTTTTTTCATTATCAATTATTTGGTTTTGTACCTGAGCTATTTCTGTTTGTAACTCATTTTGAGAAAAATTAACTAAGTCAAAAATCATTTCAAAAGAAATAGGGTTTTTATACCTTTTCATAGGTTCATTGTGCGATAAAAAATTATGAGTTCCTAAGTCATGTTGGTTTATAAAACAGTACCTATAAATATCCCTAAAAGAGATAGTTTCAGTAGTTAACTCATTACTTCTAACTTTATTTTTTGTCTTCTTAAATTCCATTGCTCCCATTTTTTTCATTAAGAAAGCTTGTAATTCTTTTTTATTAAGTTTTTCTGGAATGTATTCATTAATAATGTCAAATTTGCAGTAATAAAGCCAAAATATAGTGATATCCTTTTTTATACCTCGAAAAATAGTAAATGTTTCTTGATTGACTTCTATTTCTAGAAAAATAACATCAACATTGTCTGCTAGCTCAGTTTGTACCTTCAATGAAATACCGCGATCTTTCCCTAAACAGTAATCAATAAGCGATAAAACTAATGATTTACCAGAAGTCTTTTCTCCACTAATAATATTTAAACCACTTGAAAAATCTAATGTCCTCTGATAGGAAATGCCTTGGACAATTAACTTATTTATAATCAATTTTCAAATTCCCCCTCATATAACAATTGCTTGAATTCCCCCTCCATAGACCCATATGGATAGTTTTTTATATTAATAGAGATATTTTCCGAATATAGTACCACACTCTCGGATTCCAAAGATTTAATTGTTTCAATTCCTTTTTTTGTTATAGAAATTCTCAGTTTATTTATTGGAGTAAAAATATCGCCATGGACTTGGATAAACTCGAGATTTTCTAAGGATATCATGATTTCGTTTATTCTTTTCTTGTCTCTTAAATACTTATAAATTAAAGGTGCATTAATTTTATGATTTTTAAAATAAATTATTGAATAATAATATAATAGTTCTTCAAGACTTATCCGTCTTTTGCGAAAATTTTCCTTCAAATGATATATAATCAAAAGGTATTTTAAAACGTCTAACTTTTTATTATCAAAGAGTAAATCTATTTCTGTGGGCAATTGAAATATCTTCTTATCAGTACTCATAATCTTTCGCTTCCCCACCAAACATTCTTTTCTTCATCGTCTGCAAGTACATGAATAAACCCTTTAGATTCCGCCGTAGTTGGTTTATTTGAGTTATTTACCAATCTATCAATATTAATATTTTCTAAATTCCCATGAATTTTTATTAATAACTCTTTACTTGTCCTACCTTCAATATCATAAATCTCAACATATTTCTCTTTATATTTCATAAAGACTTCTGCTAATATGCCATCAATAAACTCTTTAGGGAGCCCTAATTTTCTACTCGTTCTTATAAATTTTTCCGCTGCAATGTAAAAGTATTTACTTATCTCTATTAATTTTTCTTCGATATTAGCAATTTCCAACTTGCGGTAAAATAAATTCTCCTCATGTGGTTCACTATTGAGCAAATCATCAATACCAATTGCTGTATAGGCTAAATCTTTCGATTGAGCAATTGTCTTTTCGTCTGAATCCGCTATTTCTTCAGTAATCTCCGCTATTAATCTCCTTATTTCTTTTATATGTGAAGACTTACCCGCGTCATATTCAATGATTCTCAGACCATATGCTCGACTTAATTCCCCTCTTTGTTTAGCATCCAATTCTTTGGCATCAACTAACATGTAATGAGTACCTTTAAAATATTTTTTATGATTTTTCACTAAGGATTTAACAAATGTATCATTAAATGAAAATCCCAGAAAAAGAAAGCTATAAGAACTGGAGAACGCTTTCATCATATTATCAAATACTTCATCACAGTATAACTCATCATATCTTTCCGACGATATAATAATTGAATCTGGATTAGACACACTGCCATGAATATGAAATAAATACTTTTCTTGATTGTCGAATAATCTTTGCATATTCGAAGTATAATCAGTAAGAGAATTGAAACTATTTATTTTGGAAATATGATCTTCAATTAATCTGTCATAATTTGTAGTTAAATATAATCTAAAATTCTCTTTAATAAGATCGATATAGTTATTATCCACAGTATTGTTATTACTTTCCATTCTTTTAGAATAGCTATCCGCTATTTTTTCTTGAATTGGTTGATCATCTATTCCTCCATATTTTTTAATGTTTTCAATAGCGGATTGATATTCACCTAATTCCAAATCAAAGTCAATCATGGGCCAATGGATTTCATTCAAAAACGACTCTTTTAACTCCTGTATTAAATCGTTCCACGATTTTAATTGAAATGGTATGGATAATCCAGCACCTATGAATGGAATAATTTTTTGATTATTATATTTTGTTTTTAATTCATTTATTATATACTGATTCATTAGCCTTTCACCTCTTCAATAATAAGACATATAATTCAATTATATCATATTATTTTATGGAGAGACTAAGACAAGTAGTAAACTAACTATCTTGCTGAAAATCAAAAAATGTCAAAATACCTTCAGGTTGAAAAGAAACCTGAAGGTATTGCTATTTTTTTATAAACTTCATCGTAATTTTGGATAAATTATAATATTTTTCCGACTAATATATGTGTTTTATACAACTAGTATTAAAAATCAAGTTCATGCGATATTAAATATCATATTGTGTTCCCACACCCCAGATCAATTACCACTGAAACGGTAATGTGGTTTTTCAGTACTTTATTTCTCGTTTTTTCACCTTCTCCCACAAACACGAAATGCTTGTGAAAGTGTTTAAAACTAAGGATTTCTATATAGTTTCTCTTTGTAGCAACGATACACACTCCACATGATGCGTCTGCGGGAATAAATCAACAGGTTGCACTTTTGTAACATCGTATTGTTCAGATAACACTTTTAAATCACGTGCAAGTGTTGCTGGATTACATGAGACATAGATAATTTTTTTAGGATCCATTTCCATCATCGCATCAAGTAATGCGCGATCGCACCCTTTTCTTGGTGGATCAACAACAATAACATCTGGGCTGAATCCATTTGCTTTCCAATCAACCATTAACTCTTCAGCAGCACCTAAATGGAATTCTGCGTTTGTCAGATTGTTTAGCTTCGCGTTCATATTCGCGTCATCCACTGCATCTTTTACAATTTCAATCCCATATACCGATTTCGCTTGTTGTGCTAAAAATAAACTAATTGTGCCAATTCCACAATAAGCATCAATGACAGTATCATTTTCATCAATATCAGCATATTCTAATGCAATATCATACAGTTTTTTAGTTTGTTCAGGATTCACTTGATAAAATGATGCTGCAGAAATACCAAATGTTAAGTCACCGATTTTATCATACAAATATTTATTTCCATATAATATATTCATCTTGCTTCCGACGATCACATTTGTTTGCTTAGGGTTAACATTATGCATAATAGATGTAATTTGTGGAAATTTTTCTGTAAGACGCTCGATGAGCTTTTTTGAATGTGGTAGATCTTTTGTATTTGTCACAAACGTAACCATTACCTCATCGGTTTGATAGCCCGTTCGAATAATAATATGACGTAATACACCTTGATGTTTTCGTTCGTTATAAGCACTAATGCCAAATTCATTTGCAAGTATTCTTATTTCAGCTAAAATTTCATTACCGATTTCATGTTGGATCATACACGTATCCATATCATCAATGATACGGTGACTGCGTGGCTGATAGAAACCAGTTATAATTTCACCATTCTTTTCGCCAACTGGCATTTGAATTTTATTACGATAATGCCATGGTTCATCCATCACAATAACTGGATTGACTTTTACATCAGGTAATTGGGCTGTTTTTTGTAAGAGATGTTCGATTTGTGTTTGTTTCATCTTACTTTGCAGTTCTGCACTCATATGTTGTGTTTGACAACCACCGCACTTATAATAAACCGGACAAGGAGGTTCAACACGGTTTGGGCTTTCATTAAGTAACTCAACTAATTTACCAAATCCAAAACGTTTATTCGTTTTTACAACACGAATTACCGCTTCTTCTTCTGGTAAAATACCTGGCACAAATAATGGATAACCATCTATTTTACACACACCATTTCCTTCGTGAGTTAAGTCCTCACAAATAAGTGTCATTTCATCATTTTTTCTAACAGGTAATTTCACTTTAGACATTTTTATCTTCCTTTTTTATTTACTATCTTTAATTTTAACATATAAAAAAACTTTCTACTCATTAATGAATAGAAAGTTTGCTTTTATATAAGTCCTTGGATACGTAAGACAACCTCTGCAATAATGGCAGAACCTAAAAAAGTCCCTAATAACACAAGTGTCGCAATAATAAGCGTTCGCCATCCTAACTTAACAAAGTCTGCCCACGAACGACCAATTGTAATACCTGCATAAGCAAGTATGGGTGTTGTTAAAGCGAGTAAATTAATTTCATTTGTCCATTTAACAACATAATCTGATCCTGGCATCCATGGCATTGAAATGACAACACCTATAATTGAAATATACGCAATACTCGGAAAATTTATTGGAATCAAATCATGTAAAATAAAGCCTACTAAACAAACTGCAATTAATATCCCCATTCCTGGCAATGCTTTAAGAGGCATGACATCATAACCTGCCCAATTCCCTATGACACCTGCTAAACCAATAATAACTAAAATATAAGTCCATTCTTGAATGTTTTTCAGCAAATCACTCAACCTCCTTTATTTCTTGTCAGTAACTGATAGAATTTTTCTGTCAAAGGTAATCCAATAAAGATGCTTATCCAAAGACCTGTGGAAAGAGATAGTAAATTACTTGCACCTGCAAAAGCAATTATTTGCGTTTCTAACTCTGGATAAGCAGCAATAAGTGAGCCACTTGCTGCAGCCATCATACTTCCACTACCAACTCCTGAAGCCATTGCAAATGATAATGGATTTAATGGCGTAATCGTAGCTAAAAATCCTGAGATTAATCCCATAAACACTGCTCCAAATACAGTTCCAAAAATATATACTGCCATCACGCCCCGACCTTCAGGAGAATTCATCCCATACTTATCCATGATTAATCCTACATTAGGTTCTCGAGCAACAGAGTGGGTCATCCCAATTGATTCCCTTCCAAGCCCTAACCAAATAGCAACTGGTAAAGCAATTAAAATTGTCCCTAAATTACCTAACTCTTGTAATAATAATGCAGGACCTGCTGCAATCACTTCAGGTAAAGATGGACCAATAATTACACCAATTTTAGCAAGCAATAGTGCGACACCTAACACTATAATTGGTTCTGCATTTTTAGCTTGTTTTTCTTTAATAAGTGGTGTAAAAAATAAACCAAGTCCAATAATTAAAGCATATAACATAGGTAATAATAAAATAACACCGGGACCAACAGTAATTGAAAATGTCCCAATCAATTCTGTTATAACAACAATTCCTAGCACAATAGCATGTAGGCGCCAGTCCTTCCATAAATCCCCTATTTTTTCTTTACTCATGATAACCTCCTCCTTTATGCAAATTATTATATCATTTTATAATTAAATAAATAGTAAAAAAAAACGAAACGATAATATCGTTTCGTTTAATTTAATTTTGTTAATTCTTTTGACCGATCAATAAATTTTTGTGGAACCATAAATTCAATATGTTCTTGAAGATTTTCAATCACACCTGGTAATAATCCACCATATTCACCATCAATATTTAATTGCATCCTATCCTCTGGATAAACCGTAATTTTTTTTGCTTGAGCATAAATAATTTGTTTATCAGTTAAATGATGGCCTCTTAAAGCTGAAGTAGCAATTTTTAAGAATTCAGCTAAATTTGTTTTCTTTAAAATTATAAGATCAAAATAACCATCATTAATTGATGCATTAGGTGCTAACTTTTCAAATCCAGCAACTGAATTAGTATTAGCCACTAAAAATAACATAATTTTTCCTTCAAATACTTGATCATCATATTCAATTCGTGTATGTACTGGTTTAAGTGACGGTAGCATTTCAATACCCTTCATATAATACGCTAATTGACCGATTACTGCTTTCATTCCACTTGGAACGTCATAAGTAAGTTCAGTTAAATCGCCTCCACCAGCAATATTAATAAAGTGTTGATCATTCACCCGGCCGATATCTAAATGAATCGATTGACCATTTAATATTACACCTAAAGCTAAATGGATTTTTAGTGGGATTGAAAGAGCTCGAGCAAAATCGTTAGTAGTTCCAGCAGGGATAATACCAACTTTCGGTCTGTATTCAAGGTCTGCTAGACCATGAATAACCTCATTAATTGTTCCGTCGCCACCAGCAACAATAATTAAATCAAATTTATTTTCAGCCGCACGTTGAGCAGCTAATGCAGCATCGCCAGCACCGATTGTTGCATGTGCAGATGTTTCATAACCAGCTATTTCACAACGCTCTAAAACCGTGGGCAATTCTCTTCTAAATACCTCACGACCTGCTGTAGGATTATAAATTATACGGGCTTTTTTCATTTAATAACCTCCTAAACTAGACAGATACGTTATCATAAAACGAAAATAAGAGGCTACAAATTCATTTACTTTGTAGCCTCAATATTCCAATTATCTTTTTTCTATTTCTTCTTTTAAGATTTTATTAACCATTTGTGGGTTAGCTTGACCTTGCGTTGCCTTCATCACTTGACCAACTAAGAATCCAAGTGCACGGCCTTTTCCTTCTTTAAAATCTGTAACAGATTGCTCGTTAGCATCAAGTACTTCACCAATGATTTTTGTTAATTCACCTTCATCAGATATTTGAACGAGGCCTTTATTTTTAACATAAGCTTCAGGATCGCCACCTTCTTCAACAAGGTAATTAAAGACTTGTTTAGCTATTTTCGATGAAATTGTACCATTTTTAATCAATTCAATCATTTTAGCTAAGTCTTTTGGTTTAATAGGTAAATCCTGAATCTCTTTAAGCTCTTTATTCATATAACCAAGTAAATCACCCATTAACCAGTTAGACACTTGTTTAACATCTGCACCATGATCAACTGTTTCTTCAAAGAAATCAGCCATTTCTTTTGTTGCAGTTAGAACTTGTGCATCATATGCTGGTAAATCCATCTCTTCAATGTAACGTGCTCGACGCGCATCTGGTAATTCTGGAATTTCTTTTCTTACACGCTCTTTCCACTCTTCATCAATATGAAGCGGTGGAATATCTGGATCTGGGAAGAAGCGATAATCATCTGCATCGCCTTTAATGCGCATTAAAACAGATTTCTTTGTTTTTTCGTCATAACGGCGTGAGGCTTGTTGAACTTCTTCACCTGCATCAAGTACTTTAGCTTGTCGCTTAACTTCTTCTGCTATTCCATCTCTAACGAATGCAAAAGAGTTTAAGTTTTTCAACTCTGTTTTAGTCCCAAATTTCTCTTCACCAACTGGACGAATTGAAATGTTCGCATCCGCACGGAGAGAACCTTCCTCCATTCTTACATCTGAAACACCAGTATATTGAATGATGCTTTTTAGTTTTTCTAAATATGCATACGCTTCTTCTGGTGTACGAATATCAGGCTCAGATACGATTTCAATTAATGGTGTACCTTGGCGGTTATAATCTACTAAAGAACCATCACTACTATGAGTTAGTTTACCTGCATCTTCTTCTAGGTGAATGCGTTCAATACCAATACGTTTCTTTTCCCCATCGACTTCAATATCAATCCAACCATGCTCACCAATCGGTTGTTTATCTTGTGAAATTTGATAGGCTGCAGGACTATCTGGATAGAAATAATGTTTACGATCAAAAATTGTTTCTGAAGCAATCTCACAATTTAGCGCCATTGCTGCTTTCATACCATATTCAACTGCTTCTTTATTTAATAATGGCAAAGTTCCAGGAAACCCTAAATCTTTTGGATTAATATTTGTGTTTGGTGCTTCACCAAAAGCATTAGGACTTGGACTAAATATTTTTGATTTTGTTTTTAATTCCACATGGACTTCTATACCTACGACTGTTTCATATTTCATTAGTTCGCCCCTCCTAAATCTGGACGTTTTTTATGATGATTTGTTGCTTGTTCATATGCATAGGCAACTTGGTAAACTGTGCTTTCATCGAAATGTTTACCAATAATTTGTAATCCTAATGGTAGACCTTCATCTGTAAAACCACAAGGAACAGAAATTGCTGGTAAACCAGCTAAGTTTACCGGTACAGTTAATATATCACTCATATGCATAACTTCGGTACTAGGTTCTTCACCGATTTTGAAAGCTTCTGTTGGTGTAGTTGGTCCAACAATTACATCATAATGCTTAAATGCTGCTTCAAAATCATTTTTAATTAACGTTCTAACTTGTTGTGCTTTTGTAAAGTGCGTATCTGTATATCCAGCACTTAACATTGTTGTACCTAGTAATATACGACGTTTTACATTTTCACCAAATCCTTCACCACGTGAAGTCTTTAACATTTCTACCATATCTTCTGTTTCATCAGCTCGTTTTCCATATCTTACACCATCAAAACGTGCAAGACTTGAAGATGCTTCAGCATTACAAATAATACTATAAGCAGCATCAGCATATGCTAAATGTGGAAGTGAAACCTCTTCCCATGTTGCACCTAGAAGTTCATACATTTTAAGTGCATTCATAACTGATTCGCGAACCTCTTCTGAAACTCCTTCACCTAAAAATTCTTTTGGTACTGCAATTTTAAGTCCTTTAACATCTTTTTGAAGTGAATCTGTATATTTTGGTACAGGTTTATTAACAGATGTTGCATCTAATGCGTCATGACCTGCGATTGTTTCAAGGACATAAGCATTATCTTCAACTGTTCTTGTAATTGGACCTGCTTGATCAAGAGATGGTGCAAGTGAAACAAGACCGTAACGTGAAATTAAACCATAAGTTGGTTTCATGCCAATTACACCACAGAATGAAGATGGTTGACGGATTGAACCACCTGTATCACTCCCGATTGAATACATCACTTCTCCTGCTGCAACTGCTGCTGCTGATCCACCACTTGAACCACCTGGAACATGTTCTAAATTCCATGGGTTATATGTCGGATGATAGGCTGAGGTTTCTGTTGTAGAGCCCATTGCAAATTCATCCATATTTACTTTACCCATCATTAAACTTTGATCTTGGTTTAATTTTTCTAATAATGTTGCATTATATAATGGTTCATCAAAATTCTCTAAAAACTTACTTGCACATGTTGTTCGAACACCTTTAGTCATTACATTATCTTTTATTCCACCTGGAATACCAAATAACCTTTCTTTAGGTGCAGTTGATTCATCTAGTTTTTTTGCATCAGCTAACACGTTAGCTTCATTAACAGTTAGAAATGCTTTCACTTGATCATCTACTTCTTTAATACGGTCAAGTGACATTTTAGCAGTTTCTTCTGCCGTTAAATCTCCTTTATGTAATAATTTCACTAATTCTTCAATTGAATAATGATATAAAGACATAATCTTCCTCCTTAGTCCATAATTGATGGTACTTTAAAGTGACCATTTTCTTGCGATGGTGCATTTTTTAGTGCTTCTTCTTGAGTGATTGTTCTAACTGCTTTATCTTCTCTTAATACATTATCATTGTCATTACCATAAATAGTACGTTTAACACCTTCAGTATTTATGTTTTGAATTTTCTCTGTGAATGTAATAATCTCAGTCAATTGATTACTAAACATTTCTGCTTCTTCTTCTGATATAGCAAGCGTTGCTAAATTGGCTGTATGTAAAACTTGTTCCTTTGATATTTTAGCCATATCATTCACCTCCGTAAAAATTACCGATATTTTTAAAGCTATTCAGATGATAATTCCATCATTTTATACTCTTTTAAAAATTAATCTCCTTGTCTATAATATCAGAGTTAACTCTATTATAGCAAATATCCGTTAGGTTAACGTGATTAAAAATTAAAATCATCCTATAAAAATTTCTTTTATAGGATGATTCTTTTACTCAATATTTATCAGCTTACTTTGATTCCATGGAGCAAATTTATAACTTACTTTTTTCATATCTGATATTTTTAAGTCTTTTATTAAATCTTTATGCGTTTTCACATTAATTGTTTCAAAATCGTAACTGACATGATACGTTTTTTCGTCATTTTCATAAATTTCTTTTCCAATTAAAACAAGTTGATTATCTTTAGTTGCTGTTAGCTCTTTGTCTGTTGCTTTGACTACTTCATAAATTCCTTCTTTATTTTCTTCTAATAAGACATAAACCCGGTCATTATATTGAATTTCTTTTTTCCCATGCCATTTACCTTTAGATATATTATTAATTTCTAATTCAAACATATAACTATCAAAATCGTGTATATTTTCTTCATAGTAATATTCATCTTCTTTATCGTATTGATGAACTTTAAATGTAGCATTTTTACCATATACATCAATTAAATTATATTGAATCACGACGATTGAAACAGCAATCACTTGAAAGAGTATGAGACTGTAGAATAAAATACGTTTCATTTACTCCACCTCCTTTTTCTCTTTTAGTTGACGACGATTTCTTTCTAATAACAGACTAAAACTAAAGAGAATTAAACCACCTATTAAGAAAAACAGTGATTTATTCATTACATTCCATGCAAATTCAATATAAACAGTTAGCGTACTTAATAAAAACGCAACCGTTCCGTACGTAATTAATTGATGGCGTTCATGTTTATAACCGATAATTAACAGCGCTGCTGACAAGGTAAATAATATTAAAATCGTTATGAGCGACGCATATGGTAAATAAATAGTTGGAATAAATAATAGTAGATAAACATAATCAATTGTTTTAAATGTTACTCGCTTAATAATAATCATAAAGGCGATCAGGATTAATAATATTACTAAAAACAGACCACTTAACTTTATTTCATCTTGATAATAACCATCTTGAAGCCATGTTGCTTGAAACATATTATAAATAAACATACTACCCAAACTGAGTAATTTGAAAGGTTTTGAAAGGACTTCGTTTGGAATAAAATGTGCTACTAAATAAAAAGCAAACATATAAACAATAAACCAGTAGTAATTTCCTTCAAATGATAATGCTAAACTGACTAGATTTATTACTAAGCTAATTCCAAATAAATAAGCGACGAGTTTATTTGCATGACGGATCGTAAAGTAACCAAATCCGATGATTAATATAGCTAATAAAGCATAGCTATAAGTTGTATAACTAAACTCAGAGAATAATTGTCCAAATGTTAAAATCACTATACTCAAGTAAAACAAAAGTAAATGATTGTATATAAAGTATAATCCTAAACCTGTTAATGATAAAAGAACAAAGGGCCAGCTATTATAGAGAACAACCTCATAATTATTAATAACTAAAAATAAACTTGCTGCAAAGCCAATATATCCTAATATAATAAAACTAATTCCATACAAAACATGTTTTTTGTTATATAATTGATCTCCTAAAATATACAAACTTATTGTAAAGCCTAAAATAATTATTACACGTGATAGATGGGCAACTTGTGCCCAATCAGAAAAGATAAATGTTAAGAGCGCTAAACTTGTCAATAAGATAGCGAATAAAATAACTAAAACATTAGCATCTTGCTTAGTATAACGATTGGAAATTAATGTGAGTTGTTCCTCGGTGATAATTCCATCCTCTACCCATTTTTTACCTTCTTTTTCTAATTTTGAAAGGTTCATCATCTCACCTCTTTTCTTTTATTATCGCTTATTTTCAGATAAATAGATACATAAATTTAAAAAAATAAGCTGAATATTCAGCTTATTTTTTAGTTTCTTGAATAAGTTTAGTAATAGCTAATATACCAATGCCTAAACCTATAACTGTATTTGTTTTTTTATTAAAAATTTGTTTAATAAGTAAATTTATATTTTGCGGACGTTCTGCTAACCGTCTCATAAAATAACCATACCAATCTTTGCCAAATGGAATATATGAACAACACGTGTAACCTTCTTGTTTAAGAGAAATAAGCAAGTCTTCTCTAAATCCATACAACATTTGAAATTCAAAAGATTTTTTGGAAATATTATGTTTCTTGGCAAATTTCTTAACATGATTTATAACCATATGATCATGTGTACCAATCGATGTATACTTACCATGTAATAAATTCCATTCAATTAATTTTATAAAATTAGCATCAATCTCTTCTTTTGTTTGAAAAGCAACTTCAGGTGCTTCTTTATAAGCCCCTTTTACAAGGCGTATTTTTAAGTTATGACGTTTTTTTAAATCTTCTTCGGCTCGGTAAAAATAAGCTTGAATTACAGAACCAATATTATCGTATTTTTTACTTAATTCATCTAGCAAATTATATGATAATTGTAAACGTTCATGATTTTCCATATCCATATTAATAAATATGCCATATTCTGAAGCTAAAGCGACAATCTCTTCAATATTTTTTAATGAAAAATCATAGTCAATGTCTAGTCCTAATTGTGAAGCCTTTAAAGAAATATGTGCATCAACTTCATGTGCATGAATGGCTTTAACAACATTAATGATTTGTTCCTTAGCTGCAATAGCTTCACTTCTTTCATGAACAAACTCACCCAAGTTATCGATTGTACAACTAATCCCTTGGTTATTTAATTCTTTTATTTTTTTCATTGTCTCTTCAATCGTTAATCCTGCAACAACTTTTTGGGCACCTAACTTTAAGCCCCATCGTTTTGCTGCTTGGTTTAAAAATTCATTATCAGACAATGAAATAAAGAAATTTCTTACAGGATTATCCATAAGTAATCCCCCCAATTCCTTATTTACTAAAACATTTCTGATGTAGATTTTCCTTGCATATGATGAATTAGATAATCAGGTCCACCTGCTTTTGAATCTGTTCCTGACATATTAAATCCACCAAATGGTTGATAGCCAACAATTGCTGCTGTACATCCTCGGTTAAAGTACAAATTACCAACATGAAAATCCCTACGTGCTTGTTCGATATGTTTACGATTATTTGTAATCACAGCACCTGTTAAACCATAATCTGTATTATTAGCAATTTCAATCGCTTCATCAAATGATTTAGCTTTCGTTAAACCAACAACAGGTCCAAAAATCTCTTCTTGCATGATACGTGCTTTAGGATCGACATTACCAAACACCGTTGGCTGAATAAACCAACCATTGGAGTCATCGCCATTACCACCTGCAAGCAGTTCACCTTCTTCTTTACCTATTTCAATATAGTTTGAAATTTTATCAAAAGCAGCTTGATCAATGACAGGCCCAGTAAAATGTTCATTCGTTGCTGGATCTCCTGCACTTTTTTCATTTGTTAATTCAACAATCCGACTTGCAACTTCATCATAAACATCTTCATGTATGACCGCACGTGAACAAGCTGAACATTTCTGTCCTGAAAAACCAAATGCTGAATTTACAATCGATTGTGCAGCTAATTCTAAATCAGCATCAGAATCAACAATAATGGTATCTTTACCACCCATTTCAATAATCGTTCGTTTTAACCACTTTTGTCCTTTATCTTCATGAACGATTGCGGCACGTTCGAATATACGTGTGCCTACTTCACGTGAACCGGTGAAGCTGACAAAACGTGTCCGTGGATGATCTACTAAGTAATCACCGACCTCACTTCCAGGACCAGGAATGTAGTTAATAACACCTTTTGGTAAACCAGCTTCTTCTAAAACTTCCATAAATTTATAAGCAATAACAGGTGTTGTACTTGCTGGCTTTAATAAAACCGTATTTCCTGATACCATTGCGGCAACAGTTGTCCCTGCCATAATTGCAAATAAGAAATTCCATGGTGAGATAACAACGCCAACACCGAGAGGAATATAATCAAATCGGTTTGCTTCAATTGGCCGACTTTCAACATATGCACCATTCTTTAATTCTATCATCTGTCTTCCATAATACTCTAAAAAATCAATTCCTTCTGCGACATCTCCATCCGCTTCATTCCAAGGTTTTCCACCTTCTTTTACTAAATATGCTGTAAATTCTAATTTACGGCGTCTAATAATCGCAGCTGCTCGGAATAAAATATCAGCACGAAATACCGGATCTGATTTTCTCCACGTTTCAAATGTCTCATCTGCAACTTTCATTGCTTTTTCAGCCAATTCTTTATCAGCTTTTGAAACTATCCCGATTACTTCATCTGGATTCGCAGGATTTACTGAAGTAATTTTATTCTTAGTCGTGATGCGTTCGCCATTAATGATTAATGGATATTCGCCTCCTAAATCTGCTTCAACTTGTTTGAGTGCATCTTCTAATGCTGCTTTATTTTCTGCTAATGTATAATCTGTAAATGGTTCATGTTTATAAGGTACTACCATAAAATAATCATCCTCCTGATTTTAATCGTTTTAAGATTTTTTAATGGAATATTCATATTTTCAACCCCATTTTAAAGCGCTTACATCTCATGACTACTATAACATAATTAAAAAAAATTTCATAAAGAAAGCTTTAATACTAAACTATCATCAATTATTAAATAACTTATAAATAAAAATAAAGAGAATTAACATGATTGTTAATTCTCTTATTACTTGTTTATTTAATGAAGGATATGAACATTTAACTTATCTTCATTTGCTTCTCGATACAAAATACTTTCTACTTGATTCGAGGACGTTACTTTAATTTCTAATTCATGATTTTTAGAAAATGTTTTATCAGCAAGGCCATATATATATTGAGTGAATCCTATAATTTCATTTTTTCCATAAAATTCAATCGGGATATTGATACTTAATGAAATTAAATTATCCTCAATATAAAGCCCTTCACCAATAACACCAACATAATTTGGGAAATATTCAGCAACAAGTGTGCCAAATTTATTTACTTTTTCATAATCATCTACATAATCTTTCTTTCCTTCTGTTGACGGAAACTGAACATACTTTTCAGCTATATTTTCCCATTTCCCTAATTTATCAGAACCCGCTTTAACATTAGCTTGTTTTATAAAATTACCTGGAACTTGTGATGCAACACTTTCTTCTTGATATAAGGCAATCATCATTGGAACATTTTCAAGTTCTTCAATTTTACGTAATTCTTTTACAAGATTACTAGCAATTTCTTCCCCTTTTTCTGTTGCTTCTTTTTTACTTATTTTATATTCATAAAATGGACCGCCTTCTTTTGTTTGATAGCGATAAACCGATTTTAATGCAATACCAAAAGAAACACCAGCAAGTTCTACATTATCATCATTAGTTTTCTTTAGGTAATTTTGTTCAAGTATATGGGAAAATATTCTTGGATTGTTTTCATGATCTTCTCTAGATTTAAGCTTCTTTTGATCAGGGTTATTTTCTTCGATTTTATCAAAAATGAAATCTGTTGTTAAATATTGACCTTCTTCAAAAAAGTGATCATCAGGATTAAAACTTTTTACTGAGTGACGTCTTAATCCCTCCTCCATTTCATCGATATCTAATCGGTTAGCAATTTGGTTTGTGATTGTTCCTCTTGCTTCACTAGGTTGATATGGAAGCATAATTTGATACTGATTTTCAGATACTTTATAATTTGGAATAATTGAGACTTTTTCTTCTGTAGCTTCTTCTGTTTCTGGTTCATTATCTTCTGATTTTCCAGAATCACGTGATGGTGCACAACTTGTTACAATAAGCAAAACACTGATTAAGAGAATGAATTTTCTCATCTTCAAATCACTTCCCGTCTGTTTCTTTTTTAAATGTCTCTTCATCCCAAATCTCAACTTCTAATTTAACTGCCTGATCATATTTTGACCCTGCGTCTGTTCCTGCAAGTACAATATCTGTATTTTTACTCACACTACTTGTCACTTCACCGCCTAAACGTTCGATTACTTCTTTTGCTTCACGACGAGTGTAGTTTGCTAATTTTCCAGTTAAAACTATTTTTTTATTGGCAAATAATAAATCTTCATCTTCTAACTGTTCTAGTGCTGGGCCTGTATATGTCATGTTAATACCCATTTCAGCTAAACTATTTAATAGTTCTTTAACGTGTGGTTCATTTAAATATTTAATGATTGACTCGGCCATAATTTCGCCAATTTCATCAATTGCTACAATATCGTCATAATTTGCTTTCATTAGAGCATCCATTGTTTTAAAGTTCACAGCTAATATTGAAGCTGCTTTTGTACCTATATGACGAATACCCAAACCGAAAATTAGTTTTTCTAGTGAATTATTTTTAGAAGCCTCGATTGCTTCAAGTAAGTTATTAACAGACTTTTCGCCCATGCGCTCTAAAGTAAGTAAGCGAGATTTTTCTAATGTATAAATATCGGCGATTGAACTAACTAATGATTCATTATAAAGTTGTTCAACCACTCGTTCCCCTAACCCTTTTATATCCATTGCTTCACGTGAGACGAAATGAATTAATCCTTCTTTTAACTGAGCTGGACAATCTGGATTTAAACATCTTAATGCAACTTCATCATCCAAATGCACTAAATCACTTTCACAAGCTGGACATGTTTTTGGCATTTCATAAGGGATTTCATTACCTGTTCTATCTGCTGTAATCACACGGACTACTTTAGGAATAATGTCTCCTGCTTTTTTTAAAATAACTTTATCGCCAATTCTAACGTCTAAGAGTTTTATTTGATCTGCATTATGTAATGTTGCTCGGCCAACCGTTGATCCATCGATTAAAACAGGTTCCAAAATAGCTGTTGGCGTAACGACTCCTGTTCTTCCTACGCTCAGTTCGATATCAGTCAAAGTTGTTGTTGCTTCAATAGCTGGGAATTTATAAGCAATTGCCCATCTAGGATTACGTGCTGTATGACCGAGGTCAGTTTGTAACTGTAAATGATTAACTTTAATGACTATACCATCAATTTCATAGGGTAAATCATGTCGATGTTCTGTCCAATATGCGACATATTCAAGTACATCTTCAATTCGTGTAAATTTTTTCCATTCTTGATTTGTTTTAAAACCAAGCTTACTTAAGTAAGCTAATCGCTCACTATGTGTTGCTTGTTCTTTAGCATTTTCCCACATACCATAACCAAACATAAATACGTCTAGATGACGTTTTGCGGCAATTTTTGAGTCTAATTGTCTTAATGAACCTGCAGCAGCATTTCTTGGATTTGCAAATAATGCTTCTTCATTTTTTAAGCGTGATTCATTTAACTCATCAAATGCTAATTTAGGCATGTAAGCTTCGCCACGCACTTCAATTGATCCTGATTCTTTAATGGAAAGCGGGATACTATTAATTGTTTTTAAATTAGCTGTAATATCTTCACCAATTGTTCCATCACCTCTCGTGGCTCCTTGAACAAATTGACCCGCTTCATAGGTAAGTGATATAGCTAAACCATCAATTTTTAATTCACAAATGTATTCGACTGACTCTGATGTGCGGTCTTTAATCCGACGATCAAAGTCTAATAAATCAGACTCATTAAACGCATTACCTAGACTATACATTGGCATATTATGCCTTACTCTAACAAACTCTGTAAGAGGAGTATCGCCCACTCGCTGTGTTGGTGAATCATTTAATTGAAATTCAGGGTATTCATTTTCAAGTTTAACTAATTCTTGATATAATTCATCATAATCTTTATCCAGAACTGTCGGCGAATCAAGCACATAGTATTCGTGTGCATAACGGTTTAACTGTTCTACTAATGTTTTAATTCTTTGTTTTATTTTTTCATTACTCATTCAGACACCTTCTTATTCCTTCGTAATCGGGGCAAATTTTGCAAGCAACCTTTTAATACCTGTTGGAGCTGGAAAGGCAATATCAAGTTCCATCGCTTCATCATCACCTTGAACTCTAACGACTGTTCCTACACCCCATACTTTGTGATTTGCTTTGTCGCCAGTTTTCCATGTTTCATTTTCAGCACCGGTTGTTTTTGCTTGTCTTGCTTTTCGCTTCATTGGTTGTTCTTGTTTACTTGTATTGACGCGACGTTGACTAAACACATCTTTTTGTTTGCCAAATGAATTATTACTTGTAAACGTTGGACCTGAATCCCTTTCGACTGGTTCAATTAAGTCAACAGGAATTTCTTTGATAAATCGACTAATGGGGTTCATATTCGTTCTACCATATAATGTTCGCATTTGAGCGTGAGTTAAATATAATTCTTTTTCTGCTCGCGTAATACCCACATAAGCAAGTCTTCTTTCTTCTTCCATCTCATCATTATCAATCATCGATCGACTATGTGGGAAAACATTTTCTTCCATACCGATTAAAAAGACGACTGGAAATTCTAAACCTTTAGCAGAATGGAGTGTCATTAAAGTTACTTTCTCATTATTATCTATATCATCATCATCCATTGAATCAATATCTGCAATAAGAGCTAAATCTGTTAAAAAGGCAATTAATGATTTATCTTCTTCGGCATTTTTTTCAAACTCTTTTGTCACTGTTTGGAACTCTTCTAAGTTTTCAATGCGACTATTTGCTTCAATTGAATTTTCTTTTTTAAGTGCTTCAATATACCCTGTTTTTTCCAAGACTTCCTCTACTATATCTGTCGCAGTTAAAAAGTCTTGTTGTTGATTAAAGTTTTCAATCATTTGCTGAAAACTAGCAATTGTATTTGCTGTGCGTTTTGTTATTCCTGTAAAATCAACTTCTTTTGCTGCTTGATAAAATGAGATATCATGTTCTGTCGCATACGTTCTTAACCGTTCAACTGATGTTGCTCCGACACCTCGTTTTGGTACATTGACAACACGCTCAAAACTAATATCATCGTCGGGGTTGGTAATTAAGCGTAAATAAGCAATCATATCTTTAATTTCTTTACGATCATAGAATCTCTGACCACCAATCATTTGATAAGTGATATCTGATTTCATAAAGGCATCTTCAATGGCTCTAGATTGGGCGTTTGTTCGATAAAGTACAGCAATTTCACTTGGTGTGTATTTTTTATCACCTATTAAATTTTGAATCGTTTCAGTAATAAATAGCGCCTCATCGCGTTCAGAAGAGCCTTGATAATAATTAATTTTTTCACCACTTTGATTATCAGTCCATAATTTTTTAACTTGTCTACCTTTATTATGTTTTATCACTTCATTTGCTGCATCTAAAATTGATTTTGTTGAGCGATAATTTTGTTCAAGTAAAATTGTTGTTGCATCTTGATAATCTTTTTCAAAAGATAAAATATTAGCTATGTTAGCTCCACGCCAACGATAAATAGATTGATCTGAGTCACCGACAACACATAAATTTTTATATTTATCTGCTAATAATTTAACTAGATAATACTGAGCATGGTTTGTATCTTGATACTCATCAACATGGATATATTGAAAACGATTTTGATAATATTCTAACGTTGCTGGTACACGTTCAAATAAATGAATAGTTTGCATAATTAAATCGTCAAAATCCAATGCTTCATTTTTTCTGAGCATTTTTTGATATGCGTGATAAATTTTTGCTACTTCTTTTTCAAAATAATTATTTGCTGTTTTACTATATTCTTCAGGTGTAATTAATTCATTTTTTAAATTACTAATTTGACCAATCATTGCGCGTGGTTCAAAGTTTTTTGGATCAATATTTAAATTTTTAAGCACTTGTTTAATGACTGTTTGTTGATCACTACTATCTAAAATTGTAAAGTTTCTATTATAACCAATTTGTTCAATATCACGACGCAGAATTCTAACACACATTGAGTGGAATGTTGATACCCAAATTTGATAACTTTCATGACCAACAAGACTTTCTACACGTTCTTTCATTTCTTTTGCTGCTTTGTTTGTAAAAGTAATCGCTAAGATGTTATATGGTGGCACACGTTTTTCATCAACTAAATACGCAATCCGATGCGTTAGTACTCGTGTCTTACCACTTCCAGCTCCTGCCATAATAAGGAGGGGGCCTTCTGTATGCTTAACAGCTTCTTGTTGCTCATGATTTAATCCTTTTAATAATTCAATTTCATTCACACTAACACCGCCTATAAATATTTCACTACTTTTTTATTTGAGTTGTTGCTAATGCTTGATTAATATCTTCATAAATAGCATTTCCTACGATAATAACATCTGCATAAGCACTCATTTCTTTTGCTTGAGCTAAGTTTTTTATGCCACCACCATAAAAAAGGAGTGTTTCATTTAATTCTTTGCTTACTTCTTTAAGTACTTCAATATCTCCATACATACCACTATATTCAACATAAAAACTCGACAATTTAAAAATGTTTTCAGCCATATACGCATAAGCCACCGCATCTTCAATTGTTGGTTTTAGACAATTTGTTTTTTGGAATACTTTAGCTTCTTCATTAAAAATACAATATCCTTCTACGAAAAAGTCTACATAATCTAAGTATTCTTTATATTCTTTTATCGTGTGATGATGAATATCCATCATCCACTTTTTTTCCTGACTATTTAAAACAAAGGGGATAAAATAATAGTCAAACCCTGGAATAATTGCTTTTTTTGTTGACACTTCTAATATCACTGGAAGAGATGTATCTGTTAATCTTAACATTAAATCCATTACGTTAGTTGCATCTATATTATCTGTTCCACCAACTATTAAAGCATCAGTATTAGATTGTTTAATTTTTTCTAAATCAATATCACTAATTGTTTTAGCTGGATCTAATTTAAAAATATGTTGCCAGCTTTTTACTTTATCAATCAATATAAGCAACCTCCATAATATACACTCAATCCATTATAGCAAATATATCTAGATGTATTGAATAATTAGCTAAAATTTATTTAAAAGAAGCAACCTTATTCTATTATATAGAATAAGGTTGCTTAGATTTGTCTATTTATCATTCAATCGTTTGAGTGCTATTTTATATCCTTCACTACCATAGTCCAAACATCGCCTTACCCTTGAGATTGTTGCAGTCGATGCTTTCGTTTCTTTTTCAATTTGACTGTATGTATCCCCTTGGTCCAACATTTTAGCAACTTGCAAACGTTGGGCGAGCGATTGAATTTCATTCATCGTTGCTAAGTCATCAAAGAAACGATAAAATTCCTCACGTGTTTCAATCGTTAACATGGCGTCAAACAATTGATCTAATTGTTCACCGCGTAATTTATCTATTTGCACCAATAAACCTCCTCGTGCTATTCATTAAATATTAGTTCGTCTTTTAATTCATATGTCGTTGGTACTACGTTAATCCACGTCTTTCCTTTAACTAAACCAATTTCTTCACCTGATTTAACAGGTATAATTCTACCGTCTGAATTTTCCCATTCGACAGATTGAACTTGGCCTTTTTGAAACAAATAAGCGTCGCCACCTGATTCAATATCAATTGCTCGACGTCCTTCATTATCAATTGTTTTATGGTCCATCTTAACAATCAATACATTATCAATCTCAATAGGTTTTTCGTCTGTTAATTCTACCGTTTGTTCACTATCATTATAACGTAAGTATGTCTCATTTGTCGCATCATAAGTATACTCTACCAATGATGATGCATAATCAATTTTAATTTCGTTAACAGATTCGCCCTCTACTTCCTGATCTTCCTTTAAAAAAGTTAAAGGTTTTTGCTTACTTTCAAGTTTATAACCTGTTTTTTCTGCCTGATCATAAACTGCATCGAGTAAGACGTATGAATTGTGAGGGGCTACACGAAAATCTTCACGTTTAAATAGTTTTTTATCGTCATCATGAAATGCACCATTAATTGAATCAACACCACTTGCTTGGAGTTTTTTTTCTACTTTTTTTGCTGATCCATGATAAACATATAAAGCATCGTAACCTTTGGCAAGTTCAAAATAATATTCTCGTGCACTTCTAACAGGGCCAACAACTTTTGGTTGTTCACTTTGAAATATTGCTAAAAACCTCGTGATATTACCTTCTGCTAAAATTTCAAAAACCATATCTGCTTCTGATAAACCTGTTTGCGGTCGTGCATCTGGATGATTATTGACCATGACACTAATCGGACGATTATTTTTATCTTTATCCGCTTTTAATCCCGTTAGCGGATAAATCTCATTATTTTTTGAATTGAAAGAACAACCTGCTAAGATAAAAATAAATATAACAAGGACTATGCCTATTTTAGTTTTCATTTTATTCTCCTTATAAGTTATTTAACGCATATTTGCAGGTACAATTGTTTCTCGTTTTACAACATCATAAAGACCCTGTTGCGTGATTCTTAAATAAGGAATACTTGTAGCTGATAAATAAAGTAAATTAAATAATGGATTTTCAAATGGATAGCCATATTTATTTAATATACGATTAAATTCTTTTTCTTTATTAATTAATGTTTCCATCCCACCAATAAACATTGTTCCATTTAATGCTAATTTCAATTCATAAATTATTTCACCTTGATCAACTAAAACAATTCCGCCGCCGATTTCTTTTAATCTTTTTGCTGCTATTAAAATATCATCTTTATTTTTGCCTATGAATATTACATCACCTGTTGTTGAATATGAGCTGGCTAAACCGCCTAGTGAATCTGTAAAACCATTTATAACAGAATTTACACGCCATTTACCATATTGATCAATTAATAATAAAAAAGCATCTGGCGTTTTATCAGGTAAGATATCTGTCGTTATATCTGCACCCACAGCATATGGTTTCATGATTATGTCACTCTCTACTTTTAGACCTATTGGAATTGAAAATTGTAAATCATCTTCTGATAAATCCCAATCATATTTAATATTTTCAGTTTTATATTCAGACCAGTTAATATGTTGTTGATAAGGCATAACATAGCCTTCTTTAACTAACCATTCTCCTTTTGCTATAACACTTAATGGATTGGGATCTGATTTATCATATAAAATATTAATATTTGCGATTTTTCCTGGAGCAATACTTCCAACCACGTCATCTAATTTAATATGTTTAGCTGCATTATAAGATCCCATACGATAAGCTTCGACTAATGGAACACCTTGCATAATCGCAATGTCAATGCATAAATTAATTAAACCTTTTTCAATGAATTTCGGACTTGATGCATCAGTCGTAAATGACAGATCATCAAAATGATTTAACCCTAGATGCTCCAGATCTGTGAGTATATCAGGTAAGTCTGAACGTAATGATGAATAACGAAGTGCAACATGATAACCTTGTTCCAAGCGATCAAGCACTTCTTGACCTGTTAGTGCTTCATGATCTGAACTCACACCAAACAATTTTAATTTTGTTAATACTTCTTTGGAAGCACCAGCTAAATGACCCTCCACAGGCTTTTTTAATTGATTTGTCTTTTGTATCCAATAAAGCAAACGATCATCGCCTGCTAAAAGTTCGGGCCATGCTGTTAATTCGCCACCTTGAACAACCGCAGGATGTTCTAACCATTTAAATAAATCAGCTGTTGTATAAATCAATTCCTCTTGACGTAAAGCTGTCTGTGAATCATATCTTCCCCACCAAAACATTGAAATAGGTAATTCGTGAAAAGCATCAATTAGTGATAGCGCTTTCTTTTTATTCTTTAAATTAAAAATTCCTAAGTTATCATTAATCAATGTTGTTGTTCCGTATTTCCCTGCATGATGACCTAATTCTTCAGGATTATGCAATTGAAATGGATGCGCGTGTGTCTCAACATACCCAGGCACTAAGTACTGACCAGTACAATCTACAACTTCCACGTTTGTTAAATTTTCAGGTAGTTTTTCCCCTACATAAATAATCCGGTCATGGTAAATCCAAATATTTGCTTCAAGCCACATTTTTGTAAACACATTTAAATAAACACCATTTTTTAAAATAATTGTTGGTGATAATTTTTCATCAATGACTGATATATGTTCTCTTAGTTCCTTGTTTCTCCAAAATTGTCCGTGTTCCATAGTATACAACTCTCCAATAACTTAATATAAATCTATTCTAACACATATTTATTAAACATCGATATCAAATTAGAGCAAATTATGATAGTTTTGTGAAAACGGTTCATTTATTATTAAAATAAAGAAAAGCAAGCATAATAAATATCATTATGCTTGCTTTTTTAATATTAACGACTTATATCTGAACGATAAAAGAAATCATCTGTTTCATCATAAACTGTTAAATATGCATAAGCTTTCTCTGCAGCTTTTGCTAAAGTTTCTCCTGTTGCTCCGACTAACAAGACACGGCCACCGTTTGAAACAATCCCTTTATCTGTCTTTTTAGTACCTGCTTGAACTACAAAAGTATCATTATTCATTTCTTTTGTAGGAATTAAAACATCTTTTTTGTATTCACCTGGATAGCCTTTTGATGCTAAAACAACACCCACACAAGCCTCATCTTTCCACTTTAATTGTGGGTCTTTATTATCCATAACATCAACAATAACTTGTAATAAGTCATTTTCTAATAGTGGTAAAACGACTTGTGTTTCAGGATCTCCAAAACGTGTGTTAAATTCAATTACTTTAGTACCTTCTTTAGTCTGCATTAAACCAGCATATAAAATACCAGTAAACGGTCTACCATCTTTCATTAGACCATCAGCAGCTTTTTGTAAAACTTCGCGCGTTGTAAATTCTAAAATGTCTGGTGTAATATCTGGCACAGGTGCAAATGAACCCATTCCTCCTGTGTTTGGCCCTTGATCATTATCATAAGCGCGTTTGTGATCTCTGGCAGCTAACATTGGAAATACATTATTTTCATGAACAAAAGCAATCAGTGAAAATTCACGACCATCTAAAAATTCTTCAATGACAATCGTTTGTCCCGCTTCTGCAAATGATTTTTCAACCATCATCTCATTAATTGCTTCAAGTGCTTCGTCAACAGTTAAAGCAACTGTTACGCCTTTACCTTCAGCAAGCCCATCTGCTTTAATTACAATTGGTGCTCCCTGTTTTTCAATATAAGCCTTTGCCGCTTCAGGGTCTGTAAAAGTTTCATAGCTTGCAGTTGGAATCTCATGACGCATCATAAACTGCTTTGCAAAATCTTTACTACCTTCTAAAATAGCAGCATTTTTACGTGGTGCAAATATTTTTAAATTTTCTTTTTCAAACTCATCTGCAATACCAGCATTTAATGGGTTTTCTGGACCAACGATGGTTAAATCAATTTCAGTTTCTTTTGCAAACTTAATTAATCCTTGGATATCCATCTCATCAATATCAACACATCTTGCATGTTGTTCAATCCCACCATTTCCTGGTGCTGCATAAATTTCACTAACTTTTTCACTTTTTTCTAAATGCATTATCACACTATGTTCGCGACCACCACGGCCAACAACTAATATTTTCATTTGTATCCATCCTTTATTTTAATGTTTAAAATGACGCATACTTGTAGTTACCATTGCAATGCCATGTTCATTACACTTATCAATTGAATCTTGGTCGCGCTTTGATCCACCTGGTTGAATAATTGCAGTAACACCTGCTTCAATAGCCGCTTCCACTGTATCTGGCATTGGGAAAAATGCATCTGATGCTAGTACTGATCCTTTAGCTTTTTCGCCTGCTTGTTTTAAAGCAATAACTGCTGCACCAATTCGATTCATTTGACCGGCACCAATACCTACTGTTTGTTTATTTTTAGCTAGAACAATCGCATTTGATTTAACATGCTTAACAGCTTTCCAAGCAAATAATAAATCTTCAATTTCTGAATCTGTCGGTTTAACATCGGTAACAACTGTTAAATCAGCTTCAGTAACTGTACCTTGATCGTTTGTTTGAACTAACAAACCACCTTTAACAGAAGTCATTTTTTCATAAACATCAATGTCTTTATCCATAGGAATTGAAAGTAAGCGAATATTTTTCTTTTCTTGTAAAATCTCTAAAGCTTCTTTTGTAAAACTTGGAGCAATTACTATTTCAAGAAATATTTCTTTCATTTGCTTAGCTGTCGCTTCATCGACTTCTCTGTTACATGCGATAATCCCACCAAAAATAGAGATTGGGTCTGATTCATAGGCACGCGTAAATGCCGTTGATAAATCGTCTGCTAAACCAATTCCACATGGATTCATATGTTTTACCGCTACTGTTGCTGGCTCATCATATTCTAAAACAATTTCAAGTGCTGCGTTCGCATCTTGAATGTTGTTGTAAGATAATTCTTTACCATGTAATTGGTTTGCTGTTGCTAGGCTAATTCCCTGGTAATTAGGAATTTCATAAAATGTCGCTTCTTGATGTGGGTTTTCACCATATCTAAGTGACTGAACACGTTCAAATGTTCGTGAAAATGTTGGTGTAAATAGATCGCCTGTTTCTTCTGTGAAATAATTTGCAATCATACTATCGTAATGTGCTGTATGACGAAATACTTCAGCTGCAAACTCTTTACGGACTTCAATAGTTAATACATCATTTTTTAACAATTCTAATGTACTATCATACTTATTAGGATCAACAATTACTGCTACATCTTGATAGTTTTTTGCTGCAGCGCGTAACATCGTTGGTCCACCAATATCAATATTTTCAACAATCTCTTCATGACTGACATCTGATTTAGCTAATGTTTCTTTAAATGGATAAAGGTTAACAACAACCAAATCAATTGGATCAATTTTATTATCAGCTAACTCTTTAACATGACTTTCATCATTACGCTTAGCTAATAAACCGCCATGAATATTCGGGTGTAACGTTTTTACACGGCCACCTAATATTTCTGGAAAATTAGTAATATCATCAACAGCAATTGCCGTCACACCTGCATCTAATAATTGTTTTAACGTACCACCTGTTGATAAAATTTCATAACCTAAGTCATTTAATCCTTTAGCAAATTCAATAATTCCTGTTTTATCTGAAACACTAATCAAAGCTCTTTTTGTCATTGGTAAACTCCTTATTCTGCTGTTAATTTATTTAATACACGTGGATATAATTTATGTTCGACTTGTTGAATTCTTCTTTGAAAAGATTCTCTTGTATCATGCGGAAACACTGTAACAGCTTCTTGAGCTATAATTTCTCCAGTATCGATACCTTCATCTACATAGTGAATTGTGACACCTGAAACTTTTACCCCCGCTTCAAGTGCTTGACCAATCGCATCAATCCCTGGAAACGATGGTAATAGTGACGGATGAATATTAACAATTTTTCCTTCATAAGCATCTAAAATTGTTTTTCCTATAACACGCATATAACCAGCTAAAACAATCCATTCAACACGTGCTTTTTTTAATTGATCAAGCAATTCTTCTTCATACGCTACTTTACCTTCATACTCACTTGGATTAAAAACAATCGTTTGAATCCCAAATGATGCTGCTTTTCCTATTACATGTGCTTTTGGTTTATCAGATACTAAGCGAACAACATCAAAGTTTCGATCTGGTGAATTCATAATTGCATCAAAGTTACTCCCAGTGCCTGATGCAAATACAGCTACATTCGCACGTTTTCCCATATTCATTTAAATTGAACCCCTTTTTGATCAATAATTGTTCCCATTTCAAAAGCTGTTTCTCCAGCTTCTTTTAAAACAGATAGTGTTTGAGTAACGTCTTCTTTATTTACGACTAATGCCATCCCAACACCCATGTTAAACACACCATACATCTCTTCTTCTGAAATGTTTCCTTTTTCTTGAATGAATGAAAGAATTTCAGGTGTTTCCCAAGTTGTTTTATCAATTTCAACACCTAAACCTTCTGGTAACATACGTGGGAAGTTTTCATAAAAACCACCGCCTGTTACATGTGTAATACCTTTTACTGTTAATGCGTTAGTAACTTTTTTAACTGATTTTGCATATATTTTAGTTGGCTCCATGACTGCTTCACCTAATGTTTGTGACAAACCGTCATAAGATTTATTTAAATCTAAATCTTTAATCACTTGGCGAACAAGTGAATATCCATTTGAATGAATGCCACTCGACTGAAGTCCAATAATCACATCACCTGCTGCAATAGATTCTCCAGTAATTAATTCAGACTTTTCAACAATCCCTACTGCAAAACCTGCTAAATCATATTCTTCACTCTTATACATGCCTGGCATTTCTGCTGTTTCTCCACCAATTAAAGCAGCACCCGATTGAAGGCATCCTTCTGAAACACCTTTAACAATATGTTCAATAACCTCTGGTTCATTTTTACCACAACCAATGTAATCTAAGAAAAAGAGTGGTTCTGCACCTTGAGCGACAATATCATTTACACACATTGCCACAAGATCAATACCAATTGTGTCATGCTTATCTAATTCAAATGCAAGCATTAATTTTGTTCCCACTCCATCTGTACCAGATACTAAGACAGGTTCTTTATAATTTACCTTAGATAAATCAAACAATCCTGCAAATGCACCTAACCCACCAATTACTTCAGGTCTTGTTGTTTTATCAACATGTTTTTTCATTCTTTCGACTGCTTCATATCCTTTTTCAACATCAACGCCTGCTTTTTTATATACATTTGACATTTTTTTCGCCCCTAATTCAAGTATGGTTAATATTTTCTAAAGAAGTCTTTCTTTTCTCCCTTTTCAACTACAGGATAATCCCCTGTAAAACAAGCTTGACACAAGCCTTGATTAAGTGTTTTTTCTCTAATGATAGCTTTTTCCATGCCTTTAGGAGATAAAAACGCTAAACTATCCGCTTCAATAAGTTTACACATTTCTTCAGTATTATAATTAGCTGCTATTAATTCTTCTTTTGTTGACATATCAATCCCATAAAAACAGGGATTTTCAATGCGTGGCGAAGAAATCCTAACATGTACTTCTTTAGCACCAGCCTCTTTTAATAAACGAACAATGCGTCTACTTGTCGTTCCTCTAACAATTGAATCATCTATCATGACTATTTTCTTACCTTCAATGATACCACGTACTGGAGATAGTTTCATTTTCACACCTTGATCTCGTAATTCTTGTGAAGGTTGAATAAAAGTCCGGTCAACATATCGATTTTTTATAATCCCCATCTCGTAAGGAATACCCGTCATTTCTGCATATCCAATAGCAGCAGAAATACTCGAATCAGGTACTCCTGTTACGATATCAGCATCAACAATTGGTGATTCTTTGGCCAATTCAATGCCGGTTCTTTTACGAGCAGCATGGACATTTTCATGATTTAAATCACTATCAGGTCTTGATAAATAAACATATTCCATTGCACATAAATTTCTTGGTTCTCTTAACATAAATCGAGTAGATTTAATTCCTTCATCACTTATTGTTAATAACTCACCAGGAAGAATTTCTCGTTCGTAAGTCGCACCAACAATGCTAAATGCACACGTTTCTGACGCGACAACATAAGCATCCCCAATCCGTCCAAGTGATAATGGACGAATCCCTCTTGGGTCTAATGCAACATACATTTTATCTTCTGTCATAATAATATAAGCATAAGCACCGATTAATTTTTTTAGACCAGTAATAATTGCTTCTTCTGTTGTTTTATGACCATTTTTTTTCATTAAATGAGCTAGTATTTCAGTATCTGAATTTGTTTGTAAAATACTGCCTGCTTTTTCTAAATCTTTTCTTAATGTTTTTGAATTCATCAGTTCACCATTATGAGCAATTGCAGTACTACCTTCTAAGGTTCTAAATACAAATGGTTGTACATTATCAAATGTCCCATCATCTTGTGTTGCATTACGTACATGACCAACTGCTCCACGACCTTGATATTTAGAGAAATCAAATCGTTTAAAAACATCATTGACTAACCCTACGTCCTTATGAAGTTTTAATCGTTCGCCATTTGTAACAACTATGCCTGCAGCATCTTGACCACGGTGTTGCATCGCATGTAATCCGTAATAAGTTATTTCAGCAGCTCGTTCATGTCCCCATACTCCAAACATAATGAAATTAGTCTCCCCTAGTTATTTATTTTAAGCTATTTTCAATACTATTTGTCCATAACTGTCTTAATGTATCAACTTCTTCATTAATAACTACCGTATCATTTACGTTGATTTGAAGTGTTGTTTCATTAGTTACTGTTCCAATAAAGTGTGCATCTTCAAATGCTTTTTCAAATGCGTCTTTGTTAGTTTTATTCACTGTAACAATAAAGCGTGATTGTGTTTCACTATATAATTGTTCAACGGCCTCGCCTGATAAAGTTAATTCAGCACCAAGGTTTTCTGAACGAATAACTGATTCAGCTGCACAAACTGCCAAACCACCTTCTGATACATCTTCAGCTGATTCGATTAATCCTTGTTGAATAGCTGTTAATAAATTAGCTTGACGATTTTTTTCGATATCTAAATCTATATTTGGTGCTTTTCCTGAATATTCTCCTGATACTACTTTTTGAATTTCACTTCCACCAAATGTTGCATCCGTATCACCAATTAGATAAACTAAATCATCTGCATTTTGGAAACTATTTGGTGTAATATCTTTTAATGATTCAAACAAGCCAACCATACCGATAATCGGTGTTGGATAAATTGCTTCACCTTCTGATTGATTATACATCGACACATTACCACTAATAACAGGTACATCTAATACTTTACATGCTGCACTAATTCCATCAATGCTTTCTTCCATTTGCCAAAACACTTCTTCATTTGTTGGATTACCATAATTTAATCCATCTGTAATCGCAAGTGGTTTCGCACCTGCGGCTACAATATTACGTGCCGCTTCAGCTACTGCAATTTGGCCACCTACTTTTGGATCTAAGTAAATGTATCTTGAATTACTATCTGTTGTAATCGCAATGGCTTTATCTTGATCATTAATTTGTACAACTGCTGCACCTGAACCTGGTCCTTTAAGTGTCTTATTATCTTTATTTGAATCGAATTGCTTATAAACCCATTCTTTACTTGCAATTGTTTCACGGGTTAATAATGTTTTTAACATCTCACCATGATCAGTAACTTTTGGTGTTTCAGTTTCTTGATTTTGGAATGTTTGATAATATTTTGCTTCTTTAGATTTCAAATAATATACAGGTGCATCAGCATCTAATGCATCGACAGGAATATCAGCCCATATTTTATCTTCATGTTTAATTTTGAATACTTTTTCTTCAATAACTTCACCGACAACCGCTGCTTCGATGTCATGTGCGTTAAATAAATCTAAGAATTCTTTCTCTGTTCCTTTTTTAACGACTAATAACATTCTTTCTTGTGTTTCAGATAACATCATTTCATAAGCTGACATGTTTTCCTCAGCCTGAGGAACTGTATCTAAATCTAGTAACATGCCTGTTCCAGCAGCACTTGCCATCTCACTTCCAGAAGATGTTAAACCAGCAGCACCCATGTCTTGCATACCGACTAAATTTTCTGAATTAATTGCTTCTAAACATGCTTCAATTAATCTTTTTTCTAAATGTGGATTACCAGCAGCTGGTTTTGCATCTTCTGAAACAGCATCATCTGAAGAATGTGTTGCACCATGAATCCCATCGCGACCTGTTTTAGCACCAGCATAAATAACTGAATTTCCTACACCTGCAGCAATTCCTTTTTGAATATCTTTATGATCAATTAATCCAACAACCATCGCATTAACTAGTGGACTATCTGAATAACAATCATCAAATTGGATTTCACCACCGACTGTTGGTACACCTACATTATTACCATAATGAGCAATTCCACGAACAACTTCTTTAAATAGATAATTAGTACGTTCATTACCTAATGGACCAAAACGCAATGAATTCATTGCTGCAATTGGACGTGCACCCATTGAAAAGACATCTCTTAAAATACCACCAATTCCTGTTGCTGCACCTTCAAACGGATTAATTCTTGAAGGACTATTATGACTTTCCATTTTAAAGACAACAGCTTGGTCATCACCAATATCAACTACCCCAGCACCCTCACCAGGACCAACAAGGACTTGTGGACCTTTTGTAGGGAATTTACTTAAGAGTGGTTTTGATGTTTTATAACTACAGTGTTCTGACCACATCACAGAAAAGATACCTGTTTCAGTGTAATTTGGTAAACGTCCTAAAATAGATTTTGCACGTTTGAATTCATCTTCTGTTAAACCCATTTCTAAATATACTTTATTTGCTTCAACTTTTTCAGGTGACATATTATGTGCCATCAGACATTCTCCTTTAATTTTAATTTATTTTTCGTATCTAGCTTTCATCTCATTTAATTGATCAAAGCTTTCTGCAATGAATGTTACATGACCCATTTTGCGCTTTTCTTTTACTTCCTCTTTACCGTACAAATGAACAAATGCCTCTGATTGATATTCAATTGCATGGAGAGCTCGGTCCATATCTTCACCTAAAACATTAATCATTTTCGCTTTATTATGTAAAGACACTTCTGTTAATGGTAACCCACAAATAGCACGAATATGTTGTTTAAATTGTGAAATATTACATGCTTCAATAGTATAATGACCTGAATTATGTGGACGTGGTGCCATTTCATTTATAAATATCCCATCACCAATCACAAACATTTCAATCGTAAAAGTGCCGACAATTAACATCGAATCAGCTAAGGTACGTGATGCAACAACAGCTTTATTATAAACAGCTTCATCAATTTCTGCAGGTGCAGTTGTTTCTGATAGAATTTGATCTTTATGCTGATTTTCTGCAATTGGGAACATCTTAAAATCACCATCAGCTGTACAACTAAAAACAACAGAAATTTCTTTATCAAATGAAATCCACTGTTCAATCACATATGTTTCGTTTGGATCGATAAAGTCTATTGCTGCTTCAAAATCTGCTTCTGTTTCAACTTTAAATTGCCCTTTACCGTCATATCCGCCACGACAGGTCTTAATAACTGATGGAAGCGGAGCATCTTTTAAGACAGCTTCACATTCTTCTTTACTATTAATAATTGTAAATGGAGCGACTGGTAAACCTAAATCAGCTAATAATGTTTTTTCTCTTTCACGATTTTGTGTGACTTCTAGGGGAAATGCACCTTGTGGTAATTTACCGGCTTTTTCAATATATGTCGCTGCTTCTAAATCAACATTTTCAAATTCATATGTAACGACATCACTGATTTCTGTCAATTCTTTAATTGCGGTTAGATCATCATAAGCTGCTACAATATGTTTATCAGCTACTTGCGCGGTCGGACAATTTTTGGTTGGATCTAAAACGGCCACTTTATAACCCATATATCTTGCCTCTATCGCCATCATACGACCTAATTGACCACCACCTATGATTCCTATTGTTTTTGGGGGTAAGATTACTTTATTTTTTGGCAAGTTTATTCCTCATTTCATCAACATTTTCTTTTAAATTTTCTTGATACGTCATTAAGGCTTGTTCAATTTCTTTATCTGTAGTACCTAATATTTGCCCGGCGAATAATCCAGCATTCGTTGCTCCTGCTTTACCAATCGCCATTGTTGCTGTAGGAACACCACCTGGCATTTGTACAATTGAAAGTAATGAGTCCATCCCATCTAACGCACGCGATTGCACAGGCACACCAATAACAGGTAAAGTCGTTTGTGAAGCAACCATACCTGGAAGATGAGCTGCTCCGCCAGCTCCTGCAATAATAACTTTTAAGCCTCGTTCACGTGCTGTCTTTGCATAAACAAACATATCATCAGGTGTTCTGTGAGCAGAGATAACTTCTTTTTCATAAGGAATTCCTAACTCTTCTAAAACTAAAACAGTATGTTCCATCGTTTCCCAATCAGAAATACTTCCCATGATAACTCCTACTTTAGGCATCTTAAAACTCCTTTTATTATTATAATTAAAAAAATCTATTCTTATTTACATATATAATATATATATGAAAAAATGAATAGATTTAAGTATCTAATCCTTTAAACATTAGATGATGTGGATGAGATTTTAAATATTATTTATTCAAATTTTCCATAGTCTGATATTTACGGTATCAGGTAGATACTTTAAGCCTTATTCTTATTATTATATGGAAATCACATGAGTTCAATCAACCTCATCAATTATAACAAAGATAGATTTTAACAGTCAATCAAACCGTGAACATTTAACTGTTTTCATAGTTTATTGTTCGTGTTTTGTTCATTTTCTTCTACTTTTAATGTATTAGTCATCATATCTTCTTGATTTAATTCTTTTTTCATGTTTCTTTTACGCACTTGACGTACCCAAAATCCACCTTGAATTTGCTTTGGTTCATAAGAGATAATAAATGCACGTGGATCTATTTCATTAATAGCTTGATAAAGCTTTAATTCTCTCTTTCGAGGGGTAAGCACTTGAAGAGCTAAACGTGTTCCTTCCATTCCTTGAGCTTCCCAACTTGTTACGCCATATCCTTGAGCTCTTAATTTTTTAGTGAACTCTAACTCTGGATTTGTCGAAATAACGTTAACTGTTATATAACCAAGTGCTAAACGTTCTTCAATTAATGAACCGACAATAATTCCAGTAGCAAATCCTGCTGCATATGCAATTACATTTTGAATACCATCTAGATTGTCTAACACAAGACTCAACCCAATAATATACATAATGGTTTCAAAGACACTAACCAAGGCAGCCAAGTACCTTCTACTTTTTAACGTTAAAATCATTCTAATTGTTAGCAATGACACATATACAATATTTACTACTAAAATAATTGCTACAATTACTAATGCATTGTACAACTAAACTCACTCCTTATTACCTCTGTCATTTATTTCTCTTCGCTCCGTTTTCTCTCATATGATATAGTAAAATAACTTGCACTTTCATTTTACTCGAATTAGATCTTTTTTTATAGCAATTTAATAATTTATTTTATTTTGAGGTGAACTATGTCTACTAAAGCTGATTTACGTAAGCTAAAAATGCTCATTTTCCTTTTTCACGTTACTAATACAATTATCATTAGCTTTTTACCGCTTTATTTAAAATTTAAAGGATTATCTGGAACAGAAATTGGTTGGGTTCTTGCTGTGGGTCCTCTTGCTTCAATTATTTCTCAACCCTTTTGGGGATATTTAAGTGATAAATATAAAACTGTAAAATGGGTTTTAATCATGACAATTATTGGTATGCTCATTTTTAGTATTTTATTTTTTCAAATGAATCAATTAATTTTCATTTTAATTTTTGGTGCTTTCTTTTATTTCTTCTCATCACCTGTTGGAGCTCTGGGAGACAGTTTGGCTCAAAGGCAAGCTGATTTATTAAACATTTCTTTTGGCTCCATTAGAACATGGGGATCAATTGGCTTTGCTTTATCTTCACTTATCATTGGTCAATTACTTAATATTTATGGTGTTGAGTTTATGCGCTGGCCTTATTTAGTTTTTGGAACAATTTTACTTGTTATCGCTTTTAAAATTGATGATGTTAAATCAAATGAAAGTGACCAAACAATTAATATAAATGACTTAAAAAAATTATTTACTAATCGCAAATTCATTTACTTTTTAATTATTATGATGTTTATTACCATTACTCATCGAGCAAATGATAGCTTTATTGGACTTTTTATAACGAGTCTTGGAGGAAGTGAGTCACTTGTTGGTGTCGGTTGGTTTATAGCACTTGTTAGTGAAGCATTAATTTTTGCATTTGCTTATAAATGGTTTAAAAAAGATAAGGCTTTATTTTTTATTATTTTAGCTAGCTTATTATATACACTGAGATGGGTTCTTTTTGCCTTCTCTACTGACCCGATTCATGTTTTATTAGGACAATTATTACACGGACTTACATTTGGTATTTTTTATTTAAGTTCACTTGATTATATCACTCGAATTATTCCAAATACGCTCAAATCTTCTGGCCATTTAATTTTTTACTCTGTATTTTTTGGTGTTTCTGGAATTATCGGATCAGTCGGTGGGGGCTTTTTAATCGATCATTTTAGTGGTAATCACCTATACCTCGTTCTTGGTAGCTTAAGTTTAATTGGAACTGGTCTTTTAATTATCTATACTTTTAAAAACTCTTCAGCTCATTCATAAATAACATAAAAAAGAGGCCTCATATGAGGGCCTCTTTTTCTATCTTCTCGTTATTCCGAGTTTCTTTAATCTAATTGGTGCATAAATTAATGCAATAATTAAGAATAATCCCATATAACCGATTGTTGAGTAGACTTTAGAAACTAAATCAGTAAAGCCGACAAAGCTTAAGATAAATCCAATAACTACTGTAACAATTGATGCAATAAGAAATTTCTTTGTTCCTGGTTCAAAAAATCGAGCAACAAAACCATAAAACATACCTAAACCTGTATTGAAAATCATTCCAAATAAGATAATTGACATGATCACACCTAAGATAGGTGAGATGCTATTAACAAGTGATAATAGCGGTAAATCATAAGCAGCAACAACATCTACTTGAGAGAAGATTGCAAAATGAGCTAGAACGATTAAAACACCTATTCCAAGTCCACCAAGTAATCCACCTAAAGCTGCGACATGCTCATTCTTTTCAGAACCACCCATCACAATTGCCATACCTGCACCAACAGCAATGTTAAATGACGCGTAGTTTACACCTGAGACAAACCAATTTGGGAAACTTTTCTCTTGTTCTAATGCAATTGGATTTAATTCACTAAAACTTAACTCCATAGTGAAAATACTATAAATAGCGATTCCAACAATTGCTATTAATAAAAATGGTGTAATACTCCCGATAATTGCAATTACTTTATCTAGATTTAATGTCATTGCTAACACAATAAGAATAGATAAGATAACACTTCCTACAAATATAGGTAAACCAAATTGCTGATTTAATGAAGACCCTGCACCAGCTACCATAACGACACCTACACCAAATAATGTAAAGACTAAAATAACATCAACAATAAATCCTAAATAACGCCCACTAATTGTATAAATTGCGTCTTTATGTGACAGCGTTTGCAAACGACTGCCAATTTTAGTTAGACTCATACCTAAAAAGGCAAATAGAATTGTTGATACAATTGCTGCAGCAATCCCCATGTAACCAAAACTTGTAAAATACTGTAATATTTCTTGTCCTGAAGCAAATCCCGCTCCAACAATAACCCCAATAAAAGCACTACCAATTTTAATTGCTTTAAACATAATACTCCTCCTAACTATCTATAAAATCATCTTCTACTTATGTATGATAATATTGCTTTATTATAGCAAGATAAAGCCAATTAATCAATTTAACTTAACACATTATATAAATGTTCTTTTTTAAAATAAACAATAAAAAAACCATGAATTTAATCATGATTTTCTTATTATTAATTAGCTTTTAAAAATCGATCGCTAACAAATCCTTTTTGGCCTTGATAATCTATTTCCACCCAGTTATATTTATGTTTTTCTATAATTTCTACTTGGCTTCCATGAGGAAGGCGACCAATTAAACTAGCACTCAATGAATTACTCGATCTGACATTGAGCATTGTTGCTGTTACTGTATAACTCTCCTTATCTAATTTAGGCTTCAAATGAATCCCACTTACATAAGCTTCCTGGTTATTGTAATTAAATTTATACCAGTTATTACTTGTTTTGCCGATGGCTTTAATCGTGTTTCCATTAGCTATTGTGCCGATTTTCTCATAGTTTGTACTGTTCCCTGAACGCACATTTAAGTTTGTCGCTGTAACAATATAGTCTTCATTTATTTCTGTGACGTCAATGTTATTTTTTTTCTTTAAAAGAGATGCACTCACATAAGCATCTTGATTATTATACTTAAATTTAATCCAATTATTATTTGTTATCCCAATTGCTTTAATAGTTGTATTATTTGGGATTGTACCGATCTTTTTATATTGTGTCCCATTCCCAGCACGTACATTTAAATTATTCGCTGTCACAATATAATCATTATTATTTGAATATATCGGGATGTCCTTTGGAGGCGTTTGAGCATCTTGTGCTTGATCAAATGTCTTTCCAACACCTTCAGCAATTGCCCGAGAGATATCATTTATAAATGAATTGTTCTTTAAAAGATCAGCATCTTTTTTTGTATCGATAAACATTATCTCTAAAAGTACCGCAGGCATTTTTGATTCTCTTAACACATGAAAATTAGCAGCTTTGGCCCCTCTATCTCTAACTTTATACTTTTTTAAAACTGCATTTATTTCGTTTCTAATTGTTTTCTGGGCTTCAGCTGACGTTATTTCATCTTGTTTAGGAGCTGACCTAAAAGGAGTGAGTGAATTATGTATATAATCTTCATAACCAGATCCTCCTCCAGCATTAACATGAATCGATAAAAACAAATCTGCTTGCCATTGATTTGCTATGTCTGTTCGTTGTTTTAACGAAACATATGTATCATTTGTTCTTGTCATTTTAGTACTTATATTATAATAGCGATCAATATAAGATTTAACTTTCTTTGAAATTTCAAGCGTTAAATCTTTTTCATATAAACCGTTCCCAATTGCACCACTATCAGATCCACCATGACCCGGATCAATCATCACTTTATCAGTCCCTGCAAAGATTTGATCTGATAATAAGCTTAATGTAAAGGTAACTACTACTAATAGTAAGCTTACTCTTTTTATTACAGTCAACAATTAAAATCTTCCTTTCTTTTTTAGTATTCATAATGTAGCAAGTAGAATATTACAATGCAACTTATTTATTAATCTAGTCCATAAAAAAAGATCATATCCATAAAATATGATCTTTTTTTATTAAGTTAGAAAGGCAAAATAAAGAATAAAGATAACAAACATACCATAAATCATTGGATGTACTTCTTTAATCCGACCTGCCATCAACATTGTAATTGGATAAAAGATAAATCCAATCGCAATCCCTGTTGCAATACTTGACGTTAGTGGCATCGCGATAATAACAAAAAATGCCGGAACTGCTATTTCAAATTTATCCCATTCAATTTGTTTAAGAGCCGTTGACATTAACACACCAACAATAATTAAAGCAGATGCAGTTACTTGTGGTGTGACTACATTTAATAATGGTGAGAAAAACAAGGCCAGAATGAAGAAAAGTGCTGCAAAAACTGCTGTTAAACCACTTCGCCCTCCGACACCTACACCTGTTGTTGATTCAACATAAGCTGTTGTCGTTGATGTCCCTACAGTCGCACCTACAACTGTTGCTGTTGAATCGGCAATTAACGCACGACTTGCACGCGGTAACTTATTGTCCTTCATTAAGCCAGCTTGATTTGCTACGGCAACTAGTGTACCTGCCGTATCGAAAAAGTCAACGAATAAAAAGGTTAAAATAACAATAAGCATTTCAATTGTAAATATATTACCAAAATTCAAGAATGCTTGACCAAACGTTGGAGCAATGCTTGGCACAGCACCTACAACATCATTAATACCAGTGATTTTCGGCACTAGCCCAAAAATCATCCCAACAATGGATGTTGCAATCATTGAATAAAAAATACCGCCCTTTATTCCTTTACTTAATAAAATTACTGCTACAATAAGTCCAAAAACTGCTAGTAAAACAAGTGGATCTGATAAACTACCTAGAGTGATTAATGTTGCATCATCAGCAACGATAATTCCTGCATTTTTAAATCCAATAAAAGCAATAAAGAAACCGATACCAGCACCAACTGCTAATTTCAAATTTTGTGGAATCGTATTGATGATTTTTTCACGCAACCCTATTACTGTTATAAATAAAAAGATAATTCCTGATGCAAGGACACCTGAAAGAGCTGTCTCCCAAGGAATACCATAAGTTAATACAACCGTATATGCAAAAAATGCGTTAAGTCCCATCCCTGGGGCAAGAACAATTGGATATCTCGCAACTATCCCCATCATTAGAGAACCAACTGCAGCAGCAATAGCAGTTGCTGTAAAGACAGCCCCTCTATCCATTCCCGTACCTTCTGGTAAACCTTCAACTCCTGCAAGACTTAGCATTTCTGGGTTAACAAATAATATATAAGCCATTGCTAAAAATGTTGTGAGTCCTGCCATAAACTCTGTTTTATAATTGGTTCCGAGTTTATCTAATTCAAAGTACTTTCTCACTATTTTTCCCCCTCATATTATCTTTAAAAACAAAAAATGGTATGTCAACACTAAACTGAACAAATTTTTAAAGGTGCATCAACTTGTATTCAGTTGGTGTTTGATAATTTAATGATCCATGAATTCGAATATTATTAAACCAATTCACATAATCAAATAACTCAAGATCTAGTTCTTC
>DATGUU010000124.1:0-9035 GCA_035301085.1 Pseudogracilibacillus sp. | reverse complement strand
TGACTTTGTTAGTTCAACATAGCCTGGTCGAATCTCTTCACAAGCTTCATATAAAACATCTTTTGTTAAATCATGTAAGACAGTTAGTTCTTTTAATTGCGTAATTGGAATACCACCATATAAATGAGCATCCACATCATGGGCAAAGTCATCTTCGATTGCTTCAATATAACGTGGAATATTTAAGTTATATTCATTTTCTTTAATCTCTTTTTGTGTCGCTCGATGACTATAACCTTTTTCTTCTAAACGATTCATATATGTATCAACAATTTTGGCAATATCTTTCTCTTGAAGAACATTTTGTTTTCCTTCTTTAACAAATGCTTTTGAAGCATCAATCATTAAGACTGGCTCATTTAACGAACGATTTTTCTTTAGAATCATAACAGTTACAGGAATACCTGTGTTGGTAAAAAGTTTGTCTGGTAAGCCAATCACTGCATCAATGACATTTTTATCTAATAGTCGCTTACGTATTTCACCTTCTGCTCCCCCGCGGAATAAAACCCCATGTGGTAGAACAATGGCCATCGTTCCTTCTTGTCCTAAATGGAATAGTCCATGTAAGAGAAATGCATAGTCTCCTTTTGAGTCTGGTGGCAGAACACCTGCTATTTCAAAACGTGGATCTGTCACTTTTAAATTTTCTTGGTTCCAATTCTTTAATGAATAAGGTGGGTTCATAACGACAGCATCAAATTGAACCCCTTCATTTGGTCGCTCTGGATCTTCTGGCCAATCTTGTCCTAAGGTATCGCCATTTTTAACTGTCATCTTTTCTGGACGAACACCATGTAAAAGCAAGTTCATCCTTGTTAAGTTATAAGTTGCTGTATTTTTTTCTTGTCCATAATAATGGAGTGTCTTCTGTTCATCTTGCGTTAAATGTTTACTTACAGTTAACAGTAATGAACCCGATCCAACTGTTGGGTCATAGATCGATTCAATTTGAGTCGACTTAGCAACGATTTGTGCCATGACTTCACTCACTTGGCTTGGTGTATAGAACTCCCCTGCCTTTTTACCTGATTCCATAGCAAACTGACCGATTAAATATTCGTAAGCGTCTCCTAGAACATCTCCTTTCTGGAGGGCAACCATATTTAAATCAGCAAACAACTCAATTAATTGACGAACGTTTTTACTTCTTGCATTGAGGTTACTACCTAAAGCATTATCATTTAAATCAATTGTTGAACTTGAGAATAACCCTTTAAAGTCATCAATGTCCCCTGTCGTCACAACTGTACGCTCAAAGGCTTGTAAACTTTCCGTTACTTTTTCAAGTTCGAAAGTTCCCTCACGAATATCTGTTAACCATCTTTGGTATAAATGTTCTGGCAATACGTAATAACCGAGAATCCCTTCAATCATTTGGATTAAATCTTCTCCAAGTGTGTCATAAGCTACTTCATACTTTTCAACAATTTCTGCTTCGCTTCCTTCTTCACCGCTTGCGTCTTTAAAAGCCTCTAATGTTTTATCACTTAAAAACTTATAGAACATAAGACCTAACATATAATCTTTATAACGGCTGGCATCCATGGAACCTCGTAAATTATTAGCTCCATCCCATAACCTTCTTTTAATATCATCTGATGTAATCATTCTCTACTCTCCCTCAAAATCTAGTCATACTTATATATATATGATATCATTTTGCCTTTGCATGGTCATCTTTACTCACTAAAAAAGCCATTATCTCTAATAGATAATGACTCTTGAATATATTTCTTACTTTCTCAATAACATTGCCCGATACAATGTAGGTTTAGATATACCTGTTAACTCTTCTACTTGCTTGTAAGTATGTGTTTCTTTTAATTTAATTGCATGCTCAATTTGTTTCTTTGAAAACTTTCTCGGCCTTCCTTCTCTAAAATTAGGATCTTGCTTCGCAATCATTTTACCCTCTTGTGTTCTCTCTACAATCATATCTCTTTCAAATTCCGCAAAACTCATCATAATGTTAAATATCAATCTCCCCGTAGGTGAGTTTTCAATCACTCCCATATTAAGAACATGGACTCTCACACCTTTTTCAAATAAATCTTTTATAACTTCTATTCCACCCCTTACACTTCTAGCAAATCTATCTAACTTTGTTACAACTAATGTGTCTCCTTCTTCAATAATCTCTAACAATTGATTAAATTCTTTCCGATCAACCTTTGTTCCTGTAAATTTTTCTGTGAAAATTTTGTTGCATCCTTCTTTTTCTAACGTTTCTATCTGCGCACGTAGATCCTGTCCCGTCGTTGAAATTCTTGCATATCCGTATTTCACACCTATTCTCCTTTCCGCTTTTGATACTAAGTTATGAACCCCTACAAACGTTAATCTACCGTGCTCTCCATGGAAGTATCAAATCTTTTAGGTTTTGACACCTGCTTGAAAAAGAATTAATCATTATAGGGTAAGGCACTTCAAGAATTTATCTGCCATTACTAGCAGTAGGTATCTTGTCGAATAGAAGTCTATTTTTGATATCTGAAGAACGTAATAAATAATAAATTCACATACCTTTTTATGAAGATTTGTATCTTTTAATACACTTTTTAAGTTTAAAATTAAACATTTATCTTTTGCATCAATTCAATTCTAAGAGTATTATTCACTCAAAAGGGATTTCTATATGCTAGATAAACAAGTAATAACACCAAACTTTTACCACATTAAATCTCGTGATTTATTAGGAAAAACGATTAATACTGAAGTTTTTAAACAAGAGAACGGTTCTTTTAATGCATTCTCTCACTATGTTAAATATGCGGATGAAGACATAGTTGGTATCGAAATGCATCATAATGAGGAAACTGCGATTAGACAATCTTGGAAGGCTCTAAGAAAGGAATTAAAAAAGGTTGTTGAACAAAATCCAAAACTTCTTCTATTAGATACTCAGAATCAATGATTGGTCCCATTCTAACTTTACTTTGTAACTGAATTGCTTTTTCCAAATCCTCCTTTGTTCCTAAGAAGTTACCCAGGATAGAAACATTTTTAACAATGATCATGGCTAATGCTCCTCTAACTATGGGCTCCGTACATTGGATGAAAGTAATATATCTTCTGTACTAAAACATAAAAAACACAGTTGTGTTTATTGAAAAAAAAATAAACGCAACTGTGTTTTTTTGATCGGATTAATTATATTCTAGCCTCGCTAAAAGGAAATTAAATGATTTAAGATACTTTAATTTTCACAACACAATACTAAATTTCAATTTTTTTGCTTCTATTAAAAATAAGTACTAAAAAAATGAATATAGTGATACAACCAATGAAATATTGCAAGGATGAAAGTGGATTTGATCCAACCATTACTGGATAAAAGTAACCAGGAAAGTTTTCAATTGCTCCTGAAAGAAACTTGTTATGGGTATTTTCCAAAATGTTGAACAAAATATTATGAAAGAAAAGTAATAACGCTGTCAAAATTCCATAAACTGCTCCACTTCGGACTCCATATAATAGTAGTGTATATCCAAACAAGAAAAAAGTAAGTACTAAAAGAAAAACATTCACAGTGAATCCTATAAGAAAAGAAAGTTTTAATTCTCCGGGCATTCCAAGTTGCTTTGTAACTAGCAGTAAAGTTATTCCAAATACTATGTAAATAAGACTAATTAATAATGCAATAGCAACATTAGCTAGTACATAATTTTTTCTGTTTTGTTTTGAATTGTTAATTAGCGAAATTGTTTTGGTTGAGTAATCTCTGTTGACAATATAAAGTGGGTGTAGTACTGTCGCAAGCATCCCTAACATGCAATAAAAATTTGCAACATGTTTAATGTTAAAAGATATAGACCCTGTTAAAGTAACATAACTAATAAGGATTGCTGGTCCTAAGGCCGCTAATAACCCTAAGGCTAGATGTCCTCTTTTAAATAATTCTATTAAATTATAACTAACATAATTTTTAATACTTAGTCTCATGATGCTCACCCCCAAGTTTATGCATATAAACATTACGAAGCGTTTTCTTTTCAGTATTAAAATCAATTAGTTTTATTCCTAATTGATTCAGAAACTGAAAAACTTCGGTATTCTTTGCTGTTGACTCAATTTTAATTGTTTTATCATTGGAATAGATAATATGTCCAAACTCCTGGCGATTAATGAATGTTTCTAAATCGGATGTTTTATCAAAAACTAATTTTATAATATATTGATTTTTATTATTAAGTTGTTTTTCTTCGAGAATAGTACCCTTTTCTAAAAACAAAATGCGATCGCAAATGGTTTCAATATCCTCTAGCTTATGGCTAGAAATAAAAATACCCACATTCCACTTATTAGCCATCTTCTTGAATTGCTGTAGTACCTCAAGTGATGTTTCTATATCCATACTATTAGTTGGCTCATCTAATACAACGTAACTTGGATTATTTAGTAAACTTATTACTATTCCCAATTTCTGTTTCATCCCTAAAGAATATTTTTTCACTTTTTTATTCAACACATCGAACAATTGTAGACCTTTTAAAAGACTCTCGTATTCACTAAATTTGAATGTATTCCCATATATTTTCGAAAAGTAATGTAGGTGTTCCATTCCAGTTTTATTATTAAATAATTTAGGTTCTTCAATTAGATATCCGACATAACTATTGCCCTCAACGGTTCCATCGAATGTTGGAATTGTTTGTGCGATGATTTTCATAAGCGTACTTTTCCCAGCACCATTATTCCCAACTAAACCGATAATTTCACCTCGCTTGAAATCAAAAGATACCCTTCTCAAAACTTCAGTCCCTTTATATTCTTTAGTAACTGAATTTACATGCATTTTTAATCATCCTTTATATTTACTGATTTTTTAATTAAAATTCTTTTATACCATAAAGCCAATATTACAGAAACGAAAAGTACAAAGGATTCTTCATGTCTCTCTAAACTCCTAATGTTATTTTTCTTTTAACATTGAATACCTCCGGTAAAATTTATAGGAAACAATAGCAAAGAATATACTAAAAAACACAGGAAACAATTTCAAAAGAACAAATGGTGTTTCAAATAATAATGCTTTCCAAAATAAGTCACCTTGCATACTCCAAAGACCTGCATGATATAATTTCGAATAATCTGTGTAAGGAATAGCAACTAATAGCATTAGCATACATAACAAAAGTGAATAAACCATCAGCCTTTTATAATAAATTGCCAATGATTGACGATCTGAGAAAAGTTCACTTTGATTATCATATTCTTTTTGCCAATACTGTCTTCCACCTAGATGGTACCCTTCTATGAAACTCCAGCCAAAGTCTTCATATATCGCTTTGTACTCTCCGAACTTTTCTTTTGGCAAATAATCTTGATAATCAATTCGCATCACATATCTTTTATCAGTCTTTTCGAAAGTGTATATTCCTAATGCACTAATATTTGTACAGCGATAACCTTTTTGTAATTGTCTATTCAACCATTGCTCTTCTTTTTCTATATCAAAAAATACTTTAAACCTCTTCATTTGATTCACTTCCTTTATGTAAAGATAAAATATGCAATAGTCTTTCTTGTTCTATTTTTAAAATATTGCTTCCTTCAGCAGTTATCATGTAAATTTTTTTCCTTCCAGAATTTCTAACGGGTTCAATCCAACCATGCTTACTAAGATTATTAATAGCACCGTATAATGTGCCAGCTGCTAAAATAACTGTCCCATTACTCATTTTTTTAATCTTCTGCATGACGGCGTAACCATGGAGTGGTTCACGTAGGGCTAATAAAATATAGTGCATCGTCTCAGACAACGGCAATAATTTATGTTTCATACTCTCACCTTCTATTCAGTTCAAATATATAGTTTAACTTAATATTAATATAATACAGTTCAACTTAATAGTCAACAGCGTCTTTTAGGATTTATCAATTGTATTTATGAGATTAAGGGAAGTTTAAAATTAGATGAAGTTCTATTACCCAAATTGTAAAAGTTATAAAAACTCTGGTGCAACGAAGGTATACTGTACTAAAAATCGTTTGAAAAATACAGATAATCCAATCCATGCCTAGTATCTGAGAAAAATTCACTGCAACAATCATTTCAACATGTAAGAATATAAAACAACTTACTATGTCTCTGTGCTCAATATTAAATATTCATGATAAAAATAATCAATTATGGTCGGTGCCGTAACCTTTAAGTTTTAGATAACTTGAATTTCTTCATAATATCCTCCACTTTCGTGATTTTTTCCTATCATTTCAAAATAATTTAAAAAACACCCCTACTACAAACCCTATCAAATCAACATTTCCGAAAATTAATTTGAAACTTTTTTGTGTTTGGATAATTTTTCACCCAAGATTCTGCATTTTGTGGTCTATGATGTGAATATACCCTTTCAACTCTTTATCTCTTTATCTTTTATCTTAAAAATGTAAAAGGAGTTGATTTAAATGAATCAAAACAATATAAACAGTGATTATCCTTATTTGCTTACTAGACAGCAAGCGTCGAACTTTTTAGGTATTGATCCAAAGTCATTTGATAAATTTTTTCGATCACATCCAAAATTTAAACGTTTTATGGTTGGTAAACATGAAAGATATACAGTTAAATCACTAATTGAATTTATTGAAAATAATAAATGCTAAAACAAAAAGATGTTAGTTTAGTAGAGTTTCACTGAACTAACATCACACTAAAATAAAATTTAGAAAGGAAAATATATTATGGGGTCAATTATTAAAAGAAATAATTCTTATCAAGCACAAATTTCAGCTTATAAGAATGGTAAAAACAATAGAATTACAAGAACATTTCATCATAAGACAGATGCCCAAAAATGGGTAAATAAAATGGAGGGTTTGAAAGATAAAAACATACAACTTTATAACTGGTCAAAATCATTCGCAGATTACTATGCAAGCTATATATATGACATTAAAAAAAGAGATGTTAATGAAAGTACCTTTAAAAATTATCTTGGAACATTGAAGTTTGTAAAAGAACATGCTTCACACATTAAAATTAAACACATTTGTTACGATAATATACAACGTTTAATAGATAAATACTCTGAAAGTCGTGCAAAGAGTACTGCAAAAGATTTCAAAAATAAAATTAGTTCAGCAATAAAGCATGCCTATGCGACTGGCTTAATCGAAAGAGACTTCACTTCAACATTAAGATACGATGGTTATGAAACAGTAAAACGTAATGTTATTTTATCATTTGAAGATTATAAAAAATTACAAGATTATGTTAAAAATAACCCTAGTGAAATAAACACATTTATTTATACAGTCATGTTAACAGGTTTAAGAAGAGGTGAATGCTTAGCACTTCGACCTTTTACAATATTTAAAAATAAAATTGTTGTGAAAGAATCTATATCACCTACATCAGATGATAGGAGTTTAAAAACAAATAGTTCTTATCGTGAAATACCAATTACTCTAGATTTATACAAACGCTTAAAATCTTTACCTATACGATCAGATGGTTATTTATTTAACATTAATTACTTCCACCAAAGTCAGGATTTACAAAAGATACTAACCTCACTAAACATTGAAAGAACAACGATTCATGGGTTACGATCAACTTATGCATCGATTTTATATGCGAAAACAAAAGATGAAATATATGTAACAAAATTAATGGGTCATAAAGATTTCTCTATTACAAAAAATTATTATATTGATATTATAGAAGAAAATAAAAATGAATTGGATTCAAAAGTTATTGATTTTATGTCCTCTCTCTAATCTCTTTCCCCTTTCCTTCTTCCCTTTATATCTTTTAAATTTAATTAAATACGAATATTTATCAACATCTTAAAAATAGGTGTTTTTTTTATGTACAAAATAACGTTTTGCGTATATGCTCTTTGTGTATCTAATTAAATTTATCATTTTATGGAAGGAATAAATCAATGGGGTATCTATCAAAAAGAGGATCATCATATCTTGCACAAGTATCAATTAGTAAGGATGGTAGTAATAAACGTTTAACTAAAACATTCAAAAGAAAGTCTGATGCCCAAAGGTGGATTCTAGAAAATGAATTATCAAAGGCTAACGGGAAAGACCTTGCTAATACCTTAACACCTTTCTCAAAATTTTTTAGAGATTGGATTTATCTTGTGAAACGATATGACGTGAAAGAAACAACATTCCAAAACTATGTTCGTACTGCTGATGTCATCGATAATTTATTTGATGACATAAAATTAAAAGATTTGAATGACATTGTTGTTCAAAAGAAAATCGACGAATATGCAGAAACTCATTCTCGCAAAACAACACATGAAGTTCTTCTCAAAATTAAAACAGCTCTTCGAGATGCATATTCAAGAGGTTATATTCCTAATGATTTTACTCGGCTTGTTAAAACTCGAGGTCTTGATTCCCCAAAACGAAACAAATCTTTATCCATCACCGCTTTTAAAAAACTACGTAATTTTGTGATAAACAATCCTCAAAATGAATTTCATCTACTTGTACTCCTTGCACTTGAAACAGGCATGCGGCGTGGCGAATTGCTCGCTATCAAACCTGAAAGTCTCTATGAATATGGTGTAAAAGTCAGACATTCAATCAGTCCTACTTCTGACGATACCTCACTCAAAACAGACAACGCTAAAAGAGATGTCTCCATCAATAAAGAAGTATATGAACTCATACGTCAAATTCCCATAAAAGAAAATGGCTATATTTTTAACTTTGATGGCTTTAAGCAATCAGAAATGTTAGCTGAACTACTTAAAAAATTAAATATTGAAAAAACAACATTTCATGGTCTTCGTGATACACATGCTTCTTTCCTGTTTGCACAAGATATTGATATTGTTTATGTTTCTAAACGACTAGGACATGTCAATATTCAAACAACTCAAAACTACTATCTACAGCTTATGCCTGAAAAAAAGCATGAACAAGAAGAAATCGCTCTTAATTTATTAAATGATTTATAAAATTTTACATACAAAAAAGACACTAACATTGCTGTCAGTGCCTTTAACATACATATGATTTTTTCAAGATTTGCATCAACTTGCATCAAAAAGTGCATG
>DATGUU010000123.1:0-3068 GCA_035301085.1 Pseudogracilibacillus sp. | reverse complement strand
CTATGTAATCTTCCATAGTAGCTGTAGGCATGAACATCTCTCCATTTCAAATAATTTTATATAAGGCAAAATTGTTTCTAGACAAAGAATACCCGAAATATGTTGTTAATACAAGGTTTAACTACAAAAAACTAACCCATGTGAGTTAGTTTTTGTAGTTAACATATTTGATTTCATCATGTAGCTTTAAAATAAAGTTTGATCAAAAACACCTCACAAACCCGCATTTTACGTAAAATTAAAAGAACCCGTTTTGAAAAAAAGATTGATCAAAACGGATTCTTTCTTTGTGAAGTATTGTACAATTTTTATAAAAAAGTTTGATGATTTTCTCTGAGCCTCTCTTCCAACTAAAGTATCATTTAGTTCAATTAAATTCTCGATAGTCCCATTACAGATTCAACCTTACTAAGTGTTTCTGATGCTTTTTTAGATGCTTTAGCTGCACCAGCGGTTAATACTTCATCTAAATAATCACTTTTAATAATTTCGTTATAATTTTCTTGAATTGGGCGTATTTCATCAATTACTAATTCAGCTACATCATTTTTAAATTGACCATAACCTTTTCCATCGTATAATACCTCGATTTCATCAAATGACTTATTTGTTATTAAAGAATATATGGACATAAGATTTGATATACCGGGTTTCGACTCTTTATTATAGCAAATTTTGTTTTCAGAATCTGTTTGAGACTTTTTTACCTTTTTCAAAATCATTTCAGGCTCATCAAGAATATATATAGTAGCATTAGAATTCTTATCAGACTTGCTCATTTTTTTCATTGGTTCTTGTAAAGACATAATTCTAGCTCCTACTTCTTGAGCATGAATATCTGGTATTTTAAATGTCTCACCGTAACGACTATTAAAACGCTGTGCTAAATCTCTGGTAATTTCAATGTGTTGTTTCTGGTCATCTCCAACCGGAACATAGTCGGTTTGATAAAGCAGTATATCTGCTGACATTAGAGGCGGATACGTCAGTAAACCAGCAGGAATGGAATCACCATTTCCGTGAGGCTTGGACTTATCTTTATATTGTGTCATCCGTTCAAGTTCACCAATATATGATAATGTCGTCATAATCCATCCTAACTTTGAATGCTCAGGTACTTCAGACTGAATAAATAATGTTACCTTTTCAGGATCTAATCCTATTGCCAAATATAAAGCTGCTAAATTTCTAATGTTTTTTCTAAGTTGATTTGCTTCTTGTGGTACTGTAATTGCATGTTGGTTTACAATACAAAAATAACACTCATGTTCGTTTTGATATTTCTTAAAACTTTTCATAGCTCCAAGATAGTTCCCTAAAGTAATTGTTCCGCTTGGTTGTACACCTGAGAAAATTACTGACATATCAAATCTCTCCTTTATAATTCAATGTAAAATAAAAAAATCCAATCGTCTCTAAAAAGGGACGATTGGACCGTGGTGCCACCCAAATTGATTTAATATTAATCATATATTAAATCACTCTAAACCGTACTAAATAATACGGTATCCATTTGTAACGTGTGGATTTTTCACGTCAACTCCTACTAATCGATTTCGGGTTGAAGCTCCAGAGCCCATTCGATATTTATTCCACACTAGTTTTCACCAACCACCAGCTCTCTGAAGTTTCCTAAATATCTACTCTTCTCTATCTTTGCTTTTTAATTTTAGTTTGTTAGGAGATAAAATAGCACATTTTTATAAAAAGGTCAAATAATTTCTATTAAATTAAACTCCCTCAATAAACTAATCACAATCTCGTGAGTTTTCATAACAAAATTATACCAGAAAACAACTAATTGTTGTTCTGTTTTTCAACAAAATATAAATTGTTACTTTAGATCGCAAATTGGTCAAACCGTCCTGCTATTGTAAGAGGAAAAAGTGTTAAAGAGCGAGAAAATTACCAGGATTAAATTCCTTTGCCTTTACTGCTTCACCCCTAGTTTCTTACTTATATATTCATCTAAATAAGGCTTTATTTTTTTAAAATACTTGGTTCCTACTGCACAAGTTTCCCTCAATCTTTCAAACCTGACGATATTGTCTTCTTCCAACATTTGATCTATCACTAAGCAACAACGTCGAATCTGAAACTCTTGTACTGTTTCCGTAATTTCATTGAGTAGCTGGTTAGTCTGTGGCAATTTTTCCACATAACTTTTTATTGCAAGGTTGAAGATATTTAATCGTTTGCTAAATAATGTACGAGTAATCCTAACTGGCTTTTCTAATGCCAATAACTCGGGGTAAACTTCTATTATCTTTTTGTAATATTCTTGATCTCGCAAATTCCAGTCAGTTGCATTTGTTATCGTTGTTGCCTGACGTGTCTGAGGTAAATTAGCATTGAACCATTCTTTATCATTTTTATATAAATAGTCATATGCTGTATAGAATTTTTTCCGCAACTGTGTTCTTGTAACATCAGAACATTTCTTTATTGCATCTGATAACAAGGAACGACAATATTCAATCCGGTTTTCAGTATTATTTTTTAAGGTCATATGGGGATTCTTCGGTGGATGCAAGATATCACGTTTTGAAGGGAGATTAGCATCAAGTGTAGATTTTAAAAAAAGTTTGATCAAAACGGGTTTATTCTTTGTGAAGTATTATACATTTCTTTTTTAAAAAAAGTTTGATAATTTTTGAGCTGGAATCTCAAATAATTGCACCCTATAATGAATATATCTAATTCAACACTAACCATCCGCTTGGATTTGCTGTGCCAATTTCAAGTGTTTGTATCCTTTTATCCTGTTGATCATCAAAACTACTCTATCTACTAAAATCCAACATGGTTAATGATTAAGTGGTTTTCAATTTTTTTTTGCTTAAATTCAGTCGACTTCCTTTTTCTAAAGGTGCCTTTTTCATTAATAAATAGGATGAAAGAAGAAAAACAATGGCTAATCCAAATAAGATGGTAACAAACTGCAGATGATTCATGAAAATCACTTCTATTAGCCAGCTTTTATTACCAAAAACAACGATGACCATACTGATAATTAAGAATAACGTTGCTACAGAAAGTGATAATACAGTACCATAATTAAACCAAAA
>DATGUU010000122.1:0-3811 GCA_035301085.1 Pseudogracilibacillus sp. | reverse complement strand
ATCTCGTTTGCTTCGCTAATCGTGGCTGTACTGTCTTTTCATCAAAAAAAATAACCACCCATAGCCTAGCAAGCGTTTAGGTGTGGTTATTTTTCTGCATTAAATGCGAGCTGCCCCCTTGAAGGGCTATTGCACTTTACCGTTAGTGTTAGGAGCACTAGCGGTACTTTTATTATATGACTTTCTATATACAGTATACCCCATTTATTCTAAAATGAAAAGAATTGTTAATGTACTTAGAGGTGATTTTATGGACAATCAAATGAACAAACTAATTCATCAGTTTATTTTATTTCCTCTTGCTATTAAAGTATTACAGCACGATAAAAAAATCTTTTCTGATTTTAAAATGCGTAATGTATATCAGGGCAAAATAGATTCATCCATTATGCAATTACAGCAAGATTTATCTTCCGCAAAAAAACAGATGTATACGCAATATCGTATAAGTGTGAAGCAAATTGGACAGTGTTCGTATGAATGGCATAACAAGGATGATTCGGGTGTTATTACGTATACATCAGAGCAATTAAAAACTATGACTACGGATGTTATTAAGCAGTATCTTTATGGTCATAAAGCAAAGCCTTTTGAGATTAAGGAAGGTTGGTATTAGGTTATTATTTGTTTTTGCTAAATAATCTTGACCAAAAGCCTTTCTTTTTTTCCTCCGCAGCACTCGCTTCAATTTTTGCGTGCTGTATTTCATTCATGGTATCTAAAAGTTGGTGATCTCGCTTATTGATTGATTCGTTTATATATTGATTTTGTTCCTCCAATTTTTGTAGCAAAGCTTCATTAAATTGTTCCTGTTTTTCAAATTTCTTCTTCAATTCTTGGAGTTCATTTAATATTTCGTTGTCATTTTCAGGTTTTGTTTCGGGTTGAAGTGGGTCATCCCCAGTTGCTAAATAATACTCGACTTGTTTTAAGGAGTATCCTTGTTCTCTGGTTAATTTTTGAATAAGCATTAATCGTTCGATGGCAACTTTATCAAAATAATGATAGTTATTATCACCTTTTTTCGTTTGAATATGATTTTTCAGCTCACGCATCCAATTTCTGATGACGTGTGGGCTTTCGTTGATGTGTTGCGCTGCTTCTTTAACTGTTAGTAACATCTCACCTTTGTTTTCATTCATGTTGTCTGAACCTTGATTTTCAGATTCACTCAACTTGTCACCCACCTTTCAAACATAATATTAAACTTATGTGTTAATTTACTTATATCTGAAAAAGGAATTTTAACCTTCGTTTTCAGTTTCACAAAGATTTTAACACAGGTTTTAAAACCTATGTTACATATTCGGTGTTAATTCGCTAAACCCTTTTTGAAATTATTTCCTTTTATTAAGAAAAATTACCGCCTTTAAGGCGGTAGATTGAAAAAAGCATATTTCATTACTCTTTAAAGTCGTTAGATGAAAATGAATTACCAAGTTTAGGAGCTTTCTTTTTTGGTTTACTTGTACTTGATTGTGTTTTTGTTTCCTGTTTTAGTTGGGGAGCTGAGTTTATTCCTTGTAATGAGTTCATATAGTGCCTCAATGTATGTTTTATAAAACCAGCTCTAGTAGTTCCGTTGTCATCAATGAATTTTAATAAATCAGCGTCTTTTTCAGGTTCAAATTGTAATTCGATTCGTTCTTTTTTCTTTTTGACCATGATTTATACACCAGCTTCCTCTAATAGTGAGGCCACCCCATATTTATAAAATCCGTTTACGTTGGCGACTTCACTATTTTCAACGAAAATTGCATGCTTATAAGCGCTTTGAATTTCTTCCTTATTTATCAGGTTTGCACCACCACCAGTAAATAAGAATGTATCTATTTTGGAGGTTCCTTTTAGTGTTGTATTGACTATATTAATTAAATCCCTTGTATACTTAATTTTTGACTTTCTTACGTGCTTTGAAATATCGTAGGATTCGTTTTTGTTTGGTTTGTAGTAGTATTTATCATCTTCACTATTCCGTAAAATGTTCTCAATATTACTGTTTGTAATACCTGATAGATTGTCCTTTGTACACTTATTTGCGATTGCTTCAAAAATTTTATATGCTCCAGTTTCTTTTTGCGCCCGACCTGTATCCGATAAATTCATATTGATTAATGTGTCAATAAGGACTGTTCCACCGCCAATATCGACAATTGTAATTTGTTCATCAAGATAATTTTCTGCTTCCAGATACCCATTTTTATCAAGCATTTCATTGTAAACTGTGCCAACTGGCTGTGGCAGCACTTTAACCTCTTTAACCCTTATATTTAAGCTATCGTCATTCACTGTAATATTATAATCGCCTTTGAGTACCCTCATAATACCTTTTACAGAGTCTTCATTAAAATCGTTTGTTGGAACCCCTGTAACGATTGTTACTTCTAAAATACCTTCTTTTGCTTCTTTAAAGTCTTTAGCTAATTCTCCAATAGCAAAGCTTGCCAGTAACTTAAATTCATGTGTGCTGTATCGTTCCTCAAATTGAATAGTATCAATAAAGTTGCCTTTTGAATTAGCTTTGTACAAATCTTCGCCCCAAGCATACTCAAACATGGAATCGAAGTTTGTTTCGTATTTATTTACTTTTAACTTTGAATCGAATAAGGATGTACTTTGATCGCCTAGATCGTCATAATCTAAAAATCGGCTTGGAAGAACCTTTTTAGTTTTGCTAGACTTAACTTTTGTTTGTAAGTTTCCAAGATCAAGTGAAAAAATTTCCATAAATTTAGTGCCTCCTGATTTTTACCGGTATTTTACCGTATATTACTTTTTACTTTACCGTTATTTTAACGGTATGTCAACAGGCACAGGCGATAAATAACGTAAAAATACCGTAATTTTGATTTGACCTCCTTTGAAAATCACGGTAAAATAACGATATAAAACTAAGGCATGAATTAATCAATAGTTATAGAGTGCTACTAGACAAATCTATTTTTTAGCATTAATATTGATTTAAATACAAAAAATTTAATAGATTTATAGTAAACCGAAATCAAATACATATAAAAAGACAATAAAAAAACGGCATTGCTACCAACAATACCGTTTTTAAAAAGCTAGCCCACGGATACCAACCTCGCTAGCTTTGAATCAAGGGGAATAACCCTCATTTGCTATATTATTTATACATATATAATAGCGAATGTCACCCAATTTTGCAAGTGAATTTGTTTATCATTTCATTTACAAAATTCGGCAATATTCAAAGCGCAGTACAGGTAGACCGTTAGGGCAAAAGGCTTTAACGGTCTTTTTGCGTTTTAGGGAGGTGACGCGTTATGCAAATTAAAGATATACAAGCTGCTGATGTCATGCAATTGATGACCAACAATGACTTATACCTTTATAAGCGTAAAAATTCAAATGCTTCCTTCAATGAATTAGTTCGCTATGATTCGTATATGCAAAATAGCAAAAAAATGGGTGCTGTTTTTGTTTCACGCTCGAAAGAAAATTTAAGCGAGGGGAAAGGCTTCATTGTAACGTCATACGAAGCGTTAAACGAAAATGACGGCCAATTAACTCACTGGACACCTAATGTGTTTCGTGGTGGCAGTTATTATGACTTTAAAAGGCAATACATAAAAGGACATGAAAAAGAGAATCTAAAGCAAATCAATGTGATTGGCTTTGATATAGATACCAAAGACGTTAACCTCTATGACTTGTTTCTAGCTTGTGATGAGTTGAATTTACCAAAACCTAATGTATTGCTGGAAACGCCAAGAGGATACCAGGGTTTTTTCATTTTAAAAACACCATTTTTTATACATAAGCAAGGAGACTATAAAGCATTACGTGT
>DATGUU010000121.1:0-2123 GCA_035301085.1 Pseudogracilibacillus sp. | reverse complement strand
TTTCTTGAATGATGGAAGTGATGCAAATAAAGCCTATTCAAAACTTTATCAATATTTAATTAGGAGGTTGATATCATGACAAATGCATTAATTGAAGAATTAAAATGGAGAGGCTTAATTTATCAACAAACGGATGAAACGGGTATTGAAAATTTATTAAATAAAGAACAAGTTACGTTATACTGTGGTGCCGATCCAACTGCAGATAGTTTACACATTGGTCATTTATTACCATTCTTAACTTTACGTCGCTTTCAAGAGCATGGTCATCGACCGCTTGTGTTAATTGGTGGCGGTACTGGAATGATAGGCGACCCATCTGGTAAATCAGAAGAAAGAAAGCTACAAACTGAAGAACAAGTTGAAATCAATGTACAAGGTATTAGTAAACAAATGCATAAAATTTTTGAGTTTGACACAAATAAAGGTGCAAAACTAGTTAATAATAAAGATTGGCTTGGACAAATATCATTAATTGAATTTTTACGAGATTATGGTAAACATGTCGGTGTAAATTACATGTTGGGTAAAGATTCCATTCAAACGCGTTTAGAACATGGCATTTCGTTTACTGAATTTACTTACACAATTTTACAAGCAATTGATTTTGGACACCTTAATCAATCATACAATTGTAAAATTCAAGTGGGCGGTTCAGACCAATGGGGCAATATCACTAGTGGTATTGAACTCATGCGTCGTATGTATGGAGAAAATGAAGCATTTGGTCTGACGATTCCGTTAGTAGTTAAATCTGATGGTAAAAAATTTGGTAAAACAGAAGGTGGAGCAGTATGGTTAGATGCTGACAAAACAAGTCCTTATGAATTCTATCAATTTTGGATTAATTCAACAGATGAAGATGTTATTAAATTTTTAAAATACTTCACATTTTTAAGTAAAGCAGAAATAAATGATTTAGAAAAATCATTGCAAGAAGCACCACATTTACGAGAAGCACAAAAAGCATTAGCTGAAAATGTTACTAGATTTATTCATGGTCAAGATGCATTAGATGATGCAATTAGAATTTCACAAGCTTTATTTTCAGGTGATTTGAAATCACTTTCAGCTAAAGAATTAAAAGAAGGATTTAAAGATGTACCGCAAGTAGAATTAAACCACACGACTTCGAACATTGTTGAAGCCATCGTTGAAACTGGCATATCTTCCTCTAAGAGACAAGCACGTGAAGATATAAATAATGGTGCGATTTATATAAATGGGGAAAGACAACAAGATGTAAATTATGAAATGTCAGAGGAAGATAAAATCGATAATGCATTTACAATTGTACGTAGAGGTAAGAAAAAATACTTTATGATCAATTATAAATAAGACTATACTTAATCGTAAGATTTGAAATATAAAAGGTGAGTGAAACTGAAATCTAATTTTATTAAAATGATTTTGTCGTCCCACCACTAGTAGCGATGACTACATTTGAAAAAAAGTAGAACTAAAGCTCATGCATAAGTCCCACTACTCAAAAAATTGAGTAGTGGGACTTTATCATCTACTGACAATATAAAGGAGTCTGGACATCATTGATGTCCCAGACTCCTTTTTTTAAAGATTAAGTTTTGTGTCCTGTTTTCTTAACATATTACCACATTTTATTAATTAAAAGGGACGGCTTCCTCTTTAGATGAGTCTGTGGTATTAGACTTTTGTTCTGTTAATTTTACATCAACACTTTGTGTTTTACCTTTTCTTTCAATTGTTAAATTAACTTTATCTCCCGGTTTTTTATGTTCATATAAATAAGAGCGAAGTTCTGTATCTTCTTTGACTTTTTCATCATCAATTTTTGTAATAATATCACCTTCTTTTAATCCACTATCAGCATATACTTTTGCTACATATATACCTTGTTTTCTATCCGTATTTAATTGTTTTTTATACTCATCTGGTATTTCACTTAAATTTAGTAAACCAATACCGATAGAAGGGCGATCAATTTTTCCGTTTTTAACGAGTTCTTTAATTGTAACTTTCACTTCGTTACTAGGTATAGCGAAACCAATACCTTCAACTTGTTCATTCGCTATTTTCATAGAATTTATACCTACTAAATTCCCATTTAAATCTACTAACGCACCACCAGAATTACCAGGGTTAAT
>DATGUU010000120.1:0-19068 GCA_035301085.1 Pseudogracilibacillus sp. | reverse complement strand
GAAGAACTAGATCTTGAGTTATTTGATTATGTGAATTGGTTTAATAATATTCGAATTCATGGATCATTAAATTATCAAACACCAACTGAATACAAGTTGATGCACCTTTAAAAATTTGTTCAGTTTAGTGTTGACATACCACCTAAGTAGATGAAGACGTAATGATATTTAATAAGTATAGAAGTTATAAAGATAGAGTCTATTGTAACCGAAGAGATGAGTCTAGCTGAAAGTACATTATCAATAGAAAAAGTAGCAGACAGAACAATGAAAATTTTGGTCAATATGAGATTTAATTTTCATAGGTTAAATTATATGAGTATTGCACTGTATGGGTAAGACGTAAGAAGAGGAAGTGAATCCAATTAAAAAGATTGAAAAAAATAATGATAATCGTAAAAGTAAGCCCGAAAATGATTGGTGGACAAAGAATGGTTATTTGATTTTAACTTTTATAATTATATCAATTATTACAGCATTATTTATAGTAATATCTTATGGAGAAAAAGAAATTGAACCACTGATATTAATAACAACGTACATAGTTACACTAACTTTTATCTATAAATTATTGAAAACCATGGAAGCAACAAGCTTTAAGCGTAGACAAAGAAAGGTTAAAGTCATTACTGGAAAAAGCAAGAGTGACTTTGAAATAAATCTTAATGAAGCCTTTCAAAGTATTGCTGATGAAAAAAGTAGTATAATAGAGGTAAAGGAAATAGATAAATTTATAGTATATATTTATTATTATCCAAACGAATAAATGAAATGTTTTAATGGATAATTAGTTGAAGAAACTCGATCTTGTAATCGGAAATTAATTTATAAAACCCCTTTAATAAAATGTAGCGATTAAGATAATAAGACTTATAAAGTATTATGATAATGCTTTAAAAAATATAAATTTAACTCTCAGCATCTTCATAATTAACTTAACGGAATTGAAAAAGCATCTCAACCTCCATTAAAAGATTGGGATGTTTTTTTGTATCAAAAAAGATAAGAACTCTTTAATAACAATCATCTTAACGCATTTATTATTAGCTTATTAAATGATATTATCTCCTTAAATATTCAATTTTTCTTTGTATAATTAACTCTAAATGTCTATACTATTTATACGTATATTAAAAAATTTGGAGGTGTTCGCTTTGAATGTAACTAAAGTATTTTGGTATGCAATTGCTATCTGTATTGCAATTGTCTTATGGGGTGCATTCTTCCCAGATAATCTTAATAATATAACAGCATCATTCACCATTATTATTGCAGATAATTTCGCTTGGTTTTACGTTGTTGTTATTCTTTTACTCATTGGTTTTGCAATCTTTTTACTGTTTTCACGTTTTGGGGATGTTAAATTGGGAAAGGACACTGACGAACCCGATTTTACTTTAGCAGCATGGTTTGCAATGTTGTTTAGTGCTGGAATGGGTATTGGTCTAATGTTTTTCTCAACAGCAGAAACAATTTCTCATGCTTTTATTAGCACGCCAAATGCACCGCCTGGATCAGAACAAGCGATTATGGAATCTCTTCAATATACTTCTTTGCATTGGGGATTACATGGCTGGGGTCTTTATAGTATCGTAGCACTTGTTTTAGCGTACTTTAAGTTTCGAATTGGTGCACCTGGGTTAATTAGTGCAACATTAATTCCTTTGCTTGGTGAAAAACGTATTCGTGGATTTACTGGAACTCTAATTGACACCCTTGCAGTATTTGCAACTATTGTTGGTGTTGCTTCAACACTTGGTTTGGGTTCTGCACAAATTAATAGTGGTTTAACGTATTTATTTGATTTACCTAAATCATTTTTGTTCCAAATGATTATTTTAGCAATAGCAACAGCTTTATTTATTATTTCTGCATGGTCAGGACTCGGTCGAGGAATCAGATACTTAAGTACAATTAATATGTCGCTTGCAACAGTACTTATAATTTTATTATTCATTGTGGGACCTTCAGTTTATATGATTGAAATGTTCATTACGACGATAGGAAATTACTTAACAAACTTTATCCAAATGAGCTTTGATTTAAAACCTACAGATGCAGATCATAAAGACTGGCTAAATGATTGGACAATCTTTTACTGGGCTTGGTGGATTTCGTGGGCACCATTCGTTGGAATGTTTATTGCTCGTGTATCTAAAGGACGAACTGTTAAAGAATTTGTTGCTGGTGTATTACTAGCACCAACAATCGTGACAATGTTGTTCTTTGCAGTCTTTGGTTCAGCAGCTTTAAAATTAGAAAATCTAGGAATTACTCAGCTATCTAAATTAGAAACTGAGACCGTTACGTTTGGAATGTTTGAGCATTATCCACTCGGTACATTATTATCGTTAATAACTATCGTAGTTATAGCAATATTCTTTATTACTTCAGCAGACTCAGCGACATTTGTACTGGGAATGTTTACAACTGGTGGAAAATTAAACCCTTCTAATAAAGTGAAAATTACTTGGGGTATCATTCTATCTGCAATGGCTGCAATCGTAATGTACTCCGGTGGTATTCAAGGATTCCAGAATATGCTTATTATAGCTGCACTTCCCTTGTCTATAATTGTCGTAACCATGGTAGTATCCTTTTATATAACCATCAACAAACACATGTAATTTAATATAAGGAGTGAACATACGATGAACATATTTAACGTGCGAAAAGGGCAACTCGTTTATTATAATAATGAATTGCACCAAGTGTACAGCGTCAAACCCTTTTTCAGACAGTCAGTACATTTAATACGTCTGAGAGATTTCAAACAGGAATTAACAACAGCAAGAACGATCTCTCTTCATAGACCACAACATCTTGATAGTTTTACATTCAATCGCAATGTGTACACACTTGATAAAGATAAAATGGCAGCGGTTGGTGATCGTGTTATGGTCGTTTATCCGAGTCCTGACTATTTAGATCATCATTATTTAAATGCGATAGAAATGGTCGCTTCTATAGAATCAAATGGAATTATAAGCACTGAAGAAAATGGCATTAAACATAGAGAATACTGGGTGATGGTTCCAGATGTTTTAGAAGGCGCAAAAAATATTGATTTATATGATGAAAGTATACTGCCAGAAGAAGGCGAAACACCTTTTGAAACGATAGCATCAGAAACCGGAATGCCAAGAATTGGTGATATATATGAACATGTCAAAAGAACCCCACCATCCACATTAATGGTTGTCGGTATTCAAGGTGAAAATATTTATTTAAGTGGGGGCTATAAAATAAAGAAAAAAGATTTAGAGAATCAAGAGAACTGGCGATTTAAAAATCACGTATCAGAAGAATTAATGTAAAATCTACCTTTTTACTTGAATAGATACCAGTGATGATTATTCATTCGATAAATAAATGGAATATTGAAGAGGATAAAAAACAAGCAGAATAGTTGTTCATTAAAAAATGTATTATAGGCAATAGACTAATGTGATAAATTAAGTCTTACTATCTTTATAAAAACTGAAATGAATTAAAAAAGCATCCACTCCTTTTAAAAGTAAAAGAGTGGATGCTTTTTTATATGAATAAATTTATTCAGTTAAAGATATTTCAACTGATTCTGTACCAAAGGATCTAGTACTCACTACTAAAACATATTTACTGAGATCTAAATCACCAGCTACTTCAAAAGCTACTTTTTCAGATTTATTTAATCCAGGGTTAATCTGTGTTAAGAAGAAATCATCATCACCCATCATTGCCATCATAACTTCACCACTTGTTGTAGGGTCATAAGTTGTTTCTCTATTAGTTAGTTTGAAGAGGCTAGAATCTATTGTAATAGCTTCACTTTTTTCGTTTTTAACGTCTATGTCTAATATTATAAACTTACCTTCTGTTGTTACATTATCAATGAATTCATTACCGCTATTAATTTCATTTACTTCTTCAACGCTTTTAAATGTTAAAGAAACATCACCAACAGTTGCGGCTTCACCAATTTTAAAAGAATTCTCACTATCTTCTACTGGTTCTTCCTTTTTTCTTCAGTGCTCTCAGCTTCAACCTCATTTGTAGTATCGCTTTCTGGTTCTTTAACTACTTCATCATCATCACTTAAAGCACTACCAATCATTATAAAAATAACTATAATTCCTATAAAAGATATTATTTTATGTCTCATAAACCAGTTCCGTTGATCTTTCCCATATGCTTTACATTCCATTAATTTTGACATACTTATCCTTCATTTAGTTTCATATATGTATTTGATAACTATATTATACAAACTATTTAATATAAAGTGAGAAAATCCCCTAACCCTTAAAAAAGAATTGGCGGATTTTCTATGTGCTTCAAATAATAAAAATAAGCGCATGATTACTTGAATAACTTTCTGATTATTTTATTCGCACTGCGTCGAGTAACACGCCGACCGATTCGTTTACCAACTCGTCCTCGCCTTACAGCATTAATATCATTACTAATTCGGAGTAGTTTAAAAATTAAGCTTTTTAGTTTAATAGAATCACCTCCAGGCCGTTATAGGATGTAGCCATAGTATATCGATTAATAGTTCATTTCTCAATCGAGTTAGATGAAACAAAATAAGTTATGAAACGATTACCACTAATACTTATGATGAATTGTTTAAAAAAGTAGAAATGTTATTAAATTTATTAGGTGTGAGAGAAGCGAAAAATTAAATAATTATTTTACAAAGTTCTAATCAAAAAATGAACACCTTAACTCTTTCCCCAAAACTGCTTTTCTCACGATGAATCCCATTATATATAAACTAAAAGGCTTGAACTTGTTAACCATTTAATACGAGTTAAATTTTAATAGTCATGTCATTAAAATATTTATTTAATGAAAAGTAAAAAAACATAGCTATTATTTAATATACCAAGTATAGTCTAGAATAACTATAGTTAATGTATATAACTACAAGTAAAACTTATAAATATCTTCTAGATAGTTAATAATTCATTATTAGTCATTAATCACTATAAAAAAACAGAAAATTCAGTCAATAAAATAATCGAATAAGGGGAGATGTTATGTCTAACGTTACATCGTTCAGAAATAAAGCTGATTCTGGTAAATTTGTTATCTCACTTGATTTTGAATTGTTTTGGGGAATGCATGATATATATGCTGTAGAAGATTATGAAAAGAATATCTACGGAGCTCATATAGCAGTACCTGAAATATTAAAATTATTTAATGAATATAATATTGAAGCAACATGGGCAATAGTTAGTATGATGAACTTTGAAACAAAAAAAGAATTAAAAAAAAGTATACCAAATGTATTACCAAACTATGAAAAAAAACAATTATCGCCGTATTATTTAATGGGTCTTGAACCATTTGAAAACTTGATCTTAAACTATTCTTCGCGCCTGAATTGATTCGATTGATAGAAGATACACCCGGACAAGAAATAGGTTCTCATACATTCTCACATTATTATGTTTTGGAAAAAGGTCAGTCAAAAGCTGCATTCGAAGCTGATAGAGAAGCTTTTTCAAATATAATGAAATCTAAGAAGAAACGAATAAAATCAATTATTTTTCCGAGAAATCAAATAAATCAATCTTATTTAGAAATTTGTGACAAGATGGGGTTTCTTGCCTATCGCGGAAATGAAAAAGGATGGGTTTATCATATCAAAGAGAATGATCGGAAAAATTACTTTAAAAGGGGTTTGCGATTAATCGACATGTATGTAAATATATTCGGTTATCAATCTTATCTAATTGAGTCAGTAAGTAACAATGAACTTTTAAATGTTAAAGGGAGTCGTCAATTAAAACCTGTGTCTACTTCGTTAAAGAGCTTGGAACATCGTCGTTTAAAAAGAATTTTGAATTCAATAACACATGCTGCTAAAAAAGGTGAAGTTTATCATTTATGGTGGCATCCGGATAATTTTGGTATACAGCTAAAAGAAAATTTAATCTTTTTAAAAGAAATATTAAAACATTATAAGTATTTGAAAGAAATATATAATTTCCAAAGTGTCAATATGGAAAATATAGCTTATCAATATACAAATGAATTGGGTGACCGAAGAGGAGAGATGAAATGATTATTCAATGGAAAAAATACATGTTTCGAATTAATGAAATATACGGATCGCAGTCAATTGATAAAGACATGCCAGAAGCAGATGTACATGCTTATTTTCAACAAAAAAACTTTATAAAAAATAAAAAAAGCTGGCAATTTACAAACGAGCAAAAACACTTTGTATCGATTTAACTAAAACCGAAGCGGAGTTAAGAAAATAAATGAATCGAACAACACGTTATCAAATTAATAAAGGCGGGAGAGATGAGTTAAGTGTGGAACATATTACAGCACCAAAAAATAGTGAGGTAAAAGAGTTTATCGATTTTTTCAATCCATTTGCAGAAGAAAAAGAAATTGAGTTATGTCGTGAAGATAAAGTATATGCATTAAAAGAGAGCAATAATTTGATAATTAGTAATGTCTATCATAAAGATGGTAGAAAACTCGTAAGTCATTTATATACAGGTGATGGTAAAAGAGCGACCATGCTTTATTCATGTTCGGGACGTTTTACAGAAACGGATATACCCCCCTTAGAAATAGGACGTGCTAATCGATTTTTACATTGGCAAGATATATTATTTTTCCAAGAAAAAAATTATAAAATTTATGATTTTTTAGGGTTATCGCTTGATAAAAATGATAAGGCACAACAAAATATAAATAATTTTAAGAAATGTTTCGGTGGACAAGAAGAAATAGGTTATCAAAGTTTTATTCCACAAACGAAAAAGGGATTATTTATGATATTATTGTTAAAATACAAATGGCGAAATCAAATAGAGCGTGTCGTGGTGAGATAAATAGTTTACGAAAAATTAAATTAGAAAAGGGGAAACAATCTTTTTAAGGATTGTTTCCCCTTTTCTAATTTATAAATATAATTTTCTACTATTTAATATGGAACTAGACTACTAAAAGAAATTATAAAAAATAAGTTTTAGGGGTCGCATTATTTTTTAGTGCATGCTATTCTATAAATAGATTAAATTTAATATACTTCAATTAAAGATAATTGAATCTAATCTAAATTTGCGAGTAAGGATGTGTAGCTATGAAAGAAAAAGATATACGCATCAAGGCATTTACTGTTTTTATGAAATCATCACAAACAGTTGAAAAGTTGATTAAACAAGACTTTCTCAAAAAAGAAATCAATTTAAATGAGTACGCTGTGATGGAGCTTCTTTATCATCGGGGCGATCAGCCAATTCAATCAATTGGACGTCGCGTATTATTAGGTGGCGGTAGTATTACTTACGTTATTGATAAACTTGAAGACAAAGGATTTTTATACAGGAAGCCAAGTGAAAAAGATCGACGTGTCATGTATGCATGTATAACTGAAGCAGGTAAAAAATATATGGATAAACGCGTAGTGGAACAAGAGGCATTAATATACAAAGTATTTGATGAGTTGAATGAAGCAGAAGTCGAATACGCAATTGATCTATTTAAACGCATTGGCATCCATGCAGAAAGTCTATTAAAATAATCCTTGTGACTATAAAAACACAAGTTTTATTTTAAACACATATCTCGAAGTTGAGATATGTGTTTAAAGAGTAATTATTATGATTATAGAACGATGTAAACAAATAAATTAAAAGATAAATTAAAGATAAATTAATATATAAAGGGGTAATGAACAAATGACAAACGAATTAATAGGAATTCACCACGTAACAGCAATGACAGATGACGCTATGAGAAACTATAAGTTTTTCACAGAAGTTTTAGGCATGAGATTAGTTAAAAAAACAGTTAACCAAGATGATATTCAAACATATCACACATTCTTTGCAGATGACGTTGGTTCACCTGGAACCGATATGACATTTTTCGATTTCCCTAATATATCAAAAGGAATGTCAGGAACAAACTCAATTTCAAGAACTGGACTAAGAGTCCCTAATGATGCTGCACTGGAATACTATTTAGAGCGTTTTAAAGAATACAATGTTAAAAATGATGGAATTCAAACACTCTTTGGTAAGAAAATATTACCATTTGAAGAAGCTGATGGTCAGAAATATCAATTATTCTCTGATGAAAATAATGAAGGTGTTGAACCAGGGATACCTTGGAAAAATGGACCTGTACCAGAAGATAAAGCAATCTATGGGTTAGGACCAATTGAAATTACAGTAAGTTATTACGATGATTTTAAAAAGACGCTAATGGATGTTTATGGCATGAAACCAATTCTTGAAGAAGAGGATGTTACCCTATTAGATGTAGGTGAAGGCGGTAATGGGGGTCAGGTTATTTTAAGAAAAGACGAAACGACTCATGGTCGTCAGGGATATGGTCAAGTTCATCACGTATCATTTAGAGTAAAAGATCATGAAGCAATTAAGGAATGGGAAGAAAGATACAATGAATTAGGTATGCAACATTCAGGTAATGTAGATCGTTTCTATTTTGAAGCACTTTACACACGTATTGGTCATATTCTAATTGAGTTATCAACAGATGGACCAGGATTTATGGGTGATGAGCCTTATGAAACCTTAGGAGAAAGCCTTGCGCTTCCACCGTTCCTTGAACCACAGCGTGAACAGATTGAAGCACAAGTTCGTCCATTCAATACAAAGCGTTCATAATAATTAAAAATTTAGGAGTCGATATAAATGGAAGCAATTAAAAGAATTCACCATATAACAGCGATTGTAGGAGACCCAAATGAAAATTTAAGATTTTATCGTGATGTGCTAGGTCTTCGTTTAATTAAACAAACAGTAAACTTTGATGATCCAGGTGTTTATCACTTATATTTTGGAGACCATAAGGATACGCCAGGAACAGTTATTACCTTTTTCCCATGGACAAATGATAACCATGGAAGAAAAGGAAGCGGTCAAGTAGGAAGAATTGCTTTTAGAGTCCCTAAAGGCAGTCTTGATAGCTGGAAGGAACACTTAATAGCACACAATCTACAAGTTGAAACAACTCAATTATTTGGTAAATCAACACTTGAATTTGATGATATTCATGGACTTGAACTAGCAATTGTTGAAGGTGAAGAAACTGCTGAAAATAATGAAATTGTCGGATTCCATGGTTCAGTATTATTATCAAGTAACCCAGTGGGAACTAAGCGATTATTAACTGATTTAATGGGATTAACTGAATTAGAAGTCGAAGATGAAAACGATCATTTTGAAACAGTTGGTGAAGAAAAGCATCACATAATAACTGCCATACCACCGCAACCAAGAGGTAGATTTGGTATCGGAACTGTTCACCACATTGCTTGGTCAGTTCCAGACATGGATGTATTAAAAGCATGGCAAGATAAACTAATGAGTTCAGGATTTGGTGTGACTGCGGTAAGAGATAGAAATTATTTCAATTCGATTTATTTAAGTGAAAAAGGAAATGTTGTCTTTGAATTTGCAACAGATGGACCAGGATTTGATGTCGATGAAGATAAAGACTCACTTGGGAATGCTCTAAAATTACCAGAACAGTATGAGCATAGAAGAGAAGAATATGAGACATTACTTCCTAAATTGGATATATAATCAATGAAGAAGATGTTAGATTTTTCACCAGATGAATTAACTGCTAAAGAAAAGAAGAAATTCTTAATTGGTTCTGTCATCCCAAGACCCATTGCTTTAGTATCTACAAAGTCTGATTCAGGTGTCATCAATGTGGCACCTTTCAGTTACTTTAATATTGTAACTTTTAATCCGCCCATGTTATCTGTCGCAGTTCTTCGTGAAAATGGCGATTCAAAAGATACAGCAAGAAATATACTTCAAAACAAAGAAGCTGTTGTTCAAGTTGTTGATAAAGATAATGTGACATCAGCAAATTTAGCTTCGACACCATTAGGACCTGAAGAAAGTGAACTTGATATTTCAAATTTTACGACAGTTAAATCAGAGACAATTCAAGTACCAGGTGTGAATGAAACAAAAGTAAGGTTTGAAACAGAATTATATGACTCTGTTGTTGTTTATAATGAAGATAATGTGCCCACAACAGATTTATTGTTACTCAAAGTAAAGCATTATCATATCGATGAGAGTATTTATCACAATGGTTACATCGATCCAGATAAGCTAGCTGCTGTTAGTAGATTAGCGGGTAGTGATTATGCTGAAATAGGTAAACTTTTTTCTCTAAAGCGTCCTGAATAAAATATAGGAGTTGAAAATAAATGAAATATATTTATCATGAAAATAAAAAAGGTGCACCAGTGTTTGTTTTACTTCACGGAACAGGTGGTACAGAAAGTGATTTAGTTTCACTTGCTGAGTTATTAAACCCTGAATACAACGTGTTAGGAATTAGAGGTAATGTACAAGAAAACGGTATGAACAGATTTTTTAAACGCCATGGTGAAGGTCAATATGACTGGGAAGACCTTGAATTCCGAGGAAATGAACTATTTGAATTTATTACTGAAAAATCAAAAGAATATGATTTTAAATTAGAGGATGTTGTACTTGTAGGATTCTCAAATGGTTCAAATATTGCTATCCAAATGATGTTAAAGCAACCAGAAGTATTCAAAAGAGCTGCATTATTTGCACCACTTTATCCAGCAGATGTTGCCGAAAAACAAGACTTCAGTGATGTAAAAGTATTTCTATCACTTGGAAAAGGTGACCCCGTTGTACCTGAAGCAGAAAGCGAGCGTGTCATTCGTCTATTTGAAGAAAGAGATGCAGACACAACGGTTGCTTGGGTTAATGGACATAGCTTAACTCAAGAAGTAGCACTAGAAGCAAAAGCTTGGTTAAATAAATAAAAACAGGAGGGTTTATTTATGAAGAAAACTTATACTTCTGATGAAATTGAAGTGTATTTCGAACCAAAAAGATGTATTCATGCAGCAGAGTGTGTAAATGGACTACCAGAAGTTTTTGACACTGAGAAAAGACCTTGGATTGATCCTGAAAAAAGTGATGCTCAAACAATTGCGGAAATTGTGGAAAGGTGCCCAAGTGGCGCACTCACCTATCATCGCTTAGATGGTGGGGAAGACGAAACTCATGACGAAACAACAATTACAGTCGGAGAAGATGGGGAATTGTATGTTGAGGGTAATTTTACTTTAAATGATGGAAATCAAGAAGTTAAGTTAAATAGAGCTGTGCTTACGAATTCAAAAGATACAGATAATCCACCGTTTTATGATAAAAGTTTAAGTGAGCGTAAATAAAAATAAGGAGTGAATAAAATGGAAATTAAAAAAAATAATGAGCAATTTTATATTGGTGATAACCCAGAAGAACCATTAGCAGAAATGACTATCGTACTTAATGGAGCAAGACAGTTGATTATTGATCATACAATGGTTAGCGACGAATTAAGAGGTCAAGGTGCTGGTGATAAATTATTAGAAGAAGTTGTGGCATTTGCACGTGAAAGTGAACGTCAAATTATTCCATTATGTCCGTTTGCTAAAGCGAGACTGGAAAAGTATAAAGATAAATATCAAGATGTCTTACAATCAAAATAATTATACCGTAGAAAAGAGTGTATGAAATGAGTTTTATTAAAAAATTATTTAAAAAATCAAAGGAGAATGAAGAAATGTCGAATGTTAAATTAGCAGTTGTATTTTATAGTATGGGTGGAACAAATTATCAAATGGCCAAGTGGGCTAAAGAAGCAGCTGAAGAATCAGGTGCGGAAGTAAGATTACTTAAAGTTGAAGAACTTGCACCAGAATCAGTTATTGAAGCGAATGACTTATGGAAATCAACAGTAGAGACTGTGAAAGATATTCCAACAGCAGCTTCTGATGACATCGAGTGGGCAGATGCTATTATCTTTAGTTCACCAACACGTTTTGGTGGAATGGCTTCACAAATGAAACAATTCATTGACACACAAGGTGGTATTTGGGCAAAAGGAAAGACAATTAACAAAGTAGTTAGTGCAATGTCATCAGCTCAAAACCCACATGGTGGACAAGAAGCAACTATTTTAAATATCTATACTTCAATGATGCATTGGGGTGCAATTATTGCACCAACAGGTTATACTGATCAATCTATTTTTGGTGCAGGTGGAAACCCATATGGTACAAGTGTTACAGTTGGACCAGATGGTAAAATGGTTGAAGATGTAGAGGCAGCAGTTAAGCATCAAGCTAAACGTACTGTTTCAGTAGCAAAGTCATTTAATAATAACTAATAATAAAATATCCTTAATCTTGTTTAATTAAACAAGATTAAGGATATACCTATTAGTAGCTCATTAAATACTATAAAGAGGTGAAATGAATGGGATTATATAAAAAGAACAAAGATGAAATTATTACTCTTTAGCTTCTTTCACAAATGTTAGGGAAGATTAAACTTGAACATGCTACACAAGAGCCACAATGGGCACATATCATACTAGATATTACACCACGAGGTTTTTCTACAGGATTATTAAAGCATAATGAGATGTATTTTGAAATAGAAGTTAATTTGGTTAATAATAAAATTATAATTGAAAATTCAAAAGAAACTAAAGAAATTAAATTAGAAAATGGTAAGACAATAAGTGAGTATTATCAAGAGTTACTGGATAGTACAAACCGCCTAGGATTACCTATTTCTATCCATACAAGACCACAAGAAATGGAAACAACAACACCTTTTGAAGAAGACGTTGAGCATCATCATTACGATGAAGATGTGGCCACTGAAATTCTTACATGGTTCCAATTTGCATGGGATGTTGAACAACAATTTATTGCACCGTTTAGACAAAGAAAAGTGTATCCAGGGTTATTCTGGGGTACGTTTGATGTATCATGTATTGTTGTCTATAATGAATTTGAACCATTCCCTGATGATAGTAAAGTAATTGAAAGAGCTGCTTTTGATGAGCACATGATTGAGTTTGGTTTTTGGTTAGGTGATGACAATTATGAACACCCAACATTCTTCACACTTCCATATCCATTTGTAGAAGGTGTTGAATTAGAAACAAATGATGAATTCCCAGAAGGTAGTTACTATAGTCCAGAGATGGCAGAGTACTTATTTGAGATGAAAGATGGGTTAGACCAAGCTGATCAAAAAGAAGTTATCCGTTTCATGGAAGAGTCGTGTAAAAAGTCATTTGAATATTTAGAATGGCAAAATACTCACCATTACTTTGCAGAATTAAAAATGGAAAAAAATAAAAAAGCTGAATAAATTTGAAGAAGCATTAAAATTCTTAGATGAATTTTAATGCTTCTTTTTTTAAAATATGCATATAATCTCGATAAATAGAGCGTATAATAAAGAAAAGGGAATATACCAGAGGTGCTATCAGTTGATAGATGATTATAGCTCATTGGAAGCAATAAGATAAATGAGTTTAGTCGAAATAAAAATATTCAAGACGATATGCCAATCGCAATACTTTAAAATCGTTTAGCAAAAAATGAAATACTGTATGAAGGCTTAAAAAACATTATTAAATGTGATGAACACTAGATGAAGTTGTATTATTATATAAAAGTGAGTTGAAAAATATGTTTGATTTGTTTAATCAGATTAGCAACATAGTAATTGGTCCGTTAATGACCTTAGCAAATGGATTAAAACACTTACCTTTACTATTTGCTTTTTTCTTAGGTTTAGTTGGGGCCGTTGCACCCTGTCAGTTAACTAGTAATATTAGTGCAATCACGATTTATGGAAATAAATCGTTAGTTGATCGGGTACCTTGGTTTCATGTTTGATTATTTATTTTAGGGAAGATTGTCGTTTATTCAGGACTTGGTCTGATTATTTGGATTTTAGGTAAAGAAATTTATGCTTTGTTTTCAGAAGTTATGCCAATAATTAGGAAAGCAATCGGTCCTTTATTAATTATAATTGGATTATTTATGTTGGGGGTTTTTTCTAAATTAAGACATTTACCTTCTTTCAAAATGCCGATAACAGTTTTTAAAGATAACTATTTAGGCAGCTTTTTAATGGGTATCAGTTTTACATTAGCCTTTTGCCCAACGATGTTTGTATTGTTTATATTAACACTAATGCCGATTGTTTTAAGTTCACCATATGGATTTGTTTTACCATCTGTTTTCGGGATAGGGACGTCACTCCCCCTTATACTTGTAATCTTTTTAATCTGGTATTTTGGAGCGAGTGGTGCAATTTTAAAAAGAGGAAGAAAACTAGGCACTTATGTTCAAAAAATTGCTGGCGTAATTCTTATATTAATCGACTTTTTAGATACATTAACATATTGGAGTTATTAAAAATATTTTAATAGGGTGAGCATATGAAAAAACCTACTAACAAAATTAAAGAAAGATATAATAGGATTTCTAAAGTTTATAATATAATGGATCATATGATACGTTCCTCTTGGCGTAAGGAAATATTAAGCGATTTAAAAGGTGAGATATTAGAAGTAGGGGTTGGAACAGGCGCAAGTTTTGAATATTATCCAATGAAGGTAAATGTAACAGGTATAGACTTTAGTCCTAAAATGTTGGACATAGCGCAGAGTAAAATTCCAAAATCAAAAGCGGAAATAAAATTATTAGAAATGGACATTGAACAAATGAATTTTCCTGATAATTCTTTTGATACAGTTATAAGTAGTTGTGTATTTTGTTCCGTACCAAATCCAATTGAAGGGTTGAAAGAAATTCGTCGAGTAGTGAAACCTGAAGGCAAAATTATCATGTTAGAACATATGCGAAGCGAAAATGCAGTTGTTGGAAAAATACTAGATTTAACTAATCCATTTACTGTTCGTTTAACAGGTGCCAATGTGAATCGAGAAACTATTAAAAATCTTGAAGCTGCTGGTTTGAAATTAATTAAAGAAGAATATTTAATGACATCAATTATGCGTAAATTAATTATTTCACCAAACAAATAAAAACAAAGTTATTAATCTTGTAACAAATTCTTCAGATAATCTGCATACCTCTCCTTTACTATAATAAGTAGCTAGTAAATTATATGAAAAGAGGTATTTAAGAATGAAAAAGTTATTAATCGGAACTGGACTTATTCTTTTATTAATTGTTAGTGGATGTAGTAATAGTATTGGCCCCATAAATCCATCTCCTAACAATGAAGATAGACCAAACGAACAAATGAAACCATCAAGTAATAAAAAAGATAATCAAATGGGAATGATGGGACATGGACACGATTTACCACTCGCGTCATCTGCTGGAAAAAATGAACTTAATATTCCACCGATATTAAAGAGTGACTCAGAAACACAAAGTGATGTACATTACACAATTGACGCACAAATTGGTCAAACAGAAATTTTTGACGGCATTCAAACGAAAACATTAGGTTATAATTCATCATTTTTAGGCCCAGTTGTTAAACTTAAAAAAGGACAAACAGCTCATCTGACATTAAAAAATAGTTTAGATGAAGAAACAACATTTCATTGGCACGGACTTATTATTGATGGGGAAGCTGATGGCGGACCGCATACAGTAATTGAACCAGGTGAAGAAAAAGAAATCACGTTTGATGTAAAACAAGATCAGGCAACACTTTGGTTTCATCCGCATCCAGAAGGAAAAACGGCCAAACAAGTGTTTGATGGTCTAGCAGGTTTATTGTACATTGAAGATGAGTTAGAGGATACCTATGAGTATGGAAAGAATGATATCCCCCTCATTATTCAAGACCGTACATTTGACGATGACAAGCAGTTAAATTATGAAGCGGTAAAAGATCCAGATGGAACAATGGGAGAAACGCTGCTTATAAATGGAACAGTAGATCCGCGTTTAACAGTAAATAAAGAAAAGGTGCGTTTACGACTATTAAACGGATCCAATATGCGAAATTATAAAATTAAATTGAGTAATGGTGAACAGTTCGAACAAATTGCTTCAGATGGTGGCTTACTAAATGAAGCTGTCGAGTTAACTGAACTTCAACTCACACCTTCTGAAAGAGCAGAAATTGTTATTGATTTTTCACAGTTTGAAACAGGTGAAGAGATTAAACTCATGATGGATGACGAAACAGTGTTATTACCATTTAAAATAGAAGAAGAAAAACCAACAGGTAAAAATACCATTGAACCAGTTAAAAATGAAGTAGAGATTACAGATGAAGAAAAGAATATGCCAGTTACAAAAGAAATTAATTTAAGTGGTATGGGGCATCATGTTGCAATAAATGATAAACAATATGATAAAGACCGGATAGATCTTACACAAAAGCAAGGAGAAACCGAAATATGGGAAATTTATAATGAGCCCGACATGATGGGGGGCATGATTCATCCATTCCATATTCACGGTACCCAGTTTAAGGTAATATCGATTAATGGTGAAAAACCACCAAAAAACTTACAAGGCTATAAGGATACAATTTCTTTAGATCCAGATGACCGGGCAAAAATAGCAGTGAAGTTTGAAGAAAAAGGAATATATATGTACCATTGTCATATTTTAGAACATGAAGATAATGGAATGATGGGACAAATAGAAGTTGAATAATTATTTAAGTAATAAAGATAAAAGGAGTGGATAAAATGAGACATTGGAACGATGGTTTTGGACCAGGATCACACCCAATGATGGGATATAACAGTTATGGGCTGATTTCAACAATAATTTTATTCCTTGTTTTAATCGTTATTTTCTATTTGATTTACAAACTTTTTCAAAAAAACAAACAGACAAAGGAATCAGAAAATCATCATGCTTTAAATATTTTAAAAGAAAGATATGCCAAGGGTGAACTTTCAGATGAAGAATATGCACATATGAAAGCAGTATTAAAAAATAAATAGAAATTTAAAAGACTGGTTAAAAAAACCAGTCTTTTTTGAATAATTATTCAAATTATTTTTCAATAAATTATATTAAACTTGATCTAGGTCAATTACGCTTAAGAAAAAGTCTCCTATAATTGAATTAACAACAATAAATAAGGAGGCAATAAACATGCAAAGATTTATATTAGGAAAGAAAAATCAAATTACACTAATAAGTGCTATTTTAATTGTTCTTGGTTTTTATGGACACTTTGTTCTAAATAATACATTTTTATTTAACTGGTCACTGATAATTGCATCAGTTCTTGGGATTGCACCTATTGCAATTCAAGCCTATCAAGCATTAAAAGTAAAAGTAGTCAGTATCGATGTGCTAGTTACGATTGCGGTTGTCGGTGCATTATTAATTCAAAACTATGAAGAATCTGCAATTGTCACATTCTTATTTTTATTTGGAGCTTATTTAGAGCAGCGTACATTAAATAAAACCCGCTCTGCTATTAAAGAATTAACAGATATGGCGCCAGAAACAGCAATGAAAAAAATGTCTAATGATGAATTTGAGGAAGTTGACATCTTTGATGTAGATGAAGGTGATATTTTATTAGTTAGAACGGGTTCAAATGTACCTGTCGATGGGGTGATAATGACAGGTCAAGGTCATATTAATGAAGCAAGTATTACAGGAGAGTCAGTTCCTTTAAATAAAGGTATCGGTTCGGAAGTTTTTGCAGGAACAATTCTAGAAAATGGAACAATTCAAATTCAAGCCGAACGTGTAGGAGAAGATACAACATTTGGTCGAATTATTGAATTAGTAGAAGATGCTCAAGATTCTAAATCAGAAGCGGAAAGGTTTATCGATCGATTTTCTAAATATTATACACCAGCAGTCTTAGGACTAGGAATTATTATTTGGCTATTCTCTCAGAACATAGAATTAGCTATTACTGCACTTGTATTAGGATGTCCTGGAGCATTAGTAATTGGTGTTCCTGTTTCAAACGTATCAGGAATTGGAAATGGCGCACGTAACGGTGTGTTATTAAAAGGTAGTGAAGTAATTAGTGACTTTAGTAAAGCAGATACAGTTATTTTTGATAAAACAGGAACATTAACAATTGGTAATCCTGAAGTTGCTGAAAAAGAATATTATGGAGAAAATATTGAAAAAGCATTAGGTTATTTAGCGAGTGTAGAACGCGAATCAGATCATCCACTAGCAAAAGCTGTGTTAAAAGAAATTGGAGAAACGACATTTTCACCAGTTGAAAAAACAGAAGTAGTCAAAGGTGAAGGCATTGTAGCAATAGTTTCAAATCACCGAATTGCAGTCGGTAACGTTGCTTTAATGGAAAGAGAAGGGGCTATACTAACTCAACAAGCAAAATCAGATATTAAACGTTTTGAAAAAAATGGAAATTCACTTGTTTTAACTGCAATTGATGGTGAATTAAAAATCTTAATGGGTATTCGTGACCAAATTCGTCCAGGACTTAAAGCAGATCTTCAAAGTATGAGGAAATTAGGAATTAAAAATCTCGTGGTACTTTCAGGAGACAATCAAGGGACAGTTGATCTTGTTTCCCGTGAACTTGGTTTAACAGAAGCACATGGGAATATGTTGCCAGAAGATAAAGCAGCATATATTGAAAACATTCAAGAAAAAGGACAAATTGTTGCATTTGTTGGAGATGGAGTGAATGATAGTCCTTCACTTGCATTAGCTGATATTGGTATTGCAATGGGTAGTGGAACAGACGTAGCTATTGAAACATCAGATGTTGTCTTGATGAATTCTGATTTTAGTCATTTAAATCATGCATTAGGTTTAACTAAAGCAATTTCACGTAATATGATTCAAAACATTGTCATAGCTATTGGTGTTGTTGTCATTTTACTAGCAGGCTTATTGTTTAGTGATTGGATGAATATGTCAATTGGTATGTTAGCGCATGAATTAAGTATATTCGTTGTTATTTTAAATGGAATGCGTTTGCTTCGTTACCGATTAAAAAAATGAGTCAAACTTGATATAGATCAAGTTAATAAATAGATAAGTACGTTATATTAATAATAGAAAGAGATAGTTATTATAAAACTATTATGACAAGGAGAGAAAAAATATGCAAAAAGCAGTTATTAATTTAGAAACGCTGTCGTGTCCGTCATGTTTACAAAAAATAGAAAATGCCTTAAAAGGATTAGAAGGAATTAAACAAGAAAGTATTGAGGTATTATTTAATTCGAGTCGTGTGAGAGTCAATTTTGATGCTGATATTACAACGATAGAAGCAA
>DATGUU010000119.1:0-4742 GCA_035301085.1 Pseudogracilibacillus sp. | reverse complement strand
ATGATCACAGAATCATCGATGGTAAAGAAGCAGTAGGTTTCTTAAAAACTATTAAAGAATTAATTGAAAATCCTGAAGATTTACTATTAGAATCTTAATCCACAACACAAAATAGTTTACTAACCCTAATACAACGGCGTTTAGCGTCGTTGTATTTTTATGTGTTTATGCATTTGTTAGAATTTGCCTCAAATTTGCCCCATAGCATCATTATTTTCAGTTATAGTAATCTCAATAAATGGTATTTCAAAATAAAAAAGCACCTAATCAATATAGGTACTTTCACTGTATTTATTGAACTAACCTTATTTTTTCTTTTTGATTAATATTATTTTTAAAGTCTTTGTCATATGCTTCTAATTCATTAATCAAGTTTTGAGCCATGTTATCAGTTACATGTGTATATATTCTTAATGTCATATTGCTATCAGAATGACCCACACGCTCTTGAATAGCTTTTAAAGGAATTGCATGCTGAGCTAATATAGATACATGAGTATGACGCATTGTGTGTGTCGTGACACGCTTTGTAATATTGGTAATCTCCAATGCTTCTTTTAATATATAATTTATCTTATTAGTTGAAAGGGGATTACCTTTTTTATTTGTAAATATGAAAGCTCTTTCTGAAAATTAGGGATCTAATTCGTTAAATTGTTTATATTTGTATAATTCTTCAAATATTTCTACGTCTCGTGCAGTAATACCGATTTTGCGTATACTTGAATCCGTTTTTGTAATATCTTTAAATTATAACGCTAATACTTCACCAATACCCATACCAGTTTTATTTTGTTACAAAAAATAAGCGGAATACAACAGTTATGAAATAAAAACAAACACTTAGAGAATAATTAATAGTTTGCAATATAATATGATATAATATATTTCAAATAAACAATTAAGTAGAGGAGATGGGATGATTTGAAAAAATTATTATTCGCAACTTTGACTACAGGCGCTTTAACACTTGGATATGCAACTGTTCCATATGCAGATGCAAAAGAAGCAGAAAATCAGTCACACGGCGGTCAGTCTACAAATTCTAAGGTGCAATATTTTTCAAACCAAGATTTGTTTGACCAATTAGAAAAAGATGGTTATGATATTAACGACATATATACAAAAGAAGAAATTAAACAGTATAAAGCTGAAGACCAATTACGCGCTGGAAAAACTACTTTTGTGGACCATGGTAACGGTAAAGCTACACTATACTTATCATCAGCATATACTAAAGCTATAGCATGGTCAGGCGCTGCTGCAACCGGTGCAATATCAGGATTAATAGGTGGTCCTTTAGGTGGTTCTATTGGTAGTTTCCTTGGAGCTATGGCTGGTTCAGCCTTAGATACAAGTAAAGGAGTTTATATAAATATGGAAACTGTAAAAGATGCTGGCGGTAATTATGTGTTTAAAGGTACTAATTGGGGTTATCAATAAAAAGAGGTGGTTTTATGACACTTAAAAATTCATTGAGATTCGGTATCATAATGGCATTAGTTATGTGTACAATGTTTTATATTTTTCCAATGCCTGAAACATTAGTGTGGAGAATACTATTTTGTCTAATAATAGTTGGTGTTGGTTTATTACTATCGTATTTTATTTTAGGAAAAGAAAATATGAAAAAAAAGTAGCACATTGATTGTGTTGAAATTTACCACGTTATTAATTAAAATAGCGTGGTTTTATTATTAATTAATGTATTGTATGGATGTAGATAAGTACAGAAGTGTTCACATCTAAACGTAGATTTGCATTATGACTAAATCCAGACATTATTTCTTTGCTCCAAATTTGTCCCATAGAACACTTTAATGATGAATATTCATAACAACATTTCACTATGTATAACATTAAAATATATATTCTATCTAAATCCTGAAGATTTACTATTAGAATCTTAATCCACAACACAAAATAGTTTACTAACCCTAATACAACGGCGTTCAGCGTCGTTGTATTTTTATGTGTTTATTTCATTTTTTGATAACAATCAAATGCGCGCTCTAGTATTATTTTACTGTTGAAAGTCATTGTAAAATTTGAATATAAAACAAAAGCACCTAAATAATTTAGGCGCTTTCAGACTGTCGACAAAGTCTCCGACTTTGTTGGCAGTTTTTTTATGCACGCTTTCCACGGGCACTGTCTTAGCCTGTAGCCTTCGGCTAGTGCTATTCCCGCAGGAGTCGTCATAAATCACTGCCAATATTATAATATATGTAAATTAAACAGTGATGGTATTTATGATGTTGAATAAATCACTCGATAAAAGAGAGCAATATAAAATGATTTTTTTCTCTGAATTCATCCCTAATATTGTCTCATTTAATGTATCAAATTAAGCATACCCATATCATCAAACATGAAAAACTGTAAAAACAGTCATTTCAATCAATTTATGTTATGACTATTAATAATGAATAGTCATATGTAATCGTACAGCTACGTTGTGCTGATTTAAGTATTGATGGAACATATTTCCATTAAATTTAATAGCTTCATTTTTATGAATAACAAAGGTTTCCCCATCTAATATAAGTGTTAAGGTACCTTCATAAACTGTGATATATTCCATTGTATTTGATCCATGGGGTGATCCATTCATTTGACCTTCACCTTCAATAATAACCATATAGCTTTCAAATTTCTTTTCAATATCAAACTTAAATAGAGTAAATACTTTGTATTTATTATCTTCTGAGATTAAAGGTTGTATTTCATTTAAACTTATTTTCTGTATAACATTATCATTTTCTTGTGTTAATTCTGTAAAAGATATTTTTAAACCATTTGCTATCTTCCATAATGTAGTGATAGATGGAATAGATATCTTACGTTCTATTTGTCCCAACATTGTTTTACTTACACCAGTGGCTTCTGATAATTGTTCTAACGAATATCCATTTTGTTTTCTATATAATTTTAAATTTTCAGCAATAATATCATTTATTTCTCTCATCAATTTTAACACCTCTATTTACAATATAACGTACAAAGCATATACTTTAAAGACCAAACACTATAACGTAAATTGAGACGTTATAGTGTTTTTGTGAATAGGGGGAGTTATAATGTTAACAATATCTATGCTTATATATGCCGTTGTAGCAAGCTTTACACCTGGACCAAATAATATTATGGCATTATTTTTTTCGCAAAATTTTAATTTCAAAAGTAGTTTGCGATTTTCAATTGGTGTAGGATTAGGTTTTCTATTTTTATTATTACTATCTAATATATTTAACACAACAATGCATACTGTTTTTCCTAAAATTGAATTATTGATGAAAATATTTGCATTTATATATTTACTTTATTTAGCTTTTAAAATTTCTATGAGTTCTATTTATGGGACGAAACAAACTTTTAATCACAAGCTAAGTGGTTTGAAATCTGGTGTAATGCTGCAATTCATTAATCCTAAAGGAATCATTTATGCTTTAACAGTGATTTCCACTTTTATTACACCGTTTTATACGCATTGGCTAGAACAATTACCATTTATTATTTTATTGGCTATTATTGGATTTTTTGGCACTTTGAGTTGGGGTATTTTAGGCACTTTATTTAAATCGTTTATAGCAGCACATGAGCGCTTATTTAATTTTGTCATGGCTGGTTTATTAGTTTATGTTGCTCTGAATATTTTAATGCATTAGTTATGAATTGATTTTACGTTAATGATTATCATATTGCTGTAAAAATTCGCGTGGACTACAACCATATGATGTTTTAAATCTTCTGTAAAAATTCGAATAATCAGTAAAACCACAATTGGTTGCTACTTGTTGTGGATTTTCTCCTTTTTTTAATAATCTTTGAGCATTTCGTAAACGTAAATTTAGTAAATAACGATAAGGTGGATAACCAACCAGTTTTGTGAATTGTTGTGTTATTTTGTGTCGACTTACAAAGAACTTATTTTCAAGTTGCTCTAATGAAATGTCTTCACTGTAATGCAATTCCATATAATCTAATACCTGTCTAACTAAATGACTAGATGGGTCATCACTATAATCAACAATATCTTCATTTTCTATTGCGGTCCTATTAAGTATGATTAAAAACTGAGTCAGTAAAGACTTAGCTGCTAGCGCTTTACCAAAAGCTTGATTATCTTGCTCATTAATTAAACCTTGTAACAAATAATATAATTCTCTTTTTTGAGATTCCGATAATTGCAGTAGATATTTAAACTTTGGTGAATATTTATCAAAACACATGCTCAAATCACAATTTTCTACAGAAAGTTCATTTAATATTTCAGCATCAAATCTCAAACCAATACGCTCTGCATGACCATCCATTTGTTCATCCAAACGGTGAAATTCATACGGTGGGATAATAAGCATTGAACCAACCTCTAAATTAAAAGATTGTCCTTCTATGGTATAACGCAAATTTCCAGATAATGAAAAAAATATTTCATAATGATCATGATAGTGTAATTCATTTCCAAAATGTCCATCACTTATTCTATGCCATGCGGCGTATTTACCTTCAAAAGGTAATGAAATTGTATCAAATTGATGGACAAATTCTTCTCTATTTTTCATGAACGTATCCCTCCTGCTCAAAAAACATACTTTTTTCCATGATTTACAATGTTGTTAATTTTCCCTCAAATTATAATTATATTATAACACTAAAATATAAATATTTTTGAAAGGAAGAATGAATATGACATCTACACAAATTGGCGTTCAAATGATGATGCTCAAACAAAAAGTACA
>DATGUU010000118.1:0-364112 GCA_035301085.1 Pseudogracilibacillus sp. | reverse complement strand
CCTTCTTCATCAATATATTTCTCCCATGGTAATGCTTTAGTTTTTTCAAACAATTCATCAAATGTATATGCATTGAATTCACCAACAACTAACTTTACACGGTCAGCAACACGTAACCATAAATTAGTTCTTGCGATTGCAGATCGATCTGCTTCAAAAATAACTTTACCATTTTCTACTTCTACGTCATAACCTAAATCTCTAACTTCTTGGGCAACGATAGATTCAAGTCCCATTGCAGTTGTTGCGATTAATTTTACTTTCATATTATATAGTCTCCTCTAAAATCGTACATTCTAAATAAAAAACCTGCTAACAGCAAAATTCATTGCTGCTAGTAGGTTTTTTAATAACTATTAAGTATTTTATAAGCCATGTTCTGTCCTTTAGTACTGCAAACGGTAGTTAGCCTCGTACGCTAGTTGTAATCATTTATCTACAAGTTATACTTGTCCTCTGTTCGGTTCGTTTCCCTAATTAGAGATGCCCCTACCTTTGTTTGGGTTGCTCACTCATGGGGTTTACCCGTTCCACTTCAGAATGTTTCCATTCCTATTCGTCTCTGTGGCACTTTCAAGGCTTTATCTCATATCTTAATAAAAGACTTAGAAGATAAACTCCTGCCATTAACCTAATTGGTTACCTTGGCTTATGATTTCGCCAAGCATGAACACTACAAACATCACAGTTTGTGCGAGCATGGACTTTCCTCTACGTATAATACGCAGCGATTACAAAAATACTTAACTTTATTATATCATGCTTTAAAAATAATTGTTATTTAATTGTCTTCTATGTTTGATTTTTGACCAAAAACAGCTTTTTCTAAATTAGATAAACGTTTTAAAACATCATAGTTAGCTGGCTTAGGAGCTGGAGTTTCTTTTTTAGGTTCTTGTTTTACCTCAGCCTCTTGAATAGGATTATTTTTCAAACGATTATTTTCTTGTTGTAATCGCTGATATGCGTGATTAAGTATCTCATAGTCTTGCATAATGATATCTAAAAATTCATCCACTTCTTTTGGATCATAGCCACGTAATGATGTTTTAAATTCTTTTTCTAAAATCTCTTTACTACCTAATTGAACTCGATCTACTTTCATTTCTACACCTCATTACCTTCTTATCATTATCGTATATTATAGCATAATTTAATTTGATTAAAAGTATTTTATAAATCGAATGCGTACGGTAAAAGTTGTTTGATCGATAATTCTTTTCTCTTATTAGTTTGATTTGTCAAAACGATAGTAACATTTTCATCAAAAAACTCATTCATTACTTGTCTACAAGCACCACATGGTGCAATAGGCGCTTTAGTATTTGAGGTAATGATAAATGTATCAAATTCAGTTTCACCCTGTGAAATAGCCTTAAAAATAGCTACACGTTCTGCACAACATGTTAAAGAATAAGATGCATTTTCAATATTACATCCAGAATAGATTTTACCAGTTTTACTTAATAAAGCTGCCCCTACTTTAAAATTCGAATAAGGAGCATATGCATTTTCTTTTGCTTCATTAGCTACTTTAAATAACATTTCGAAGTCCATTAATTATTCGCCTCTTCTTTTAATTGGTTTAGAATAAATAAGCAAGAATTACGCAAATTCATATAGGGCTTTTTTCTACTATCTTGATAATAACTATTAAAAATTAATTTAATTAAATTATCTTTTGTTGCATTTAATTGCTGAGGGAATAGTGATGTTTTATTGTTTGAAATAAATTCAAGAGATTCTTTTTCCCATGCTTCAACAAATTCGATATGGTTAGAGATATCTGCTTTTACTTTATTAAATGCTTCAAGATTGTTTTGTAAATTTACTTCTCTTTCTTCATTATACAATTCTTGTAATTTGTCTATCAAACCAATTAATTCTTTTGTTTTAGTCATTTAATCAATCCTTTATTACTATTAGAATACTTTAAAGATACCAGTATCTACCTATGAATCCAAGTGTTACTTCTTAATCTATGAGATCTAAGTGCTTCTTTTTTTAATATACGTTATAATAAAGGTATTGAAGATTGTAAAAATTTATTATGTTAGGAGTATTAAAATGAATTATCCATCAGGTGTTAAACCAAGTATTAACCGAAAAAAAACAAACTATACTAATCGTGGTATGACATTGGAAGAAGATATTAATCTGACAAATGAATATTATTTAAATCAAAATTTAGCTATTATTCATAAAAAACCAACACCTGTTCAAATTGTAAATGTTCACTATCCCAAGAGAAGTGCTGCCGTAATCACAGAAGCTTATTTTAAACAAGCATCGACTACAGATTACAACGGTATTTATCGACAAAGATATATAGATTTTGAAGCAAAAGAAACAAAAAATACAACATCATTTCCTTTTAGTAATATCCATGAACATCAAATAAGTCATATGCAACAAATTATTGATCATGGTGGTATTGCTTTTTTTATCATTAAATTTACACAATTTGATGAAACATATTTACTTGATTCAAAAAAACTTATAGATATTTGGAATAAACAATTTAATGGTGGACGTAAATCATTAACATATCAGTATATTAAAAATAATGGTTTTTTAATTCCATTTAAATATACAGCTCGTATTGATTATTTACCGATTGTTGATAAATTATATTTTTGATTGGAGGTTTTTGATAAATGAATAATAACACAACAAGAACATCACGCAGACACGATGTAAAAAAACATAAACAAAAATCATTATTCAAACAAATTATTCAAATTCTTTTCATTGCTATATTGATCATTGCTGTTGGTGTAACTATTTTGTTTTCATATTATATTTTTACTGCTCCCAAATTAGATCCTGACAAATTAGCTGATCCATTTGTCTCAGAAATATATGATATGAATGATGAATTTGTTACAGATCGAGGTGGAGCTGAAAAGCGAAAAAAAGTTTCTTATGAAGATTTGCCAGACAATTTAGTTCAAGCTGTTATCGCGACTGAAGATTCACGTTTTTTTGAACATCCTGGAATAGATTTTCGTAGAATATTTGGTGCTATTAAAGCTAATATCGTTAATGGTTTTGGTTCTGAAGGTGCAAGTACTATTACACAACAAGTGGTAGAAAATTATTTTCTAACTCCTGAAAAGTCAATTAAATTAAAAGTTCAAGAACAATGGTTAGCTATGAAATTAGAAAGAGAATATTCTAAAGAAGAAATTTTAGAAATGTATTTAAATAAAATTTTTTATGGTAATAATGCTTATGGTGTTGCTAAAGCATCTGAAATCTATTTTGGTAAGACAGACTTGCATGAATTAACATTAATCGAATCAGCAATGCTTGCAGGATTACCACAGCGACCAACGGCTTATAATCCTTATGAAAGACCTGATTTAATGGAAGGCCGTGTAGACACTGTTTTAAAATTAATGGTAAGACATAATAAAATATCACAAGCTGAAGCAGACGAAGCACGTGATATTGATATCACTTCAACTTTAACAGAACAAAAACCTGTTGCTCGTTTACATGATGGTTTTGTTCAACAAGTTGAAAAAGAAATCAAAGAAAAGTTAGATGGTACTGATATTAATACAGATGGATTAAAAATTTATACAACGCTAGATACAGACGCACAAGAATATGTCGAATTTTTATTATCTGATCGAGCTGATAATCCTATACCTTATCAAGATAATGACCTAAATGCTGGTCTATCTGTAGTAGATAACGAATCTGGTGCAGTTAGAGCTATAGGTGGAAATCGTAATAATGAAAATATAGGTGGTATGAATTATGCTACTGAACTAACTCGACAAGCTGGTTCAACTATGAAACCAATAGCTGCCTATGGTCCTGCTATTGAATATGAAAAATGGTCTACCCATCAGCAAATAAAAGACGAAACGTTCTTCCCTAAAGGATCTAGTAATGAAATAAGAAATTTTGACAGAAGACATCATGGAACACTTTCTATGCGTGAAGCTTTAGCTAAATCTTATAATGTACCTGCTGCAAAAACCTTTGAGGAAATTGGTTCTAAACGTGTACACGAATTTGGAACAAGCATAGGCATTAATTATGCAAGTGAGGTTTTAGACCCTCGAGATTCTATTGGAGGTACTGAAACAAACGTAACTCCTTATGAACTTGCTGGAGCATATAGCGCTTTTGGTAATGAAGGTATTTATACCGAACCTTATACTGTGACTAGGATAGAATATCCTGATGGAACAATCATTGATTTAACGCCTGATTCTAACCCCGTAATGGAAGATTATACAGCGTATATGATAACTGATATGTTAAAAACCGCTATCACTGAAGGAACAGGAAAAAACGCTAATATTCCAGGATTAGATGTGGTTGGAAAAACAGGTACAACAAACCTTGAAGATAAAGCAGGAGCAAATAATGCTTGGTTTGCAGGCTATACAAGTAAATATACTATAGCTGTTTGGGCTGGGTATGATGAAAACAATAGAATAATGCCTGATTCTCAAACACAGATTCCTTTATTTATATTTAAAAATTTAATGGCTGATTTATCAAAAGATATTGATACACCTAACTTTAAAAAACCAGATTCTGTTATAGAAGTTGATGTTGTCAAAGGTTCAAATCCACCAAAAGCTGCATCACCAGGTTTAAACAGTACTAAAGAATTATTTGTGAAAGGAACAGAACCTAAAACAAGTGCAGTTGCTAAAGATAAATTATATTCGAGTGTTAATAATCTCTCAGCTACTTATAATGAATCAAATAATAGTATTAATGTTACTTGGTCACATAACGATTCAAATGCTAGGTTTGATGTTAGTTCAGCTATCAATAATAATTCTATGAAAAAAGTAGATGCAACATCTAATACGCAAACAACCATTTCACCCGTTGAAAAAAATGCAAAATATACTATTCAAGTCATTGCAATTGGAGAAGATGGTACTAAAAGTAAACCAGAGACTGTATCTGTTACTACTAACATAAATGAACCTACAGAAGATTCACAAAATGATTCAAAAAAACCGGATGACCCAACAGATACAGATGAAGAGGCTCCTATCGAAACGCCTGAAGAAAATGATCAAGAAAATCAAGAGGAACCTGTTGAAGAACCTGAAGAAGAATCTAAAGAAGAAGATGTTGATGATTCTAAAGAAGAAGATGTTGATGATTCTAAAGAAGAATCAAACGAACAAGATTCAAAAGACAACGAAAACCCAGAAGACAATGAGACCAAAAATGATCAAAATAATACAGAAGAGTCAAATGAACCAGTTGAAAAGCCAACTAATGATACTATAGATAAACCAACAGAAAATAATGAAAATAAAAGCCAAGAACCTGCCAAAGAAAGCCCAAAAAATGAAGATAAATCAACAAGTAATGAAAATGAATGATTCAATATAAAACCCCTAAAACTAGTATATTAGTTTTAGGGGTTTTATAATACTATTTTAAAATTCAAAAGATTAATTTAATGAAATGTTTTGTTCGTACCACACCATAAACACTAAAATAACCCATATTTCGCGTGAATGATCAGATTGATTTTTTTGATGTTTGTCAAGTAAGTTAAGAACATATGATTTATGAATTAATTCGTCTGTTTCACTGTTTTTTATAATGTTTTTAGCCCAATCATACAGTTCATTTTTTAACCAATGTCTAATCGGCACTGGGAATCCTAATTTTTTATTATACATTACTGAATTTGGCACTACACCTTCCAAAGCTTTACGTAAGATATATTTTGTTGTACCTTTCGCAATTGTTTGTTCAGGTAATAATTCTGATGCTATTTTAAATACTTCTTTATCTATAAATGGAGATCGCAATTGTAACCCATGTGCCATAGACATTCTATCTGCTTTAACAAGGATATCTCCTCTTGCCCATGTATGTAAATCAATATATTGCATCTTATGAACATCAGGATAATCAGTTATTTTAGCATATAAAGGTTTCGTTATATTTTTATAATGATATTCTGATTGATAATTCACTAATATTTTTTCTTTTTCTAATTCAGTAAATATTTTAGCATTACCCATAAAACGATCTTCTAATGGTGTCGTACCACGCTCAATAAAGCTTTTACCTTTCATTCCTTCTGGAAAGTTTTTTATTAAATATTTTAGCATTTTTTGCATTTGTTTTGGTATATAATTAAATCCTTTTAATGCACTTGGTTCTCGGTAGATATTATAGCCACCAAATAATTCATCTGCACCTTCTCCTGATAAGACAACTTTTACTTGCTTACTTGCCTCACGTGCAGCAAAATATAATGGAACTGAAGCAGGATCAGCAACTGGATCATCCATATACTTTATTACTTGAGGTAGTTCTTTGATAAATTCTTCAGGGCTGACATAATAGTGGTGATTACTAACACCTAATTGTTCTGCTGTATTTTTAGCAATATCAATTTCGCTAAAACCTTCTCTTTCAAAACCTACCGTAAATGTTTGTATATCTGGTTTAACTTCTTTTGCGAATGCGACGATTGCACTTGAATCAACTCCTCCAGATAAAAATGCACCTAAAGGTACTTCACTTTGCATGTGTAAATGCACTGATTCACGTAGGACATCTTGAATTTTTTGTATTTGTTGTGATTCAGAAGTTAATTTTGGTTTAAATGCTAACTCTGAATAAGATTCAATCTGCATAGGTTTTCCTGGGCTTTTTTTGAAAAAATTACCAGGTTTTAATTTCATAATGTTTTTATGTAGCGTATAAGGTTCAGGTACATACTGATAACTTAAATAATATTGCAAACCTTCTAAGTTAACATTTTGCTCATCTAAATTTGTTAAACTCTTTTTTTCTGATGCAAAGTATAATGCATGGTTATTTTCTAAAAAATAAAATGGTTTTATACCGAAAGTATCACGTGCTCCAAAAAGTTCATTCTCTTGTTTATCCCAAATAACAAAACTAAACATACCTCTTAAATCATTTAAAGCTTTTTCTTTTTTATCTATATAAAGTGTTAATAGTACTTCAGTATCTGTTTTTGTTTTAAATGTATATCCTTTATCTTGAAGTTGTTTTTTTAGTTCAAGATAGTTGTAAATAACACCATCAAATACTATATAATATCTGCCGTTTTCAGCAGATAATGGTTGGTGATTAACTTCCTTAGTCAGTGTTGTTAAATTTCTGGAACCGACACGTATGTAATCATCTGTATATATACCTTCTTTTGTTCCACGATGTTTAATTTGATTCATTTTTTCATTTAAATCTTTTATTTCATTATCATCTGTTTGAATTTTTTCATTTAATATATAGCCTATAAAACCACTCAAGATATTACCTCCATATAATTGTTTAAATTACAATAAGAATTTTATTTTTTAATTAAGTTTATTTATTTACTTCGTTAAACTATAGTTTAGTTTAACACATTAATTTTTTAAAATTAACTACTTTTAATAAATTTATATAATATATTCATTAAAAATAGACAACATGCTAGATATAATGCATGTTGTCTATTTTATGTTTATTGCAAATTATTTAACTTGTCTTTTCTTCATGATTTTTTTTCCTTCACGGCAAATATCAAGCAATTCACATGACGGACATTCTGGATTTCTTGCTTTACAATGATAACGACCAAAAAATATTAGTCTATGGTGAGTAACACTCCATTCTTCTTTAGGTATTTTTTTCATTAAAGTTTCTTCAACTTGTCTAACATTATCTTTCCAACGACAAAAGGCTAATCTTTTAGCAACCCGTTCAACATGGGTATCTACCGCAATCGCTGGAATACCAAAACCAACCGATAAAACAACATTTGCTGTCTTTCGACCAACTCCTGCTAAAGATTCTAAGCCTTCACGTGTGCGTGGTACTTCTCCATCAAAATCATCAATTAGTGTTTGAGCTAATTTTTGTATGTTTTTTGCTTTTGTTCGAAATAATCCAATTGATTTTATATGATCCTCAATCACTTCAACTGGTACAGATAAATAATCTTCAGGCGTTTTAAATTCTTTAAAAAGACCTGGTGTAACACGGTTCACATTAATATCTGTAGTTTGTGCTGATAATAATACAGCAATAACTAGTTCAAGTGGATTAGAAAAGTTTAGTTCAATAGTAGCATCAGGATACATTTTTGCCATCACATCTAGGCTACGTCTAATTTCCTTTTTATTTAACACAAATTATTCTCCTTCTAGCCAATTATAATAAATTGAAGTATCTCTTTTTTCTTTTTTATAAGTTTTTTGTGGTTGATTTTTATGAAATGGTTTACTTGCTTCTCTTGCTTCTTCAACAGATTTAATACCTTTTCTTTGCCATTCTCTTAAGATTCTATCGATATACCTAAAATTTAATTTACCCATTAAAACTGATTCTCTTAAGGCCGCTTTTATTAACGAGGGTTTAATCACATCTTCATCTAACCAAACAGTAATTGTTTCTATTTCAAAAGGTGATAATGGACGACCAAATTCTTGTTCAAATAAAATAAATATAGACGAGCCGTCTTCTATTTCTTCTTTATCAGCTTTTAACACTTCCATATATAACTTTTCCCATAAAGGATTTAAACTATAAGATTCACTTAATTTATTGTAATCTTTATTTGATTCTTCAATTGTTAAAAAGTTTTTTTGCATTAAATTTTTTAATATCTCAATACATTTTTCAACATTAAATGTTAAATTTCCAGCTATTTCATTGGGTGTTGGAAAACTATTACCTTCATATAAATACCGGTAAACTTGAAGGATAACTGCTAATTCCTCTTCATTTAAACCAATATGCTTATAATTTTTCAATAAATTAATTGGTATATTTATTTGGTTTAATAAAATTTCTTCAAACACATTTTTTTTCATGACATCCTCATTCCTTTTGTAACACAGATAAATCCCATGGTAAAATACCTGGGATTTATCAGAATTAAACTAAATTATTATTAACAAAACGATTAATTCTTTTAGCAGCTTCTTCTAATTGCTCCATTGAAGTTGCATAAGAAAGTCTCACATTATTTGGAGCTCCAAATCCACCGCCTGGAACTAAAGCAACCTTCTCTTCTTCTAATAGTGCTTCTACCCATTCCTCTACTGTATTAAATCCATTTAATTTTACAGCTTCACTGACATTGGGAAATAAGTAAAATGCTCCTTTTGGCTTAATACAATGAATTCCTTTAATATTGGAAATCAATTCATAAAATTTATTTAAACGTTCTGAAAAAATAGTTCTCATGTTTTTTAAAGTATCATTTGGCACTGTATAAGCTGCTAGAGCAGCATATTGTGCGATAGACGTTGGATTAGACGTTGCATGAGATGCATGATTAGTCATCGCTTGAATAATTTTTTTAGGACCAGCTGCATATCCAATCCGCCAACCTGTCATAGCATGTGATTTACTTACACCATTTATCACGACTGTTAAATCTTTTAATTCCTGGCTAAGTTCTGCTATTGATACGTGCTTATCATCTGTGTAAACTAGCGATTCATATATTTCATCAGAAACAATCATAATATTATGTTTAATGCATACTTCACCTAAAGCTAATAATTCATTTTTTGAATACATCATTCCTGTTGGATTACTTGGAGAATTAATAATAAGTGCCTTAGTTTTATCAGTAATTGAAGCTTCTAGCTGTTCTTTCGTTATTTTAAACTCATTTTCTTCAAGTCCTTCAACAAATACTGGTGTACCTCCTGCTAATTTAACATGCTCGGGATAACTTACCCAGTAAGGCGTTGGAACAATCACTTCATCACCTTCATCAATAATTGACTGAAATAATCCAAACAAAGCATATTTAGCTCCTGTTGTCACAATAATATTACTTGTTTCATACTCTAAATTATGATCGTTTTTTAACTTCTCTACAATCGCTTCTTTTAAAGGTAAGATTCCACCTGATGGCGTATATTTTGTATAACCTGAATCCATTGCATCTTTTGCTGCTTGAATAATATAATCAGGTGTATTAAAATCTGGTTCACCTACACCTAAACCAATTACATCATGTCCTTCGTCCTTTAATTCTTTAGCTTTAGCTGAAATAGCTAAAGTAGATGATGGTGTTAATTCAGCAACTCTTTTTGATAATTTCATAGTTTATAAACTCCTTTTATTTAAAATTTCTTTGAAACTTTAAACTTTCAAATTCTTGCCCATCAGTCATTAAATAATACGCTAATACATAATCATTTTCAACATCATTATAACTAATTTCCCATAGTAAAGTGTCATCTATAATAGCGGGTTGAATATTTATAAATTCACAACGATCACACGTTTCTGCCCATTTATCTAAAATGGATTTTTGAGATATAAAGTCTGTTCGATCATATGTTTTAATTTCATCAATCGGGTTTGCATTTTCTTTATCAAATTGAACTACAGATATCAAATTATCTTTTGATTCATTTTCACCTAAAAAGATATGATAAAATTCAGACTCTTGAAAAGAATACATATTCGTTATAGTGGTCATTTCTGTATCATCCAAAACTTTTTGCTTCGTTTGGTTAAATGATTCTGAATATTTTTTCTCAATATTTAACATGTAAGATAATACCCCAATAATTAATATAATAAAAATAATTAATATAATTGTGACGAATATATTTTTATACAGTTGAGTGTTTGTTTGATTCATGCGTTATCACTACTTTTATATTTTAATTCTTGCTCAATATTCATTATAACACAGCTAAATGAATTCTAAATTGATTTAAATCCAATTTTCAACTTCTTCTATCATTTCTTTTGTACTATAATAATTCGTTTTTATTGGACTAATCGATTCAACAAAAAACTTTTTATAATTTGATGTTTTTAGACGATTATCTAATACAAAAATAATTCCTCGATCTTTTTCATTTCGAATTAACCGGCCAATTCCTTGTCTATATTTTAAAACGGCTTCTGGTAAAGCATATTCAAAAAAGGCATTTTGATTCATATTTTTAATTCTTTCAGCTTCTACTTTAAAGATAGGTTGATTAATATGTTGAAATGGTAAACGTGTCATTATAAGACATGATAACAAATCACCCTTTAAATCGATACCTTCCCAAAATGAAGCAGTTCCTAATAAAATTGCAGGTTGTTTTGTTTTAAATTCATAAATTAATTGTTCACGATTGTGATGAGTAACTCCCTGTGCTAACAATAATGTTTCATCATTTAAAAATTCTGTTAATAAATGATATGTTGCTTTTAACATTTCGTATGAAGTAAAAAGTATTAAAATCCGCCCTTTTGATAATTCATTTATTGAAAAGACTAATTCACTTAAAGCAGCTAAATAATTTTTTTCATCTTTTATAGAAGGGAAATCTGTAGGGACTATTAATCTTGTTTGTTCATTTAAATTAAACGGTGTCGTTAATTTCAACGTATATGTATCTTCGCTTAATTTTAACTTGTCCAACATATAATTAAAGCGATCTCTAATCGTTAATGTTGCACTTAAATAAACAACAGAATTTTTCTCCTTATATAATTCTGTTAATAAATTATTTTTAGATTGCTCGCTTTGACTATACATAAACCATTCTACAATATTATTTTTTATTTTAGTGAAAGTCATAAATAGAGATAGATTATTTTTCAGATTATCAATAATATTTGCTAATTTATATTGATAGTTAGTTAATTGATTAATAATTAATTTTTCTACTTCATTTTCTTTTATTAGTTTATTTATGCTTAATACAATGTAACCGTAAATTGTATTTAAGTCTTCATTTATTTGATGCTTCACTTCAATAGTTTGTGAATTACTAGTAAACAGATATTTGTTTTCTTCTTTTTTTTCTAACTGAGCATAATTGAATAAATTTTCGCTAACAGACAATATTTCATTTAATAACATTTTAACTTCTTCATAATCAGTCAAACTAATTAAATACTTTATAAAAGGAATAAAATTGTTACTCGATAATAATAAATTTTCTTGTTCAATAATTAAATTTTTAAATTGATGAGCCTCATCAATAATTAAATTTTTAAAATCAGGTATAAGTTTTTGATTTGAATTTAGATCAGCTATAAGTAAAGCATGATTAATTAAAATAAGATCAGCTGTTGATGATTTATGATAAGCAAAGTAATAATAAGAATTCGGATTTTCTTTATTTAATGTTTCAATTTCAAATAAGTACTTTTCCATATTTGGCTCGATATTTAAATCGGAAAATTGACCTGTTTCTGTTTCAGTAATCCAAACAATTATTTTCGCTTTAAGTATCACAAGTGGATATGTATCATTACGCTTATTTTTTAAAAATCGATAAAAACGTTTTAAATCCAAATAATGTTTCCTTCCTTTTAATATTTGCACATTAAAAGAAAACGGTAAAATCTCTTTTAAGTTTTCTATATCTTGATACATAAGCTGTGATTGCAAATGTGTTGTATATGTGCTGATCACAACTCTTTCGTTCGTTTGAACAGACTGATAAATTGATGGAATTAAATAACCAATTGATTTACCTATCCCTGTTGCAGCTTCAATCAAACCATGATTTTTTTGATTAAATAATTTGTTTATTTCTGCAGATATTTTTACTTGACCTTCTCTATAATGATAATGTTTAGATAACTTATTAAATAACCCATTGCTAGCATAAACACTTCTTAAAAATGACTCATAATCAATTAATTTTTGTTTTGTCTTTATAAAACGAGTTGGTTTTAGAAAAGGTAAGTCATTGTAGTAATTATATACCTCGTTATTATCATCAATATTATTTAAATCACTAAAGAAATGATCAATATCTGATATAAGATATGGTAATAATTGTTGCAAATGATAGAGTGTGTTTTTAGGCAAATTGATTAATTTATGTTTTAACATCAAAAATAAATGAGCAGTCATTTCTGCATCAGCTAATGCACGGTGTGCATTATGCGCATCAAATTTAATATTAAGGCTTTTAGCTAAATCAGTTAATTTATATGATGCTTCTTCCGGTAATAGGATTTTACTTAATTCAACTGTATCAATCGTTTTATTTTCTAACGCATTTTGTTGAATCAAATTTAATTCATCGTTTATTGTTTTCATATCTAATTGAGCTTGGTGTGCAACAATGATGTGATTTTTAAATAACGGAATAAATTCTTGATAAACATCTTCAAAAAAAGGCGCCGATTTAATTTCTTTATTTGTAATAGATGTTAAATTTTCAACAAAATGATTAATTTTCTCACCTGGATTAATTAATTGCGTAAACTTTTGGACAATTTTATCGTTATGAATAATTAAAAATCCAATCTCTATAATTTTATTTATTTTTTTTTCAGGTAAGTAAATTGTCTCTAAATCTAAGACAACATATTTAGACATATATTTTCCTCACTTTGTGAATTAATTTAACTGTGTAACTTTTGTTAATGGCGGTTCTTGATCAATCATTTTTTCTAGTCGATTATTTTTATCAACAAGTGCTACTTTAGGTTTGAATGTTGTTAGTTCTGATTCTGCTACTTGAGCATATGCAATAATAATAACAATGTCATCCTTTTGTACTAATCTTGCAGCTGCTCCATTTAGACAAATTACACCTGATCCTCGCTCACCAGGTATAACGTAAGTTTCAAATCTTTCACCATTATTATTATTAACTATTTGAACTTTTTCATGCGCTAAAATATCTACTTCTTCAAGTAAATTTTCGTCTATCGTAATACTTCCTACGTAATTAAGATTTGCTTCTGTCACAGTTGCACAATGTATTTTTGACTTCATCATAGTTCTTATCAATTCATTCATCCCCTAATTAAAATTAGTTAGTATATTTCCATTTTGATCAATAATTAAATTATCAATTAATCTAGCCTTTTTATACTTAACTGCCATTGCGATAATGACTGTTGAATTTAGCTCAGTTATTTTTTCAAGGTCAGGAAAACTAAGCAATTCTAAATATTCATAATTTTCATTTTCTGTAGATAAAAATTTTTTCTTAACTTTTTCTAATACTTCAGTTGCATTATATGCTTTTGACTTAATTAAATCAGCACCATACATTAAACTTTCAGGTATTGCTTTTGCTAAATTTTTTTCTTTTTCTGTTAAATAGACATTACGACTACTTTTAGCAATGCCTGAATCTTCACGAATTGTTTCTAATCCTTTGATAGTAACAGGTATATTAAATTGTTCCACAAACGAATAAACAATAGCAAGTTGCTGAGCATCTTTCATTCCAAAATAAGCAGTTTTAGGTTGAATAATATTAAATAATTTTAATAACACCGTTACTACACCATCAAAATGACCTGGTCTATCTTTTCCGCAAAGAACATCCGTTTTTTGTGTTACCTTCAGCGAAAATGTTAAAGGTTTAGGATACATGACATCATTTGTTGGCATAAATATAATGTCTACACCATTTTCCTTAGCTAACTGTTTATCACGTTCAGCATCTCTTGGATAAGTTTCATAGTCTTCATTTGGCCCAAACTGAAGCGGATTGACATAAATACTTAATATTGTTAGTTCATTTTCTTTGACCGATTCTTTAATTAGTGATAAATGTCCATCATGTAAAAAACCCATCGTGGGAACATAGCCGATAGTTTTATTTTTATGTTTTAAAATTTCTTGATTCATTTCTTTTAAATTATCAATTATTTTCATGTTATAACCTACCTTATTATTTCGGTAAATCTTTTATATTTTTAATTTCATAAGTAAATGGTTCTGAAGGGAATGATTTATCTCTAACTTCTGATACGTATGTTTCGATACCTTTTTTACCTTCTTCATTAAAGTTTGCATATGGTTTAACAAATTTAGGCAATCTGTCTACACCATATTGTAAAATATCATGATAAACAAGAACTTGACCATTACAATCCATACCTGCACCAATCCCTATGACTGGTATAGAAAGAGTTTCAGTTATAATTTTAGCAAGTTCTTTTGGAATACACTCTAAAACTAAAGCTTGAGCTCCACTATTTTCAAGTTGTTGAGCTTGTTTTAAAATTTCATGGGACGCTTGAGAGTCATTTCCCTGTACCTTATATCCTCCTAAGACATTAAAGGTTTGAGGTGTTAGCCCTAGATGACCTACAACCGGTATACCACCATCAGTTAAACGTCTTATTAATTCTAATATCTCCAAAGAAGCACCTTCTAATTTAAGTGCTTGAGCATTTGATTCTTGAAATACTTTGCGTGCATTATTAATTGATTGATCAATGGATCCATGGTATGACATAAATGGCATATCAACTATGATAAATGTATTTGGAGCTCCGCGTCTTACTGCTTTTGCATGATGTGTCATATCATCGATTGTGACTTCTGTAGTTGATTGGTATCCTAACATAACCATTCCTAGAGAGTCTCCTACTAAAATCATATCGACATTTGCTTCTTCAACTTGTTTTGCTGACGGATAATCATAAGCTGTAATCATAACAATTTTTTCATCATTAGCTTTCATTTTTAAAAAATCTTTGTTCATTAACATTTGAATAGATTCCTCCTATTGAAACCATGATATTTCTGCTGAATACACCTTTTCAACTTTCCCTTGATATCTTTCGGCCAAAAGTGCGCCATCTTCAGCAATGCCTAGAAATTTACCTTGCCATGTTTCTTTACTTGTTGTTATTTCAAGTATTTCATTAATTTTAAAACCATACTTTTCCCAAGTTGTTTTTATATTTGGAAATCCTTGTTCTAAATATGAATCAAACTTTTCTTCAAATGACTTAATAATTTGTTGAATAAGATCTGTCATATTTAAGATTGTACCAGTTTCTATACTTAATGAGGTTACTTTAGAATGTAATTCCTCTGGAAAACTTTTTAATGATTGATTTACATTAAGACCTATTCCTATAATTATATATAATACTTTATCTTGTTCAGCTTGCATTTCTGTTAATATGCCTGCAACTTTTTTCCCGTTTATTAAAATATCATTTGGCCATTTAATTTGTGGCGTAATACCATTATAATCATCTAGTACTTGTGCTAAAACTGTCGCTGTTAAAAGTGTAAGTTGTGGAGCATCATAAGGTAATATTTCGGGTCTTAAAATGATGCTCATCCAAATGCCTTCATTTTTTTTTGAATGAAATGATCGATCGGCTCTACCTTTTCCACTCGTTTGTTCATCAGCGATAACAATTGTTCCATGTTCAGCTCCTTCTAAAGCAGATATATGAGCTATTTTTTGAGTCGATAATACTGATTCTTTGTGAATGATATGATGGCCTAACCAATTCGTTTCTAATCCCCATTTAATTGTGTTTTCACTTAGTTTATTTGGAAAGCTAATAATTTTATATCCTTTACGAGACACGCCTTCAATAATATATCCGTCTTTTTTTAGTTCATTCATATGTTTCCAAATAGCACTTCTTGAAATACCAAGTTTTTCTGAAAGTAATTGACCTGATATATAATCATTTTTTTGTGAACTCTCAGATAATATTTCAATTAATTTATTTCTTGTCGATTGCATTTAATCCATTCCTTTATTTTTTGATTATCATTTTTTAATTGTTTATAAAGTACCGCTTTTTCGACATCTTCTATTATTTCATTAATCCATTTTCCTTTATCTAAATCTGGGAATAATTTAATAATATCATTACCGTTTATATTTAATTCTTTTCGAGAATTAATAGATAAAAGCTGTTTTTGTGATAATAAATCTTCCGCAATTAATTTATCGTTATAATACATATTTACTACTTTTACAAAAGAATGTATTAATTTAATATCTAAGTGATAAAGTAATAATGCATTGAGACCATTTATTTCATAATCTTTAAGTGCTTTGATTAAATTAAGAGATTCATTTTTGGTTGTATTAGATAGTTTCCAGGCATTTATCCAGTGATTTACAGTGATAGTTTCATTGATTAAATAATAATAACTTATTATTTCACTAAAGAGTTTAAATGGGTGGATATCTTCAGATAATTGCTCAATAAAATTATGATTTTCTTTAAAAATAGGTAATTCTGTGTATATTTCTGTTTCTTTTAAATAATTTAAACCTTTATTTATATAAGACCCACTAAAGAACTTTGCTATTTCTGCTGTAATTCGTTCAACTGATACATGTTTTAACTCACTTTTTAACTCACTCATCATTTTAAGTGTAGCAGGTTCAATATCAAAATTTAATTGACTAACGAACCTTAATGCTCTTATGATTCTCAGAGGATCTTCCATAAAACGATTATAAGGAGAATTAACTGTTTTTATAATTTGATTTGCAAGATCTGTTTCTCCATTAAAAATATCAATTGTTTCCCCGAATTCATCCATTGCTATCGCATTGATAGTAAAGTCTCTTTTACTTAAATCAGCAAATAGATTCGCCGTATCATCTATATGATCATTATTTAATAAATTTCTAAATGTCGTCACTTCATAAGATACTTGATTATATCTGACAATAACTGTTCCATGTTCGATTCCTACTGGAATTACTTTTTTAAAAATAGTTTTAATATCCTCTGGGAAAGCCGATGTTGTAATATCAATATCGTTTACGTTTTTATTTAATAAATAATCACGAACACAACCACCAACAAGATAAGCTTGAAAACCATGCTTTTTTATTTTTTTAATAAGAGCGTACGCATCTTTAAATGATTGATCTGACATTTATAGGTCTCCTATTTATTATTTAATACTGATTTATATAGTTCTAAATACTGATTTACAATTGTAGTTGAATGAAATTTTGTTTTACTTCTTTCATAGGCTAATTGACTCATTTTACTAAGTTTATTTGAATCTTTTAACAAATTGATAGCATAATCAGCAGCTTTATTTGTATCCCCTAAGTCTACTAAATATCCGGTTTCATTATGGTTTATTACTTCGGGAATGCCGCCAACATTAGTTCCTATTGTTGGCACTTCACTTGCCATAGCTTCTAAGATAACTAAACCAAAACTTTCTTGTTCTGACATTAACAAAAGTAAATCAGAAATAGATAATAAATCACTAATATTTTTTTGCCGCCCTAAAAATATCACTTTGTCGTTTATATTTAATTGGTCTACCATATCAAAAGCAGTTGGTGATTCTGGTCCATCTCCGACTAATATGAGCTTAGATTTTACTTTATTTTGTATTTTAGCAAATGTTTTAATAACATCTTGAATCCGTTTTACTTTTCTAAAATTAGATATATGAATAATTACTCTTTCGTCACTAGCAATATCATAGTGTGGTTTTAAATATTCACGATCTTTTTTATAATAGTCTTGGTCATTAATAAAATTATAAATGACATCAATTTCTCTATCTACTTCTAAAACTTTTTTAGTTTGATCTGCTAAGTTTTGAGAAACAGCCGTTACTTTATCAGATTTATCTATTCCATATTTAATCATTGGTTTGAAAGTTTTGTCCATTCCTAAAACTGTAATATCCGTTCCATGTAGTGTAGTGATTATTTTAACATCATGTTTTGCTATATCTTTTGCAAGAATTGCACTTATTGCATGAGGCATAGCATAGTGTACATGAAGTATATCTAATTTTTCACGATCAATAACTTCAGCCATTTTAGCAGCTAAGGCCAAATCATATGGTGGATGTTTAAATACAGGATAATAACTTATTTCAACTTCATGATAATATATTTCAGGCTTTATACAATCCAACCTAAAAGGCATACCTGATGTTATGAAATGGATCTCATTTCCTGCTTCAGCTAAAAGTTTTCCTAATTCTGTTGCTATTATACCTGATCCACCAACTGATGGATAACATGTAATTCCAATTTTCATCATATGCTGTCATCCTTTACTCTATAAAATATGTTCTAAACCATACACTAATTCTTCTAAATCTAAGACAGCATTTATTGATAGTGCTATTCCATCCATGAAAGATTCTCTATCGAATGAATCATGTTTAATTGTTAATAATTGACTTTTCCCACCAAAAATAACTTCTTGATGAGCAACTAATCCTGGCAAACGAATACTATGTACATGCACTCCCTCAGATTCAGCACCTCGAGCACCTTTAATAATTTCAAATTCTTCAGGATGTCCTTGAGATTTTTCTATTCTTTCATTTTTAATTAATTCTAATGTCTTCATGGCTGTTCCTGATGGCGCATCAACTTTATTGTCATGATGTTTTTCAATAATTTCTACATCTGGAAAATACCTTGCAGCTTGCTTTGAAAACTCCATCATTAAAACGGCACCAATAGCAAAGTTAGGCGCAATAATACCACCTAATTTCTTTTCTTTAGCTAATTTAGATAATGTGTCAATTTGTTCGTTAGAAAATCCTGATGTACCAACTACAGGACGTAAATTATTTTCTAATGCAGCTAATGTGTGTTTATAGCCTACTTCAGGTATCGTTAAATCAACAAAAACATCTGCAGACACTTCTTTAAATAGTTGTTCCATATCTGTGTAGATAGGTACTTCTTTATTAAATTGTGGTAAGATATCAGATAGTTTTTTATTATCATTACGATGGTCTAAACAAGCTACAAGTTCAAATTTTTCATTGTTTAAAATCATATTCACTGCTGATGTTCCCATTTTACCACGGGGTCCAGCAAGAATTATTTTAATTGACATACATAATCACTCCATTTATATATTTTAAACTTTATCGTCTATTATAACATGCAATAAAACGAATACTCATTTATTTATTAAAGTCTTTTATATTTCAACTTGATAAATGTATACTATCGTTTATAATTTTAGATGACTAAATTGATTATACCTAATAAACTATAATTCTTAAAGGATGTGAACTCATATTTTAAATGGTATTAAAATAAAAAACACTTTATTTATAATTTTGGGATCTGCTATTTTTTCTTTTGGTATCGTTCATTTTAATATGCAAAATAATTTAGGTGAAGGTGGATTTACTGGTATTACACTTTTATTATATTTTTTATGGGAAATAAATCCTGCAATTTCTAATATTGTATTAAACTTACCTGTATTTTTTATAGGATTTAAATATTTAGGGAAAAACACGTTTATTTATACTATTATAGGTACTTTAAGTGTCTCGCTATTTTTAGAAATATTTCAAGTATACTCTCTAGATATTCCTTTGCATTCTGATATGACACTTGCAGCTCTATTTGCTGGTGCATTTATTGGTGTTGGTCTTGGTATCGTATTTAGAAATGGAGGTACTACGGGTGGTGTTGATATTATCGCTCGTATAGTTCATAAATATTTAGACTGGAGTATAGGTAAATCAATGTTTATTTTTGATTTGATGGTCATTTCTACTTCAATTATTACTTACTTAGAATATGTAGAAGGTATGTATACCTTAGTTGCTGTTTATATCGGGGCAAGAATCATTGATTTCATGCAGGAAGGTGCATATGCTGCTAGAGGTGCCATGATTATTTCTACAAAAAACAGTCAAATAGCAAACAGTATAACTAAAAACCTTGAACGAGGCGTAACTATTATTGATGGAACAGGTGGATATACTAAGAATGTCCATAAAATACTTTACTGTGTTGTACCTAAAAATGAAATAATGAGATTAAAAAATACCATTCAAGATATTGATCCTCATGCATTTATTACATTCACAAGTGTCCATGAAGTTCTAGGGGTTGGTTTTACATTAGATGATAATAAAAATCCATTAAACAATTAAAAGGACTGAATATTGGTTGATTTCTTCTAAAAGCTTTTTGAATTTAAGCTTTTAGAAGGTCGCCCTTATCAGTCCTTTAATTAATCTCTATTATTTAAAAATATTAGTAGAAATCGCATTAATTCTGCGACTGCTACAAGTGCTGCTGCTACGTAAGTAAGTGCTGCTGCATTTAATACTTTTTTTGTATCGCGTTCTTCAGCGTTTACAATTATTCCTGTAGATACGAGTTGATCCATTGCTCTAGAAGAAGCATTAAATTCAACTGGAAGAGTTACTAATTGAAATAACACTGCAAATGACATAAATAAAACACCAATACCAATTAAATTATTAGCACTAAAAATAATTCCTGCTAAGATAATAAACATTGCACTATTTGAACCAAATGAAGCAAGTGGAACTAGTGCTGTTCTAAATTTAAGAAACGTATATTCCTCTGCATCTTGCATTGCATGCCCAACTTCATGTGCAGCTACAGCAGATGATGCCATAGAATGACCATGATAATTATTTGTCGAGAGCCTTACCACTTTACTTCTTGGATCATAATGGTCAGTTAAAGTGCCTTGAACTTCTTCAATTTTAACATCATAAAGTCCATTTTGATTTAATATCTCTTGAGCTACTTGTGCTCCTGTTTTTCTACTTGATGTAGCTATTTTTGAATATTTTTTATAAGTTGATTTAACTTTCATTTGAGCAAATAGCGGGACAATCATTAAGATTGCAATATAGATTATAAAAGTACCCATTGACATATAATAATTCCTCCTTATCTTTATAATGCGTTTATATATTTAATTTTAATCAATAAGTCAGTAAAGGTCAATTAAAGTTCCTCACGTGAAAACTTTTTTAATAAATGATAAATTAATAAAATTGTAAAAATTGATAGCCAAAATGTAAAATACCCAATCTCATTTTGATATAGTGATAAAGACGAATATATCGGCATCATACCAAAAACGTAATCAATCATGTCATTGTGTAATAAAACAATAGCTGCAACCGTTAAATGCTTTAATTTAATTTTATAATATGGCAAATACAATAAACCCTGAATTGCCATAGCAGCATGAGATGCGATTAACATATAACCTTGCCAAGGTAATTCACCATTAACAATTAATGTTAATAAATTCATGACAACTGCCCAAACACCATATTTAAATAATGAAGTAACTGCTAACGCTTCAATATATGGAATGTTTTTATTAAATATAAAAAATAAAATAAATAGTGTGAAAAATAAAGTTGCTGTTGGACTATCAGGCACAAACGGAATAAAAATAATTGGCGTAATCGCTAATTGACTTCCATACCAGAAATAACCATAAATTGTTCCAATCAAATTAATTATAAAAAGTAAGATTAAAAAGTTTTTTTGGATTAATAAATACTGGATTTTAATTATTATCACCTATTTCTTAATTGATAATAAAAAAAGCACCTTCACCAATAAATGGTCAAGGTGCTTTTTTATATATTATTCATTCGCTTGTTCATTGACTGATAATATAAATTCAACTAAATCGTCTAGTTCTTCATCTGATCCATCAAACATGTCAGCTGGCATATCTCCAACACCATTTACTGCAATGTCTTTGATTTCATCACCTGAGTACTCTGTTCCTATCAATGTAGGACCAGCAGCTCCACCTTCTAATGAATCACCATGACAACTTAAACAACTATTTGCATAAACATCATAACCTGGATCATCCATATCAATTTCCATTTGTTCTGATTCTGGAATTGGCTTGTTGTCTTCTGCAATTTGTTTCCAATCAACAGCAGCTGCAGACTCATAAGTTAACCACATTGTTGCTGATAAACCTAATAACATCATACCTACTGCGACTGGACGTGTTGCTGGTCTTCTACCTGGTCCATTATCTAAGAACGGAGCAAGTAGAAGTGCTCCAAATGCCAATCCTGGTAATACAAGAATACCAAATAAAATATATGGTCCACTTGCAAAGTCATATTTTAATAACTCATATAAAAATAAGAAATACCAGTCTGGTAATGGAATATATGCTGCATCCGTAGGATCAGCTAATCCTTCTAATGGTGATGGAGCAGCAATTGTTACACTTAAAAACCCAATTAGGAAGACAGATCCAACTAACCACTCTTTTAATAAGAAGTTGGGCCAGAAAGCTTCTGTACGACCTGGATACTCTGAATAATCTTTGGGTATTTGAGAAGTCTTTTCAGCGTTCACACGTGAATCGCCGACATACTTCATACCTTTACCTCTCTTCACAGTTTTCCCCTCCTCTTATAATGGTCCAGCAATACCTTGTCTACGAATTAGTATAAAGTGTGCTGCTAATAATCCAAATAGTGCGCCTGGTAAGAAGAAGACATGAATTGCAAAGAATCTTGTCAACGTCTGAGCTCCAACAATCGTTGGATCACCAGCTAATAATGTTTTTAAATAAGTTCCAATAAATGGTACTTGTTCTGCGATTTCAAGTCCTACTTGTGTAGCAAAGTAAGCTTTGTTATCCCAAGGTAATAAGTAACCTGTGAAACCTAAACCTAACATGACGAAGAAAATTAATACTCCAACCATCCAGTTTAATTCACGTGGCTTCTTGTAAGCTCCTTGGAAAAACACACGCATTGTATGTAATAATAGCATTACAATTACAACACTCGCACCCCAATGATGCATTCCACGAACAATTTGTCCATGAGCAACTTGTGTTTGTAGATAGTAAACTGATTCCCATGCATTTTCGATATCTGGTACATAATACATTGTTAAAAACATACCTGATAAAATTTGAATAACAACTACGAAAAACGTTAAACCACCAAAACAATAAACGAATGCTGAAAAATGATGTGCTGGGTTAACGTGCTCTGGAACTTCATGATCTGCAATGTCACGCCAGATAGGCGTAACATCTACTCGGTCATCAATCCAATCATATAACTTTTGTAGCATCTTTAATTACGCCTCCTCTCTAGGCCTTGGATCTCCAAGGAATAACATTCCATCTTCAACTTTGTGTTCATAAACATGCAATGGCTCTAAAGGTGGTGTTCCTGGAATATTTGTACCATCTTTTTCATAGCGCCCGTTGTGACATGGGCAGAAAAATTCATTTGGATGGTCTTCACTACCTTCCCAGTTTACAAAACACCCTAAGTGTGTACAAATCGGTGAAAATGCTTGAATATCACCGTTTTCGTCTTTAAATACCCATGCTGTACGATTTACTTCTGACTCATACCATCCGTCAACTTGCTCAACATCCCAGTCAACTCTTAATGGTTCTTCTGTAATGTCGTCAACTGATAAACTTACGTTTGTTAAGTCACCTGCATCACCAGCTGCTTTTAAGACTGGATCAACAGCAAATCTTAAATTAGGAATAAGTATACCAGCAGCCATAAATCCACCTAAACCAGTTAGTGAATAGTTTAGAAATTGTCGACGGGATACTTGATTTTTTTTCTTACTCATGGTTACCCCCCTCTATCACGTTAATCACGGACATAAATTTTATAATTTTATTACTAGGACACTTCTATATTAGCTCAAACTCTTTGCTCGGTCAATTATAAACTGTTTTAATTATAAAAAGTTATTTTTCATATCAGAGTTTGATTTTTCACTTGACTTTCTATTTTTTTCAACTTTTTTGAATATAAATAAAAATCTTTTTTATTATTATTATCAATCGATTGATTAATTTTTTCTTTAATTAATTCAATCGTTTTATTTAGTGCAATTGCATTTAATTTTTTGTTAACCAGGTATTTATCTTTTCCTCTATTAAAATGGTTGTTTTCATAGGGATTATCGATTGAAATAAATCCATAATTTGGGCATTTTTCTTGACCTCGATAATTTAACTGAAGATATACGGGTACATTAAAATTTAATCTTAAGTCATGATAAGCCTTATCTTGATCAATAGTAACCAACTTATTTTTTCTATATACAAATTCTGTTTTAGGTGAACAAATCGTTGACATTATTATTGACCTTGGACATTCATTAACTGACTTTACAAACTCAACTTGTTCTAATATTTCTGGTTGCTTTAATAACAGTTCTAAAATCCATTTGTTTTCATGACTTTCAAATTCATAGGTATCAATAAACCATTTTAAAAAGTCTTGTTTATCTCTTGTAGAGATTTTAAATACCATTTTATTTATCACTCCTCATAGAAATAATACTAACACAATCAAATAAGTTATTAAAGTTCAATACGATTTAAAAGTCCAATAATATCACTGTCTAGTGGATCTATTTCTAAATATTTTTTAAATATTTGTACAGCTTGTTCACTTCGCCCATCTTCTAGTAAGAAATAGCCATATTCTTTTAAAAATATTGCATCTGTATCTAATAAATTAGCAGCGAGTTGATAATATTCATATGCTTTATCAAACTTTTCAATTTCATTATAACTGCGTGCTAATTCCCAATCATATTCTGGATCTTCTGCACCCATGCGCTTAATGTCATCAATCAATTCGATTATTTCATTATGACGATCTTTGTCTTTTAATATATTAATTAAAAATATGACTGCTTCTTTATAATCATTATCTAAAATAACAGCTTCACGAATATACGTTTCACTGTTTTTATAATCTCCAAATTCATTTGCTAGTTTGCCGGCCATAAAATAAAGTTCTTTATTAAATTCATCAATTTTTAAACTTTTTTTGAGTAAATCGTAAGCTTCTTGATTCATTCCTTCTAATTGATAAACTTTTGCAAGTTCAGTATATACAGAATGATAATCAGGATCTTGTTCGATTAATTTTTCCCATGAATTTATGGCTATATCATTTCGATTAATTTGAGAAGCGATAAATCCATATTTAAATAACATATCATTATTCATATTTTCAATTTTACTATAATAAGTTAATGCTTTTTCATAATTAGATATCATTGCTAATGATTCTGCTAGTCGTTCATTTATATTAACATCCATGATAATTTCTTGTTCTTGGATGACTTTTTCATAATGAATAACTGCTTTATTATATTCACCAATTGAAAATAATAGTTCAGCTAATGCAAAATCAATTATTATTTGATCTGGATCAATTGATTTTGCTTCTCTTAATTTTAATTCAGCAACTTCAAATAAACCTTGGGATTCATATAAATCCGCAAGTTGCATTAGTGCTTCTAGATAGAAATCATCTGTTTTATTTATTTCTGATAGAATTTCTATAGCTTCAGCATCCATTTCTAATTCAATATAAATACTTGCAATAAAAAATTTGATTTGTCCTTCATCCGGAAGAACTTCTTCTATTTTTTGAAAGACAATCAATGCTTTATCAAAAAATCCCCACTCAAAGTATAGTTCACCAATTACAAATTGTTCTTCTAAATTAGCTGTTTTTATTTTATTGTCAATTAATTTTAATGCCTCTTCTACCCGATTTGTTTGCAATAAATCATTAGCATATTGTAAATCTTCTAACATCGAATCACACTCCGTTAAATTAGTCATTATAAACATAAAAAAATCTACACGAATGCAGATTTTTATATGCGTGCAAGCTTATTTAAATCATTTAAAAATGTTGGATAAGAAATATTAATCGATTCAATAGAGTCTAATGTAACATTTTCTGTTGTAATAAGCGAAGCAATAATTCCCATCATAGCCATTCTATGATCGCCGTAACTTTTAATTTCTCCTCCATTTAACTTTGATTTACCCTCTATGATTAAACCATCGCTTGTTTCAGTTATATTTGCTCCTAAAGTTGTTAATGTTTCCTTTACTGCTGTAATTCTATCTGTTTCTTTAACTCTTAATTCTTCAGCATCTTTAATAATAGTTATCCCATCTGCTTGAGTTGCTAAAAGAGCCAAGATAGGGATCTCATCAATAAGCTTTGGAATGAGCTTTCCTTCTATATTAGTTCCTATTAATTTTTTGTATTTAATCGTGATATCGCCAGATTTCTCACCATTCTTATAACTTGAATTAGATATGGTAATATCTGCTCCCATATTTTCTAAAACTTCTATGATACCTGTTCTAGAAGGATTTAAACCTATATTAAGAAGAGTTATGTTACTTTCTGGAACTAGTGCTCCTGCTATTAAAAAGAACGCTGCTGATGATATATCTCCAGGTACTTCGATTGTACGGCCTAATAAGTTAGGTTTTTGCTCCACTGTAATTGTTAAATTATTCGTTTTAATATTCGCTCCAAAAGCATTTAACATATTTTCAGTGTGATCACGTGTTAGAGCTTTTTCTGTTAAGACAGAGTGATTATCTGTAAATAAGCTCGCAAAGATAAGTGCTGATTTAACTTGTGCGCTTTCTACAGGTATTTTATAGTTAATTGGTTTTAATTGTTTACCTCTAATTGCTAGAGGTAAGAGTAAACCATTATTTCTGCCGTCAATTTCTGCATTCATTTCTCTTAATGGCAAAACGACACGGTCCATTGGTCGTTCAGTTAAATATTTATCTCCGTAAACAACTGTATGAAACGGTAACCCTGCTAAGATACCTAACATCAACCTAGCTGTTGTACCAGAGTTTCCAAAATAGAGTGGCTCTCTAGGCTCAACAAATGCTTCATAGCCTAAACTATTTATCACTACTTCAGTATTATTTATAGTTATATCAACACCAAACTGCTTAAAAATCTTTATAGTTCTTAAGCAATCTTCTCCATTTAAAAAATTACTAATCGTTGTCTTACCTTTAGCAAGCGAACCAATCATAACTGCTCGATGCGAAATGGATTTATCGCCCGGTATATTAATACTTCCTTTTAAATTTGATGTTATTGGTGAAAAAGTTTGACTTTTGATTAAACTCACCTCTTTTTATAAACTAATTGATACATCATAATTATTACTTTCTAACAAATCAACTGTTTTTAATTGGTCTTTTTCTGAAAAAACCGTTAAGCGAAGCGCACCATCAATATTTTCTCTTATTTCTAAAATACGTATATTACGAATACTTATGTCATTTTCAGCTAAAAGTTGAGCCACAGTTGCAATTGAACCTGGTTTATCTTTAATATCTACATAAATATCGTAAAATGAAGGCAATGCTCCCCGTGATTTGGTATCTCTACCTAATCCATCACGATAATCTTTCGCTTGTTCTAAATAAGTAATCATTTCAGTTTTATTATTTTTATCAAGAAATTCTTTTAAAGTTACCATTTCATTAATCCATTCTTGAATTAAACGAGACATTTTATCCCCATTATGAGAAAAGATATCTTGCCACATATGAGGATTACTTGATGCAATACGAGTGATATCTCTAAAACCGCCAGCTGCTAATTCTGGTAAGTAAGAATGCACTTGTTCCCATTTTTTTGCTTGATGAACTAATGAAGATGCAACTAAATGTGGAAAATGAGAAATAACACTTGTCATTTCATCATGTTCATCTGGATTTAAAATTATGAAATTACTTTTAGTTTCTTTTAATACTTCCTTAATAAAACTGATTGCTTCTTCAGTATTTTCTTGTACAGGGGTTAAACAGTAAATTGCATTTTCAAACAAATGTTCTTTAGCAGCAACAATACCTGTCTTATGAGAACCGGCCATTGGATGTCCGCCAATAAATGTTATTTTTTCATTTGTTAACTGCTTAGCCGCTTCTATAATCGTTCCTTTAACTGAACTTACATCTGTAATAATGACATCTTTTTTAAATTTAATTTCATTAAGCTCTTCAAGTAGCTTTATTGTTTGTGAGATTGGTGCAGCAAGAATAATTAAATCAGCGTTTGAAGCACAATTTGATAAATTAAAACACTTTTCATTAATAATTTCTTGCTGATAAGCATAGTCGACCGTATCACGATTTGTATCAAAACCAATAACATGATTATTTTTTATTTTTTTTAGAGACATTGCAAGCGAGCCACCTATTAAACCCAACCCTGCAACGACAATATTTCGTTTCATAATTTCAGCCTTCTTTACTTAAGTTTGTGATTTTAATTCTAACATCACTTCTTTTAGATTTTCCATGTCTTCTTCTAAACCAATTGTAATTCTAATCGTATCATCATAACCAAGTAATTCTCCTGATCTAACAATATAACCTTGTTTCAATAGTTGTAAAGCAGCGTCGTTCCCTTTGCCAGGAACTTGTACTAAAATAAAATTCGTTTCAGAATCATACACTTTAAAGTTATTGTTTTTTAAAAATTCAACAAAATCTTTTTTTACTTTTGTATTTTGTGATACGACTTTATTTAAAAATGCTTCATCTTCTAAAGCTATTACTGCTGCCTCTTGAGCAAGTCTAGTTGTATTAAATGCACCTCGAACGATATTTAGTTTATGAGCAATTTCTTTATTCATGATCCCATAGCCTATTCTAAGCCCTGCTAAACCATATGCTTTTGAGAATGTTCTTAAGACAATTAAATTTGGATATTTATTTAATAAGTTATTTGTGTCATATTTATTTTCTTCTGAAACAAATTCATAATACGCTTCATCTAAAACAACTATCGTTCGTGTTGGAACTTGATTAAGAAACGATTTTAATTTTGATTCACTTATTAAGGTACCGCTTGGGTTATCTGGTGCACAAATCCAAATCACATTTGTTTTTTGATCAACTTTTTCTAACATTGTATCTAAATCATGATAACCATCAACAGTTGGAACTTCGGAAACAGTTGCTCCTTCAATTAATGAATGATGCCTATATTGAGTAAATGTGGGATGAGCCATTACTGTATTGTATCCTGGTTCTAAAAACGCTCGACAAATCAGCGTAATAATTTCATCTGATCCATTTCCAAAAACAAGTTCATCCTTAGAAACTTCTAACTTATCAGCTAATACTTGACGAATATTAGTAGCGTAACCATCAGGATATATTTCTAAGTTTAAATTATTCGTTGAAAATAACTTATTTACATTTTGAGAATAACCATAAGGATTTTCATTAGATGCAAGTTTAACAATGTTTTTAAGTTTCAATTCTTTTTTTACTTCTGATATTTGTTTTCCTTGTTGATAGGCTGTAAGATTTTTTAATATTTCTTTTCCAAACATAGTATATCTCCTATTCTTCGATTAAATCAGGTCTTAATTTAACTGCTTCATTATGAAATACATGTTCAATTTTATCTTGTTCTTCAGTCGTATTAATTACCATCATGACACGTATACACATTTTTAAACTATTAGGGACATCAATTTCTTGCATACACATAACAGGAACAAATGTCCAACCTTCTATTTCTCTAATCGCTTTTGCAGGAAAACTGGCATTTAAATCAGATGTAGTTGAAAAGAATATGTGAGAGACATCTTGTGGCTTAACATTATTAGCTTCAACCATTGATCTAACCACTTTTCTAGTTTCTAAAGTGATTTCTTCTTCAGTGTTTTGTTTAACTGTTGTCGCACCTCTAACTCCTCTAATCATAAACTTTTCAACTCCTTTATAAATTTATTAAGTTGTTCTGTTAAAAAGTCATCAGAAAGATTTTCTGTGGCAGGCTTACCAATTTCTTTTAATAGAACCATTTGAATAACTTGATTTTTTGATTTTTTATCTGATTTCATTTTCTGAATTAACCTTTCTGTTTTTAATCCAGATAAATCAAATGGGTAGTTATTCATTTTCATCCAGTTGATATAATCAGTAATTGGTAAGTTAATATTGTATTTAATTTCACTTATTCTAAGTGCGAAAATTATACCAATAGCAACAGCTTCACCATGAGTAATTTCACCGTAACCTAATTCAGATTCAATTGCATGACTTAGCGTATGTCCTAAGTTAAGATATTTTCTAATATTTGATTCTTTTTCATCAGCTTCGACAATTTCTGCTTTTATTTTAATACCTTTATATAAATGATTACTTAATTGTTCACTTGTTAAATTATTAATATTAATTGTCAATAATTCATTTAAAAATACTGAATCAGAAATAAATGCTTCTTTAATTATTTCTGCATAACCTGAACGCTTTTCTGCATCATTTAAAGTTTTTAGTGTATCGATATCATAAATAACAGCTTTTGGCGGATAAAATGCACCTATTAAATTTTTTCCAAGTTCATGATTAATTGCTACTTTACCACCCACACTACTATCATGAGAAAGTATCGTTGTTGGAACTTGAATAAAATCAATACCACGCATATAAGTTGCTGCGACAAAACCGGTTATGTCACCAACAACACCGCCACCTAAAGCAATTAAAAGTGAATCTCTATCTAATCCATATTCTATAGCTTTAGTTTGTATTTTATAATAGTTACTAATTGATTTCTCAGCTTCTCCATTAGGCAAAATGTAAGTATATACTTTTTGGTTTTTGAAAGTATTTTTTAAATCTTCTAAGTAAAGCGGTGCAATTATATCATCTGTAATAATCAAAATTGAAGTATAAGACTTACTTATTAACTTTTGAGTGTGAAAACGAGTACCACTTCCAATTGTTATTTTGTAATCATGAAGTGATGACTTAACTTCCAATGTCTTCATTTAAAATCTCCTTAATTCTTCTCGATATGCATCTAATGCTTCTTTTAATTGTGGGAATTGGTTACTATTAAATTCTTCTGTGATTGCTTTGGCTAATTCAAACGCAACAACATGTTCCATTACAACCGAAGCTGCAGGGACCGCACATGAATCAGAACGCTCAATACTAGCACTAAATACTTCTTTAGATTCAATATCTACACTTTGAAGAGGTTTGTATAATGTTGGAATTGGCTTCATAACACCTTTAATAACAAGTGGCATTCCTGTTGTCATACCACCTTCAAAACCACCTAAACGATTTGTTCGTCTAGAAAATCCATCTTCTTCATTCCAGATAATTTCATCATGTACTTCACTACCATTTTTACGAGCAGCTTCAAAGCCAAGACCTATCTCTGCACCTTTAAATGCATTAATACTCATTACTGCACCTGCGAGTTTACTATCAAGTTTACGATCATAATGAACGTATGAACCAATACCAGCAGGCATACCTTCAACATATACTTCACAAACGCCACCAATAGAATCTCCATCAGCTTTTGCTTGATCGATTGCATCCATCATTTCTTGTTCAACATCTTTATCTAAAACTCGCACTGGTGATTCTTCTGAAATGTCTCTTCTTTCTTCAATTGTTAATTCATCAATCTCTTTTGCTTTAATTCCTGCAATCTCTTTAACATAGCCAACAACATTGATACCTAATTGTTTTAACATGATTTTAGCTACTGCACCTGCTGCTACTCTTACTGTTGTTTCTCTTGCAGATGAACGTTCTAAAACATTTCTCATATCACGATGTCCATATTTCATTGCTCCATTTAAATCTGCATGACCTGGACGTGGACGAGATACAACTCGTCTAATTTTTGTATCTTCGTCAATAGGATCTTCACCCATAATATCTGTCCAGTGCTTAAAATCATCATTATTAACTAAAAGACCAATTGGTGACCCTAATGTATAACCATGTCTTACTCCACCTGTTATTTCAACTAAATCCTTTTCAATTTGCATTCTTCGACCTCGACCATGGCCTTTTTGCCTTCTTTGTAATGATTCATCTATATCTTTTTTTAATAAAGGCATATTAGCCGGTACACCTTCAACTATTGTTAATAATTTCTTACCATGCGATTCTCCTGATGTTAAGTAACGCAAATTAATTCCCCCTATAATTTATATTTATTTGTATGTAGAGTTAAGATAATCTAAATTTTCTGATATATTCATTTATAATAAAAGATTTTTATATTAGAAAGCCTCTGTCAGTTAATAACAGAGGCTAGTTGTTTATTAATATATCCAAGTATTATCTTGTTTTTCATATGAAGTTAATTCTGATTCATTGAAAAATAAGTTAATTTCTTTTTCAGCACTTTCTGGTGAGTCTGATCCATGAATAATGTTTTTTCCTACTGTAACAGCGAAATCTCCTCTAATTGATCCTGGAGCTGCTTCAGCTGGATTTGTTTCACCAATCATTAAACGTGAAGTTGATATAACATTTTCACCTTCCCAAACCATTGCAAAAACAGGTCCTGATGTAATAAAATCAACCAACTCTCCAAAGAAAGGGCGCTCTTTATGTTCACCGTAATGTGTTTCTGCTAATTCAGTTGATACGTTCATTAATTTAGCACCTACTAATTTAAATCCTTTACTTTCAAAACGTTTAACAACCTCACCGACGATACCTCTTTGAACGCCGTCAGGCTTAACCATAATAAATGACTTTTGCATATCTCTTACTCCTCTACAAATTATATATTTTAAAACACTTTTTACTCTTTAAATATTATCAAACTTCATTGAATAATACAATTATCTTAAAATTTACGTTTACCAATAACTTGTGCAATAACTTCTAACGTTCTTTTTACTTTATTTTCAGGTAAACGATTTAATGCATTCATTGCTTTATTTAAATAACGATTACTTAAATCGTATGATTTCTCAATTGCATCTGTTTGTTTTAAATAATCAATGACTTCAGTTAATTCATCTTGATTAATATTATTTTTAGATTCAAATAATCGCTCTACTTTCGTCTTAAAAACGGGATCTTGCATCGCATAAAATACTGGTAGAGTAATATGACCTTGTTCTAAATCGCTTCCTGTTGGTTTACCTAATTCTTTTTCTGTTGCCGTAAAATCTAAAATATCGTCAATTATTTGAAAAGACATTCCTATATAATAACCATATTCATAAAGTTTATTTACCTCGTACTTATTTAGACCTGCTGAAATAGCACCTAGCTTACAACTTGTCGCAATTAATAATGCTGTTTTTCTTTTTATACGTCTTAAATAATTCCAAATTTCTTGATCAAGAACATATCGATCTTTAATTTGTGCTATTTCACCTTCAACAACTTCAATTAATGTTTTAGATAGTGTCTTATGTATTTCAGGATTATCAATTTCAGTGATTGTTTCTAATGCTCTTGCTAAAATATAATCTCCTGTATACATAGCGACTCGGTCACCATATATATGTTTAACAGTTGGTTTACCGCGCCTTAGTTCAGAATTATCCACGACATCATCATGAACAAGTGTTGCCATATGAATTAATTCTAATGCAACAGCTACTGTTTCTATATCTTTATTTTTATAATCACCAAATCGAGCTGAGAGTAAAACGAAAACCGGTCTAATTCGTTTTCCTCCAGCTTGAAGTAATTGAGTTGAAGCTTCCCTTAATACAGGATGTTCAGCTTGAATAATCTCATTTATAGATTGCTCTATTTGATTTAAGTCTTTCCTTAAAAATCCATATATATTTGCTAGTTTCATACCATTCACCTTTTTATATCATTGATAAACATTATTTTGTTGCTTTATGCATAGCTGCAACTCCGCCTGTGTAACTTTTTACTTCGACTTGTTTAAATCCAGCTTCTTGAAAAAGCTTTTTTAATTCTTTTTTATTTGGAAAGTCTTTTGCTGATTCATGTAACCACGCATATTCGTTATAACTTTTCGCAAATAATTTACCGAATAAAGGCATAATATATTTAAAGTAAAAATAATAACCTTGACGGAAGCCTATCAATGTAGGTTGAGATGTTTCCAAACAAACAACTGTCCCACCTGGTTTAACTACTCGATGCATTTCTTTTAATACTGTTAAATAATCAGGTACATTTCTGAGTCCAAAACCAATTGTAACATAATCAAAAGTATTAGATTCAAATGGAAGATCCATAGCATTTCCATGTATGAAATTTAATTGTTTTAATTGTTTCTCTTGATTTTTCTCATGTGCAATACTGAGCATATTCTCACTAAAGTCTAATCCTGTAACTGTACCTGACTCTCCCACTTCATCTGCAAGTGAAATCGCCCAATCACCTGTCCCGGTACATACATCTAAAGCTTTTGATCCACGTTTAACTTTCATTCTCTTCATAACGTCTTTCCGCCACGACTTGTGTTTATTAAATGATATAATTGAGTTCATTGAATCATATTTATCAGATATTGATTCGAATACATTATGAACTTTTTTCTCTTTTGAAGATTCGTCCATTTTTTAACCTTCTTCCACTTGTGATATATTAGCCTGAATAGAGTCAAATGTATTATTGTAAATATAATCAGAATAATTATTAGATAATTTATTAAGATTTGTATCTAATTTTATCTTAAAATCATTCATTTTAGATTCTATTAAATCGTTAATTGAATGATTGTTTTTTACAAAGTCACTTGTCTTATAATAAATATTCAAAATTGAGTTTTCTACGATTTTCTCCGTCTTTAATCGATTTAACATTAAAAAACTCTCAATGACAGGTATCGATTCATATTCATGATTTATTTTAGCAACTTGAGTGAATAATTCTGTTTCACTATTTAATAACGATTGATATACTTCATCTTCTGTTTTATTAGTTGCGTAATGTAAATTCATTTTTTCTTCATTAATTATTTTAATACTTGATGCGAGTTTATTAATCATTTCAACATCTTCTAATTGGGCAAGTAAATAATAATACATCCCACTATAGTAATCCCCTACAAGTACTGTTAACTGTTTATCGGTTTCTTTATTATAGTTATTACCATTTACTAAGTCATGAGTCTTCAATGCAATGTCGATTAACATAATAACAACTATATAATCTTCTTTTTGACTCCGAGACATAGACGTATTTTTATATAATTCGTTTAATACAAATAATTTATCTAGATCAATCTTTGGTTTTTTAATCTGATTTTTTATATATGAATGTGTAATTTTTTTACTGACTTTATCTTTTAAATCAGCTAATTCAAAACTTAAAGAATTCACGCTAACCACCTATGTCCTTTCGTCTTTCTTTTACAATCAGTATAGCATAATTTTATCCCGATTACCTTTTAGAATACTTGTTAGATTATAAATTTATGTAATAATAACTTAATTTTTTTCAAATTAAAAAAGGGTACGTTATTAACGCACCCTTTTTAGCTCTATGTACATTTATTTTTTAACTGCATCTCTTAGAGCTTTACCAGCTTTAAATGCTGGAACTTTACTTGCTGGAATTTGAATTTCTTCACCAGTTTGTGGATTACGTCCTTTACGAGCCGCACGATCGCGTACTTCAAAGTTACCGAATCCAATAATTTGTACTCTTTCACCTTCACCTAGTGAATCCATGATAGTTTGGAATACAGCGTCTACTGCTTTACCAGCATCTTTCTTAGAAAGATCACTTGATTCAGCTACAGCACTAATTAATTCTGTTTTATTCATGAACATTCACCTCCTCTTCAATTATATAATTTGAAATAAAACAAATTATATTAAATATTAAGTTTAACACCAAGAAATGAATTTCAATGATGATAAGCCTTATACTATACGACTTTGAGTAAAATTTCAACACTATTGGTGTTTTATTTACAAAAAAACTTGTTTTTTTGTAAATATTGTAAAAACACTACTTAACAAGGAACTTTTCTTGTGTAATTTCTTTTTTTAAGGTAATTAATTTGTTTTAAAAATAGGCTCATTATTTTTTTCAGTATATGGTAAAGAATACACTGGAACAAACGGTGACTGATCATGATAAATATAGCGAATATCTTCATCTTTTTTAAATCGATAATTATTCTCTTGCATAATCGTCATAAAATCACTGCGATAATCAATAAAAATTTCACCATCTGTATTCATAATAATAGGTAAATTGTTTTGTGTGTATGGACTTTTGACATATTGTTCTTCTTTAAATTTTAATTTTTCATAATTAATTTTAAATAAGCCATCAGCTACTTCTTCGCCATAAGGGGGATACAGATTTTTTGATCTGTAAATATCTAGTTTTACATTAATGGATCTTATTTTTTCTGATAATTGTAAATCTATTAATTTAACCTCTGGATTATCTTCAGGATTTACTATCGTATATAAATAAATACCACCGTTTTCATAAGCATTACCTGGTATTTCAGATATAAAATTAGTTTCAAGCAATTTTGGAAAGTCAATTAAATACTTTTCATAAATATCAGAATCTGCGTCTTTAGTTTTGATTGGTAACAGTCCACCCGTTTCTTCAGCATAAGCTTCAACTGCATTTTGTACTATTAATAACTGATCTTCATTTGGCGTTTTGTTTTTAGCTAATTCATCATTTGGAAACATACAACCCGAAAGTATAATACTAAAAACTAATAATGAAAGAATTTTTTTATATGTATGCCTTAACATGCTTAACATTCACTCCTTATCCAGTTGGTCCACTAATTACTACATAAAAAACAATTAATGCCCCAACAATTAAACAGATGTACGCTAAGAAAGAAACAATGCCTCCAAAAATACCTTTTAATTTTCTTCTACTTAAGGTTATTAGAGTTAAAGCCAAGATAAGTAGTCCTATCCCAACAAAAGAAATAATTTCTTTAATTTCTGCTGCAGACATCTTATTCCTCCTAAACTAAGTTTAACTATTTATTTTTATAACTATCTAATTCATCTTTTTTCGAACGTGTCATTAATTGTCCAACAATTTCTTTTGGCTCCGCATTATTATAAAGAATTTCATAGAGTGCATGTGTAATTGGCATTTCTACATTTTTTTGAATAGAAAATAAATATGCGGCTTTTGTTGTTCTAACACCTTCGACAACCATACCCATTTCATCTAAAACAGTTTCTAATGAATGACCTTTACCAATTAGGTTACCTGCTCGCCAATTCCTGCTATGCTTACTCGTAGAAGTTACAATTAAATCTCCTACTCCAGATAACCCTAAAAATGATAATGGATTAGCCCCTAGACTAACTCCTAAGCGTGTAATTTCAGCTAAGCCTCTTGTAATCAAAGCGGCTTTTGCATTATCACCAAAATTTAATCCATCTGATATTCCAGCCCCTAATGCAATAATATTTTTTAAAGCGCCACCTAATTCTACCCCAACGACATCATCACTAGTATAAACTCTAAAATTCTCATTAAAAAATAAATGTTGTGCCATTTCTGCTTTTTCAATATTATTACTAGCGACGGTTACAGTTGTTGGTAATCTTAAACCAACTTCTTCAGCATGGCTAGGACCTGATAATACGACAATATCTTTTGCTTGAATTGATGTGAGTTCTTCACTCATAATTTGTGATACTCGTTTTGATGTTTCAGGCTCAATTCCTTTAGTTGCATGAATCATTAAAACATCATCTTTAATAAATGAATTGATTTTTTGAGATACTTCACGAATAGCTGATGAAGGTACTACTATTAAAATAGCATCTACACCTTTGATAGCCTCTTTAATATTAGAATAAGCTTTGATTTCATGTGGTAATTCAACATTTAAATATTTAGTATTTAAATGCGTTTCATTAATCAAATCTGCTTGTTCTTTTTTATGGGACCATAATCGTACTTGGTGGTTGTTATCTGCTAGTACTATACTCAATGCTGTACCCCAGCTTCCAGCTCCTAAAACAGCTACTTTCGACATGTTTATTCCTCCAATTAACTTCTTTTTCTAGCTATGATTCGGATAGGCGTACCGATAAATCCAAATGCATTACGAAGTTGATTTTCTAAAAAACGTTTATAAGAAAAATGCATTATTTCTGGATCATTTACGAATACAACAAAACTAGGTGGTTGAACAGCTACTTGAGTTGTATATAAAACTTTTAATTTTCTACCTTTAACTGTAGGTGTAGGATTAACTGCAAGTGCATCCATAATAACATCATTTAATACATTCGTTGCTACACGCTTTGTATGACTTTCACTTACCAGTTTTATAACAGGTATCAAACGTTGCACGCGCTTTTTAGTTTTCGCTGATAAAAATACAATTGGTGCATAATGAAGGTATTGAAATTCATTTCTAATATCATCTTCAAATTCTTTCATTGATTTTTCTTCTAAATCAATTGTATCCCATTTATTGACCACAATTACAATTGCTCTACCCGCTTCATGCGCATACCCAGCTATTTTTTTATCTTGCTCACGAATTCCTGTTTCAGCATCAATTAAAACAAGTACAACATCTGATCGGTCGATTGCTTTTAATGCTCGTAAAACACTATATTTTTCTGTTGATTCATACACTTTTCCACGCTTTCGAATTCCTGCTGTATCAATAATCACGAAGTCTTGATCATCTTTATTAAAAGGTGTATCTACAGCGTCTCTTGTTGTTCCTTCTTCATCACTAACAATAACACGATCTTCATTTAATATAGCATTAACTAATGATGACTTACCAACATTAGGACGACCAATTAAACTGAAATAAATCGTGTCATCATCTTTTTCGGATTCACCATCTTTTGGAAAGTGAGTTATCACTTCATCTAGTAAATCACCAATTCCAATTCCGTGAGAACCTGATACAGGAAATGGCTCGCCAAATCCTAATGAATAAAACTCATAAATTAATTCTCTTGCTTCTGGATTATCGACTTTGTTAACTGCAAGTACAACTGGTTTTTTCGATCGATAAAGCAAGTTTGCCACTTCTTCATCTGGACCGGTTATTCCATCTCTAGCATTAACAAGAAAAATAATTACATCTGCTTCTTCAATTGCAATTTCAGCTTGATTTCTGATTTTTGTTAGTAGAGGTTCGTCTGTTATTTCTATTCCACCTGTATCTATAACATTAAATGTTTTAGTTAACCATTCCGCTTCTGCATAAATACGATCCCTAGTTACACCAGGCTTATCTTCTACAATGGATATACGTTCCCCTACTAATCTATTAAATATTGTAGATTTTCCAACATTTGGTCTACCTACAATTGCTACGGTTGCTTTTTTCATTAAAGCTGCACCCTTTTCTATTTTAATTTACATAATCTTTATTCTAACAAATATAATTACTATCTACAATTCTCAGAATAATATTCAAACATTAAAAAAGCCTTTCCTTTTCAAGGGAAAAGCTTTTTAAATATTTTACTTATATTTATCTAGCTTATCACCAATTAAATCTCCTAATTGGAAGCCAGAACTATCGTCTTCTTTTTGGTAATTTAAAATATCTTTTTGTTCTGCATCTGCTGCAATTGCTTTAATACTAAGTGATATTCTTTGATCTGCTTCATTTACACTTAATACCTTAACTTGAATTTTATCGCCAACAGTTAACTCTTCTTGCGGTGTTTCAATATGTCGATCAGCGATTTCTGAAATATGAACAAGACCTTCTACGCCTTTTTCAATTTCTAAAAATGCACCGAAATCAACTAATCTTTTTACAACCGCATCTACTGTATCACCTTCTGCAATTCGCTCAGAAATATTCTCCCACGGACCTGCAAGAGTGTTTTTATGAGATAATGATATTCTTTCACTTTCTGGATCGACTGATAAAACTTGAACGTTTATTTTGTCGCCTTCAGAAACAACATCTGTTACTTTATCAACATGAGCATGAGCTAATTCTGAAATATGAACAAGACCATCTACTCCACCAATATCAACAAAAGCACCAAAGTCAGTAATTCTTTGAACAGTACCTTCTATAACTTGACCTTTTTCTAATGATTCAAGTAGTGCTTCTTTTTCTTTATTTGCTTCTTGTTCTAAAACTGCACGATGCGATAATATAAGTCTATTTTGTTCTTGATCTAAATCAACAATTTTTACTGTTAACGTTTTATTTAAGTAATCTGAGAAATCATCTACAAAATGTGTTTCGACTAGTGAAGCTGGAATAAATCCTCTTAAACCAACATCAACTACTAATCCACCTTTTACGACTTCTTTTACTTCAGTTTCAAAAATTTCTTCTGCTTCATATTTCTTTGTTAATTCTTCCCATGACTTCTCAGCATCTACTGCTTTTTTAGAAAGAATAATTTCATCTTCTTCTACTTTATTTACCTTTAATGTTAATTCTTGACCTTCTTCTACAATTTCATTTGGTGTTTCTATGTGTAAATGTGATAGTTCACTAATTGGGATAATCCCTTCTGTCTTAAATCCAATATCTACTAACACCTGTTTCTCTTCAATACTTACTACTTTACCTTCTACAATATCATCTACATTAAATTCTTTATTTGCTTCAACCATATTATAACTCCTCCTACACTGTTTAAGATTTAAATCATCATTAAATCTATTCACTTACTCTAGTATAACATGAAATGCCCTTACTTATAAATTATCTAGCTTTATTTTTATAATCTGTGACTAACTTTATAATTTTTTCAACAACATCATCAATGCTCATTGCTGTTGTATCAATAGAAACAGCATCTTTTGCCTTCTTTAATGGGGATTCTTTTCTATTTTCATCTCGATGGTCTCGTTCTGCTATTTCTTCTTTTAAAAGTTGTAAATCAGATGAAAAGCCTTTTTTGATATTTTCATCATGTCTTCTTTGAGCTCTTTCATCTACTGATGCAATTAAAAACACTTTTACTTCTGCATCTGGTAAAACTGTTGTACCAATATCTCTACCATCCATAACGACCGAATGGTTATTTGCTAACAGTTGTTGTCTAAGCACAAGTTGCTTTCTAACTTCAGCTAGCTGTGCAATATGAGATACAGCTTGTGATACTTCTGTTGATCTAATTTTTGATGTAACATCAATATCATCTAAAAAGACTAATTGTCCATCAGCTACTGATTTAAATTCAATTTTTGTATTCGTTAGTGTTTCTGTTATCATTTTTTCATTATCAAATTTAATTTGTTCTTGAATAACTTTTAATGTTAAAGCTCTATACATTGCACCTGTATCAATATAAACAAAATTTAATTTATCGGCAATTAATTTAGCAACAGTACTTTTTCCTGCTGCTGCTGGCCCATCAATTGCAATTCTAATTATCTCATTGGCAGTCAATCTGTCACACCTCAATTTTTTTTCATCTTTAAATTAATACTTTTAGCTATATGATAACCGTGATGTCTACCATTTTCAATAAATGTTTCATTACTATTATAACCAGATATTATGACACCTGCCACATATAAGTGATTAACGTTTGTTTCATACGTACTTGAATGATAGTTCGGACGACCAGAATGACTTTCAACTTTTACATTTAAACTTTTTAAAAAATTAATTTGTGGATGATAACCTGTCATAGCAAATATAAAATCAACAGATTCTGAGTCATAAACGTCACCAGTTTTATATATTATATTATTTTTATTTATTTCAACTATTTCTGCATTAAAAACCATTTTTATTTTACCATGTTTCACTAACGATGCGAATTCGGGAAGAATCCATGGTTTAATACTTTTAGAATAGTCATTTCCTCTATAGAGTACTGTTACTTGAGCATTTGCGTGGTATAATTCAAGCGCCGTATCTACTGCTGAATTTCTTCCGCCAATAACTGCTACTTTTTGATTATAATACGGGTGGGCTTCTTTAAAATAATGTTTTACATGTGGAAGAGAACTCCCTGGAACATTTAATAAATTTGGTTGGTCATGATAACCAGTGGCTACAACTAAAAAATTACTTTTGTATTTTTTTTCATCGCCGAATTTATCAATTGTTTTAATAAAGAATATATCACCTTTCTTTTCGGCAAAGGTTACTTCCTCATAAGCGTTAATTTTTAACTCATTTCTTTTAGCGACTTCTCTATAGTATGCAAGTGCCTCACTCCGTACAGGTTTGTGCTTATTTGTAATAAATGGAATATCTGATAATTCTAATTTATTACTTGAGCTGAAAAAAGTTTGATGTGTTGGAAATGAATGAATTGTATTAACAATATTACCTTTTTCTATAATCAGTGGGTTTATGCCTCGTTTTTTTAATTCTAATGCAGTAGACATACCACAAGGACCACACCCTATAATAATAACCTCTTCATATATCATTTAAATCTTCCTTTATTTAAAATAATAAAATACCCCTATCTAAATAATTAAATAGGGGTTTTAAATATTTATACCCAACCACGATAACGTGAGGCTTCTGCCATTTTACGTACTCCAACCATGTGTGATGCTAAACGCATATCTACTTTTCTTATTTGTGCTGTATTATAAATCGTTTCAAATGCATTAGTCATAATCTTTCTTAATTTTTCTTCTACTTTTTCTTCAGACCAATAATAACCTTGATTATTTTGCACCCATTCAAAGTATGTTACAACCACTCCTCCTGAAGATGCTAATACATCAGGTACAAGTAAAATGTTACGATCATTTAATATTTTTGTTGCTTCCATTGTTGTAGGACTACTTGCTGCTTCAACAATAATGCTAGCTTTAATTTTTTTAGCGTTTTCTTCTGTTATTTGGTTTTGTACTGCAGCTGGAACTAATATATCACAGTCAACTTCAAGTAACTCATTATTTGTCAGTGTATTTTTAAATAATGTAGTAACAGTTCCAAAGCTGTCGCGACGATCTAATAGATAATCAATATCTAATCCATCAGGATCATATAAAGCACCATATGCATCAGATATTCCTACTATTATAGCACCTGCTTCATGAAGGTATTTAGCTAGATAACTACCAGCGTTACCAAATCCTTGTACAACAACTTTAGCACCTTCAATTTCAAAGTCCTTCATTCTAATTGCTTCTTCAATACAAATCGTAACTCCTTTTGCAGTTGCCGACTCTCTTCCAAGTGAACCACCTAATACATTCGGTTTTCCAGTAATAAAGCCAGGATTTTCATCTTTATTTAAATAACTATATTCATCCATCATCCAGGCCATTATCTGCGAATTCGTATATGTATCAGGCGCTAAAATATCTTGACGCGGTCCAATTATTTGATTTACTGCTCTCACATAACCACGACTAAGTGATTCTAGTTCTCTAAATGACATCTCTCTTGGATCGCAAATAATACCACCTTTAGCACCACCATATGGTAAATCTACAATTCCTGCTTTTAAACTCATCCAAATTGCCATAGCATTAATTTGTGATTCAGAAACGTTAGGGTGAAATCTAACGCCACCTTTAGTTGGACCTACTGCATCGTTGTGTTGTGCTCGATAGCCTTTAAAGTATTTCATTGAGCCGTCATCCATGCGAACGGGTATTCTTACCGTGAAAATTCTTAAGCTATCTTTTAAAAGTTCATAAACATTTTCAGGATAACCTAATTTATCTAATGCTTCTTTTATAATTTTTCGAGTTAATTCTAATCCGTCAACTACTTCATTTTCTTTAGTTTTCTGAGCTTCTTTTTTTGCAGTCATCTGACTTGCCCCCTATGATTATTACTAACTAATCTTAAGTTCTGTATTTATAAATAATTATACACTTATCATTATTTTATGCAATGTTTTAAATTATTGATATCATTAGGTTTCAAGCGTTTTCTTGAATTTAATTAATTGATAAATTTACAAATTCCTCAATCATTTCTTCATATGATAAGCCTATTTTATTTGCAGCATCAGGAAACAGGCTTGTTGAAGTCATGCCAGGTAATGTATTTACTTCTAAAATATAAGGGATATTGTCTTTTGATAGGATAAAATCTGCTCTAGAATAAATTTTACAACCTAAAGATTGATGTGCAGTAACTGCATAGTTTTGAATTTTCTTTGTTAGTTCTTCAGGAATACGGGCTGGAATAATATGTTCACTTCCACCTTCTGTATATTTAGATTCGTAATCATATAAATCATTTTTAGGAATGATTTCAATAATCGGTAAGGCGATTTCTTGACCAACTTTACCTTTAACAGGCACTGTTAATTCAATTCCATCAATGAATTGTTCAACTATAGCATAATCATCACTTTGTTGAGCTATTTTTAATGCTTCTTTAATTTGTGCGTAGTCATTTACAATTGTTAACCCTAAAGTTGATCCTTCACTATTTGGCTTTATTACAAATGGAACTTCAAAGTTAGCTTCAATTGATTCTTGGGTGACTTGTAAATCTGTTTCGTTTTTTAAATTATAAACCTGACTTTTAGCTACAGGAATACCGTGTAAACCAAATATTTGTTTTGCCTTTGACTTATCCATAGCTAAAGCTGAAGCTAAAACACCTGAACCTACATAAGGTATTTCAAGCATCTCAAGTAAACTTTGTATTTTTCCATCCTCACCGTGTTTACCATGTAAAGCAATAAATACTAAATCAACATTTAATTCAATGATTTCAGATAAATTATTGGGGTTAAAATCGATTGCGATCACTTCATGATTATTAGCTTTCAAAGCTTTAATCACACCTCTTCCTGATGCTAAAGAAACATCTCTTTCACCTGACACACCACCAAATAATACTGCAATTTTCATTTATGTATCCTCCTTTAAAGTTTATTTAAATTTAAAAATAAATAAGTCGTCTGCTAAATAATAGTATGCTAAAAATACTATTATAATAATCATACATAAGACAACTGTAAGTCTAATGACTGGACTGCTAACTTTTATTTTTATTTTTTTTGAGCTGGATTTATGTATTTCTGCTCGAGGCGGTAAATCTAGTACATCAATAACTGGCTGAGTATTTTTTGAAGCTTCTTTATTTCTTTCAACTTGGCTTACCTCAGCTAATAATGATTTTAATTCATCAGTATCTTTTGAAATTTTTTATTCACCTCTAATTCTAAATTTAATAATTAAACCTAAAATAAAATCAATCAAGAAATGGGCAGTCATTGTCACTAATAAATTTTGCGTTATTTCAAATAGATACCCTATATAAAAGCTTAGTCCTATAATTGAAATAAGTAATATAGGCTTCTTTAAGTATCTAATGTGAATAATTGCAAACAAAGAACTTGCAAACACATAACCAAAGACAGTTTGTAATACACCTCTAAATAACAATTCCTCAGCAATTGAAACAATTAACGCAATGATAAATATAGATAAAACAGATTGATTTTTAAACAGCTTGTTATTAATCCCACCATCGTCTATATAATGATTGGGAATGTATTTATCGATAACTAAATCAATAAAGATAACTATACCTGCTGGGATAACTCCATAATAGATAATCATTAATATGTCGAAATCAAATAATTTAACCCAATCAGTAAAGGAATTAAATAAAAATAAACTCAAAATAATACTTATAAAAAAAATTATAATTTGAGTATATAAGACTGATTTTTTTAAATCATTACTCGACAATTGACGTACAATATCAGCTTGTTTCATTAAAGTCACCAACTTGTAATAAATTTGCAAGTTTATCTTTCCAATTATTATCTTGCCTCTCATTTACAAAATGAGCAGTTGTTTTCCACTTAGATAAATTAAAGTCACACACAGAACAACAATATGTTAATGGTTGTTTATATGTTGTTTGAAAGTCTTTGTATAAAGCCTTTCGTAAACATCCATCTATATTAATCCAATCTATGAGTTGATTTAATTTATTTTGTTTAGTAAGCTCCTGTAGCTCATTTAATTCAATTATGTTATTTTTGTTTTTTAACCATATTTGGTGATCTTTGATTATTCGATTCTTTTTTATCATACCATGATTTTCTAATTGAAACTTTAAATTTCTCCATTGAACTTCATTTATTTCTAATTCCTTTTCAAAATAGTCATTCATTGATGGTAGCTCGGTCATTTTTTTTATCTTTTTTAATGCTTCACCTATTTGTTCACTTGTTAAAAATTGATTCTCAATAATATTTAACGGTAAATATATATCGTTATCATTAAAAAGCAAAACGCTAACACTTTCTTTTCCATCTCTACCTGCTCTACCAATTTCTTGAATATAAGATTCAATCTCCAAAGGTAGATGATAATGAATGATTAAACGAATATCTTTTTTATTAATCCCCATACCAAATGCTGCTGTACAACAAATTATATTAAGTTGATTATTCATAAATTGTTGTTGGATCATTAATCGATCACTATTTTCAAGTCCGCCATGGTAATAGGCAACTTGTTCATTTAAATGTGTTGTTAAATAAGCAGCAATTTCTTCACATTTTTTTCTACTTGAAAAATAAATTAATGTAGGCACTTGATGCTTAGTTAATAATTTAATAATCATTTCTTTTTTTTCAATTTCATTATTCACTTTCTCAAGATCAATAATAATATTTTCTCGATCAATTGGATAAATAATTTCTTTCATATTTGGTCTGTTCAACGCTTGTTTTATATCATGTTTAACCGAATCAGATGCTGTAGCTGTTAAAGCAAGTATCGGCGGGTCTTTTAATAATTTAATCTGGTCAATAATTCGAAGATAATCCGGCCTAAAATCATAACCCCATTGTGAAATACAATGTGCTTCATCAATCACAACTAAACTTAAATTAATATTTTGTAAGACTTCAATAACTTCTTTTGATTGAAAGAGTTCTGGCGAAATATAAAGTAATTTATATCGATTAATTTGACTTAAGATTTGTCTGCGTTCTTGCCAGTTTATCATACCATTAAAAGCAGCGACGCCTTTATATTTAATTGCTTTTAATTCCTTCACTTGATCAATCATCAAAGAAGTTAATGGTGAGATAACAATGGTTAATCCTGAAAGTATTTTTGCCGGTAATTGATAACAAATAGACTTTCCTGATCCGGTGGGTAAAACACCTAAAACATCTTGTTTATTTAAAACACTTTTGATGATCTCTTTTTGACCTTGTTTAAATGTCTGATAGCCAAATTGTTTGAAAAGTTCCTTAGATAAATTAATTTAAATCACTCTTTTCCTTATTAGACATCATTGATAACACTAAACGAATTTGAAAATAAGTAATTTCTTTTGAAACGTTTTCTTTTATATCTTTTAATTTATATGTTTTTTGTTTATTAACATAAGCAATAATTTCTGATTGTGTCTTATACCTAACAAACTTATTAATTGGAAATGACTGATCGTATAGAGCAATTTCTACTAAATGATCATATATTGTACTTAATTTTAATTGTCTTTTTATCGATATGTCATTTAAATCATAGCCTTGTTTAAATAATTGATATGTATCCCTTGCTGATTTTGTTAATCTGTTTTCGTCTAGTAAGTCCATTAATAATAAATTTAATATCGTGTATTCTTTGGGTTTTTTTAGTACATTTTTTATAATGATATGATTAGTTGACTCTAAATATAAATTTATCGTATGCAAATCTGTTTTATACTTAGAAGCAAGTTGTTGAATACTTAAACCATAGTTACGATACCCACTTAATCTATCAATATAAAAATCCCTTTGATGCTCATTTATTGTTTCAAAAATATGACTTAATTCCAAAAACAACTTGTTTAAATCTAATTTTACTTCGCTTTTTCTATTTAGATACAACTTTTTTATAAAGTTTTCCGTTTTAAAATCATCGATAACTGGAATATAATTACTATTTTCTTTATTACTATTTGTCCAAACTTGAACAAATAATAATAATCTTTGATTAAATTTTGTAGCATATTGTTCATAGACAATTCCATTAAAATAAAGGGGTATTGGTACAGAAGTTAATTCAATACCATTATCAGTTATTATAAAACGATTATTATCATCGTATTTCTTCAATAAATTTTTATTTTCTAATTTTAGAATTATTTCATTAAATTCTTTTACAGTTAAGTTTTTATAAATACCATATAAATGAGATAGTTTGTAAAGATGTGCATCTTGTAAAGTTTGAATTGAAGATCTTCCATTAAATAAATGGTAAACAGAATAAATTGTCCTTTCGTTTTTTATCTTTTTACAGCTTTTTAATATAAGTAAATCGATAAGCTTCATTAGTTTTCTCCCTATCATTTTTACGTAATCTATTCTATTTTACTACACTTAACACTTATGATAAACTTATAATTAAGTTAATAATTTGGTTATGGATAGAGAGAGACCTCACAAGTGAACTGCATCACAGTTCTATTTGTTGAGGTCTTTTTTCTACTTAAAAGGAGTTGATATAAATGAAACATTTTTCATTTAATACAAGAAAATATACTATAAACAAACTACAAAATACAGAATTTGATCTACTAATTATCGGTGGTGGTATTACAGGTGCGGGTATTGCTCTAGATGCAGTTACAAGAGGATTAACTGTTGGGTTAATCGAAATGGGAGATTTCGCTCAAGGTACATCTAGTCGGTCTACAAAATTAGTTCATGGTGGACTTCGTTACTTGAAACAATTTGAAATTTGTGAAGTTGCATCATTAGGACAAGAGCGCGCAATCGTTTATGAAAACGGACCACATGTCACAACACCTGAGAAAATGTTATTACCTTTTTATAAAGGCGGAACTTTTGGTCCCTTATCTACTTCTCTAGGATTAAAAGTATATGACACACTTGCTCGAGTAAAAAAAGCTGAAAGAAGAAGAATGCTATCCAAAACAGACGTAGTAAAAAAGCTTCCCTTCATCAAAAGTGATGGTCTACTTGGTGGTGGTTTATATGTAGAATATCGTACAGACGATGCACGATTAACACTTGAAGTTATTAAAGAAGCTGCTAAATTTGATGCAAAAATTGCTAATTATGTACAAGCTATTGATTTTAAGTATAGTAACAATCAAATTACAGGTGTCACAGCTAAAGACGTCGTAACTGAAGAGTCATTTATTATAAATGCAAAACATGTCGTCAATGCAACAGGACCTTGGGTTGATAACTTAAGAAACATCGATCATTCTAATCAAGGTAAACATCTAAAATTATCAAAAGGGGCTCATCTTGTTTTTAGTCAAAATGATTTTCCTTTAGATCAAGCTGTTTATTTTGATACTCCTGATAAACGAATGATTTTTGCAATACCTAGAGATAATAAGACATACGTAGGGACAACTGATACTTTTTATGAAGGCGATCTCAATGATTTAGGTTTAACTCAAGATGATCGAGACTATATTTTAAATGCTATAAATTATATATTTCCCAAACTGATTATTAATAAATATCATATCGAATCTAGCTGGGCTGGAGTTAGACCTTTAATATCAGAAGAAGGAAAAAGCCCGTCTGAAATATCAAGAAAAGATGAGATATGGGAATCTGAAACCGGCTTATACACAATTGCCGGTGGTAAATTAACTGGTTATCGTAAAATGGCAGAGACTGTTGTTGATAAAATTGTCTCATCTATAAAAAATAAGCAAAATATCATTTATTCATCAAGTCAAACTAGTAATTTACCTATTTCGGGAGGGCACATCGGTGGATCTAAAAACTTAGCTAAGTTTTTAAATATAAGCATGAAAAAACTAAACAAGCTAGGGCTTAATGATTTTGAAGCTGAAAAACTGGCGCAAATGTATGGATCAAATATAAATCTTTTATATAAGTATCTTGAAAATAATCCTACTGATTTACCTAAAATTCTTTACGCACAATTAAAATATGCGATTAATTATGAAATGGCTTTAACACCGATTGATTTCTTCATGAGAAGAAATGCTGATTTATTATTCAATATTAAGCAAGTAAACTTGTATAAAAATGAGATTTTAAATATAATGCAAAATGAGTTTACATGGTCTAATGATAGAAAATTATTTTATGAAAATGAATTAAATAATGAGATTTTAGTAGCTACAACAGTGAATGATTAATACTCGAGGAGTAATTAGTTATGATTATCGAAAATCTAAAAATATTACCTGCTTTGCGTAACATAAATCGCCTAGAAAAAAATACTTTCAAGTCCTTTTGAAAGGTATGTATTATTGTGCTAGAGTGCCTATGTATATTATTGCTCAAATTGTGGGAGTAATTTTAGATGATATAATTGTTTGAATAGATATATTGCTCACTTTTATAAAACAACTGACGCTACTACTAAATTAGGAGACTTTGCTATAATTCCTGCGATTAGAAGTCCAATTGTTGTTGGATTATTGATCTCAAGTATTAGTTTATCACTAGAGATCCTACTGAATATGCAATAAACCCTGCTCGTGACTAAGTCCACGTATAGCTCACTTTATTTTACCTATTCTTAATAAAGGAAGTTCTGATTGGTCATACAGTGGGATACCTATTATAAGCACTATTCTTGGAGCTATATTAGTGGATTTATTTTATAAACAATTTTATTTAGATACAAATTCGATTATGTTTTGGGTCTTTTTAGCGCTCACATTTGGATTATTTGTAGTAGCTCAAATAAAATTAGCTAAATAACAAAACATAACACAGGAGGAAATTTGAATGACTGAAAAATTTATTTTATCTATTGATCAAGGTACTACAAGTTCACGAGCTATTCTTTTTGATAAGCAAGGAACGATAAGATATAGTGAGCAACAAGAATTTAAACAATACTTCCCTCACCCAGGATGGGTTGAACATGATGCAAATGATATATGGAGCTCTGTTTTAAGTGTTATTGCTGGGATTTTATCAAAGCAAAGTATAGAACCTTATCAAATAGCTGGGATTGGGATAACAAACCAACGAGAAACAACAGTTGTTTGGGATAAAAGCACTGGTGAACCTATCTATAATGCAATTGTATGGCAGTCTCGTCAATCTACAGATATTTGTAGTGAATTAATTGAACAAGGCTACAATGATCTATTTAGAGATAAAACAGGTCTTTTAATCGATTCTTATTTTTCTGGTACTAAAGTAAAATGGATTTTAGATAATGTTGAAGGCGCCCGTAAAAAAGCTGAAAATAATGAGCTTATTTTTGGTACTATTGATACATGGTTAATTTGGAAGTTATCAGGAGGAAAAGCTCACTTAACTGATTACACGAATGCTTCTAGAACTCTTATGTATAATATATATGACTTAAAATGGGACGATGAACTTTTAGATATCTTAACTATCCCAAAATCTATGTTACCCGAAGTTAAGCCTTCTTCTCATATTTTTACTGAAACTGATAGTAATCTATTTTTTGGACAATCAGTACCGATTGCTGGTGTTGCTGGTGATCAACAAGCTGCCTTATTTGGACAAGCTTGTTTTGAAGAAGGTATGGTTAAAAACACATATGGTACTGGTTGCTTTATGTTAATGAATACTGGTGAAAAACCAGTTAAATCAAAAAATGGTTTAATAACCACGATTGCTTGTGGTATAGATGGAAAAGTGAATTATGCACTTGAAGGGAGTATTTTTGTCGCAGGATCGTCAATTCAATGGCTTAGAGATGGTTTAAGAATGTTTAGATACTCACCCGAAAGTGAAGAATATGCAAAACGAGTTGAATCAACTGATGGGGTCTATGTTGTTCCTGCTTTTGTGGGATTAGGTGCACCTTATTGGGATAGCGAAGTTAGAGGTGCCATTTTTGGATTAACACGTGGCACAACGAAAGAACATTTTATTAGAGCTACTCTAGAATCTCTTGCTTATCAAACCAAAGATGTGTTAGATGCAATGAAAAAAGATTCAAATATTGGTTTAAAAAGATTAAGAGTTGACGGAGGAGCAGTTAGTAATAACCTTCTAATGCAATTCCAAAGTGATTTACTACAAGTTCCTGTCGACAGATCGAAAATTAATGAAACAACGGCACTTGGAGCCGCTTATTTAGCTGGTTTAGCTATTGGTTTTTGGAAAGATCATTCTGAAATATCATCTTATTGGAAAAAAGATAAAGTATTTGAACCAACAATGGATATAAGTACACGTAATAAATTATATAAAGGTTGGCAAAAAGCTATTGAAGCGACGATGGTTTTCAAATAAATTTAAAACAACCTAGCTTATCAGTTATAAATAAGCTAGGTTGTTTTATATCATTTACTTTGTACTTTCATTTGGAATTTTGAAAATAAATGTTGTTCCTTCGTTTACTTTACTTTTTACAGAAATAGTTCCTTGGTGTGCAGAAACAATATGTTTAGTTATTGCTAAACCTAATCCTGTTCCCTTTTTCTCATTTGTTCTAGTTCTAGATTTGTCAGCTTTATAAAATCGTTCGAAGATAAATGATAAATCTTCTTTTGGAATACCTGATCCATTATCAGTTATTTCAACATGTAATTGTTTTTCAGTGTTATTCACTTTCACGTTTACATATCCACCTGCATCTGTATGACTAATAGCGTTGTCTATTAGATTTGTAAACACTTGTTCAATTCTATCAGCATCAAATAATGCAATTGGATGATTTATTTCTTCAATTAAATTAAGCGTAATTTTTTGTTCTTCAGAAATACCAATGAATTTACGATATATTTTTTCAATAAAGATATTTATTTCTATTTCTTCTTTGTGTAATTCAATATGTCCCGCTTCCATTCTTCCTATATCTAATAATTCATTAACTAAACGACTCATTCTAAGTGATTCATCATGAATTATTTGTGCAAGTTCATTTTTTTCTTCTTTAGAATTAGCTATATCATCAACAATAGCTTCACTATAACCTTGCATTAAAGCGATTGGTGTTCTTAATTCATGGGACACATTAGCGATGAAATCTTTTCTCAATTTATCAAGCTGCCTTTCTTCAGTCATATCACGCATAACTGCAACAGCTCCTCTGACAAAGCTTTGATCATATAATGGTGTCATTATCATTACCCAATCTCGACCTTGTAAACTAATTTCATAAACCGCTTCTTTTTCACCTTGAATTACTTTTTGAAGTAGTTGGTTTAAGACTTCGGGTAATTGTTTATTTTTTTCTTCAATATTTATATTACTTTCAAAGTAAAGATCTTGTAAAAACTGTTCAGATGGCGGATTAGTCACTAACATATCACCATGTCGATTTAAAGTAATGACACCATCTGCCATTGAATTTACAATACTTGATAATTGTTCTTTTTCTTGATTTAATGCATTAATATGGAATTTTAATTGTCTACCCATTCGATTAAATGCTATCGCTAATTCACCAATCTCGTCATGAGTTAAGATAGGTACTTTTGTATTAAACTCCCCACGTGCTAATTCAAATGCTGCTTCACGCATTTTGATTAGTGGTGATGTGATTCGAGTCGATAAAAAGAAAGCAAAAATAATCGTTAAAACAATGGCTATCCCTGCAGCAACAAAAATTATTTTAGTTGTTTGAGCTTTAGTTTGATTAACCACATCTAATGTTTGGTAAACGACAACACCTGCATTCTTATTTTTTACCGGTGTTGCAACAACCATAATTTCAGCTTCATCTTCAAATAAAGTTTCTCGCTCTTTAAGATTCTTTTTTGAAGAAATGACTTTTTGTAAATTAGGGTTTTGATTAGGCAACAAACGTCCTAATTCTCCTAACTTAGGATTTGTTGTTTTTGATTCCCACAATTCTCCATCTTCGAAATAAACAATCACTTTTGTAGAAGATTCTTTAACAATTTCAGTTAAATTCATGATTGTTTCTTTATTGTCATTATCTTCAATAACTGTGCTTATTTTAGCGGCTGATTGCATCATATTATTTTCAGCTTCTTGAATATGAAAATTTTCAAAGAATTGCAATAGTAAAACTGTTAAAATAAACAAAACAAAAGAAACTAGTAATAATATTGTTATTACTAGTTTACCTACTACACTACGCCAAAACATTATTCATCATCAACTTCTAATTTGTATCCTACACCCCAAACAGTAACAATCATTTGAGCAGCTTCTTTAGATACATTTGTTAATTTTTCTCTTAAACGTTTTACATGCGTATCTACAGTTCTTAAATCGCCAAAAAATTCATATTGCCAAACTTCTTTTAATAAATCTTCACGTTTGAAGACTTTATCTGGTGATTGTGCTAAAAACACAAGTAATTCATATTCTTTAGGTGTTAAACTAATTTCTACATCTTTTGACGTTACGCGGTAAGCATCTAAATCAATTGTTAAATCAGGAAATACAATTAAATTACTCGCTTGATTATGACTTCCATCATTAACATTATAAGTACGACGTAATACAGCCTTCACTCTAAGCACGACTTCACGTGGACTAAATGGTTTAACGATATAATCATCTGCACCTACTTCAAATCCTTGCACACGATTGGATTCTTCGCCTTTAGCAGTCAACATAATAACAGGTGTGTTTTTCTCTTTACGTAATTCTTCACACATTTGAATGCCGTCCATAACAGGCATCATAACATCTAGTAATATAACATCATAGTCTTTCTTTAATGCTTTTTCTAAAGCAACTTCACCATTTTCTGCTTCTTCAACAATAAATTCATCTCTTTCTAAATACATCCGAATTAGACGTCTAATTCTTTCTTCATCATCAACAACTAAAACTGTTTTTGTTTCATCCATTTATGTGTCCTCCCTTAAACTCGCTATTTTTAGTATAAACGATATCAGCATAAATGTATAAGAAAAAACATGACATAGTTAAGATATGTCATGTTTTCATTTTATTCTTATGCATATGAATGTAAACCAGCAAGTACTAAGTTTACAACAATTATGTTAAACATGATAATTACAAAACCGATTACTGCAAGCCATGCTGATTTCTCACCATGCCAACCTCTTGATAATCGTAAGTGAAGGTATGCAGCATAAAAGAACCACGTGATTAATGCCCACACTTCTTTTGGATCCCATCCCCAGAATCTATCCCAGGCTATTTGAGCCCAAATAGATGCAAAGATTAATCCACCTAAAGTAAACACTGGGAATCCTATTGCTACTGCACGATAAGTAACTTCATCAACTAGATCTGTATTTACATTTCTTAAGAATGGTTGAATCCAGGCACTCACACGTTTGCGTAAGATTAATCTAGCAACTAAATACAATGCGCCTCCAACTACAAATGACCAAATCACACTGTTAAATTTACGTCCAGAGTCAGCTCCTTGCATCCAAGATGGCGTACTGAATAATGGATCCATTCTACCTTCAGTTAATACTTCTGGCATTTTTTCTTTTTGCACTCCAGCAATTGGAGGCATATGATATTCGGCTACTAATACTTGTTCTTGTCCTTGAATGTTTTCAATATACTCAAATTCTACTTCATAATTAGTTAAACTAAATGTACTTGAAGCTATAACAAACCCAAAGACTAAGAAAATACTGAACATAATAATTTCTAACCATATCGTTTTTTTATTTCTTACTGTCTGATCTATTGTTGCAATTAAATAAATTAAACCTGCTACAAAACTAATCGCTAAAATTCCTTGAGCAAGCGATACTGTTGTAACATGAATATATAACCACGGACTTTGAAGCGATGGAACAAGTGGTGATATATCGGTTGGGAACATACTCGCATAAGCAAGTATCATTAACGCGATGGGTAAGGCAAATAATCCTAAAATATCTAATTTGTAAATAAAGTACAGTATAATAAATGCAAATACGATACTCATTCCTAAGAATGTTACAAATTCAAACATATTACTAACTGGAGCGTGCCCACTCGCTATCCAACGTAATATGAAATACACGATATGTGTAACAAGACCAATAATTGTAAATGTTATTCCAATTTTTCCGTAGTTTCTTTTTTTCGCTTTAGATTCTACGTTTTTATCTCTTACTGTTGCGCCAAAAAATAATGTAGCTATTAAATAAAGCACAATCGAAATAACGTAAAATGTGGTTATACTCGTACTCATCAAATTCGACAATTGAAACACTCCTTTAAAAAAATTTACTTGTCTATTTCTTGTTGATCTTCAACCATAGTAATACTTGTTCCTTCAATTGCTTTTTCTAAATCTTTTTTAATCCCAAACCAATTTTTATTTGTATGAGCTGCCATTAATAAATTACCTTTATTTGGATTTAACCAAATACGTCTATGTTGCCAGTACATACCTTGGGTAACACCAATCATAAAGATAGCTGCTCCGATTATAAATAATGGTATAGTATAATCTCTTCTTACTGTAATTCCACTTACATAAAGTGTCTCTGGCATCTTATTCATAACTAATTGATACTCGTTTTCACCTGTTGGATCTATATTTTGTCCAATACCTAGGAAACTAAGTTCACCTTCGTCACTTTCTGGAGGGAATACGCTAAATACAAAAGCTGGGTTTCTTGGATATTTTGTCTTTGTAATTGGTTGACCATCTTCTAATGCATAATCAGGGTAAAATTGTTCCATTTGAACTCTTAAACCATCGGCTAATTCATAAGTTTCTTCTGGATTTCTTAAATCAACTTCAATACTATCTATCACTTCTTGATTCTCGTCATTTGCTTTAACAACATCAAAATACATTGTTTTAAATTCATTTTCCTGATATCCAGATTGATATAAAGTATATCCGTCAAACTTTACCGGATGATTCATCATAAGTTTATCTGTTTTAACTACTTCTAATTCATCAGCCGCACCTACAACAGCATCTTCTTTAACTTTTGAAATTTTAACTTCTGTTGTATAGCCCTTGTGAACTTCTCCTGCTTTTTCAAGTGCATCTTTAAATCGAGGATCGTCTTTATCATAAACTTCTAAAGTAAATTTTTTATTCTCGATATAATATTCATTATCTGTTCCTGGAATGATTATCTCTTCACCTTCACGAACCCAAACATAATCATCTAAATATAATAAAGGTGTCATTCTTAGTAGTGCAGCTAATAGTATAATAATTAGACCTATATGGTTAACATAAGGACCCCAACGAGAAAATCTACCTTTTTCTGCTAAAACATGCCCGTCTTCTTCAACAATTTTATAGCGTTGATTTTTTAATGATTCAACAACCTTTTGTTTTTCTTCTTCCGAGATATTTTCACTTTTACTATATAAACGTTGTCTTGTTAAGAAAGTATTATGACGTTTTGGCTTTTGCATTTTTAATGCTCTACGTAATGGAATAAATCTATCTAAACTACAAATAACCAATGAAATTCCAATTAAGGCAATAACTATCAAATACCACCACGAACTATACATTTCATGAAAACCTAATTGATAATAAATCTTCCCGGCAATTCCATAATAGTCCTCATAAAATACTGCTGGATCTCTATTTGGTGCATCAGCAGGTATGTACATCGCCTGAGGAAATATTGTTCCAATTCCACTTGCAAGTAAAGCGATAACTATCAACCAAATTCCTACTTTTACAGATGAAAAAAACGTCCATACTTTATCGACAATTCTGCGATTATAAGTTTGTGATCTTCTAGCACTTCCATCATATCGCATGTTTAATAATTTTTGATTATCATTACCCTCAATATGTTGGTTTCCTTCAACAGGTTTACCGCATGCTTCACAGAGCACTGTTCCTTCAGGGTTAATATGACCACATTCACATTTTATTTTATCCAATTTTAATCCCTCACAATTTATTACTCAGGTTGTATTTCTTTTAAGTGCGTTTCAATTCTATCTAAGGTTAAACCACCGATGACAATATCATTTATAATACCATCAGGATCTATAAATACAGTACTTGGAAGAGGACCAATTCCATAAAGTTCCATCACTTCTTCTCTACTGTCATGTGGTACTGGGAATGTTAAACCGAATTCTTTAATAAATTGTTCGGCTTTTAATTTACTTTGATCTAGATTAACTGCAACAATTTCTACGCCCTTTTCTTTGTATTCTGGATATAAAGATTCCATATATGGCATTTCATCTCTACATGGTGGACACCAAGTACCCCAGAAATTTAGCATAACGCCTTTTCCTTTTAGTTCACTTAAATTAATTTTTTCTTCATCATTAAACTTATTAATTTGCGTTAATTCAAAATTTGGTGCTTCATCACCTATATCATGACTTGTGTCTTTCTCACCTGATAAATTAGTAATAAGTGCATATGCTAAAGCTGCTCCTAATATTAGTAAAATGGAAGCTCTATATATATATCGATTTCTCATTTTGTTTTTTTTCTTTTCTCTCACCTTATCTAATCCCAAAACCTTCACTCCTATAAAATAATACCCTTAATAAATTTTTGTTTACTCGAGATTTTGTTCTGCCAAGTCTTTTAATTCTTTAACTTCATTAAATGTTAATTTTCGATATTGACCTGGTTGTAATCCTTTAAGTGTTATAAAGCTGTATTTTTCCCGTTCTAATTTAGCAACAGGAAAACCTATTCCTTCCATCATTCTGTGTATGTGTCTGTTTTTTCCTTCTTTTAATGTAATTTCAAGTATCATAACGTTTTTCTTTTTATCAACTGATAGAACACGATAATTAACAGCTGTTAAATGATCACCTTCATCATAAACACCTGTTTTTAACTGTTCTAACTGTTTCGTTGTTGGGATACCTTCTAATCGGGCGACATAAGTTTTCTCTATCTCATAACGTGGATGCATTAATAAATTTGCAAATTCTCCATCATTTGTTAATAGTAGTGCACCTGAAGTATTGTAATCTAAACGACCTATTGGAAATATGCGTTCTTCAATTGTTGGCATTAAATCAGTAACCACTTCACGATCTTTATCGTCGCTTAAACTTGAAATAACACCGTGTGGTTTATATAAAAGATAATAAACTAACTTTTCTTTATCTAAAGGGACACCGTCCACAGAAACTTCATCTTTTGGCGATACTTTAGTACCTAGTTCAGTTATTGTTTCTTGATTTACTTGAACACGACCTTCTATAATCAATTCTTCTGCTTTTCTTCGAGAAGTTAGGCCACTTTGAGCAATAATTTTTTGAACTCTTTCTAATGTATCAGACATTCTATCAACACCTTATCTTATTTAGTTTTAGTAGTAACAATCACTACGTAGTATATCAATCTAAAGCGTTAATCGTCCAACTTAATGGCTGATTTCCACAATATTTACTCATATAATGTATCTATAAATATATTTTAAAGATTTGAAGTATAAATATTTTTTATTTCTCATCAAAAAACAAGTCCGCTTCTTGTTCTATTGCTACTTCATTAATGTTTTCGGGTAATTCTGGTAATTCTTCTAGTGAACTTAAGCCGAAAAACGTTAAAAAATCAATAGATGTTCCAAATAATACAGGTTTACCTACAGTATTTTTTCTTCCTTTTTCTTCAATCAATGACCGTGCAATTAAAGTTTGCACAGCACGATCACTATTTACTCCACGAATATCTTCTATTTCTACTCGAGTAATTGGTTGATTATATGCAATAATAGCTAATGTTTCTAAAGCTGCTTGTGACAACTTTGTTTGACTAGGAGTTTCTAACATTTTTTGATAGTAAATATTATGTTCTGGTTTTGTTGTCAAATAGTAATTCTTCTGAGATTTTGCCAACTTTATACCACGATTAGCATGTTCGTAGTCAAATCTGAGTTCTTCTATTAAATAATCAACATCTGCTTGAGATATTTCTATAACATCACTTATTTGCTTAGCAGTCATTCCTTCATGACCAGAAGAAAACAATAATCCTTCAACAACTGCTTTTAATTTAGGTTCATTCATTTTGTTTCCTCCAGTAAACTAATATATATTTCACTGAATTGTTCATTTTGATGACATTTTATAACATTATTTTTCATTAGCTCTAATATAGCTAAAAAAGTCGTTACGATAGAAATTTTATCAGGGAATTGAAATAATTCGTGAAATTTAACTGGTGATTTATGACGATTTAAATATGTCTTTATATATTCTATACTTTCATTAATTGATATTTCACTATGATTAATTTTGGTATCTAATGGTTGATACCATTTTTTTCTTTGAAAAACTGTCTCTAGTGCTGACACCATATCAAAAATTGATACATCACCTCTCTTAATTGGAGGATCACTCAATATGTCTTTAAATGATATTGGTGTTCTTGTAAAAACTTGAGTTTCTTCAAGTTCTTTGTCTTCTAACTGATTAGCAACTTCCTTATATTTACGATATTCAATTAAACGTTCGATTAATTCTTCTCGAGGGTCTTCTGTATAATCATCCTCAGTTTCCATCTCTTTTTTAGGTAATAACATATCACTCTTTATCGCAAGAAGAGTTGCTGCCATAACTAAATATTCACTCGCTATATCTAATTGAATATTTTTCATTTTTTGAATAAATTGTAAATATTGATCAGTAATTTCTGTCATCGGAATATCATAAATATCAATTTCTAATTGTTTAATTAGATGAAGTAATAAATCTAGCGGCCCTTCAAATACATCTGTCTTTACTTCGTAAACTTGAGTCATCATTTACTCCTTTTAAATAGACTGTGTTGAAATAATCTCTATTTAATATTAGCATAAAACACATAATTTTATGTATAAAAAAGTTAAAACCAGACCTTTTAAGGCCTGGTTTCAATTAACTTATCTAAATAGTCATCATCTACACATTTATTAATTAATTCATCAGTATATTCGTTTGAACAAATTTTATAATCTTTTTTGTACATTAAACAAATTTGTTTAATCATTTTACGAGCATATCCTTTATTTCTAAAAGATGGATTAACAGATATATGCTCAATTGTTGCTATCATATCATCTGTTACTTTCACTCCTATTGCTCCTATAAAGTCATTTGCTTCTTTTAATAAGTAAAGATGACAATTTTCATCATTTGTGTAAGCTTTCATTGTTTCTTGTAGATTTTTTACATCTCTTTCATTTGGCATAAATGATAATAAGCCCATTGCTATCTTTTCTTGATTATTTTTAAAACGTATAAGCATAAAAACTCCTCTTTATCTTCTAAGTCGACTATTATTTATTGTTATTTTAATAAACTTTAAATTAAATAACCATCTGACTTTTGATTTTTTGTTTTAAATGGAATTAAATTAATAACCGTTATCCATAAGTTAAATAAAAATAAAAATATTATTACCTTTGATTTAACTACAAATAATAATGTTCCAATTAATCCTGTTAAAAACAAGCTAAACAAAGGACCCATCTTTGTAATAAATGAATATTATCTCTTAGTAAAATGTAGCTTTCTCTCACTTTGTGTATATGCATGAAATATCATTAATAAAAATATTTTAACATGCATATTTTTATAAGTAAATGAACAAACCCTTTACCAATCCCTAAATAAATAGTAACTCGATCAGCTTTAAGGAAAATTGCTCCTAAAAGATGACCGAGTTCATGAATAAACAAACTTATAGGTAAGGTTTATTCAGTTATTTTCACTTCTTTCATAACATCACCATTTGACATTGCTTTTGCATGTTCAATACCTGATGTTACTTTACCAAAAACAGTATGAACGCCATCTAAATGTGGTTGAGGTTCATGGACAATAAAGAATTGTGAACTTCCTGTATCTTTACCTGCGTGAGCCATTGAAAGTGATCCTTCTTCATGTTTATGAGGATTTCCTTCCGTTTCACATTTAATAGTTTTACCGCTTCCACCTGTTCCAGTTCCATTAGGACAACCGCCCTGACTAACAAATCCAGGAATAACACGGTGGAAAGTTAAACCATCATAAAAATTATCATTAACTAAATCTACAAAGTTTTTTACTGTATTTGGTGCTTCTTCTTCGTATAATTCAAATTCTATTTTATTTCCGTTCTCTAATTCAAAATAACCTTTTTGCATATTTATGTCTCCCTACTATTAATTTATATTTTAATACTACGCTATTTTAGTCATAAGTAAAAGTAAAATACTCATTTTAAATAAGATAAGTCATTTTTTATAATATCTTCATTAGTTTCTCTTTTAATCACTAATTGAGATTTTTTATTTTCAACAAAGACAACTGCCGGTTTAGCAAAACGATTATAATTACTTGCCATAGAATAGCCGTAAGCTCCTGTTGAAAACATTGCTAGTAAATCACCTGGCTTAGATTTAGGTAATTCTAAATCCCAAATCAACATATCTCCTGATTCACAACATTTACCTGCAATAGAAACAACTTCTTTTGATTCATCATGAACTCGGTTTGCTAATACTGCTTCATATTTTGCATCATATAAGGCTGGACGAATATTATCATTCATACCACCATCAACTGATATATACTTTCTTACTCCTTCTATTGTTTTTTGCGACCCAATTTCATAAAGAGATATCCCTGCTTCACCAACGATTGAACGACCTGGTTCTATCCAAATTTCAGGTAAAGGTATACCAATTTTTTCGACTGCATTTTTTGTCGCTTTGACAATATCTTCAACATAACAATTATATGGGATTGGTTTATCTTCTTTTGTATATCTTATGCCAAAACCACCACCAAAGTTCATTACTTCTGGGATAAAATGATCACTTTTATACCATGTTTCTATCAAATTAAATAGGGCATCTACTGCTAATAAAAAACTTTCACTTGAAAAAATTTGTGAACCTATGTGACTATGAACGCCTTTTAATTTGATATTTTTATGATTCTTTAGTTGTTTAAATGCTTCATCAGCTTGATTGTTTTGTAAGTTAAAGCCAAATTTAGAATCTTCGTTACCAGTCATGATAAATTTATGCGTTTCTGATTCTATTCCTGGTGTGATTCTGATTAATGCATCTATTTCTTTGTTTTTCGCTGTTAATACTTCTTCTAATAAAGTTATTTCATCAAAGTTATCTATTATAATACAACCAATATTTGCATCAATTGCCGCTTCTATTTCGCGACGATTTTTATTGTTTCCATGAAAATGAATTTTCTCAGGTGGAAAGCCTGCTTTTAAAGCAGTATAAAGCTCTCCTTCTGAAACAATATCCAAACTTAAATTTTCTTCATTAATAACTTCTAAAATTGCTATTGAAGAAAATGCCTTACTAGCATAAGCTACTTGTGCCTTGACACCTGCTTTTTTAAATGCATCAACATACATTCGCGCATTTCTTCTAACAAGTTCAATATCATAAACATATAATGGTGTACCATATTCTTTAGCAATATCTACTGTATCTACACCAGCTATTGTTAAATGATTTTTTTCATTAACCTGATGTGGGTGATTTAAATTAATCATGCTAACCTCCAAATTAGTCTCTGAGACTTTAACTTATTATTTATTAATGGTTTGAAAAATCAAAGGTAATTTATTAACTTTTTCATTTGAGATAACAATACTTTTATATAATCTTGCTTTTATTTCTTCAATATTTTCTGTATCTGAATGAATTTCTAATATTGATTCACCTGATTCGATGAAGTCGCCGACTTTTTTATGTAAAACAATTCCGACACCTAAGTTTATAATCGATTCTTTTTGTTCTCGACCAGCACCGAGTGTCATAGCAATTTTCCCTAATTCATTTGCCATGATTTTTTTTAGATAACCTGAATTGTGTGCTTTTAAGTCAAAAGTGTATTTAGCTTGTAACAATCTAGTTTGGTCATTTATTACTGTTTCATCACCTGATTGGTTTTTTATAAACGATTTAAATTTAGCTAACGCTTTACCATTATTTAAGTTTGTTTCAAGTAATTTCCGGGCTTCTTTTAACGTCTTAGTTTTTTCTGCTAAATAAACCATTTGACTACCTAAATTAAGACAAAGTTCTGTTAAATCACTAGGACCTTTACCTTGGAGAGTTAAAATAGCTTCTTTTATTTCTAAAGAATTACCAATTGCGAAACCTAAGGGTTCTTCCATATTTGAAATAGTGGCCATAGTTTGAATACCTAAATCATTTCCTATTTTGACCATTGTCTCAGCTAATTCTTTTGCACTTGCCAAGTCTTGCATAAATGCCCCTCTACCAGTTTTTACATCTAAAACAAGACGATCAGCACCAGAAGCAATTTTTTTACTCATAATTGAACTAGCGATTAACGGGATTGAATTCACAGTTGCTGTAACGTCTCTTAAACTATATAATAACTTATCTGCTGGTGCAAGATCAGCAGTTTGTCCAATAACTGCTATATGAGATTCGTTAACAAGATCTACAAATCTTTTATTTGAAATTTCTACATTAAATCCAGGAATTGATTCTAATTTATCAAGCGTCCCACCTGTATGCCCTAGTCCTCTTCCACTCATTTTTGCAACTGATACACCTACTGATGCTACAAGTGGTGCAAGAACGATAGTTGTTGTATCACCTACACCTCCTGTTGAATGTTTATCTACTTTAATTCCTGAAATATCGCTTAAATCAATTCGTTCACCACTATTGACCATTGCCATAGTTAACGCCGAACTCTCTTCAATAGTCATTCCATTAAAATAAATAGTCATTAATAATGCACTCATTTGGTAATCAGGAATTTTTTTATTGACGTAATTTTCAATGATAAAGTTTATTTCATTTGTTGATAGTTTATACCCATCTCTTTTTTTTTCTATTAAATCATACATCCGCATGATGTTCACCTCATTTAATTATCGACAGAAAACTTGTTCCATATTTTGCAGGTTGAACATTAAAGTTATCTGCTATCGTTGCCCCTACATCTGCAAAAGTGTTTCTTTTTTTCATTTTATGACCGCGCTTTATTTGATTATGATAGACAAATAAAGGGACATACTCGCGCGTATGATCTGTTCCTTTAAACGTTGGATCATTTCCATGATCTGCTGTAATGATTAATAAATCGTCATTTTTTAATAATGGCAATGTTTCATTGAGTTGTCGATCAAATTTCTCCAGTGCTTTTCCATACCCGAAAGGATCTCTACGGTGACCATATAAAGCATCAAAATCTACTAAGTTTAAAAAACAAAGCCCCGTAAAATCTTTCTTTAACATATTTTCTAATTTCTTCATACCGTCATCATTACTTATAGTTCGATAACTTTCTGTTATTCCTTCTCCATCATATATATCTTCAATTTTTCCTAAACCAATTACATCTAATCCATTGTTTTTTAAATAATTTAATACTGTCTTATCAAAAGGTTTAAGTGCATAATCGTGTCGATTACTTGTACGGGTAAAGTGATTGTTCTCACCTACAAAAGGTCTGGCAATCACTCTACCTACTTTCCATTTATCTTTCAAAGTTAATTTGCGAGCAGTTTCACATATCTCATAAAGTTCTTCCAAAGGAATGACATCTTCATGAGCAGCAATTTGTAAAACAGAGTCTGCTGAAGTATAAACGATGATTGAACCTGACTTTACATGTTCTTCACCAAGCTCGGCAATTATTTCTGTGCCAGATGCTACTTTATTCCCGATAACTTTTCTTCCCGTTTGTTTTTCAAGCTCTTTAATGAGCTCTATTGGGAAGCCGTTTGGAAAAACTTGAAAAGGTTTTTTAATATTTAATCCCATTAATTCCCAATGGCCTGTCATCGTATCTTTTCCATTCGAAGCTTCTTGCATTTTTGTAACGTATGCTTTAGGTGTTTTTGTTTTATTTACGCCTTTAATCGGCGCGATATGAGCGAGACCAAACGATTCTAATTGCGGTAAATTTATTCCATTCATCACTTCAGCTATATGCCCTAAAGTGTGTGCTCCTTGATCCCCATAATCAACTGCATCTGGGGCTTCACCTATTCCTACTGAATCAAGCACAATTAAAAATATTCGTTTAAATTGTTTCATATAAACCTCCTATGAAATTATGCACGTGGATGAAATTGATCATAAATATCTTTTAATCTTAATTTTGTCACGTGTGTGTAAATTTGAGTTGTTGAAATATCTGCATGTCCTAACATCTCTTGAACTGCCCTTAAATCTGCACCATTTTCTAATAAATGAGTCGCAAACGAATGCCTCAACATGTGTGGAGTGATGTTTTTAGTCAATCCAACATCAAGTGCTATTTTCTTTAATATCTTCCAAAATCCCTGTCTTGATAAAGGACGACCGTGATGGTTAACAAATAGGTGTAATTCTTTTTGATTTTTTTTAATCAATTCTGGTCTTGCTTCATATATATACTTCTCGACTGTTTCTGAAGCAATATCCCCTAAAGGAATTATTCTTTCTTTTTCCCCTTTACCAAGGCATCTTACAAAACCCATTGTTAAATGAACATCGGAAACTTTCAGTGCAATCATTTCTGAAACTCTAATACCTGTTGCATACATTAATTCAATCATAGCTTTATTTCTTAAGCTGAGAGCATCAGATACTTTTAAATTTAATAAGAGTTCTATTTCTTCTGTTGAAATTATTTCTGGCAATATTTGTGTTTTCTTTGGCGTGTCAATATGTAGTGTAGCATCATGATCTGTTATTTTTTCTCTAATTAATTGTTGATGGAAACTTCTTAATGTTGATGTCATTCTCGTAATGCTTGCAGTTGATTTACCATTATCATTTAAATGGTGTAAAAACTTCAATATGTGACTTCGTTCAACATCATTCCATTTTTTTACATTTGTTTTATTAGTTAGAAAATCTATATATACAATTAAATCTCTTTCATATGATATGAGTGTATTTTTAGCTAGCCCTCTTTCTATTCTTAAATAATGTAAGAATTCTTCTAATGATTCAGTAAGCATTGCAATACCTCTTTTCTTTCAATATACTCATTTTATCATTAATCTGATAAAATAAAAAACCTTTCTTAATTTTAGAAAGGTTTAAGTTATTATATTTAATTTTTGGCTTGGTTTTGACATTCTTTACAAATACCATGAAAAGTCAAACGATGGTCTTTTACTTCAAAATTCCACTCATCTTCAACTATTTTCTCTACATCAGTTAATAAATCTTCAATTATTTCTTCAACAGATCCACATTCCATACAAACTAAATGATGATGGAAGTGATCAATGCCTTCTTTTCTTAAATCGTAACGAGAAACACCATCGCCAAAATTTATTTTATCTACAACTTGTAACTCTGACAAAAGTTCAAGTGTTCTATATACAGTAGCAAGCCCTATTTCTGGTGCTTTTTCTTTAACAAGCAAAAATACTTCTTCAGCACTTAAATGGTCTTCTTCTCTTTCTAAAAGCACTGTTAATGTAGCTTCTCGTTGCGGAGTAAGCTTGTATCCTTTAGAATGAAGTTGTTTTTTTATTCTATCTATACGTTGCTTCACATTCGTTCGCCTCCATCTTACCTATAATTATAAGCAGACCTTAATAGGCTGTCAAAGAATAATCATTTTAATCTAGACACCTAAATTAATTATTATTTAGATTGATTATTATTTATCTCTTTTAATTGTAAGTACTGAATTGCATAAATTGTTTTCGCATCATATATCCATTGATTTTTAATTGCTTGATTAATTTCATCTGGTAATAATTTATGTACTTCTACAAATTCGTCTTCATCTCCTAAAACTGGATTCTTAAGTCGAGTTAATTGATCAGTATAATAGATATGAATAATTTCATTTGCAAATCCAGGTGATGTATAAAATGACGTTAAGTATATTAATTCGTTTGTTGTGTAACCTGTTTCTTCTTCAAGTTCTCTTAGAGCTGTTACTTCTGGTTGTTCATTTTTTTCTATTTTTCCAGCTGGTATTTCCAAAATATTTAATTCCAAAGGTTTTCTATATTGTTCTACTAAAACTAATTCATTATTTGGGGTGATGGCTATTATCGCAACAGCGCCTGGATGTGTCACTAACTCTCGTTTACTTGTTTTACCATTAGGCAAACGTACCTCATCTACTTGTAAATCTATAATTTTACCTTCAAAAATCTTATTAGTAGATAGTGTCTTTTCTTCAAATTTCTTCATAAATATTCTCCTTTTAAATTGAAGTTATCAGTGCTTATGATTACTATATAATTAAGGGGTGAGTTCGATTAAATATAATAAGGTAGGAAAGTCTGATATCTTTGTTTCTGAAATGACACTTGGTTGTATGAGTTTGGATAATGAAAACATAAAAAGCAATCAAATTATCGATTATGCACTAAATCAAGGAATCAATCATTTAGATACTGCTGATTTATATCAATTTGGATTAAATGAATCAATGATTGGTCAAGCAATTAAAAGTCGACGTAATGAGATTATTTTAAGCTCAAAAGTAGGCAATCAATTTGACTTTAATTCAAAGAAAGTCACTTGGAATCCAACAAGACAGCATATTATTAATGGTATAAAAGCAAGCTTATCTAGATTAAATACAGATTATTTAGACTTTTATTTACTACATGGTGGGACAATTGAAGATAATACTGAAGAAACAATTGATGCTTTTGAACATTTAAAAAAAGCTGGTTTGATTCGTGCTTATGGTATTTCTTCAATTAGACCTAATGTCATAAATCGATTTATTAAACTTTCTAATATTGATGTTGTCATGATGCAATATAGTCTGCTCGATAGACGACCAGAATATGCATTGCTTGATGAGTTAAACAAGCATCAGATTAGTGTATTTGCTCGAGGATCTCTTGCTAAGGGTATTCTTACTCATAATTCTAAAAAAAGAAACAATTTAGAACCTTATTTAACTTATAATCAAACTGAACTTAAATCAATTATTAATCAATTAGTTACAGAATTTGATCTATCATTACAAGAAATAGCTTTACGATTTACTTTAAAACACCCAGCTGTTGTTTCTAATGTTGTGGGGGTTAGTACACTTGAGCAATTAATAGAAAATCTTAATTCCATCGATGCTCAATTAACTGATTTTGATTATCAAAAAATTAAAAAGTTAACACATTTGAAAAATTATACTAAACATCTTTAAGTTAGTAAAAAATCCTAAGCCTCAAATAATAAGCTTAGGATTTTTCATTATTCTCCACTACATGATGTTTCATTTGCTTTAGTTGCGCCTGTTTTACCTTCTAAAAGATTACCACCTGTTGATTCAATCACATGATTTGTTACTTCTCGAGCAATTGTTCCAGAAACAAGTTGTAAAACATCATTAACTGTTGTTTGAATATCTTGAAACTCTTCTACAATTGGAATTGAATCAAGTTCTTTTTGCGCTTCATCTATTGTTTCTTCTACAATTTTAAGTGCTGATTGCTTTTCATAAGCTTGTAAATTAACTGCTTGCTTTTGTAATGTTTTTATTTTTGTAACTAATCTTTGAACTTTTTGATTTTCATTTATTTTTGCTTCTACTTGTTTAAATCTTTCTATCTCTTCAGTATTAGCCAACATTTCAGCAAGTTTTTTTGCTTCTGTTAATACTTCTTCTCTTGAATATATTTTCATATTTGTCCACCTCATTATAATTTTATTAAAATAGCTTGTTATTAAATCAAAATACCCTTAACTAGTATAATCTTTATTAGCATTTTATACAATGTATCTGCTATTTGCTTAAATTCTTATTAATAGGTTTAATTAAAAAATGGATGGTCTTTATTAATCATGATACGATCTATCTTAATTGCTTTACCTGTTTTTTTATCTAATTCTATAATGCAACCATTTAACTGATTACTTCCTTTAGTATCTACTTCAAATCTTGCTGGTAATCCATCTAAAAAGCGATTAATTATTGTTTCTTTTTCTACACCTAAAATACTATCATATGGACCTGTCATACCAACATCTGTAATAAACGCTGTTCCGTTAGGTAAAATTCGTTCGTCTGCAGTTTGTGTGTGTGTATGCGTACCTACAACTGCTGAAACTCTTCCATCTAAATACCAGCCCATTGCTTGTTTTTCACTCGTTGCTTCTGCATGAAAATCCACAAAAATAATCGATGTTCTTTTTGCGGCTAAGTCAATTAATTCATCTGCTTTTTTAAAAGGACAATCTGTTGCTGGTAAAAAAGTTCTGCCTTGTAAATTAATAACAGCAACTTCTATTCCATTTATATTTAAAAATGTCATACCTTTGCCAGGATTTTCACTAGGAAAATTTGCTGGTCTTATCATGTGAGGTGCATCATCAATAAATTCGAATATGTCACGCTTAGCCCATGTATGATTGCCTAATGTAATGACTTGAGCACCTAAGTTTAAAAATTGCTTATAAATTTTTTCAGTAATACCTTTTCCACTTGCTGCATTTTCACCATTAATAATGGTTACTTGAGGCTTATATTTATCTTTTAATTTAGGTACGTAATCGGCTACCATATCTCTTCCTGGTGAACCTACAACATCACCTATAAATAATATTTTCATTTTTATCCACCTTATTCAAAATTATAGAAAAAGAAGCGGGATTAGCCGCTTCTTTTTATTTTGCATATTCAACTGATCGTGTTTCTCGAATTACTGTCACTTTTATATGACCTGGATATTCAAGTTCACCTTCAATTCGTTTACGAATATCTCTTGCAATATGAATCGCTGATGCATCATCGATTTCTTCTGGTTTAACCATAATTCTTACTTCTCTACCAGCTTGAATTGCATAAGATTTTTCAACTCCTGTAAATGAATCAGAAATTTCTTCTAATTTCTCAAGACGTTTGATATAGTTTTCTAAAGTTTCACTTCTTGCTCCTGGTCTTGCTGCCGATAAAGCATCTGCAGCAGCAACTAAAGTTGAAATAATAGATGTAGATTCTTCATCACCATGATGTGAAGCAATTGCATTTATCACAGTATCATGTTCTTTATATTTAATAGCTAATTCTTTACCTATTTCAACATGACTACCTTCTACTTCATGATCTATTGCTTTACCAATATCATGAAGTAAACCAGCACGTCTTGCTAATACTTCATCTTCACCTAATTCAGCTGCCATAAGTCCTGATAAATAAGCCACTTCCATTGAATGTTTCAATACATTCTGGCCATAACTTGTACGATATTTCAATCGACCTAAAATTTTAATTAAGTCAGGATGGAGTCCATGTACACCAATTTCAAACGTTGTTTCTTCTCCAATTTCACGGATATATCCATCGACATCTTTTCTCGCTTTATCAACCATTTCCTCAATACGAGCTGGATGGATACGTCCATCCTGAACGAGTTTTTCTAAAGCTAATCGAGCTACCTCACGTCTAATTGGATCAAATCCTGATAGGATAACTGCTTCAGGTGTATCATCAATGATTAAGTCTATACCTGTCAATGTTTCAAGTGTTCGAATATTTCGTCCTTCTCGACCAATAATACGACCTTTCATTTCATCATTAGGTAAGTTTACAACTGAGACTGTTGTTTCTGCAACATGATCTGCTGCACAACGTTGTAACGCAAGTGATAAGATGTTTTTAGCTTTTTTATCAGCTTCTTCTTTCACTTGATTTTCTGACTCTTTAATCATTACTGCAGATTCTTGAACAAGTTCTCCTTCAAGCTTGTCTAAAATAACTTGTTTTGCTTGTTCAGAAGTATAACCAGAAATTCGTTCTAGTTCATTCTTCTGTTCAGTAATCATTTTATCCACTTTGCTTTCCATTTCTTCAATTTGTTGTTGTTTCTCTATAAGTGATTCTTCACGGTTTTCTAAAGACAATTCACGCTTTTCTAATAAGACACTTTTTCTATCAAGGTTCTCTTCTTTTGTTACTAAACGTTCTTCTTGTTTTTGAGTTTCTGTACGACGTTCACGTAATTCTTCTTCAACTTGCTGTCGAAATACATGAGCCTCTTCTTTAGATTCTAAAAGAGCTTCTTTTTTCGCAGATTCTGCATTTCTTTTTGCCTCATCAACTATTTGTGTAGCTAAATTTTCAGCACTTGAAATTTTCGCTTCTGCTATGGATTTTCTAATAAGATATCCAACAACAACACCGACGATTAGGACTAACACAAGCAAAATGGAGAGTATTAAAGGATTTTCCAAAGTATTCACCTCCATTGCTATAACATTTTACAGAACTTTATTGTCGGCATAACATATTAAAAACATTTAAAATTGCATAAGCATATTACTTTTATACAATCTAATTGTATTGTACCAATAACTAATCTTAAAGAAAACCTTTTTATCTCTTTTTTTAGTTTTTTTTATTTTTAACGTTAATTTCAAAAAAATTCTATGATCATTTGATCATAGAATTTTTCATTACTCTTTAGACTCAACTGCTTTAGCTGTTTCAGCTTCTTTAAGTTTAACATTTTCAGCTTCTACTCTTTTTTCTTCTGCAATGATGTCATCGTGCGTTTCATCTAATTTGTAGTAATCTCTAATTGCTTGATATACCGTATCACGCACATCTTCATTTTCTAACAAGAATTGCTTAGCATTTTCACGTCCTTGACCGAGTCTTTCACCTTCATAAGAGTACCAAGCGCCACTCTTTTCAATAACATCTAATTCAGAACCCATATCTAAAATTTCACCTTCAAGTGAAATACCTTCACCGTACATAATATCTACAATTGCTTGTTTAAATGGTGGTGCTACCTTATTTTTAACAATTTTAATTCTTGTTTTATTTCCCACTATATCTGTCCCTTGTTTAATTGCTTCTGCACGTCGAACTTCTACACGAATTGACGAATAGAACTTAAGTGCTCGACCGCCAGGTGTTGTTTCAGGACTACCAAACATTACTCCAACTTTTTCACGAATTTGGTTAATAAAAATAGCAATACTGTTTGATTTATTAATTGCTCCTGATAGTTTACGTAAAGCTTGAGACATTAATCTTGCTTGAAGACCAATATGAGAATCTCCCATTTCACCTTCAATTTCAGCACTTGGTACTAAGGCAGCAACAGAGTCTACTACGATAATATCAACTGCTCCACTTCTAACTAATGCTTCTGCTATTTCTAGAGCTTGTTCACCAGTATCAGGTTGTGATAATAATAATTCATCAATATTAACGCCTAGGGCTTTTGCATAGTTGGGATCTAGTGCGTGCTCAGCATCAATAAATGCAGCTTGACCACCTGCTTTTTGTGCTTGTGCAATTGCATGTAAAGCTACTGTTGTTTTACCTGATGATTCAGGTCCATAAATTTCTATAACTCTTCCTTTAGGATATCCACCTATCCCTAGTGCTATATCTACACCTAGAGAACCACTTGAAATTGTATCTAATTTACGTGGTGCATCTTCACCAAGCTTCATAATTGAACCTTTACCAAATTGCTTTTCTATCTTTCTTAGTGCTTCATCTAAAGCTCTATCTCTTTGACTCATTATAACGACCTCCTGTATTTAACTACTTCAATCATAACCTTTTTTATTATAAATCTCAAACAATATGCGAATGTATGTTTCCATTTTTGCTTCACTTTACATTCTATATTTCAAATACAGCTAATTTAAAGAGATTTAAACTAAGTTTTAACTCAGTTTATACTAATTTTTTTGTTAATAAATTATAAATTAGTTCAAAACCTTTCATCATAGTTAGATGACGTATATCTTCTCGTTCTCCTAAGAACTTAAATTCATGTACTTCTTCTAAACCATTAATATAAATACCGATAAAAACAGTTCCTACCGGTTTGTTTTCAACTGGTTCTGGTCCAGCAATACCTGTAAAACTGATTCCTATATTAGCGTCTAATTTATGTGCTACATTTCTAGCTAATGTTCTTGCACATGCATCACTAATTGTTCCTTCAGATTTAATAAGCTGAGCAGGAACATTTAATAAGTTTATTTTTACAGAAGAATCATAGCAAACAACACCACCTCGACAAACTTTACTTGCTCCTGAGACAGAAATTAAATTCTCTATAAACTTTCCACCTGTTAAACTTTCTGCACTAGCTAACCACAATCCTGCTTTTTCTAATTCATATTTAACTTTTTCTTGAAGTGTATCTGTATCTTCTCCGTAATAGTATTCTCCTACTTTTTCCAACACTTTACTTTTTGTTTCTTCGAGTAAATTTTGTGCTTTATTTACTGAATCTGCTTTAGCCGTCAGTCTTATCGTAACACCATTTTTTTCAGCTAATGGAGCAATTGTTGGGTTTTCTTGACTTTTAATTAAATCTTGTAAATCATGTTCGACTCTTGATTCTCCAACACCAAAAAATCTTAAAACACGTGATTGAATGACTGTTTTACCATTTCTTTTCTCTAGATATGGCAAGACAGTATCCTTTGTCATTTGTTTCATCTCTTTAGGAACTCCAGGTAAAAATATCCAAATTCTACCTTGATACTCAATAATCATTCCTGGTGCCATACCATATTTATTCATAATTATTTTCTCTGTATTTTCAAAAACACGTGCCTGTCTTTCGTTATTAGGTGTCATAATCAGTCCACGTTTTTTATAGTGGGCTTTTATTTTTATTAATGATGGTTCATGTGAAATTATTTTGTCATCATAAATCACTTGAAAAGCTTCTCGCGTTAAATCATCAGATGTAGGACCTAACCCACCTGAAACAATGATAATATTTGAACGTTCATGCGCTTTTTTAAATATTGATTCCACGCGTTTTATATTGTCACCTACCACCGAATGATAAAATGTATTCACACCCGATAATGCTAATTGTTGAGATATCCATTGTGCATTTGTATTAGCTATTTGTCCTAATAAAAGTTCCGTACCTACAGCTATGATTTCAGCATTGTATTCATTTTTCATTTTGAATCCCTCATAACATTCCAATTTTTAATAAAGTAATCTATACCTGACCAAACTGTAAAAATAAGAGCAACATACAACATAATTATGTCTACAGGAATATTTGTATAAGAAAATGGGAAGTTATTTAACATTAACAATATGACAGCTAAAATTTGTGAAACTGTCTTTAATTTACCCATACTACTCGCTGCCAAAACAACGCCTTCTCCTGAAGCGACTAGACGAAATCCTGTAATCGCGAACTCTCTACTAATTATGACAATAATAATCCATGCTGGAGCAATTTGTAATTCAATTAGCATAATGAAAGCTGCTGAAACTAATAGTTTATCAGCCAATGGATCAAGAAACTTCCCCATATTAGTAATTAAATTATATTTTCGTGCTATGTAACCATCTAACCAATCTGTAATTGACGCAATAATAAATATAATACTACCAACTAATTGAGTTATTGGTAATACATTATTTCCTATAGCAATTTCACCCCAATTAAAATCAATTGATAATACAATTAAAAATAATGGAATTAAAAAAATTCTTGATATTGTAATCTTATTTGGTAAATTCATTTTTAAACTCCTTACTGTTTAAATTTATTAAATAAAAATACTCCTTTTAGCAAGGAGTATTTTACCACGCTATTTACTTTAAATTAATCCATAACTTCTGATGGACGCTTTCTGTTGGATCAACTGGAAATTCAATTTTTGTACCATTCACTTCTATTGATACATCACTAGCATAACCAACATTTAAATAAATTTTATCTTGACCTGAGAAATCAAATTCATTTTCTGTAGTATTACTTGTAAACATATCTGCATAATAAACTTCATCATCTTCATCTTTAACATCTAAATAAGTATCGCTTGAGGTTTCTATTTTTAATATAACTTCGTCACCTACATCTGATAATTCAATTGTTGATTCAGGAGCTGTTCCTGTTCCTGTTTCAATAACTTTTATATTAGAAGGCTTTTTCTTTTCATCTGACGTTTTATTCTCTCCAGTTTCAGATTCTTCTTTTTCATCATTTTTATGAACTACAACATCATCTGTTCCATCATTATTAATCGTTTCACCTTCTGAACCAGACTTTGATTGTTGTGAATAAATGATAGCAACTATTAAAATAGATATAATTAATAATATCACAATAATAATTGGTAAATTAGAAAATATCGATGCCACTGTATTATTTGATTTATTTGATCGATTCATTCTTGAATACCTAACCGGTGGTTGTGATGGAATCTCTTCATTTACTTTAAAGTTTGCCAAAATCATTTCTGGATCTAAATCAACTGCTTGGGCATATTGTTTTACAAATGCTTTTGCATAAAACTGACCTGGTAAAGCACCAAAATCATTTTCTTCAATTGATATAAGGTACCTTTTTTGTATTTTTGTTTGTTCTTGTATTTCATCTAAAGTTAAACCTTTTCCTTCTCTAGCTTGCTTTAATAATATACCTATATCCATTTTTTAGCACCATCCATTTAGAAATCAAACATAGAAAATCCTTCATTTTCATTAAATTGATTACCTTCAATTGTTTCATAAGTAATTTCTTCATCTTTGTCACGTCGTATTTCAATTATATAATCAAAATCATCTAGTGAATATTCTGTCGCTTGAACAAATATATCTGGATGTTCAATAACTTTTGTTGCAGGTAATTGCATAATTTCTCGAATTAATTGCCAATGTTTGTCACTCGCTCGTCTTTGGGATACAACTCCATCAATAATATAAATATAATCTTCTCCATATTCACCATCAACTAACTGGCTTCGAATTGTTTGCTTAAGCAGTGTACTCGAAACAAACAACCATTTTTTATTAGCACTAACACTCCCCGCAACAATTGCTTCAGTTTTTCCTACACGAGGCATACCTCTTACGCCGATTAACTTGTGCCCTTTACTTTTAAATATTTCTGACATGAAATCTACTAAGATACCAAATTCCTCTCTAACAAACTTAACTGTTTTTCGATTTTTGGCATCTAGATGGATATACTTACCATGTCTGACCGCTAATCGATCTGTAATTTTAGGCAATCTTAATTTCATAATTTTTATTGTATCTACTCTTTCTAAAATCGTTTGTAAACGTGTTATATTCTCATCATCCTTAGATAAAATTAACATACCTCGTTTTGAATTTTCGATACTATTTATCATAATAATATTTATCGATAACATACCTAATAATGAAGATACATCACCAAGTAATCCAGGACGATTGTTTTGGAGTTCATATTCAAAGTACCATTCTGTCTTTTCCAATTGTAATCCTCCTATACAACAATCTTTCTTCAATTTTACCTAAAGATAGTTTGAATTGCAATTTAATCTGATTTTTATTAATCACCAACCACCAGTAACTTTAATTATGTCACCTTGAATATAGCTTGCCTTTTCACTCATTAAAAAACTAACAGCATTAGCAACATCTTTTGGTAGTCCAATACGATTAAGTGGGATTTCTGAAACAATATTTGAAATGTCTTCTTCTGTTAAATGACGATTCATCTTAGTATTAATAAAACCAGGACTTATTCCATTTACTAAAACACCACTCGGTCCGACTTCTTTTGCTAATGCTTTAACAAAACTATTTTGTGCTCCTTTGACCGATGAGTAAACAACTTCATTACTTGCTCCAACCTCGCCCCAAATAGAAGTAATAAAAATTATTTTACCATATTGCTTTCGAATCATTGGTTGTAAAAAATGTTGTGTTATTTTCCATGGAGCTTTCACATGTAATGAAAGCATATAATCCATCATTTCCTCTGTCGTTTCTTGAAATAAATTATTATCTGCTAAACCACTAACAAAAATAATCGAATGAACTGGATAAACTATTTGACTGAGCATATTTTGTATTTCTTGTTTAGAAGTTAAGTTGGCTTGATACACACCCAATACTGTTTCAGATGGTAGACTATTTGTTAACTCTTTAATCTTTTCTTTATTTGTATGATAATGTAGAAGTAAAGAATAGCCATCATTTGCTAATTCTTGAACAATTTTTCTACCAATATCACCACTTGCTCCAATAATTAAAACATTATCATTCACTTTAACCACTTTCTTTCAAGATTATATTAAATCATTTTACATCTATTTAATTTTGGTCGTCTTCAAATAAGTCAACTTCCTCAATAAGTACAACACGTGGTTTGGTTCCTTCTGATGGCCCTACAACTCCACGATCTTCCATAGCATCAATTAGTCGAGCTGCCCGGTTATAACCTATACGAAATCTTCTTTGTAACATAGATATACTTGCACTTTGCATTTCTACAACGAGCTTAACAGCATCTAAATATATTTCATCATCTACTTCTTCTTCAATTTCTGATGGAGTTTCAGGGATCATTTCTTCTTGATAAGAAGCTTTTTGTTGTCCGATACAATGTTCAACAACTTTTTCAACTTCCTCATCAGATAAAAATGCTCCTTGAATTCTTAACGGTTTTGACATGCCAACAGGAATATATAACATATCTCCTCGTCCTAATAATTTTTCAGCTCCACCAGTATCTAATATTGTTCTAGAATCTATCTGTGAGGAAACACTAAATGCAATTCGAGAAGGTATATTTGCTTTTATTACTCCTGTTATGACATCCACTGATGGTCTTTGTGTTGCAATAATTAAGTGAATCCCTGCAGCACGCGCCATTTGTGCAAGTCGAGTAATTGCGTCTTCTACTTCACTCGAAGCTACCATCATTAAGTCTGCAAGTTCATCAACTATAACTACTATATAAGGCAAATATGCTTCTTTACTTTCGTTATGTTCATTTTCTTTTTTTAAATACTCATTGTATCCTTCTAAATTTCTTGTTCCTGTTTCTGAGAATAAATCGTATCGCCTTTCCATTTCAGTAACTACTTTTTTTAATGCAATAGAAGCTTGTTTAGGATCAGTTACTACAGGTGTAAGTAAATGTGGAATACCATTATAAACATTTAATTCTACTTTTTTAGGATCAATCATCATCATTTTTACTTCATTTGGTTTTGCACGCATTAAAATTGAAGTAATTATACCATTGATACAAACACTTTTACCACTACCTGTAGCACCCGCAATTAACATATGCGGCATTTTATTTAATTCTCCTACAACAGCATTTCCAGAAATATCTCTACCTAATCCAAATAAAAGCTTTTTAGGTAATTTGCTAGATGGTTCAATGACTTCTTTTAATGACACCATAGCTACTTCTGTATTAGGAACTTCAATACCAACTGCTGCCTTGCCTGGAATAGGTGCTTCTATTCTAATGTCTTGAGCTGCAAGAGCAAGAGCAAGGTCATCATGTAAGTTAACAATTCTACTTACCTTTACTCCAGCTTCGGGATTAATTTCATACTTAGTAACAGCCGGTCCAACATGAACATTAGAAACAGTTGCCTTTACACCAAAACTTTTAAACGTTTCTTCTAATACTTTAACAGTATTTTTTATAACCGATTTTTCTTGTTGCTGATTATTAGTAACCGGGTTATTTAATAGCGTCATTGGTGGTAATTTATAATCTGTATTTTCTGATTCAGCTTGAATAACTGTATCTATTTCAATCGCTTCTTCTTGTTCTACTTCTTGTTCTTGTTCATCTTCCATAGGCAGTGTTAATTGTTCACTATTTTCTTCATCGTAGGCATAATATACAGCCGGTTCGGTTTTTTTCTTTGTATTTTTCTGATTATCCAATTTTTCTTGTGCTTGCTCGATTTGTTTTGGTTTTTTCTGTTTTTTCTTTTCTAAATAAAACGTTTTTGTTTTTGTAATTAATAACAAAAATGACTCATAAAACTTCTTAAATAAATCTCCTAAAGATAACTCTGTAATTATTAATATTCCGATTACTAACATAAAATATCCAATTATCTTTGCACCAATACCCGTAAACAAATAAAATGTTAACGTCAGTAATAGGGCACCGATCATACCTCCAGCTGTTAACGTGCCACGCACTGTGCCATTAATGTAACTTACAAAATTCTCCCTAGTTAAACTAATAATATTTTGATTTGAATTTTGAATTAATTCTGTTTCTAATAAATAAATATGAGTTAATAATAAACCACCTAAAAGTAATATCAATAAACCCACTTTATTTTTTGTAACAAATTTAGGGTATTGCTTTTTGATTATTAAATATAAACCTAGTATAAACAAAATAATTGAACCAATAAAATACCACATACCTAGGAAAAATCTAAGTATATATTCTAATATTGAAGGAATAAATCCATCACTAAAAAAGTTTGCTCCACTACTAAAAATAGCAAATAATATAAATAATAATCCTATAATTTCAAGTTGAAAACCTTTCTTAACTTTTCTACGTTTTTTTCTAGTTGACTTTCGTGTTGATTTTTTTACCAATAAAAACGATCCTTTCTCAACAATCTATTAACTTTTTTAGAAGATGCATCTTTGAGTATACCATATAACAGATAACAAATTCTGTAAGAACATAAAAATCACCTTTAAAATTAGATTTTAAAGGTGATTTTTTATTTGCTTATTTAACTAAGTTTTGTTCAACTAATGATTGAGCAATTTGCACGGTATTCCAAGCCGCTCCTTTGATTAAATTGTCTGATACAATCCAAAGATGGAATCCTTTATCATTATCTAAATCCTTACGAACTCTTCCGACAAATACTTCTTTCTTATCTGCTGAACTTAGTGGTGTTGGATATGTCTGAGTATTTGGATCATCTTCAAGAATTATCCCATCACCAGAAGCAATGATTTGTTTAAATTCATCAACAGAAACACCTGATTTATCTATTTCTACATAGACACTTTCAGCGTGCGATGTAAAGATTGGTAACCTAACACATGTAGCTGCTACTTCTAATGTCTCATCGTTCATGATTTTCTTTGTTTCATTAATCATTTTCATTTCTTCTTTTGTATAACCATTCTCTTCAAAAACATCTATTTGAGGAAGTGCGTTAAACGCAATTGGGAAATGTCTTTTATCACTCCCAGCCGGAAGAACTTCTGCTGTCATTTCTTCTCCATTTAAAAATTGTTTTGTTTGATTAACCATTTCTTCTTGGGCAGCAAGTCCTGCGCCAGAAACAGCTTGATAAGTTGAAACGATAATTTTATTTAAACCTAGGTTTTTTTGAACAGGTTTTAATGCGGCAACCATTTGAATTGTTGAACAATTCGGATTTGCAATTAAACCTGAATTATTTTTCAAGTGATCAGCATTTACTTCTGGAACCACTAATGGTACACCCTTATCCATTCTAAATGCACTTGTATTATCAATTGCAATTGCACCACTTTTAATCGCAGCAGGAACTAGGGCTTCTGAAACAGACCCACCAGCTGAAAAGAAAGCTATATCTACATCTTCAAAGCTTGATTCAGTTGCCTCCTCTACGACTAATTCTTTCCCGTTAACCTTAACTTTACTACCCGCTGAACGTTTAGAAGAAAGCAGCTTTATATTATCAATTGAAAATGGATTTTCTTCAATAAATGTAATAATATTTTGACCAACAGCTCCTGTAGCTCCTACGATAGCAATGTTATAACTTTTAGCATTTGACATATTATTGACTCCTCCAAAATAACAGAATATTTTAACTCATTAATTTAAGTCTATAATACCATACTTTCTCTAAAAACGTAATATGCGGAACATAACTTTAGGGTGCAACAAGCGCAAGTGCTTGTGAGCCTAAAAATAATTCGTTACTAATCTCTTTAATTGATGTATGATCAACTGCATTTATATCTAAAACAATATCATCTAAACTACGATGCTTTCCTAATAATAGTTCATTCCGACCGTTTCGCATCATACGACTACTTGTGTTTTCTAAACTTAACATAATTTGTCCCTTAAGCTGTTCTTGGCTATTTTTTAATTCTTTATCTGTTATTCCTTTAGCTACAAGACTTTCAAGTGTAGATTCGATTGTCGATTTTAAGGCTGGTAAACTTTTATTTCCCGTACCTGCATAAATTGTTAATAAGCCCGTATCAAGATAACTCGAATGATGTGAAAATACTGAGTAAGCCAATCCTTTTTTCTCTCTAACTTCTTGAAATAATCGAGAACTCATACTACCACCTAAGACATTATTCAAAACAGCCAAGCTAGAATATCTCTCATCTTTAATTGATATACCTTCGTAACCAAAACATAAATGAGCTTGTTCTGTGTCTTTAGATCTAGTTAATTCTTGAGCTAAGAATGAAGGTTTTTCAATTTTATTGGGCTCATTTGAATTGTCAAATTGATTAAACTGTTTTTCAATTACTTTAATAAAATCAGCATCTACATTTCCTGCTACTGAAACAACGACATTAGCCGGATTATAATATTTCTTTTTATACTCAAATAAATCCTCACGCGTGAAGGATTGCAAATGATTGTCAGTTCCTAAGATAGGATAACCTAAAGCATGATTACCATATGCAGCTTTAGATAATAAATCATGAACAATATCATCTGGTGCATCTTCATACATTTTTATTTCTTCAGATACTACTTTCTTTTCTTTTTCTAATTCTACTTCATCAAAAGTTGAATTGAAAAACATGTCTGATAATACTTCGAGAGCATGTTCTTTATGCGTATCGATAACACGTGCGTAATAACATGTATATTCTCTTGATGTAAAAGCATTTACTTGACCACCTATTGAATCAAATGCTTCAGCTATATCTTGTGCTGATCTTGTGTGCGTTCCTTTAAACATCATGTGTTCAATTAAATGTGATATACCATTATTTTTATCAGTTTCATTTCTTGATCCAGTTAAAATCCACACGCCAATCGTAACAGATCTAACAGATGGAATATTTTCTAAAATGACACGTAGTCCATTTTCACTTGTATGTTTTTCAATCATTATACTTCCTCCTTAAAATACCGAAGATATCTTTTAATTTAATAAATCCTCATGCTATCATATCAGAATATCACTGGTAATGGAAAATAAATGTAACTTACTCTAATTAACAAAAAAAAAGAAACTGGACATCCAGCTTCTTTTGACATTATTTATTTGAAGACTCTTTTTCAGCTTCTTCTTTTAATGCTTGTTTGCGTGATAAGTTAACACGACCTTGGCGATCAATTTCAATTACTTTAACCATTACTTCATCACCAATTTTTAATACATCTTCAACTTTTTCGGTACGTTTATCTTGTAATTCTGAGATATGCACTAATCCATCTTTACCTTTAAATATCTCTACAAATGCACCAAATTTTTCAATTCGCTTAACTTCACCTAAATAAATTTCGCCAACTTTTGCTTCACGAACTAAATCTTCAATTATTTGTTTCGCATCATCAATTTTATCAGATTCCGTAGAAGATATATACACATTACCATCTTGTTCTATATCTATTTTCACACCTGTTTCATCAATGATTTTATTAATTTGTTTTCCACTTGGTCCGATAACTGTACGAATTTTATCTGGATCAATTTGCATTGAAATAATTTTCGGTGCATATTTTGACAATTCTTCTTTAGGTGTATTAATAACATCAACCATCGATTTTAAAATTGCTAATCGACCAATTTTAGCTTGTTCTAAAGATTCTTTAAGTATATTACGATTTAAACCATCAATTTTAATATCCATTTGAAGAGCTGTAATTCCTTTTTCAGTTCCTGCTACTTTAAAATCCATATCTCCTAAAGCATCTTCTAACCCTTGAATATCAGAAAGTACTGAATAGTTTTCACCTGTTTTTATTAATCCCATTGCTATACCTGCAACTGGTGCCTTAATAGGTACACCTGCATCCATCATTGAAAGTGTGCCTGCACAAATACTTGCTTGAGATGAAGAACCATTAGATTCAAGTACTTCAGAAACAACTCGTATTGTATAAGGAAACTCTTCTTCAGAAGGTAGTACTTTTTCTAAAGCTCTTTCTCCTAATGCTCCATGACCAATTTCACGTCTTCCTGGCCCACGAATTGGACCTGTTTCTCCAACACTATATTGTGGGAAGTTGTAGTGATGCATAAATCGCTTTGTTTCTTCTAAATCAATACCATCAAGGAATTGATTTTCACTTAAAGATCCTAATGTACAAACACTCAAAGCTTGAGTTTGTCCACGTGTAAATAATCCTGAACCATGTGTACGTGGTAAAATATCAGTGCGAGAAGCAAGATCTCTAATTTCATCTATTCTTCGTCCATCTGGACGGATTTTTTCATCTGTAATTAAATAACGGACACCATCTTTGACTAAATTATCTAAAGTTACTTTAACATGAACCATTGTTTCTGTATCATCTTCATCATAACTACTAATAATATTGTCTTTAACAGATTCAATCGCTTCTTCACGAGCTTTTTTCTCTGTTACTTTAATTGCAGCTAAAATATCATCTTTTGCTTTGGCTTCTACTTCTTTTGCTATAGCCTCATCTAATTCAAAAACTTCTGGCACAAATTTTTCAACATCGAGTGCATTCACAATTTCTTCTTGGAATTCAACCAAACGCACGATCTCTTTATGACCAAACATGATTGCATCTAAAATGATATCTTCTGTTACCTCTTCAGCACCAGCTTCAACCATATTAACACCATCTTTAGTTCCAGCAACAGTTAATTCTAATTCGCTTTTTTCTTGTTGCTCTAACGATGGATTTACAACAAATTCACCATCAATTTGGCCGACATTAATACCTGCAATCGGACCATCAAATGGAATATCTGATATCGATAAGCTTATTGATGCACCAATCATTGCTGCTATCTCTGGTGAACAATCTTGCTCAACACTCATTACCGTTGTAATTACTTGAACTTCATTTCTAAAATCTTCTGGAAACAAAGGTCTAATTGGACGGTCAATTAAACGAGATGTTAAAACAGCATTCTCACTCGGTCTGCCTTCACGTTTGATAAATCCTCCTGGAATTTTTCCTACTGAATATAGACGCTCTTCATAATTGACTTGTAATGGGAAAAATGGTAAATCTTTAGGTTTTTTTGAGGCAGTTACTGCCGCTAGAACAGCAGTATCACCGTAGTAAACCATACAAGCACCATTTGCTTGTTTCGCCATTTCTCCAATTTCTACTCTAAATGGTTTGCCATTAATTTCTGTTTCAAACACATTTTTTTGGTTTATTTTCATTCTTAATAACCCCTATCTTTATTATAATACAATATAAAAAAAGCAGGATTTCTCCCGCTTTTCATTATTATCTACGTAAGCCTAATTTTTCAATTAAATTACGGTAACGAGCAACGTCTTTATTACGTAAATATTTAAGTAAATTACGACGCTGACCTACCATTGTTAATAAACCACGACGTGAATGGTGATCACGTGTATGAATACGTAAATGTTCATTTAAATTGTTAATGTCTTCAGTTAGTACAGCGATTTGTACTTCTGGAGAACCTGTGTCATTTTCATGTACTTTGTATTCGTTAATAATTTCTGCTTTACGTTCTGGTTTAATAGCCATATTTGGCCACCTCCTATTTTTTTAAATCACCTTTCCCCTAGCAATCGTCGGAGATTCGAACTGCCAAGCGAAGGTTACTCTATTATCATAAACTTTTTTAACTTTAAATGCAAGAGTTATATTTATTTATTAATTATTTTACGTATAGTAATTTCATCAGCTTTTAATTGGGCTTTTATTTCTTCAATCCCTGAAAATTTTTGTTCTTCTCTGATAAATTCTAACCATTCTACTTTAATTGTTTCTCCATATATATCCTTATTAAAATCAAAAATATAAACTTCGATTTTTGGTTCAGACATGTCTTCTTTAAACGTAGGAACAAAACCTAAATTAGCCATCCCATAATATGTTTCATTACATAAAATTAATTTAACTGCGTAAACACCTTTTTTTGGTAGTAAGTATTCTTCATTTGTTTCTAGATTTGCAGTAGGAAAACCTATCAATCGACCACGTTTATCACCTGTAACAACAGTACCTTCATATGTAAATGGTCTACCTAATAAATATCCCGCTTCTTTTACTAAACCTTCAGCTAACAATTTTCTAATTTTAGTTGAACTTACTTTTGATTCATTAATTTCAACTTTACTCAGTGCTTCAAAAGTGAATCTGTTCTTTGCAAAGTTTTCGATATTAGTCATATTACCTTGTCCTTTATGACCAAAGCTAAAGTCAAATCCCGCAACTAAATGAATGATATTCAAACCTACTATAAAATGTTCAATAAATTCATCTGGTTTAACTTGTGATAATTCTTCATTAAATTTAATTACGAAAACTTGATCAACACCCATCTCATTTAAAAGCCTTTCTTTTTCTGTTTGTGGAGTGATATATTTCACAGTTTTATTAGGACTATTTAAAACAACAGATGGGTGAGGATGGAATGTTATAATACTGCATTTTTTATTATGTTTTTTTGCATAATCTAACGCCTGATTAATTACTGCTTGATGTCCTTTATGGATTCCATCAAAAAAACCTATTGCTGCAACTGATTCAGGTAAATTTATTTTCTTTAGATCATGTGGATATGTTAAATATTTTGTTTCCATTATATTAGTCACCTTCAATTCTCGATTCATTAAAGACTCTTAATGCTCTGATTTGTTGTTCATTTTCAGGATCAACATGATAAATAGCTAGTAATTCGTTTTGATACATTACTTTATATGGTTTACCTTTAACAAATTTTTTATTTTTAGGTAATGCTAACTTTTGGCCAAATAAAATCAGTCTTTTCGTTTCTTCATCTACTAAATAGGTGTCTAAATGATTTAGGGCTCGACTGGTAGGTAGTATCAATTTTTGATATTCTTCATTTTTAACTATAGCTTTTATTTCAGAAAATGTAAACGTTTCACTCTCTTTAAATGAATCACTTTCTATTCTTTTTAAGTGAGACATATGAGCAGGATAACCCAATGCTGCTCCAATATCTACACAAAGCGTTCTAATATAAGTTCCTTTAGAACATGATATTTTTAAGTTAATACTATTTGAATGTTCGTCTAAGGAAAGTAATTCAAGGTCATGAATAATAACTTCTCTTATAGGTCTTTCAACTTCAATATTTTCTCTTGCATACTCATAGAGTCGTTTTCCTTTTACACGAACCGCTGAATACATTGGTGGTACCTGCTTTATTACTCCTGTAAAATCATTTAAAGTTTTTTTAATTGTTTCTTCTTTAGGAAAATCAGTTACATCTACTTGATTAAGTATTTGACCAGTCGCATCTTCAGTATCGGTTGTAGATCCTAGTGCAAGCTTTGCAACATATACTTTTTTTAAATCTGATAAATAAGGAATGATTTTTGTTGCTCCGCCTATACATATTGGTAGTACACCTTCTACTTCTGGATCTAGTGTTCCTGTATGACCAATTTTTCTTGTTTTTAAAATTTTTCTAAGCTTAAAAACACAATCATGTGAGGTTAACCCTTTAGGTTTCCATAATGGTAATATTCCATTCATTTTTTAGCCCCCAAACAGTTTTATAAACTAATTTAGCATGAAAAATCTGACCTACTTTATAAGCAAGTCAGATCTTCAAATAGTTATTCTTCTAAATTACGTAACAATGCATCAATACGATTACCATATTCGTGAGCTACGTCATATTCAAAATTGATTTCTGGTACTTTTCTTAATCGAATTCTTCGTCCAATTTCTGAACGTATAAATCCTGTTGCCTTATTTAAGCCTAACAAAGATTCATCACGTTCATTTTCATCACCTAAAACTGAAAAGAAAACTTTAGCTTGTTGAAGGTCACCTGTTACTTCAACATCTGTGATTGTTAAAAAACCAATTCTTGGATCTTTAATTTTGTTATTTACAATATCACTAATTTCTTTTTTCATCTGTTCTGCTACACGATTCGCTCGAATATTACTCATTAATATTCACCTCTTAACCTTAGTTTAAAACAGTTAGAAGACTTATTCAACTATCATAATCTCTCAATGTCTGTTAAAGTTCTTTCTAGTTCTGGAAAAGAATCGATTGTTTCAAAAACTTTTTGCATCATTTTTTCAGCATGAACATACTCATTAGAAACTATTGCAATACCTAACTTTGTTCTTTGCCATAAATTCTGATAATCAAGTTCAGTAATTGAAACATTATATTCTTTTTGTATTTTTGATATTAAACGTTTTAAGACAGATCTTTTTTGCTTTAGTGAATGTCCTTCATAAAGTTTACATTCTACTTCTGCATAAATAATCATGTACGCTCAATTTCCTCCATAACGAAAGCTTCTATTATATCGCCTGTTTTAATATTATTGTAATCTTTAATCGTTATCCCACATTCATAATTTTTTTCAACTTGACGAACATCATCTTTAAAACGTTTTAATGCTGCTAATTCACCTTCAAATAACACAACACCATCACGTATAACTCTAATGCTTGAATTACGTGTAATTTTACCATCCGTTACGTAACTTCCAGCTATTGTTCCTACTTTAGATACTTTAAATGTTTCACGTACTTCTGCTTGTCCTATAACTTTTTCTTCATATTCTGGATCTAATAAACCTTTCATTGCTGATTCCATTTCTTCAATAGCTTTATAAATAACACGGTGTAATCTAATATCAACTTTTTCATTTTCTGCTGTTTTTTGTGCATTTAAATCAGGTCTTACATTAAAACCAATAATCAATGCATTCGATGCTGATGCAAGTTGAACGTCAGATTCATTAATTGCTCCTACACCTTTATGAATAATATTAATTTGGACTGTATCAACTTCAATTTTCTTTAATGATGCTGCAAGTGCTTCAGCTGAACCTTGAACGTCAGCTTTAATAATGACGTTTAGATCTTTAATTTCACCTTGTTTTATTTGTTCAAATAAGTCTTCTAAACTAACTTTATTTTGAGGACCTCTACTAGCAACTTGATGACGCTTTTGTCTTGCTTCACCTATTTGTCTCGCTTGTTTTTCATCTTTAAAGACTAAGAATTGATCACCTGCTTCTGGTACACCACTTAGTCCTGTAATTTCTACTGGTGTTGATGGTCCAACTTTTTGTACACGTTCACCCAAATCACTTACCATTGCTCTTACGCGTCCATAAGTGTTTCCTACCACAATTGAATCACCAACATTCAGCGTTCCATCTTGAACAAGTAAACTAGCGACAGAACCTCTACCTTTATCAAGTCTAGCATCAATCACAGTACCATACGCTACTTGATTTGGATTAGCCTTTAATTCTTGTACTTCAGCAACAAGTAAGATCATTTCTAACAAATCATCAATACCTTCACGTTTAATTGCTGAAATAGGAACGAAGATTGTGTCGCCACCCCAATCTTCTGACACTAAACCATACTCAGTTAATTCTTGCATAACACGATCAGGATTAGCCGCTTCTTTATCCATTTTATTTACTGCAACAATAATTGGAACTTCAGCTGCTTTAGCATGATTAATCGCTTCTACTGTTTGTGGCATAACACCATCATCTGCAGCAACGACAAGGATTGCTATATCAGTTACTTGTGCTCCTCTTGAACGCATGCTTGTAAATGCTTCGTGTCCAGGTGTATCTAAAAATGTGACTTTTTTCCCATCACTTTCAACTTGGTATGCTCCAATGTGTTGAGTAATACCACCTGCTTCACCTGCCGTTACTTTTGTATGACGAATTGAATCTAATGTTGTTGTTTTACCATGATCAACATGTCCCATAATAGTTACAACTGCTGGACGTTCAATTAAATCTTTTTCCTGACTAACTGGACGATAAATATCAAACTCTGTTTCTTCAACAATTTCTTGCTTTTCAACAGTATAATTATAGTCTGAGGCAATTAATTCTATTGCTTCATCATCTAAATCTTCATTTTTAGTAGCCATAACACCTAAAAACATTAATTTTTTAATAATTTCTGAAACATCTTTACCTAACTCATTAGATAGTTCTTCAACAGTTAGTGTATCCTCATAAACAATATGATTTTCATTTTTTTCTTGTACTGGCTCTTCAACAGTTTCCTGTTCTGTTGCAGCTGTATTATCTACAACATCTGTTTCTTCTTCATCATTTAAATTAAATTTTTCTTTTACTTTGTTTTGAACTTCTTCATTAATTGTTGACATATGATTTGTAATATCTTCACCCATATCTGTTAATAGATCAACAACTTCTTTACTTGTTTTTTCAATTTCTCTTGCAAATTCATAAATTCTTTTTTTATTCATACGTTCACCCCCGAGATATTTTACGAAAGTAGTGTGCGAAATTTCTTAGCAAAACCGTCATCTATTATCGCGATAGCTACCCTGTTAGACTTTCCAATAGCTTGACCTAATGTCTCACGGTCATCTACCAATTTAAAGTCTACTTCGTAAGTCGTACATTTATTAATTATTTTTTTCTTTGTTTGTTCACTTATATCACTTGCTATTAAAACAATTTTAGCATGTTTATTTTGAATATTTTTAATAATCAATTCTTCGCCTAGTATACATTTTCTAGCACGATAGGCTAAACCTAATAAATTCAAATATGGCTTAGTCATTTTCTTCACTTACTAACGTTAATAAGTCGTCGTATACATCTGAATTAACTTTCATTTTAAAAGCTTGTGCTAAGCTGTTTTCTTCTTTAGCTTGTAAGAATATCTTTTTATCATACGTTAAATAAGCACCTCGACCATTTAATTTGCCAGTAGGATCAATTATAACATCATTCTCTTTTGTTTTTACTAATCGTATTAACTCTTCTTTAGGTTTTAATTCCTTAGTTACTAAACATTTTCTTAATGGTACTTTACGTTGTTTAGCCATTTGAGTTCCCCCAATTAATCCAATAAATTATCTTCAATATCATTTTCTTTTGTTTCTGTTTCATCATTTATAGGATTTATTTCAATTCCTTCTGCTCTAGCAGCTGATTCACTTTTTATGTCTATTTTCCAACCCGTTAACTTAGCTGCTAAACGGGCATTTTGACCACGTTTACCAATAGCTAAAGATAATTGATAGTCTGGAACAATTACAATAGTAGAATTATTTTCTTCATCTACAATGACATCAATTACTTTAGATGGACTAAGTGCATTTGATACATAAACAACAGGGTCTTCAGACCATTCGACAATGTCGATTTTTTCACCATTTAATTCATCAACCACCGCTTGTACACGCTGGCCTTTGGGACCAACACATGAACCCACTGGATCGATATCTTCATCTTCTGCATAAACAGATATTTTTGATCTATCGCCCGCTTCTCTTGAAATAGATTTAACCTCAACTGTCCCATCATAAATTTCTGGTACTTCCATTTCAAATAAACGTTTTAACAAACCAGGATGAGCTCTTGAAATTAAAATTTGTGGACCTTTACTTGTGTTCTCAACTTTGGTCACATAAACTTTAATACGATTATGTACTTCATAGCTTTCTGTACTAATTTGTTCTTGTTCTGAAAGTTTAGCTTCGATTTTCCCTAAATCAACATAAACATAATTAGAATCCACTCTCTGAATAATACCAGTCATGACATCTTCTTCACGATCTTCGTATTCAGAGAATATTACTCCACGTTCAGCTTCTCTTACTCTTTGAGTAACAACTTGTTTAGCAGCTTGTGCTGCAATCCTACCAAAGTCTTTTGGGGTAACTTCAATTTCTACCACATCATCAACATTAAGCGCTAAATTAATTTCATGAGCTTCTTCAAGTGTGATTTCTTCGAGTTCATTTTCAAGTTCGTCAACTACAACTTTCCTTGCATAAACTTTCATTGTTCCTTCTTCTTCATTTAATTCAACCCTTACATTTCCACTTGAGTTGAAATTCTTTTTATAAGCTGATATTAATGCGGCTTCTAAAGCTTCTAATAGAACAGTTTTATCGATGCCTTTTTCTTTTTCAAGAAATGTTAACGCATCAAATAATTCATTGCTCAAAATAATTCCTCCTTAAAAAGTTACGGCAAGTCTTGCTTTAGCAATTTTTTCATAAGGAATACTAACTTGCTTGACTCTTGTTTTAATTTTATATTCAATTGTTACTTGATTATTTTCAAAACTTTTCAGTATACCTTCATATTCTTTTGAACCATCTATTGGAGCATATAAAGAAACATGAATGTTGTGGTCAATATGATTTTCGATATCTTCTTTTGTTTTTAATGGTCTTTCTGCTCCGGGTGAAGATACCTCTAAGTAATAAGCTCCTTTAATTAAATCAATTTCATCTAATTGATCACTTAAAAGTTCAGATGCTATACTACATTCTGTTAAATCTATCCCACCATCTTTATCTAAATAAACACGTAAAAACCAATCAGAACCTTCTTTTATATATTCTATATCGACAAGTTCAAGATTTCTTTCTGATAAAATAGGTTGGATGAGTTCAGTTACTGAATCAATTATTTTTTTACTCATTTATTTTCCTCCCTGTCAATAATCGTTATTTTATCTTTCAACATAAAACCCTTGCCAAAAACTGGGGCAAGGGATAAATTTGAATCTTTGTTTTTAATATCACATAAAATAAGTTTTCATAGTCAAGCACTTTTATAATTGTATATCATATAAATTATAACACATTTAGGCTTTTATTTCAATTAGTTTAAAATAGTGATAATTGGTTCTCCTCTTGCATGCCTTCCAAACATCCATGATTATCTAAATACTCTAAAACAGTTTTAGATATCTTACTTCTTATTCGTAAATCTTCTTTAGATAAAAATTCACCATCTTCTCTTGCTTCAACAATTTTTAATGCAGCATTTGTTCCTAAGCCATCTACAACATCAAATGGAGGTAGCAACGAATTTTCTTGAACGATAAATTCACTAGCTTTTGATTTATAAAGGTCTACTTTTTCGAATTTAAATCCACGTTCATACATTTCTAGAGATACTTCTAAAACAGTTAATAGATTTTTTTCCTTAGGTGTAGCTTCGTTACCTTGTGCTTTAATTGCTCCTATTCGTGTCCTTAATGCTTCTGGACCTTTAACCATCGTATCTAATTCAAAATCACTTGCGCGAATAGAAAAATAAGCTGCATAAAAATAAATTGGATAATGTACTTTAAAATAAGCTATTCGAACTGCCATTAAAACATATGCTGCGGCATGAGCTTTAGGGAACATATATTTAATTTTTTTACACGATTCTATATACCAATTTTGTACACCGTTTCGCTTCATCTCTTCAATCCATTCATCTTGCAATCCTCGTCCCTTACGCACAGATTCCATTATTTTAAAGGCAAGAGAAGCTTCTAATCCTTGTTGCATTAGGTAGACCATAATATCATCACGACAACCAATCACATCAGTTAAATCACATGTACCATTATTTATAAGTTCTTGTGCATTACCTAGCCAAACGTCAGTTCCATGAGATAAACCTGAGATAACGACTAACTCTGAAAATGTACTTGGTTTCGTTTCTTCTAGCATTTGTCTTACAAACGATGTTCCAAATTCCGGTACACCTAAAGTTCCTGTTTTACAGTCAATTTGCTTTTCAGTAACGCCCAGAGATTTTGTACTTGAAAATATTTGCATCACATCTGGATCGTCTAGTGGAATTGTTGTCGGATCAATACCACTTAAATCTTGTAACATTCTTAAAACTGTTGGATCGTCATGTCCTAGGATATCTAATTTTAATAAATTATCTTCGATTGAATGGAAATCAAAATGAGTTGTCATCCATTCACTCTTTCTATCATCAGCTGGATACTGAATTGGTGTAAAATCATAGATATCTTTATCAGTTGGAACAACAATTATTCCCCCTGGGTGCTGACCCGTTGAACGTTTAACTCCAGTACATCCTTGAACTAGTCGATCAATTTCTGCACCTTTCATGTGCAATGATTTATCTGATGCATAACCTTTTACGTAACCATATGCAGTTCGTTCTGCTATCGTACCAATTGTTCCTGCTCGATACACAAAGTCTTCACCAAATAATTCCTTTGTATAGTTATGTGCACGAGCTTGATATTCCCCAGAAAAATTCAAATCAATATCAGGAACTTTATCACCTTTAAATCCTAAGAATGTTTCAAAAGGTATATCTTGTCCTTCTTTAGCCAACTCTTCATTACATTTTGGACATTTTTTATCTGGTAAATCAAAACCACTTGCATATGAACCATCAGTATAAAACTCATTATAATGACATGAGGTACATATATAGTGTGCTGGTAATGGATTTACTTCGGTTATCTCCGTCATTGTCGCTACTAATGATGAACCTACTGATCCACGAGACCCTACTAAATACCCGTCATCTAAAGATTGCTTTACTAATTTATGAGAAATTAAATAAATAACAGCAAAGCCATGTCCGATAATGCTGTCTAATTCTTTTTTAATACGTTCTGTAACAATTTCTGGTAAATCTTCTCCGTAAATACTTTTAGCAGTATTATAAGTTAGTTCTTTAATTTCATTATCGGCACCTTCAATACTTGGTGTAAATAGATCTTGTTGCACAGGAGATATCGCTTTTATCTTTTCATTAATTAGATGACTATTATCAATTACTATTTCTTTCGCTTTTTCTTTTCCTAAAAATGAAAAAGACTCTAACATCTCGTTAGTCGTACGGAAAGGTGTATCTGGTAATGTTTGACGGTTTAAAGGATTTCCTTTTTGCGAAGCAATTAATATTTCTCTATAAAGCTTCTCGTGATTATCAATATAATGTACATTACCAGTTGCAATCACTGGTTTTTCTAATCTTTCGCCTAATTCAACAATATTTTTTAGTATCTCCAGTAATTGAGCTTCATTTTTTATCATACTATTTTCAATTAAACCACTATAATTCGCTGGTGGTTGAACTTCAAAATAATCGTATATTTCTGCTACTTCTTCAGCTTCGTCAATTGACTTTTGCATGACTGTTTCAAATATCTCACCCTGGTTACAGCTTGAACCAATTAATAAACCTTCTCTATGTTTTTCTAAAACAGATCGAGGAATTCGTGGAACACGGTAAAAGTATTTTATATGAGAATATGAAACGAGTTTGTATAAATTTTTTAATCCTATTTCATTTTGAACTAAAATAGTACAATGAGAAGGTCTCGCATGCTGATAGCTATCTCCATAACCTACATGAGCATTTAAATCTTTATGGTTAAGTAAGTTTTCTTCTTCAACTAATGCAACTAGTTTCCAAAATAAATAAGCCGTTGCTTCAGCATCATAAATTGCTCTATGATGTTGTGTTAATTCGACATCTAGCTTTTTACATAGTGTATTTAGTCGGTGATTACCTAAATTAGGAAATAAAAAGCGAGCTAACTCTAATGTGTCAATTACGGGGTTTTCTACTTTTGGATAATTAATTTTTTTATAACCTTGATTTAAAAAGCCAATATCAAAAGTAGCATTATGAGCGACTAAACAATCATTTCCTACCCATTTATGAAATTCTTTTAACACCTCATCGATTTCGGGTGCATCAATTAACATATCATCTGTTATACCTGTAATATCAATGATTACTTCTGGTAGTTTACGGTGAGGATTGGCAAAAGATTCAAATCGATCAACAATTTCACCATCAACCATTCTTACACCTGCTAATTCTATAATCGTATCGTATACAGATGATAGACCTGTGGTCTCCACATCAAAAACAACATAAGTTCCTTTTTTTAAAGAAAAATCTGTTACATTGTAGGCAATCGGTACACCATCATCTACTAGATTTGCTTCTAATCCGTATAAAATTTTAATATCATGATCTTTTCCTGCTCGATATGCTTCAGGATATGCTTGAACATTTCCATGATCAGTTATTGCAATAGCTTCATGCCCCCAATGAGCTGCTTGTTCAATCAGACGAGTTGGCGATACAACAGCATCAAGTTGACTCATTGTAGTATGTGCATGTAATTCAATTCTTTTTTCATCTGCTGTATCTTTTCTACGAGCAACAGATATTTCTTGTATATCATTAGCCATCATTGTTAATTCATTTGAAAAAGTATCTGTTTGTATACGACCACGTGCTTTAATCCACATACCTTCTTTAACATTATTAAACATTAAAGCATCTTCATCATTTCTAGAAAACATTTTAATTTCTAAGGAATCTGTATAATCTGTTGCTTTAATAATTAATAAACTACGTTTAGAACGTAATAGTCGTACATCAACACTAAATATGTAACCCTGGACAGTTACTCTATTTTCTTCTTCAAGAATTTCTTCCATAAATATGGGTTCGTCTTGGATACGATTACCAATTTCAAAACGATTATTTGTTCCTTGAGGTTTAGTTAATTCACGCTTTTCTTTTTCTTCATAAGTTTTCTGAGCAATTTGACGATCTTCTTGAATTGTTTGTTTTTTAAAGTTTTCAATATCCACTTTTTCAGTCGTTACTTCAACTTCTAAGTTAAAATTGTCTAAACCTAATGTTTTAAAGTGTGTTTTAAAAGGCTTTTCAATTCGTTTAAATAAAGCAGCCGCTTCTGCACTATTTCGTGCTGTCAAGACTATTTTATTATCAACAATTTTTGGACGTTGAGTATGCAATAAATCAATATATGCAGGTGATAAATTGTTAGTTGACCTTGTAAAGGCTAACCAATGTTCAATAATCATTTCATCTGCACACTTATTATTTTCACAATTTAATTTTATATTTATATGTGCAATTTCTTTGAATGATTCTTGTAATTTTGACAATAAAATTTGATAAACATCTAAAGGTAACACTTCTTTTACTTTTAAATGGAATACCCATAATTTTTCTTGTTTATAAACTTCTAATTTTTCTATTTCTGCATCAAAAAAATATGATTTCTTGATATCTTCAGACATTTCAATTTGTTCTAATAAAAGATTCATTCTTTCTTTTTTAGATAATGACATTTAACCCCTCCTTAAACATGCTAATAAAAACAAGGCTTTTATAGTCACCTACACCAGCCTTGTTCTCTAAGTTATATTTACATAAATAGTCTTTGAATATCATTCCATGTTACAACAAGCATTAGCAATATGAGTAATGCAAAACCTATAAAATGAACAAATCCTTCTTTTTGAGGGCTCACTGGTTTTCCACGAACTGCTTCAATAGCTACAAATAGCAATCTTCCACCGTCTAAAGCAGGAAGTGGAACTAAATTAATAATTCCTAAATTAACACTTAACATCGCTGTCCACATTAAGAAGTTCATAAAGCCAGTTTTTACTATTTGATCTGTTGCGTCATAAATTCCAACAGGTCCTGACAACATTTCAATTGATAATTGACCCGTAATTAACATCATTAAATTTGTAATAATCATTTTTGTAGTATCAAGCGTTTGAGTAAATCCATATTTTAACGTTTTGAAGAATGATTTCTCATATTCTACCTCAAATAAAACGCCAATCTGACCTCTAGTTACACCATTTTCTTCTATTTTATTAGGTGTTACTTTAATATTCTCTATTGTATTATCACGCGAAATTTCAAAAGTAATTTCTTCATTGGGTCGGTCGATTATATAAGCTGAAACATCACTAAATTCTTTTACTTCATTATTATCAACGCTAAGAATTTCATCGTTGGCTTGTAAACCAGCAGTTGCTGCTGGAGTATCTGGTTGAACTTCTCCTATAACTGCTTGATCAACTGGAACACCTTGGATAAATCCTAAGATAATAAAAATTAAAATAGCTAGGATAAAATTCATCATTGGCCCAGCAAATAGTTGCATCGCTCTTTGACCAACTGTTTTTGAAGCGAATTGACGATCATACGGAGCGATTTGTGTTTTTTGTTCATCCATAATAAAGAATGCTTTTTCATCTACTTTAAATGTTAACTTTTCTTCTTCAACACCTATTTCATAACCTTCAATTATTAGTTCATGATCTAAATCAACTTTCTCAACTTCAACTACCCGCGCATTAGGGTATTTGTCTTTATTGTTTACGATAATTTTGTTTACCTTACCTTGATCATTAAACTCTAAACCAATATGATGTCCTGGTTTAATTTCTATAATTTCAGGATCATCTCCAGCTACCCGTACATAACCTCCAGCTGGAATGAGTCTTATTGTATATAATGTTTCATTCTTAACAAATGAAAATATCTTAGGACCAAAACCGATAGCAAATTCTCTTGCCAGCATGCCTGCACGTTTAGCAAAAATTAAATGTCCCCACTCGTGGACGAAAACAAGTAACCCGAACATTAAAATAAATGCGATAACTGTATTCATATTGAAACACTCCTTTAATCGGGTTATTTACCGACTTCCATTAAACAAATTGAATAATTGATAAGACTAGTAATACAAAAATCAAACTATCTAATCGATCTAAAACGCCACCATGGCCGGGAAATAGTTTTCCAGCATCTTTAATATTATAATGTCTTTTAAATGCTGAAGCTACTAGATCACCAACTTGACCAACAATAGAGATTAATAAGGCATATAATATTACTGTAAATAAAGAAAATTCAAATGGATATATTAGTTGGAATATCACACCCACTATAATTGCCATAATTAATCCGCCAACTGCACCACCTATTGTTTTATTTGGACTAATCTCTGGCCATAGCTTCTTTTTTCCTAAAGCTCTACCAAAGAAATAAGCACCTGAATCTGTTGACCAAATAACAAACAATATGAATAAAAGATAATTTAGCCCCGCTAAACGAATATCTATTAAATAATTAAAACTAAGACCAATATACATAACAGATATTAATAAAAACCCTGCATCATTAAAAGTGAATTTATTTTTTGTAAACACTGTTAAACTAAGTAAAAACAAACCAAAAACTAACAATATATCAGTTTTATTTAAAAAAAGTGCTCCTATTTTAATGCTTTCAACAGGAAATATCAATGCAATAATAAATAAAATACTAAACAATAAATAAATATTTGTCTCTTTTGGATTATACATTCTTATTAATTCAAATAAACCAACTAGCGCAAGTAAGAATGAGACAAGTATAAAAGGAAAACTACCGTATATAATAATCGGTAATACTATAATTAATCCAATAATAGCTGTGATAATTCTTGTTTTCATATTATTTCCACCTTATATACCACCGTAACGACGTTTACGTGTATGATAATCTACTAATGCTTTTTTAAAGTGTTCTTCATTAAAATCTGGCCATAACACATCAGTAAACCATAACTCTGTATATGCTAACTGCCAAAGTAAAAAATTACTTAATCTAATTTCTCCACTTGTTCTTATTAATAAATCTGGTTCACAAATACTTTTTGTATATAAATAAGATGAAAATATATCTTCATCAATTTTTTCAATATCTAATTTTCCTTGATTAACTTGAGTTGAAATCTCTTTTACAGCTTCAACTATTTCATGACGACTTCCATAATTTAATGCAAAGTTTAATATTAATCCATCATTATTTTTTGTTTCTTCTTTTGCATGAATAATGGCTTTACGTGTGTGATCTGGTAGTTGGTTAAATTCTCCAATAGTTTCTATTTTTACGTTTTTTTCAATCATTTCTGGTAAATATATATGCATAAATTCTTTTGGTAATTTCATTAAAAAATCTACTTCAGATTTTGGTCTTCGCCAATTTTCAGTAGAAAATGCATACAACGTTAATATTTTCACTCCAGCTTCAGTAGCTGCTATGACAATGTCTCTAACAACATCCATGCCTTCTTTATGACCGGCTACACGAGGTAAACCTCTTTGTTTAGCCCAACGCCCATTTCCATCCATAATAATAGCAACATGATCTGGTACATTATCAGGTATTTTTGTTATTGATTTCTTCTTCCTTCTAAAAAAAGGCCACCTTATAGACATTGTTTGTCCTCCAAAACATCTAGATATTATATTCATCAATTAATCTATTGATAATTATAATATAAATACATACTACATATCTAGTTATATCTATTTTTTATCCAAACTAAATTAAAGCCCCCTTATAATTTAAGAGGGCTTTAACATTAAACTTCCATTATTTCAGCATCTTTTGTTTCTGCTAATTCATCGATCTTTTTAATGAATGAGTCTGTTTCACTTTGGACTTTATCTTGATTTGTATGGAATTCATCTTCTGTTAAAACAGAGTCTTTTTCAAGTTTTTTCAACTCATCATTTGCATCTCGTCGTACATTTCTAATTTGAACTTTTGCTTCTTCAGCATATTTACTAACTACTTTAGTTAAATCTCTTCTTCTTTCTTCGGTTAATGCAGGTACACTTAAACGAATCAAGTTACCATCACTTGACGGTGATAAGCCTAAATCAGCTTTTTGAATTGCTTTTTCTATTTCATTTATTGCTGTTTTGTCAAAAGGTGTTACTACTAATAATCTAGCTTCTGGAGCACCTACCTGAGCAAGTTGATTAAGTGGTGTTGGTGCACCATAGTAATCTACAAAGATATTATCTAAGAGGCTTGGATTTGCTCTTCCAGCTCTTACAGTAGATAAATTTTTAGAAAATGCTTGTACTGCTGCATCCATTTTTTCTTTTAATTCACTCATGACTTCATTAGTCATACTATTTCCCCCTAATTATCGTTCCTAAGTCTTCGCCTTCAACAACGCGTTTAATGTTTCCTTCTTCAGTAATTGAAAATACTATTAGTGGTATATCATTATCCATGCAAAGTGATGATGCTGTAGAATCCATAACTTCCAAACCACCATTGAGCATGTCCATAAATGATAATTCTTCATATTTAACTGCATCTTTATTAGTTTTCGGATCTGCAGAATAGACACCATCGACATTATTTTTAGCCATTAAAATAACTTCTGCCTCTATTTCAGCTGCTCTAAGTGCAGCTGTAGTATCTGTTGAGAAGTAAGGATTTCCTGTTCCTGCAGCAAAAATAACAACACGCTTTTTCTCTAAGTGTCTAATTGCTTTTCGACGAATATATGGCTCTGCTACTTGTCGCATTTCAATAGATGTTTGCACTCGTGTAGGAATGCCCATTGACTCTAAACTATCTTGTAAAGCTAATGAGTTCATAACCGTTGCTAGCATTCCCATATAGTCTGCATTCGCACGGTCCATTCCCATTTCACTTCCTACTTTTCCACGCCAAATATTGCCTCCACCTACAACAATACCAATTTCGACACCTAATTCAGCTATTTCTTTAACTTGTCTTGCAATAGATTGAATTATTTCTGGTTCAATCCCAAATCCTTGTTCTCCACTTAGAGCTTCACCGCTAAGTTTTAATACAATTCTACGGTAATTTGTAGTTGTCATAGAAACCCCCAAAGAAATTTTTTATTATTTGTATCTTTTTAGAAATAGGGAACACTAAGTGTCCCCTATTCATTTGTTACTTATTTTTCATTTGGCTCATAACTTCATCAGCAAAGTTTTCTTCACGCTTTTCAATACCTTCGCCAACTTCATAACGAACAAATGAATTAACTGTAGCATTTGCATTTGATACAAATTGCTTAACTTTTAAATCAGGGTCTTTTACAAAGTCTTGTTCTAATAGACAAATATCTTCAAAGAATTTACCAAGACGACCTTCAACCATTTTCTCAACTATTTTTTCAGGTTTACCTTCGTTTAAAGCTTGTGTTTTCAGTACTTCTTTTTCACGGTTTACTTCATCTTCTGCAACATCTTCTCTTGAAATATAACTCGGATTAACAGCTGCAATATGCATAGCAACATCTTTAGCCACTTCTTCATCTGTAGTTCCATCAAGTACAACTAAAGCACCAATACGACCACCCATGTGAGTGTATGTTCCAAATACTGCATCATCAGATTTAGTGTTAACTACAAAACGACGTAATTCGATTTTTTCACCAATTGTTGCAACAATTGAATCAATATATTTCTGAACAGTTTGTCCTTTATCTTCCATTTCCTGATTAAGTGCTTCTTCTAAATCAGCTGGTTTTTTTGCTAAAATATGATTTCCTAACTCGACTAGTAGTTTTTGGAATGTTTCATTTTTAGTTACAAAATCTGTTTCACAGTTTACTTCAAGTAATACTGCGTCGTTTCCTTCTGTAGATATATATGTTGAACCTTCTGCTGCAATACGGTCAGCCTTTTTAGCTGCTTGTGCAGAACCAGTTTCACGTAAATAATCAATCGCTTTTTCCATATCACCATTTGTTTCCTCTAATGCTTTTTTACAATCCATCATACCTGCACCAGTTTTTTCACGTAATTCTTTAACCATTTTTGCTGTAATAGCCATAATAACATCCTCCTATATTTTTAATTAATGCTCTATTCCCTTTAAAAAAGGCGATAAAAGGTTAGCCCCTTATCACCTCTATTTTAAATAATACTTAATTTTTAACTTCAGTTTCTTCTGTTTTTTCCTCTTCAGCTTCTTCTGCAGTTTCTTCTCCTTGTCTTCCTTCAATAACAGCATCTGCCATTTTTGATGTTAGAAGCTTTACTGCACGAATTGCATCATCGTTAGCAGGAATTACATAATCAATCTCATCTGGATCACAATTTGTATCGACAATTCCTACAATAGGAATATTTAGTTTAATACCTTCTGCTATAGCTATACGTTCTTTACGTGGATCAACAACAAACATTGCGTCTGGAATACGCTTCATATCTTTAATTCCACCTAAGAATTTAACTAAGCGATCTTTTTCTTTAATCAATTCAACAGTTTCTTTTTTAGGTAGAACTTCAAACGTTCCATCCTCTTCCATTTTTTCAATTTGTTTTAGACGATTAATACGTTTACGAATTGTTTGGAAGTTAGTTAATGTACCACCTAACCAACGCTGGTTAACATAATACATTCCTGAACGAATAGCCTCTTCTCTAACAGATTCTTGAGCTTGTTTTTTAGTACCTACAAATAAAACAGTACCACCATTAGCTGATAAATCTCTTACGAAATTATATGCTTCATTAATTTTTTTAACTGTTTTTTGAAGATCAATGATATAAATACCATTTCTCTCTGTAAAAATATACTTCTTCATTTTCGGGTTCCAACGTCTTGTTTGGTGACCGAAATGAACACCTGCTTCTAATAATTGTTTCATTGAAATAACTGACATAATATATTCCTCCTTGTGGTTTTATACCTCCATTTAGATCATCTTTGTTAATTAACTTAATTTCTAAGCACCTAAATTAACAAATAACTAAATGTGTGTATTTTTTATTTTATACCATTGATTAATTTACCATACACAAATGATTTATTCAAGCATTTTAATTTGCTTTAAGCTTTTCTAATTCATTTAAGAACTTTATATTGAGAACTTTAATGTAAGTTCCTTTCATACCAAGAGATCTTGATTCAATAACTCCAGCACTTTCTAATTTTCTAAGTGCGTTAACAATTACTGAACGCGTGATTCCCACACGATCTGCTACTTTACTCGCAACTAATAATCCTTCTGTACCATCTAACTCTTCAAATATATGTTCAATTGCTTCTAGCTCACTAAATGATAATGAACTGATTGCCATTTGAACTACCGCTTTGTTTCTTGCTTCTATTTCTTTTTCTTCTGAGATACCTTGTAGTATTTCCATACCTACAACAGTTGCTCCATATTCTGCTAAAACTAAATCGTCATCGTCAAATGTTGATGAGAAACGACCAATAATCATGGTACCTAATCTTTCACCGCCACCAATTATCGGTACAATTGTAGTCATACCATTTTTAAATAACTCTTTATTTTCAGCTGGAAAGATAGAGTGTGGTGAATCAACATCTATATTTTCTGTCGTTGCATTAAATTTCAACATTTCTTCCGTATAATATTCTGGAAATCTTCTTTCTTCTAACATTTTTTTCATACGATCATTTTCAACTTCTTGATGAACAGCCACTCCCAATAACTTACCTTTCTTACTTAAAATGTAAACATTACTATTTAATACTTCCGTTAATGTTTTAGCCATATCATTAAAATCTACTGGATTACCCGCTGACTTTTGTAATAGTGAATTAATTCTTCTCGTACGTTGTAATAAACTCATATAAAACTTCCTTCCTATTTTTATAAGATAAATTGACTCATATCTTTATTTTTTGAAATTTCTTTTAGTTTTTCATCAACATAACTTGCTGTAATTTCTATAGTTGGCAAATTGATGTCAGGTGCTTCAAACGATAAATCTTCCAACAATTTTTCTAATATGGTGTGAAGACGTCTTGCACCTATATTATCTGTTTCACGGTTAACTTCATATGCAATTTCAGCAAGACGCTTGATAGCATCTTCTGTAAATTCTATATTAATATTTTCGGTCTTTAATAATTCTTTATATTGTTTTAATAAAGCATTTGATGGTTCTTTTAATATCCGTTCAAAATCATTAGCCGTTAGTTTATCAAGTTCTACTCTAACAGGAAAACGCCCTTGTAATTCTGGTATAAGATCTGATGGCTTTGCCATATGAAATGCACCTGCTGCGAAAAACAACACATGATTTGTTTTTACTGGTCCATATTTTGTCATCACAGTTGAACCCTCGACAATAGGTAAAATATCTCTTTGGACACCTTCTCTTGAAACGTTTGGCCCTTGACTGTCTTGACCAACCACTTTATCAATTTCATCAATAAATATAATCCCTGACTGTTCTGCACGATAAATTGCTTCTTGCTGGGCCTCATCCATATCCACAAGTTTTTTAGCCTCTTCTTGGATTAACAGCTTCCTTGCTTCTTTAACAGTTGTTTTTCTTTTTTTAGTTTTTGAAGGCATTAATTGGTTGAAAGTTTCTTGCATATTCATCCCCATTTGTTCCATACCCGAACCTTGTAGCATATCAAACATTGATGCCGGTTGTTCTTCTAATTCTACGGTAACAAGTTCTTCTTCTAGTTCACCATTTGCCAACTGTTGCTTTACTTGTTGACGCTTTGTTTTTATTTCTTTTGTTTTTTCACTATCTTCTTCATCTTGTGAATTTTCAGGATTTTGAAATAACATTTCTAGTGGGTTTGATACTTTATTTTCTTTTTTAGCTTGAGGAACTAATAGTTTTACTAATCGTTTATTAGCTGCTTCTTTCGCTTCTTCTTGGACTTCTTTTGTCTTTTCTTCTTGAACCATTCGGAGTGACATTTCGACTAAATCACGTACCATCGATTCTACATCACGTCCAACATATCCCACTTCGGTAAACTTTGTAGCTTCAACTTTAATGAAAGGTGCTTTAACTAAATCTGCTAATCTTCGTGCTATTTCTGTTTTACCAACACCTGTTGGTCCTATCATTAAAATATTTTTTGGAACGATTTCCTTCTTCATTTCATCATCTAATTTCATTCTTCGATAACGATTTCTTAACGCTACAGCTACAGAACGCTTCGCTGCGTTTTGACCAATTATATAGTAATCTAACTTTTCAACAATTTGTTTAGGAGTTAAGTTATTACTCATACATCTATCACCTTTCTATTACTCAATTACTTCAGTTGTTATCTGATCATTTGTGAACACACAAATATCACCAGCAATTTTTAATGCAGCTTTAGATATTTCTTCTGCTGTTAAATCTTTGGAATATTCTTTAAGTGCGCGACCTGCACTTAAAGCAAAGTTACCACCTGAACCAATTGCTAAGATACCGTCATCAGGTTCTATAACTTCACCTGTTCCAGACACCAACAACATATCTGTTTTATTCATTACAATTAACATTGCTTCTAGTTGACGGAGCATTTTATCACTTCGCCACTCTTTTGCTAATTCAACAGATGCACGCATTAAATTACCATCAAACTCTTCTAATTTAGCTTCAAATTTTTCAAATAAAGTGAATGCATCAGCTACAGAACCAGCAAAACCAGCGACGACTTGATTCTTAAATAACCGTCTTACTTTTTTTGCTTTTTGTTTCATGATTACTGACTCTCCTAAAGTAACTTGACCGTCTCCACTCATGGCACTTTGTCCCTGATGTTGAATAGCAAATATTGTTGTTGCATGTAATTCATTGTTCAATTAAATCATCTCCATATTTATTTATCAGATAAACGTGCTCTTGGATGACTGTTCATATAAACTTGTTTAAGTCGATCCTTTGTCACATGTGTATACATTTGAGTTGAAGATAAATTCGCATGACCTAATAATTCTTGTACAGTTCTCAAATCTGCGCCTTCGTTTAACAAATGTGTCGCAAATGTATGTCTTAATTTATGTGGATAGATATTAACTGTCATAGACGCTTTTTCAACTATTTTATTTAATACATAACGAACGCCTCTTGAGGTTAAAGGATTTCCTTTCGAATTCAAAAATAGAAAATCATTTGGATTCAATGATTTATTTAGAAGTTCTACTCTTCCATTCTTAATATAGTTTTCTAATGAGTTTTTTGCGTACTCTCCAAAAGGAATGTATCTTTCTTTACGACCTTTACCCAAAACCTTAACGGTTCCTATCGAAAAATCAATTGAGTGAAGTTTAAGATTAACACATTCACTCACTCGCATCCCTGTACCATATAAAATTTCAAGTAAAGCTTGATTTCTTTGACCAAGCGGTGTTGTTAAATCATTAACTTTAAATAACTCTGCTAGTTCTTCTTCATAAAAGAAACTTGGTATTAATGCTGCTTGTTTTGGCAAATTTACATGCAAGAAAGGGTTTAGTTTAACTAAACCCTCTCTTTCTAAATACGAATAAAAGCTTCGTAAACATGAAAGAATCCTTGAAACAGATCTTCTACTTAAATTTTTATCGTATAAATGTGTTAAAAATACTCTCACAACAATATAGTCCACATCTTTTAGTTGAGTAATGTTTTCTTTTTTCAAAAAAATGAAAAAATCATGTATATCTCCATCATAAAATTTAATCGTATAAGGTGATGCATTCTTCTCTATTATTAAATAATCCATAAAACCGCTTCTAAATTGATCGAAACTAGTCATCTGATCACCTCTAATATCTAGCCAATTACCTATGTTATCATAACATATATTTATCTGCTCTACAATTTAGTAGTGTGAATTTACACATAATTCAGAACTATTAATTCACAATGTTAAATTCAAACAAAAGAATTGAAAGTTATTCTCAATCTCAAATTATAAAGCGACTTATAAGAATAGTCAATAAAAAGTGATTTGTAATACAAATTAAAGCAGCTACATTGTAGCTGCTTTAATTTGCTTATTTTTCTTCTATTTGTTTTTCTTCATGGTTACATTCACTACATTTAATAATTGTTTCTTTTTTAGTCCTTTTCTCTACCATATAAGCCTTACATTCTGGACATTCTTTTTCTACTGGTTTATCCCATGAGACAAAATCACATTCTGGATAACGATCACAACCATAAAATGTACGGCGCTTCTTAGACTTTCTTTCAACCACATTACCTTCTTTACACTTTGGACACTTAACTCCAACTTTTTTCAATATTGGTTTAGTGTTCCGACATTCAGGGAAATTAGAACACGCCATGAATTTTCCAAATCGTCCCATTTTATATACCATTGGATGTCCACATTTTTCACAGTCAACACCCACAGGCTCGTCTTCAATCTCTACTTCTTTTATTTCGTCTTGTGCTTTTTCTAATCGTTTACTAAATCCTTGGTAAAATTCATCAATTACATCAACCCATTTTTCTTTTCCTTCTTCAATTTCATCCAAGTCCTTTTCCATTTTAACCGTAAATTCTACGTCTGTTATTTCAGGAAAATATTCAACAAGTAAGTCTAAGACAATCTCTCCAATCTCTGTTGGCACAAATCGACGATCTTCTAATGTAACGTAGCCACGCTTTTGAATAGTATCTAGTGTTGGTGCGTATGTTGATGGCCTACCTATTCCTTGTTTTTCCATTGTTCCTACTAATGTTGCTTCAGTATATCTTGGAGGTGGTTGTGTAAAGTGTTGTTTTGGTTCGATATCTTTAACATTTACATCTTCTCCCTCTTCCATTTCAGGTAAGAACTCTTCTTTTTCTTCATTTTCATTATCTGTTCCTTCAATATATATCTTCATAAAACCGTCAAATTTAATTTTTGAACCGTTCGCTCTGAACTCTACACCATTATTTTTCAAATGGATAGTCATTGTATCCATAATTGCAGGAGCCATTTGACTTGCTAGAAAACGATTATAAATTAATCGATATAATTTATATTGATCATTAGAAAGAACACTTTTTAATGATTCAGGTGTTCGCATAGCACTTGTTGGTCGAATAGCTTCGTGAGCATCTTGGCTACCTTCTTTTTGTTTAGCTTGCTTTACGTCTCCTAAATATGATTTCCCATATTCTTTTTCAATATGCTCTTTAGCTTCATTCTTGGCTGTATCAGATATGCGTGTTGAATCTGTTCGCATATACGTAATTAAACCTGTAATGCCTCCAGCTTCTTTACCTAAATCAATTCCTTCATATAATTGCTGAGCAACCATCATTGTTTTTCGAGCTCTAAAATTGATTGAGCGTGCTGCATCTTGTTGTAACGAAGATGTTATAAATGGTTTAGCAGGATTACGTTTTCTTTCTCTACGATTCACTTTATCAATATTAAATTCATTACCTTTAATTTTATTTAAGATAGCATCTACATCTTCTTTATCTTTTAGTTCTTTTTTCTTACCGTCGATACCGTAAAATTTCCCAGTAAATTTCTTTGAATCTTTGAAGAATTTAGCGCCTATTGACCAATATTCTTCAGGTTCAAATGCTTTAATTTCACGTTCTCTATCAATTACCATTTTCACTGCTACTGATTGAACACGTCCCGCACTTAGACCTTTTCTAATTTTTGCCCATAACAGTGGACTGATATTATAACCAACTAATCGGTCTAATATTCTTCTTGCTTGCTGAGCATCCACTAAATCATAATCAATTTTTCGAGGGTTTTTAAATGATTCTTTAATTGCATCTTTTGTAATTTCATTAAAGACAACACGACACTCAGTTGTCTCATCTACCTTTAAAGCGTGAGCTAAGTGCCAAGCAATCGCTTCACCTTCTCTATCAGGGTCAGCTGCTAAATAAATTTTATTTGCTTTTTTTGCTTCTTTTCTTAATTCTTTTAATACATCGCCTTTTCCGCGAATAGTAATATATTTCGGGTTGTAATTATCTTCTACATCAACACCCATCTGACTACGGGGCAAATCTCTTACGTGGCCCATTGATGCTCTAACCACATATTTCCTGCCTAAATAACGTTCAATTGTTTTTGCTTTAGCTGGTGACTCAACAATTACTAAGTCTTTTTTTGCTTTTTTACGTTTCTTTTTTGCTGTTGTTTTCTTTTTAACAGGTGTTTTTTTTGTTTCTTTTGTCATCTATAATTCCTCCTATATAATGAGGTTATTTATCTCTAATAATGTTTTAATAACTCCTAAAATTGAAATCTCATTAATAGTAAGGACAGATTTTACTTTTGTCAAATGAAGTGCAAGTAAGATATTTGTGTATTTGTAGTTATAGCTCATTAAAATCTTCAAATATATCGTTAGTATTTAAAATTAATTTAGCTCCTTGTTGAATCAATTTATTATTTCCTAATGTTTGATTTTCTAAAAGTTCTCCTGGAACAACGTAAACTTCTCTTCCTTGTTCTAATGCTTGATCTACAGTAATTAAAGTTCCACTTTTTTCTCCTGACTCTATAACGATGGTTCCTTTAGTTAAACCACTAATGATTCGATTTCTTTCTGGGAAATGATGACGTTTAGGCTTTATATTTGGAGCGTACTCTGAAATTACTAAACCATAATTTTTAATTTTATTAAATAAATTTATATTTTCTTTTGGATAAATATGATTAAAACCACTGCCCAAAACACTTATCGTCAGTCCTTTTAACTCTAATGCTTTTTGATGTGCAAAACTATCTATCCCTCGGGCCATTCCACTTACAATGATCCAATCTTTTTCTACTAAAGGTGTCACAAAATGATTAACTTTATATTTTCCATTAATAGTAGGATTTCTCGTTCCAATTACACTAAGGGATTTTGTTTCTTTTAATAAGTTTAAATTTCCTTTAGCATAAATAACAAAAGGAGGATCTGGAATCTGTTTAAGTTGATTAGGATAGTAAGGGTCAAAATATGTGATAATAAAGCAATTCAGAGCATCTTTTTTTATTTGATTTATGAAAGTCAGTGAATGAAGTTTAGTGTGAATTATTGTTGCTTTTGTTGATGTAATATTTAAAAGAGAGGATATTTCTGAAGGGGATTTTTGATAGATAGATTGTAAACTAGAATCAATAGTTAATAAATAAGAAATCTTTTTTCGCGTTAAATACTTGATTCTTGTTAAATGAATTAATCTTAATCTGAATTTTCGCATTAATAAACTCCTTTATAAAAAAAGAAGTGAGCTATTAACCCACTTCTTATTTATTTTAATGTGTTTTACATTTTTCTGCTAAATCATTTTCTTTTAGTAATTCAATCATAGTCTCTCCCATTTTGGCTGGAGATTCAGCTACTTTAATACCACATTCTCTCATAACACGTTGTTTTTCTGCTGCAGTACCTTCACCACCAGATATAATAGCACCTGCGTGACCCATTCTTTTTCCTGGTGGTGCAGTTGCTCCACCAATAAATCCTGCTACAGGTTTTGTCATGTTTTCTTTAATCCATCTTGCTGCTTCTTCTTCAGCAGTTCCACCAATTTCACCTATCATAACAACAGCAAACGTTTCAGGGTCTTCATTAAATTTCTTTAAAACATCAATGAACGATGTTCCATTCACTGGGTCTCCCCCTATCCCAACCGCTGTTGTTTGTCCATAACCAGCTTGTGTTAGTTGATGCACTGCTTCGTATGTTAATGTTCCTGATCTTGACACAACACCTATATGACCTTTTTTATGAATATAACCAGGCATAATTCCTATTTTACATTCATCAGCTGTTATTACACCTGGACAATTGGGTCCAATTAATGTTGTCTTTTTATCTTTCATAAACTCTTTTACTTCAATCATATCCTTAATCGGAATATGTTCTGTTATACAAATAGTTAAATCTAATTCAGCATCCGTCGCTTCCATTATTGCATCTGTGGCAAAAGCAGCTGGCACATATATAATCGATACTGTTGCTCCAGTCGCTTTGACAGCGTCTTCAACTGTGTTAAAAACAGGCACACCTAGAACTTCTTCTCCTCCACGTCCTGGTGTAACTCCACCTACAATCTTTGTTCCGTATTTAATCATTTCTTTCGTATGGTCTAAACCTGCTGAACCTGTGATTCCTTGAACGATTACTTTAGTTTCAGAATTAACATATATACTCATTTACCGCACGCCCTTTCTAACAATTATTAAGTATTAAATTACTTATTTTTAACTTCTTGAACCATTTTGACAATTTTATCAGCACCATCTGCCATCGAGTCAGCCGATGTAATATTTAATCCTGATTCTTCAAGCATTTGTTTGCCCAAGTCTACATTCGTTCCTTCTAAACGAACAACTAATGGAATCTCTAGATCAAATTGTTTCGTTGCTTCAATAATACCTTGTGCTATATAATCACATTTCATTATTCCACCAAATACGTTTACAAAAATACCTTTAACCTCTTCATCAGATAAGATGATTTTAAACGCTTCTGCTACTTTTTCTGGTGTTGCATCTCCTCCAACATCTAAAAAGTTAGCTGGATTTCCACCATGATATTTAATAATATCCATTGTTGACATAGCTAAACCGGCACCATTAACCATACAACCAATATTACCATTCAACTGGATATAACTTAGATCGTATTTTGAAGCTTCAATTTCATTTCTATTTTCTTCATCTAAGTCACGTAATTCGACAATTTCATGTTGACGATGTAAAGCGTTTGCATCAAAATTCATCTTGGCATCTAATGCCATGACGTCACCATCTTTTGTAGTTACTAATGGATTGATCTCAGCAATCATACAATCTTTTTCATCATAAGCTTTATATAAATTCATAATTAATTTAGTGATTTTTCCAATGTATTGTTTTTCAATGTTAAGATTAAACGCTAATCTTCTTGCTTGATATGCTTGTAATCCAACTGTAGGATCAATTTCTTCATTGAAAATTTTCTCAGGTGTATTAGCTGCTACCTCTTCTATATCCATACCACCTTCTTCAGATCCCATTAAGACAACTCTTGAATTGGCTCTGTCTAACACTAATCCTAAATAATATTCTTTATCAATATTACAACCTTCTTCAATAAGTAAGCGCTTAACTATTGTGCCTTCTGGACCCGTTTGAGGTGTGATTAATGTTTTACCTAATATTTCTTTTGCATAAGCACGAACCTCGTCTAAATTTTTGGCTATTTTAACTCCGCCTGCTTTTCCACGTCCCCCAGCATGTATTTGAGCTTTAACTACTGTCACATCTGAATTAATTCTTTTAGCCTGCTCAACTGCTTCATCAATCGAATATGCAACATGCCCTTTAGGGACATTTACACCATATTCTTTTAAAATATTTTTACTTTGATACTCATGAATATTCATTCTTTGTCCTCCAATCAAATTTAACAATGTATTCATTGTAGTAGATTTTCTTATTTTATACAAAGGATAACTAAAATTAATTTTTAGTGATTAATTTTAGTTATCTCTTTTATTGTTTTAACTTAAGTATTTCTTTAATTGGAGAGAAGGTTTTTCTATGTATAGGTGTTATTCCATTCGCTTCAATCGCTGATAAATGTTCTTTTGTACCATAACCCATATGTTTATTAAATTTATATTGTGGATATTTTTGATGGTAATTTAACATGATTCGATCTCGTGTTACTTTAGCTAAAATACTCGCAGCCGCAATACTTAAACTTTTAGTATCTCCTTTAATGATAGGTTCATAGGGGATATCATTAACCTCTATATTTACTGCATCAATTAATAAAAAATCGGGTTTTATTTTCAAACGCTTATATGAATTTTTCATTGCAAGAATTGTTGCTTGATATATATTTATTTTATCAATAATTGATTCATCAATTACTTCTACAGAATAACTAAGAGCATGTTTAGTAATATATTCAAAAAACATATCACGATCTATTTTATTTATTTGTTTAGAATCAGTTAATCCTAAAAGTTTAAAATCATCAGGTAAAATTACTGAAGCTGCTACAACTGGGCCTGCAAGAGGACCCCTTCCTGCTTCATCAATACCTGCAATTAGTTTTATATTATTATTTTTATATTGATTATCAAATTTTTTTAATTTTTCAAAGTCATGTATTAATTCTTGTTGTTTTTGTTTCTTTTTTTCAATTTTTTTTAAAATTTTTTTAACACCTTGTCGTGTATCGTGTTTTAATATATCTATCATTTCATCAGTTAATTGATTTGAATCGTATAGTGTATTAATTTCTTTTATTGTTTTATTATTCATCTAATCACTCCATAAAAAAAGAATATGCTTAACATATTCTTTTACTCTAATGAGATTTTCCCTAACTTTCCAGCTCTAAAATCTCTTAACACTATTTGTGAAACTTTATCAAAATTTACATGGCCTCCACTTTCTAGTGCACCACGTTTTTTTCCAATAGTAACAAAAACTTCCCACATATCATCAATAACATGAAGTTCATATCTTTCTTGAATACTTTCTGGATAATGTTCAAATAAATAAGTTAATAGAAAAGCTGTTACATCATCAGCTGGTATTAAATTATCTTTAATTGTTCCTATAATTGCTAATCGTTTTCCATCATCTGGATTTTCAAATTTAGGCCATAAAATACCTGGCGTATCTAAAAGTTCAAAGTCTTTATTAATCTTTATCCATTGTTGATGCTTTGTAATGCCTGGTCGATCACCAATTCTTGCTATTTTACGATTTACAAATCGATTAATTAACGTTGATTTTCCAACATTAGGGATACCAACCATCATTGCTCGAACTGGTCTTTTATTAACACCTTTATCTGTCATTCGTTTTTGAGCTTCTAGGCCAACAGAATGAATTAATTGAATTGCTTTATTAATATCATTTTGATTATTTGCTGCTACAGCAATACTCTTTGTATGCTCATCATTTAATTTATCTAACCATTGTAATGTTTTTTCATCATCGGCTAAATCTCGTTTCATAAGTACAATTACTTTTTCCTTTTCTTTAATAACATCTTGTAACATTGGATTTTGTGATGAAAGTGGTGTTCTGGCATCAACAATTTCGACAACAACATCAACTAATTTTAAGTTTTCCTCTACTTCTCTTCTTGCTTTAGCCATATGACCAGGAAACCATTGAATCATTTATTTCACACCCCCTTCTTATTTTACAAATTGTATACGTTGAAACGGCCAATATACAAGACTTGTTTTACCAACAATTTCATCTATATCGACTAAACCAATCATTCTACTATCTGTTGAATTTTCTCTATTATCACCCAATACAAGTACTTTATTATCTGGAATAACATCATAGTTTCCAGGAAGTGATTCTAAAGTAAAATCAATTGTTTCAATATCTTCATTGTCATTTAAAAAATATTCATTCGTTTTAATATCATTAATATATAATTGATTATTTTTAACTTCTACATGTTCCCCTGGAAGACCAATCACTCTTTTTATATAATCTTTTTCTTCAGTTGCATGAAAAACGACAATATCAAATCTTTCTGGTTCACTAAAATGGTAAGTAAATTTATTTACTATCATTTGATCTCGATCGTATAATGTAGGTTGCATGGAAGGACCATCTACTATAATTGGTGATACTACAAACCCACGAATTAAAAAGGCAATAATTAACGCAATAATAATTGCTTTAATCCAATCAAATAACTCATTTCTTTTTTTTTCCATAACTCTCCTCCAAAATAAATTAGCTCCCTTTCTCTATTGTAATCTAGCTAAAGGGATATTTCCATTCCTATATATTTTAATTTATTTTTTATAGAGGAGTAAGATTTTTCCTTCGCTTAATTTCTCTTCAATAACTTTTGCTTCAGTAAGATCTAAACCTAATTCTTGTAAAATTGATTTTGTTTTTTCTGTTTGATTTCTAAATATATTCTTAACAAATGTTTCTACACCTTCTTCAATCAAACCAATGGTTGAAATATCAGCTTTAGTAGCTAACTCTTTTTTTATTTGATTATCGTAAGCCATGATATACATATTTTCCTTCTTAATTCCTTTAGTTACTAATTCTTTAACTGATATCATTAATTCTGTTTCATCTTTAAATTCAATAATATGTGGTTTCATTTAAATACCTCTTTTTTGATATTTTAATATAAATAAAAATCTCAGTAGCTTTAGACATAGCTACTGAGATTATTTTAAATTTAACGACGTTCTTTAATTCTTGCTGCTTTACCACGTAAATCACGTAAGTAATATAGTTTAGAACGACGAACTTTTCCGCGTCTAATTACTTTAATTGAATCTACTCGTGGAGAATGTAATGGGAAAGTACGTTCAACTCCTACACCGTAAGAAATCTTACGAACTGTAAATGTTTCATGAATTCCACCATTTTGACGTCTAATAACCATTCCTTCAAAAACCTGGATACGCTCTCTATCACCCTCAACAACTTTAACGTCAACACTCACTGTGTCACCCGCACGAAATTCAGGACGATCGGTACGTAACTGATCTTTTGTAACGCTTGCGATTAAATTTTGCATTTAACTTCACTCCCTTTAACTAATGTTCTTATCACACTAAGCTTGATAGCGGAACACCGTTTATAGTACTTAAAATTTAAGCACATGGTTTAATATACCATAGATAAACTTCAATATCAATTGTTTTTCTCACTTTTTATTTCATTTAATAAAGTATTTTCTTCTTTAGATAATTCATAATTTTCTAAGAGATCAGGACGTCGATTCAGCGTTCTTTTTAATGCTTCTTTTTTACGCCATTCGTCTATTTTAGCATGATTACCTGAAAGAAGTACTTCTGGCACTTTTAGACCTTCATAATTGGCTGGTCTAGTGTAATGCGGGTGCTCTAATAAACCTGTCGAAAATGAATCTTCTTCAGCAGAATTCACATTACCTAAAACACCTGGTAACAATCTAACAACACTATCACATACTACCATGGCACCAAGTTCCCCGCCTGTTAAAATATAATCACCAATTGAAATTTCATCAGTTACTAAATGTTGGCGAATACGTTCGTCATATCCTTCATAATGACCTGAAATAAATATTAAATGTTCTTCTTTTGCTAATTCTTCTGCTTTTTTTTGAGTAAATGTTTCTCCTTGAGGACACATTAAAATAATCCTAGGTTTTGTTAGACTTTTAGAGGTTATATCTTTAACGGCATCAAAAATTGGTTGTGGCGTTAAAACCATTCCTGCGCCTCCACCATATGGATAATCATCAACTTTTTGATGTTTGTTTTTTGTATACTGTCTAAAATCAATTAAATTATATGAAAACTGTTTATTTTGTTGTGCGCGTTTCATGATTGATTCATTAAAGACATTTTCAAACATACTTGGAAATAACGTTAATATATCAATTTGCATTAGTCTAGTAACCCTTCCATAACTTCTATTTCAACTCGTTTATTACTAATATCCACATGCTTAACTACTGAAGGTATAAATGGTATTAAAAATTCTTTGTTTTCCTTGCTTTTTACTACCCAAACATCATTAGCGCCAGGCGACATGATTGAATCAATAACACCGATTAATTCATTATTAGTTGTATATACTTCACAACCAATGATTTCAAAGTAGTAATATTCGCCTTCGTCAAGCTTTCCTGCTTCGGATTTTTTAATTTTTAATTCTAAACCTTTTAAAGTCTCAGCATCTTTAATATGATTATATCCTTTTATCTTTAATAAACCATATTTATTCATTGTTCGATAATCTTCAATTTCAATTGAAATTGGTTCATTATTAGCATTAATAAAATATATTATATTACCTTTTGTAAATCTTTCTGGAAAATCAGTTTGCTCTATTATTTTAAGTTCACCATTAATGCCATGTGTATTAATTATTTTTCCGATTGTTAACATTATATCACCTTATTCATTATCAATTCTTACTACTATATCATCTTCAATAATTATTGATGTCTCTGTTAAAAAATCTGTCCAATTCATTCCAACGCTAACTTCAACAATTGACTCTATTTTATTTTCTACAATTTCACTTCCAAGAGGCAATTGATGAAGTTGCTCTATTTTGAAATTTAATTGGTTTATTAATCGTTTTTTTTTATCAATTTCTGTCTGAAAGTGTTTCGCTATTTTATGAGTAGCATTCTTTTTTTCTTTTTGAAGTTTTTTCTTTTCAAATATTAATTGCTCACATTCTAAATTTAATCTTGCTTTTTTTGCTTAAATTTATATTCTAATTTACGTTTACTTTTTTCTGTAATAACTTGTTTTATGAGAGTCTTTTTAATCACTTTCATAACTAATGAGATCCTCACTTTCATTTACTATAACTCATTAAGATAGACAAAACTTATATTATTATCTTAGTGGAAATTAGAGGAGTGTTATAATAGAGGTAATAAAAATATAAAAAGAAAGAGGAAAAGGGCACCCTTTTCCTCAAGTTACATTATATCTAAATATATGCGCTTATTCGTATCCGACTTAGCAGCATATACAACTGTTCGAATTGCTTTAGCGATTCGACCATTCTTACCAATGATTTTACCTACATCTTGTTCATTTACAGTTAAATGATAGATGAGCTTTTTCTCTTCTTCTTTCATTTTAACTACGATGTCTTCAGGATAATCAACAAGTGGTGTAACAACAGATTCAATTAATTGTTTCATCTTATCACACTACTTTACTTTTGGTTTTTAGCATCATGAAATTTCTTCATAATTCCCTGTTCAGAAAATAAATTTCTAACAGTATCACTTGGCTGAGCACCTTTACTCATCCAGTCTAATGCTTTTTCTTCATCAATCTTAACAACTGCTGGGTCTTGTAATGGGTTAAACGTACCAATTTGTTCAATTGAACGACCATCACGTGGTGCACGTGAATCTGCAACTACAACACGATAAAATGGAGTCTTTTTAGCACCCACACGCTTTAAACGAATTTTTACTGACATATAAAACACCTCCGAATCATTTTTCATTCCAAGTAAGATAATAACATTTTTTTAAATCCCTGTAAAGCCTTTATACCTTACAGAGATTATTTAATTGTCATAAGATATAAAAACACAGCTGACATCAGTGGTAATGTTAACATAAGTGGTCTTGTAAAAGTGATAAGATAGTTGATATATACCTCTGTTGCTTCGTTTTTATTATCTTTTTTAACCTTTTCTATTAAGACTAGTCCGATAATAGCAGCTATTCCAATAATGATCCATGGTATATAAAGATCACTTAAATCTTTAGGTGTCATTTTGAATATCCCGTAAAATAAAAATATTAATGGAATTATTTTACTTAAGAATATGCCAATTAAAAATTTCTTTTGTGTTTCTTTAAAAGGTACTTGATCAGTTTTCACTTCATTTATTAATCGATTTAAAACATAATAGACTGAAAAAACTGAGACAACTGCTGCTACAACAAAAATATAACTATTCAATATTACTCTCCTAATCTACATAAACGGAAAATTCATCCCTTTACCTTTTTTACCTTTTTGCGAATTCATCATCTGTTTCATCATTTTTTGCATGTCATTAAATTGCTTTAATAATCTATTTACTTGAGAAACGGATGTACCTGAACCTCTAGCTATTCGTTTTTTACGACTTGCATTTATGACATTGGGTGTTTGTCTTTCCTTTGCGGTCATTGATTGAATAATTGCTTCGATTTGGACAATTTGTTTATCATCAATTTGCGCATTTTTCATCCCTTTCATTTTATTAGCCCCAGGAATCATGCCTATTAATTCATCTAATGGTCCCATTTGTTTCACTTGACCCATTTGTTCTAAAAAGTCATCAAAAGTGAACGTTGCAGTACGCATTTTTTCTTGCATTTCTTTTGCTTGCTTCTCATCGATGTTTGATTCTGCTTTTTCAATTAAGCTAAGCACATCACCCATCCCTAGTATTCTTGAAGCCATTCTTTCTGGATGAAATTCTTCTAACTCATCTAGCTTTTCCCCAACACCGATAAATTTAATTGGTTTTTCAGTAACAGTTCTGATAGATAGAGCTGCTCCACCTCGAGTATCACCGTCTAATTTTGTTAAAATAACACCTGATATATCCAACTTATCATTAAATGATTCTGCCACATTAACTGCATCTTGACCTGTCATAGAATCAACTACTAAAAAGATTTCATCCGGATCTAATTCAGTTTTAATATTCCCAAGTTCACCCATTAAGTCATCATCTATGTGAAGGCGTCCCGCTGTATCAATAAGGACATAATCATGATGATTTTCTTTTGCATATTCAATAGCATCTTTTGCAATATCTACTGGATTTGCTTCTGTACCTTGTTCAAATACCGGCATATTAAGCTGAACACCAAGCGTTTGTAATTGTTTAATTGCAGCTGGACGATAAACATCACAGGCAACCAGTAAAGGTTTACGATTATGTTTTTTTCTTAATAAATTTGCTAATTTACCAGTTGTTGTCGTTTTACCAGCACCTTGTAAACCGACCATCATTATAACAGTTGGTGAACGGTCACTTACAGCTATTTTACTTTGGGATCCACCCATTAACTCTGATAATTCATCTTGAACAATTTTAATAACTTGTTGACCTGGTGTTAAACTTTCCATAACATCAGCACCAACAGCACGCTCTTTGATTCTTTTTATAAAGTCTTTTACTACCTTAAAATTTACATCCGCTTCTAATAAAGCTAAACGGATTTCTCGTGCCATTATGTTAACGTCTTGTTCACTTACTCTACCTTTACCTGTAATTTTTTTAACTGTTTCTTGTAGACGATCCGATAATCCTTCAAATGCCATAGAAGAAATCCTCCTAATCTATATTAGCTAGAGTTTCTAGCTTGTTAATTATATTCTCTTTGGAAAAATCTTCTTCAATTTGTTTTTTTATTTCAATAATTAAAGATTTTCTTTGAGTATTTTTTTCGTATAACTTCAAATTAGCTTCATAATGTTCAAGTAAATTCTCTGTCCGTTTAATATTATCATAAACAGCTTGTCTTGACACTTTTGTTTGTTCCGCAATTTCACCTAATGAGTAATCTTCATGATAATAGAGTGACATATATTGCTTTTGCTTGGTTGTTAATAAAGAAACATAATAATCATATAAAAAATTAAGACGTGTTGTTTTTTCTAACATATTAATGTCACCCAACCCTTTTATTCTTCTAACATATCTGAAAATAAACCATAGACAAAGGCATGTGCATCAAATTGACGTAAATCATCAATACCTTCTCCAAAGCCAACTAATTTAACTGGGATATTTAACTCATGCTTAATCGCAACTACTATACCACCTTTAGCTGTCCCATCTAGTTTTGTTAAAATAATTCCCGATACATTTGTCGCTTCTGAAAATACTTTTGCTTGGTTCATAGCATTTTGTCCTGTTGTTCCATCTAATACTAATAATGTTTCATGAGGAGCGTCTGGAATTTCACGCGTTATAATTCGATTAACTTTTTCAAGTTCATTCATTAAATTTACTTTATTTTGAAGCCTTCCTGCTGTATCACAAATTAATACATCTGCGTTTCTAGATTTTGCAGCTCGAATTGCATCAAAAATAACAGCTGCTGGATCACTACCCTCAGTTTGTTTGATAACATCGACTTCTGCACGCTTTCCCCATTCTTCTAATTGTTCAATTGCCCCTGCTCTAAATGTATCACCAGCAGCAAGTACAACATGTTTATTTTCTGATTTCAATTGGTGTGCTAGTTTACCTATAGATGTTGTTTTTCCAACTCCATTTACACCTACTACTAAAATAACAGTTAAATCGTCAGTTTGATAATTAATTTTTTCAACATCTTCATCATCATCGCCATAATAAATTTCAACTAGTTTTTCTGAAATAACTTCTGTCATTTCTCTTGTCTCTTTTATATTCTTACGTTGAACTTCTAATCTAAGTTCATCGATTAAATCCATAACTGTCATAACACCAACATCTGATGATATTAACACTTCTTCTAACTCTTCAAAGAAATCTTCATCTACTAATCGATAACGTGCAATTAAATCATTAATTTTGCTTGTGAAACTTTGTCTTGTTTTTGTCATACCTTCTTTGTATTTATCAGTTGTTTCTTCTTCTTTTACAAATTTATTTTTTAACCTTTTAAAAAAACTCATTATTAACTTCCTTTCTATTATTAATTATCATGATTCTTCTAGATAATCGGTCTCTTCTAAACGTACTGACACTAATCGAGATACACCTGACTCTTGCATAGTTACACCATAGAGTGCATCTGCTTCTTCCATTGTTCCTCTTCGGTGTGTGATAACTATAAATTGAATTTCATCACTGTGCATTTTAACATATTTTGCAAACCGTACAACGTTTGCTTCATCAAGTGCTGCTTCGACTTCATCTAAAATACAAAATGGTACAGGTCTTACTTTTAAAATAGAAAACAAAAGAGCAATAGCTGTTAATGAGCGTTCGCCACCAGATAATAAACTTAATGATTTTAATTTTTTACCTGGAGGACGAGCAACAATATCTATCCCCGTCTCTAAAAGATTATTAGGATCACTCAAAGTAAGTTCTGCATGACCTCCACCAAAAAGTTCTTTAAACACAAGCGTAAATTCTTTTTGAATTTGATCAAATGTATCACTAAATAATGTAATCATTTCTTCATCCATTTCAGAAATAACTTCATAAAGAGTTTGTTTAGCTTCTAATAAATCATTCTGCTGAGATGTCATAAATGTATATCGTTCTTTAATTCGTTTAAATTCTTCAATTGCACCTGTATTGACATTTCCTAAATTTTTAATTTCATTTTTCAATCGATTAACTGTAGATTTAGCATCTGAAATGTTTTTTGTTGGTTTATATTCTTCTGAAGCTCTTTCAAAACTAATTGAATACGTTGTTTGTAAATGAGATATTTGTGTTTCTAAAGAAACATCCAATCTATTTGCCTTCACTTCTTTTTCTTGAAGTTTAATCGATAATCTTTTTTGATTTTTTATTTCTTCTGTTAATTCACGTTCATCATCAGTGATTAAGACATTTATCTCAGATAATTTTTTGCGGTACTTAGTCAATTCATAAGATATTTTTTCTTTAATGCGTTCTTTTTCTATTACTTTTTGACTCATGTCCTCTGTTGTTAATTCTTCTTTTCTTAAGTTATTAAGCTCAGCTAGTTCATTTTTTAATTTTAGTTCTTTATTTTCTAAAGTGCGAACATCTTGCTTAGCACGGTCATTTGATTGTTTTTGATGCTTTAATATTTGATCGTTCTCAGCAAAACTTATTTCTAGTTTATGTAGCTCTGAATTAAGTTTCGACTGATTTTCGCTTTCTACTTTTTGTTTCTTTGTTAATAGTTTGATCTCATTATCAATCTCTGTTAGTCGGACAGATAATTCAAGTAATTGTTCATTCGTCTTGTTAATTTTTTCATTTTGTTCTTTTTGCTCTGTTTTCATTTGTTTTTGATTCATATCATATACTAAAAGTTCATCATTTAATTGCTGATAGATTGCTTTTGTATTTTGATATTCTTTATTTATTTGGTCAAGATATAGTGTTTGCTTATCCTTAGCTTGATTCTCTTTTATTATTTCTTGTTTTTGTGTTTTTATAAAATGATTTTGTTGAATTGTTTCTTTTTCAAATGCTTTCGTTCGTTCCACAAATTCTGCTAGTTTTTTTGATAATTCTGTTAGATCTTTTTCGCGTGTAAATAACGATTGATTTACTTTTCGTTTTGCTCCTCCTGACATTGAACCACCAGGATAAACAACGTCACCTTCTAATGTAACAATTCGATAGCGTCTGTTAGTTATTTCTGCTAGTTCGTTTGCTGATTTAAGTGTGTTAGCAACAATAATATTCCCCATTAAATTATTTACAACTTTTTGATAGATTACATCAGTTTGAATAAGCTGTGCAGCTGGCCCAATAAACCCTGAATGTGATCTTAATTTTGAAAGTATATTTTCTGTAATCGATCGATCACTCATTGATTCAATTGGTAAAAAAGTAGCCCTGCCTTTATTTTCTTTTTTTAACCAATTAATAGCTTTTCTTGCTGAGACATCATTTTTAACAATAACATTTTGGGCTTGACCACCTAAAACCGTATCGATTGCTGTAATATAATCTGTTGGCACATCTATTAAATCAACAACAACACCATGGATATCTGATAATTTATTTTCTTTTGAAGCTTTTAATACTTCTTTAACACCATAAAAGTAGCCTTGAAAACTTTCTCGCATTTCTTCAAGGGTTTCTTTTCTTGAATTTAACTTTGCTATTTTTTGATGAGCTTCTTGAAGTTTATTTCGCATAGTTTCATATTTGTTTTCTTTTTCATCTAAATTAATTGACTTCTTTTTAATTCTTTTTATTATTTCATTTAAATAATTGTTTTCTTTTTCTATTAACTCATCATATTCTTGTAATTTTTCTTCTAATGATTCTCTTTCACTTGTTTTTTCTTTTTGATTTAATGATTCAGATTCACTAGATTCTTTTATTTGTTCTACACGTTTTATTGCTAAATTTAATTCATTCTTTTTAACAGCTTGTTCATTTAATTTTTGAATGTAGTCTGCTTTTAAATTTTCGATTTGATCTGCTAATTCTTCTTCTGTATATTCAAGTTTGTTTTTTACATTATTTACTCTTGTAAAGAGTGCATCTTGTTTCTTAGAAAGTTCATTAAATACAGCATTTTCTTTTTCAAGCTTTTCTATTGCTTTTATTCTTTGTTCTATTGTTTCATTTAGAGTTCTTTCTAAATTAGTTTTATTTTCTGTGAAATGTTTTAATCTTTCTTGCAATACATTTTTTTTACCCTCTGTGTTTTCTAATTCTTCTGTTGCGGTTAATAATTGCTTTTGAATTTCTTCTACTTCAGTTTCTAATTGATGTTTTATTTCTTTATTTTTAGCTAATTTAATTTCTTCTTTTTGAATATATGTTGATAATTCTATTTCTTTATCTTTAAGTTTTGTAATTTCATTTAATATTGAATGCCAAGTATGATGCTTTTCTGCTATTTCTGTTACTAACATACTTATTTCTACTTTTTTTAATATTTGACGTTTTTCTAGATAAGTTTTTGCTGTTTCGGCCTGCTTTTCTAATGGCTCAATTTGTTGCTCTATTTCATGAATAATATCTTCTACACGATCTAAATTATCTTCAGTTTCTATTAATTTAAACTCTGCTTGACGTTTTCTTTGTTTATACTTTAATACACCAGCGGCCTCTTCAAAAATAGCACGACGCTCTTCTGCTTTAGAACTTAGTATTTCCTCTACTTTACCTTGTCCGATGATTGTAAAAGCTTCTTTTCCTAAACCTGAATCCATAAATAAATCAATGATATCTTTTAAACGACATATCTGTTTATTAATAAAAAACTCACTGTCACCTGAGCGATAAACTCGTCTGGTAATACTTACTTCTTTATAATCAATTGGTAGTTGGTTTAACTCATTATTTAACACTAAAGTTACTTCAGCAAAGTTTAACGCATGCCGCGAATCACTACCTTGAAAAATGACATCTTCCATTTTTGTTCCACGCAAAGATTTCGCTGATTGCTCTCCAAGCACCCAACGAATTGCATCGATAATATTACTTTTACCGCTACCATTAGGACCTACTACTGCTGTTACGCCTTCGACAAAATCAATTTTTGTTCTTTCAGCAAAAGATTTAAAACCCACAGTATCTAATTGTTTTAAAAACATGAACATTCTCCTTTTTACTCAATAACCATTTATTAGATATTTCTTGGATTTTTCAAAAATATGTTTTATGTTATAATAAATCATATCAATAATTTAATATCTAAAAGGAGTAGAATAAATGAACTTAAATGAACCTACACAAGAAAACTTGAAATATATTTTAAATGAATTAGCTGAAAGATTAGATATCGCCAATCGCATTTTAGTTGATGAAAAAGATTATGATATTAACCGATACGAAGATTTAAAGTTTATGTATGATGTTGTTGTACAAAAACAACAGTTAAGTATCAATGAAAAGCATGCTTTTATTGATGAATTACGCTCTGTGAGAAAATAACTTATAATAAAAAGCTGTTTTTTCAATAAAAAACAGCTTTTTATTATATACTTAACCGTTTTGATTCAATTCAGTTAGCATATTTTGTGCTGCTCTTTGTTCGGCTTCTTTTTTTGTTTTACCTATGCCTATTTTCGATATCTCATTATCTACTTTAACTTCTGCCACAAACTCTTTACTATGTGACGGACCACGCTCTTCAATAATATCATAATTCAACTTAAATTTTTTACGGCGTTGAATAAGTTCTTGCAATTCACTTTTATAATCCATCGCATACGAAAAAGCACCGGTCATAATATTAGGAAATACAAAATGATTTAAAAACTTAATAACCTCTTTATACCCTTGGTCAATAAACAAAGCTCCCAAAAACGCTTCAAATACATCTGCCAGCAATGCTTGACGATCTCTACCACCTGTTTGTTCTTCACCTTTTCCAAGTAATATAAATTCATTAAAGTTTAAAATATTAGAAAAATAATATAGTGATTCTTCACAAACAATTGTCGCACGTAATTTTGTCATTTCTCCTTCTGACATTTCCACATGTTTGTTATATAAATATTCTGAAACGCCTAATTCTAAAACTGCATCACCTAAAAACTCTAGTCGTTCATTATCAATTAATTTTTTTTGCCGATGCTCATTCACATATGATGAATGCGTAAATGCTTGAATTAATAAGTTTTTATTATTAAATTCAAGATTGAATTTACTTTCAAATTTTTTTACCTGCACACTTTCACCTCCTCTATTTTAATTGAAAAGTCTCGCGTTAGCGAGACCTTTTAATGCCTATTTTATGTAGATTATTTTTACTACATACTTTTATTTACTTTCAATATGGTTAACTGCATCACCAACAGTATTAATTTGTTCCGCTTCTTCATCTGCAATTTCAATGTCGAATTCGTCTTCTAATTCCATTACTAATTCTACAACATCTAATGAATCCGCTTCTAAATCATCTCTGAAAGAGGCTTCCATTGTAACTTGTGCTTCTTCGACGTCTAACTGGTCTACAATAATTTCTTTAACACGATCAAATACTTCTGACATCTCTTTCACCTCCTTCCAATGATAGTATCATATTTCTTTTAACTCTCGACGTAATCATATTACATAACCATGCCACCGTCAACATGTATAGTTTGACCTGTTAGGTATGCTGCATCGTCTGAAGCTAAAAATCTTACAACGCGAGCAACGTCACTAGGTGAACCTAATTTTTCTAGCGGTATTTGATTTAAAACAGCTTTTTTCTGATCATCATTTAATTCATCTGTCATATCTGTTTCGATAAATCCAGGTGCAACGGCATTTACTAATATGTTTCTTGAAGCTAGCTCTTGAGCAACTGATTTAGTTAATCCTATTACACCGGCTTTTGAAGCAACATAGTTTGCTTGTCCTGCATTACCACTCACACCAACAATAGAAGCCACGTTGATAATTCGACCACTTCGTTGCTTCATCATTTGGCGTGTGACTGATTTAATACATAAAAATGTGCCTTTTAAATTTATATCAATCACATCATCAAAATCTGCTTCTTTCATACGCATTAATAAATTATCACGTGTTATGCCAGCATTATTTACTAATATATCAATTGAACCAAATTCCTTAAGGGTTTCTTTCATCATTTTTTTAACATCTTTTTCATCAGAAACATTTGCTTTAATTGCAAATGACTTAACCCCTTTTTCTTTTAGTATTTCTACTACTTCATTTGCTGCTTTTTCATTTCCTGAATAATTAATAACAACATTTGCTCCTTGGTTAGCAAATTCGATCGCAATAGCACGACCAATTCCTCTAGAAGCACCTGTTACGATTGCATTTTTATTTTTCAACATATTTATTTCACCCCTTATATATTATTATTCACCATGGTACCAGGCCAGAAATTCATCTAATGATTTCTTGTCTTGTACAGAAAATGTTTTTACTTTTCGATCAATTTTTTTAACAAGTCCACTTAGGACTCTACCTGTTCCCACTTCAACAAAAGCATCTACACCTGCTTGAATCATATTATTTATTGACTCTTCGAAACGCACAGGTGAGTATAGTTGTTTCATTAACAGGTCTTTAATCTGTTCACTTTCTTGAACGGCATTAGCTGTCACATTTGCGTACACAGGTATTTCTGCTGTTGTTAAATTAACTTGATTTAAATAATGTTCAAATTCTTCATTTGCTTTTTCCATTAGTTGTGAATGAAATGGACCACTAACATTAAGTGGTAATACTCTTCTTGCACCAGCTTCTTTTAGAATTAATTCTGCTTGTTCAATACCGTTTTTTGAACCCGAAATAACGATTTGACCTGGACAATTTAGATTAGCTATATCTACAATTTCGTCATTTTTTATTTTTTTCAGTTCATTTTTAATTTCATTTTCGTTTAATCCTAAAACTGCTGCCATAGTTCCTTGACCTTTAGGAAACGCTTTTTCCATTAACTTTCCTCTTGTAGCAACGAGTGGTAATGCCTCGTTTAATTTAAGAGACTTAGCTGCTACAAGCGCACTATACTCTCCTAAACTGTGACCTACTGTCATCACAGGTTTAATTCCCTCTGCTTCTAAGAGAGTATAGGCAGCAATACTACTTAATAAAAGTGCAGGTTGAGCGTTTTCTGTTTCAGTTAATTCTTCAACTGGTCCATTAAACATAAGTGAGGTAATATCTTTACCTAATGCTTGATTAGCTTCTTCATATAATGATTTTATTGTTTCATCTTCATAAAAATCCTGACCCATTCCGACAACTTGTGATCCTTGACCTGGAAACATAAAAGCTATTTTTTTCATATTAATTCTCCTTTGCTTCATTCATCTTTTGGATTGTTTCATCAATTACCTTCATCACATTATTATCAATCATATTACACGCTTGTTTAATTGTGTGATATATTGCACGTTCATTAGACGATCCGTGTGATTTTATAACTGGAGCTTTTAATCCAAATAATGCCGCACCACCATATTCTGGATAATCTAATTGCTCTTTAAGCGACATTAAGTCATTTTTTATTAAACCTGCAGCTAGTTTTGTTTTTAAAGATGACGTTAAAACACCTTTTAATAAATCTAGCACATGGATTGCTGTTCCTTCAATTGATTTTAAGGTAATATTTCCACTAAAACCATCGGTAACTACCACATCTACTACACCTTTTAATAAATCTCGTGCTTCAATATTCCCGACAAAATTAATTGGCGAATTTTTCAGTAGTTCAAATGCTTCTTTTGTTACATTATTTCCTTTAGTATCTTCTGTTCCTACATTTAATAAACCTATTTTAGGTTTTTTAATGCCACGTACTTTTTCGGCATAAATCGAACCCATTACACCATATTGTGCTAAATTTTTAGCATTTGCATCGACATTAGCGCCGGCATCTAAAAGTAAAAAACCTTTTTGATTAGATGTCGGTAAGATAGGACTAAGAGCTGGACGTTCAATTCCTTTCATTCTACCAACAATTAAAAGCCCGGCAACAACTAATGCACCAGTATTACCAGCAGAAATACATGCATCAGCACGACCTTGTTTAACTTCTTGTGCCATTAAGACAAGCGAAGCCTCTTTTTTTCTTCTTACTGCACGTGTTGGATCATCATCATCTTCAATTATTTCTTTTGTATGTATAATTTTAATTCTTTCGTCATTTGTTAAATGTTTTTTAATTTCATTTTCATCACCAACTAGCGTTAGAGATAAATTTTTTATTTCTTTTATAGCATCCATAGCTCCTTCTACAATTGCTTTTGGAGCATTGTCACCACCCATTGCATCTATTGCTATTCGCATAATCATTTACTCCCTTTATGTTGGTATCGATACATGATAAATTGACCTTGAAATACAAGGTCATCTTTTACATAACTGTTTATTTCAACTATTGTTTTTGATTGCTTCTTTGATAGGACAGTTGCTTTACATACTACTTGTTCACCCAATTTTACTTGACGTTTAAAATTAATTTCTGATTTATGTGTCAAAGCTAACTCATCATCAATAACTGCAAGAGCAAGTGAATTAGCCTGTGCAAATAAATGATGTCCTCTTGCAATTTTATTTCGTGAAAAGACATGTTCTTCTTTAATGTCTAAAATTGAAATAGCTCTATTATCTAATTCTAAATCAATTATACTCCCTATTACTTCTTCAATTGGAAGGGACTTTAATTTTTCACTCCATTGGCTTGTAGCAACTGACTTAATTCGCTTTCTTAATTCTGGTATTCCTAATTCCAAACGATCTAATCTAATTGTTTGAATACTCACTGAAAAAAAGTCTGCCAACTCTTGGTCAGTAATAAAAGGTGTCTTATTAATTTTATCTAGTAACTTTAATTGTCTAGTTTCTTTTTTAAGACGCACTTTAAACCACCACCAACTTATCTTCTAGTTACCTTTATGACTAGGTACTAGTAGTAATATATAATAGCTAAGCATGATATGCAAGTTTTCATAAGTCAGTCTAATTTTGTTTTTAATAAATGATCATTTTCTATAATTTGTGCTAATTGCTTAAATTCAGAGTTCTTTTTTAATAAATCATTTTCTACAATTTCTATCGCATCTACCCTTGCAGTTTCTAATGTGCGGTAGTCATGAACAATATCTGCTAACTTAAATTCAGGTATACCACTTTGTTTTTTACCAAGTACATCTCCAGGACCTCTTAATTTTAAATCTTTTTCTGACAATTTAAATCCATCATTCGTTTCTGTCATGATTTTCATTCTTTCTTTTCCAATCTCACCTTTAGGTTCTGCGATTAAAATACAATAACTTTGCTTATCTCCCCGACCAACTCGACCTCTTAGTTGATGAAGCTGACTTAAACCAAATCGTTCAGCATTGTATATCAGCATAACCGTCGCATTAGGCACGTTAACACCGACTTCTATAACTGTAGTAGCAACTATAATTTGTATTTCATTTTTAATAAATTGATTCATTATTGAATCTTTTTCTTCTTGCTTTAGTCGACCATGTAATAAACCGATACCGACATCTTGAGGATAATAGGTTCTTAGTTGATTAAATAAATCAATCGCATTTTGATAATCAAAGTTTTCTGATTCCTCAATTAGTGGTGAAACGACGAAGGCTTGCTCACCTTGATCAATTCTTTTTTTAATAAATATTAAAATGCGTTCAAGCATATTTTCCTTAACCCAAAATGTTTCTGTTTCTTTTCTACCTTGAGGTAATTCATCAATTATAGAAATATCCATATCTCCAAAAGCTGTGATCGAGAGCGTACGTGGAATGGGTGTGGCAGTCATAAATAACGTATCTGGATGCAAACCTTTTTCACGGAGAATACGTCTTTGTTCAACGCCAAATCTATGCTGTTCATCTATAATAACTAAACCAAGATTTTTAAAATCAACGCCTTGTTGTATCAATGCATGTGTGCCAAGTAAAATATTTATTTCTCCCGAACGAAGTAAGGCCAATATTTCTCTTCGTTCTTTTGCAGTAGTAGAGCCCGTTAATAAACCTATTTTAAGTTTATTATGAAACATTCTTTTTAACGAAGTATAATGTTGTTCTGCAAGAATTTCTGTTGGGACCATTAATGCTCCTTGTTTTCCAGAACAATAAACAGCATATAAAGCAAGTGCTGCAATTACTGTTTTTCCTGATCCAACATCACCTTGAAGTAATCGATTCATTCGATATGGTGATTTTAAATCATCATATATTTCATTTAATGACCTCTGCTGAGCATGAGTTAGTTGATACGGTAAACTTTTGATAAAGGCATCAATTTTTTCTTGCTCAAATGTTATTCCCTCACCTATGTCAGATTCACGTGATTTTTTTCTTAACAATTGCATTTTAATTTGAAATAAAAGTAATTCTTCATAAATAAAACGTCTTTTTGCTTGCTTTAAATGCAATGTTGAAGTAGGAAAGTGTATCCAAATAAGTGCTTCATTTAATGTTGCTAATTTATATTTTCGTATGTATGTTTCAGGTAATGTTTCTATAATTTTAGTTTCGTAAAGTTGAATTGCTTCTTTAATTAATAATTTTAAACGATATGCTGAAAGTTTACCTTTAACTGAATAATACGTTTTAATTTCTGAATCATCGTTTGTGACACCTAGTTTATATTCACTTACTGTTATTTGTAATCTATGAGCATCCCATTTACCAGTTAATGTTACGTCAGTTCCAGCTGGTAATTGTTTTTTAGCAAATGCACGATTAAACATTACTGCTTTTATTGCTACGCCTTCAACATTAACCGTAAACATTAGACGTGATTTTCTATGACCAAAATATGAGACAGTTGGATCGTAAATTACTTGACCAATAACAGTGACTTGATCATCATGAATTAATTCTGAAACAGGTTTAATTTCATGAACATCATATCTGTAGGGAAAATAATAGATAAGATCTTGAACAGTATAAATGTTCATTTCTGCTAAATCTTGTGCTACTTTTTCTCCTACTCCTTTTATTGTCGTCACCTGAGCGGTTAACATTTAATCACAATCCTTTAACTATTTTTTCATTAATTGATAGTTTAATTATAACATTAGATAATTTATATTCATACTTGAACGAAAAAACCTCTACCAACAAAGGCAGAGGTTTTATTTCTATTCAATCATAATGATTAACGAATATACAGGTTGATCACCATCATGAAATTCAGCTTCTATATCTTCATAATTTGTTTCAACATAATTGACTATTTCTTCTTTTTCATTTTCTTTCATATCCTTACCGTAAAACACTGTTAAAATTTCATCTTCTTCATCTATTAGATCTTTCAATAATTCTTTAGCTGCTTCAATTTTATTTTTATGATTTACTTTGATTGTATCATCATTTATTCCCATAAAGTCATTTTTATTTATTTTTAAATTGTTTACCTCAGTATCTCTTACAGCGTAGGTAACTAGTCCTGTTTTCACCTCTTCAATTGCTTGATTCATTTGATTTATATTTTCATGACTTTCATGACTTTCATCAAATGCAAATAAAGCTGCGATTCCTTGAGGAATTGATTTAGTTGAAATTACGTGTACTTTTTGTTCAACCATTTCTGCTGCTTGATTAGCTGATAAAATAATGTTTTTATTATTTGGAAATATATATATTTCTTTAGCATTTACTTTCTTAATAGCAGATAATATATCTTCCGTACTTGGGTTCATTGTCTGACCACCATGAATAATATAATCTGCACCGATACTTTCAAATGTTGAATTAATTCCTTTTCCAGAAGAAACAATAATTTTCGCTACATCTACAGGTGGATAATTTTTTTCTTTTTCTATATCTGCTTTTATAATAGCTTCATATTGTTTTCGCATATTCTCAATATCAATATTCATTAAATCACCAAATTTCTGACTAAATGACATCACATCACCCGGTGTTTCAGTATGAATATGAACTTTTACTATACCTTCATCTGCTGCAACAAGTAATGAATCACCGTATCTTTCTAATTCACGACGATAAAGTTGTTCATCAAAATCATCATCTTCCAATTTATATTTATTTATATCAACCATAAATTCTGTACAATAGCCATGTTCAATTGATCCAACATTAATATATGATTGGATTGATTGTTCATGTTCATTTTGTATTTCAGATTCGAATTCAACCTCTTCATCATTACTAGTAATATCTTCACCTTTTAATGCAGCTAAAAATCCTTCATATATAACTAATAACCCTTTACCACCTGAATCAACAACACCTACTTCTTTTAATACGGGTAATAGTTCAGGCGTATGATTTAAAGACTTTTGTGCTTCTTTAGTTACTGAAGTCATTAATTCAATTATTTCAGTTGTTTCATCAGCTTGTTTTGCAACTTCTGCAGCATCTTTAACAACTGTTAGAATAGTTCCTTCAACCGGGTTAGTTACAGCTTGATAGGCCATAATCACACCTTCTTCAAATGCTTTAGCTAATTCAGCTGAATTCACTGCTTCTTTTTTATTTAATCCTTTATTAAAACCTCTAAATATTTGTGATAAGATAACACCTGAATTACCACGTGCTCCCATTAATAATCCTTTAGAAAATGCTGCAGCTACTTCTGAAACGTTGTCATTATTAATCTCTTTTACTTCATTTAAACCTGAAGTCATCGTTAAACTCATATTTGTTCCAGTATCACCGTCTGGAACTGGAAATACATTTAAATCATTAATTTTATCTTTATTATTTAAAAGATGTTTTTGAGCCAATTCAATCATTTTCTTTAACATCTTTCCTGTTAATAAACGTTTAGACAAAATAAGTCCTCCTCAAATACATTAAAATTTTTTAATCATTGCTTCATTTTTTCAACATTATATATAATACTACATGTAAACGATTTTGAACAGTTATAATTAACCAACCTTTAAATTATGAATTTATTAGACATCTTATTACACCATTAAACTATCTTTAATAAACTTAAATCACTTTCATATTGCTTTATTTCTGTAGATATGATAAATTATAATAGGTAATTGAAGGCTATATGTAGATAGTTAGGAGGTTTTTTATATGTCAAGAAGATGTGTTATCACTGGTCGTGGAACTGGTACTGGAAACAATCGTTCACACGCACTAAACAGTTCAAAACGTAAATGGAAAGCTAACGTTCAAAAAGTTAGAATCATGGTTGATGGTAAACCTAAACGTGTATACGTTTCTGCTCGTGCCCTTAAATCAGGTAAAGTAGAGCGTGTCTAATATGGACTCAAAATATGATAGATAAAAGCACCTCTATTTTATAATAGGGTGCTTTTATTATGTCTTATTTTTTTATTGCATCTTTTATATCTTGTATCGCTTTTTTACGATTAGACTGATTAAAGACGGCACTTCCTGCAACTAATACATCTGCTCCTGCATCAACACATAGTTTTGCTGTTTCAACATTAACTCCACCATCAACTTGTAATTCAAATTGATAATTATTTTCTTTCCTAATTAAATCAATTTCTTCTATTTTAGAAAGTGTTTCATGAATAAATGTCTGACCACCAAAACCTGGATTTACACTCATAACTAAGACTAAATCTACATTATTTAATACTTCTTTTATCATTGCTACAGGTGTTCCTGGATTAATAACAACTCCTGCTTTAACATTTTCTTTTTTTATTAATTGAATTGTTCGATGCAAATGAGGACATGTTTCTTGATGAACTGTTATGATATCTGCTCCGGCCTCTACAAAATCTTTTATATACTTATCTGGATTCTCGATCATTAAATGAACGTCTAATGGTAATTTTGTAATGGGTTTAACAGCATCAACAATTAATGGTCCGATTGTAATATTAGGCACAAAATGTCCATCCATTACATCAATATGGACATAATCTGCTCCTCCTTCTTCTATCTCTTTAATTTCTTCACCTAATTTAGCAAAATTTGCTGAGAGAATTGATGGTGCTATTTTTATCATAATTAATACCTCGGCTTTCTAGATTTTATTTCTTGTAAAAATGTTAAATAATGTTGATAGCGGAATTTGTTAATCTCTCCAGTCTCAACAGCTTGTTTAACTGCACATTGAGGCTCTTTATCATGTAAACAACCACGAAAACGGCACTTACTTTTTATTTCTTTCATTTCAATAAATGTATCAGTTAGCTCTTCTACATCTATATCAGTTAAGTTTAATTGACTAAAACCTGGGGTATCTGCAACAAGACCTCCATTTATTTCAATAAGCTCGACGTGTCTTGTTGTATGCTTACCACGTCCTAAGCTGGTTGATATTATTCCTGTTTTTAAATTCAATTTTGGATCAATAATATTAAGTAAAGTTGATTTGCCGACACCTGTTTGACCAGCAATTACAGTTGTTTCATCTTTAAATTTAGATTCTATTTCTGGTAACTCTTGTCTTTCATTTAGAGACACTAAAAATATATCATAACCAATCTCTTTATAAGCTTTTTGATAATCTTTTATTTTAGTTAATTCTTTTTCGGTAGCTAAATCTATTTTTGTCACTACAATGTATGTTTTTATTCTTTTTGCTTCCATAAGACTGATAAAGCGATCTAAGAGTAATGAGCTAAAATCAGGTTCTGTAGCTGATGTAACAATTATTGCTTGCGTTAAATTTGCAATAGGTGGTCTGGTAAGTTCATTTTTTCTAGATTTTATTTTTTGTACGTAACCTTCCCCATTTTCAGTTATATCAAATAAAACATAATCACCTACTAAAGGATTGATTTTTTGCTTTCTAAATAAACCTCTACCTTTACAAGCATATATTTCATTTCCTGATTTAACATAATAAAATCCACTTAATGCTTTTATAATTTGTCCTTCTGCCATTTAACTACCCTCTTCATAAGATATTATTTGATTAATTAACACTTCACCATTGCTCTTTACTTTATATTCAGCATTTTATCTTTTTCTATTTTCAATTTTATTTCAAATTCTTTGTCTTGATTAATTATATCTTCTTTAAAGATATTTGTTATATCACTTTAATTTATTGTTTTAATTTTTGTTTTAACTGACTTATTGCTTCCAAGTGCTTTTAATAAATTTTTTTGTGGATGCGTTTGAGCATCTAATTCACTAATTTCACCTGCTTGATGATCGCCCATACCGTCAGCAATGATTACAAAGTACTGCTTTTGTTTATTTTGATAAATTCAACCGTAATCTTCATTAACCTGACGAAACCTATCCTATATTCGTTTTTAAAAAACTCTCACGCAACTCAATTTTATTAACGGTTCTGATTATATTAATTTCTATATTGTAATCTAGTCATAAAAAAACCATCAGAGTTAATAGTGAAAGGAAATAATTGAATTCCATAATCTGTGATACGACTATTTTCAATTACTTCTTTTGGTAAGTCCTTGGTAAAATTAGGATCAACTTCATATTCAGGATGTTCAGTTAAAAACTTTTCGATAACTTGATCATTTTCTAAAGTGTTAATTGTGCATGTACTGTAAATGAGTTGACCATCTTTGTTTAATAGTTGGCTCACTTCATTAAGAATATCTTGTTGAACAGATTGAAGTTTCTCAACGTCTGCTTTTGTTTTATTGTATTTAATATCTGGTTTACTTCTGATAACGCCTAATCCAGAACAAGGAGCATCAATAAGAATGCGATCAAACGATTGATGTTGATGAACTTTTGTTAATTCACGAGCATCTTCTGGCGTAGCTGTTATACTCGATAAATTAAGGCGATCTGCATGATTTTTTACTAGATTAATTTTCTTTTGATGTAAGTCATGAGCGATAATTTCTCCTTGATCATTCATGAGTTCTGCAATATGGGTGGTTTTTCCACCAGGAGCACTACAACAATCTAATACTTTCATGCCTGGTTTAACATTAAGTAATTCACTTACAAGCATTGAGCTTTCATCTTGAATCGTCGCATTTCCTAATCCGATAATAGATGTTTTAATCACGTTACCTGAATCGATAATAACACCTTGTTCGGTTATTGATGATTTTCTTGCTTCTATATCAATATTTGCTAATTGATTAATTAGCTCAGTACGATTATTTTTTAAAATTTGTGTACGTAATGTCATTGGTTTTCTTACTAAGTTACTTTCACAAATTTTCTTAGTTAATTCAAAACCATAATCTTGGATCCAAAGATCTACCAGCCATTTAGGATGGCTAGTTTCGATAGCTAAACGTTCTGTTTTATCCTTTATTGCTTCAAATTCAGGTACACCTTTACGTTGTAAACTTCTTAATATGCCATTAACCAAAGCACCCGTTCCTCTGTGTCCTTTATGTTTGGCTATTTCTACTGCTTCATTAATAATTGCATAGTCTGGCACTTTATCTAAGTATTTCATTTGATATACTGACATTTGTAATAAAGTCAAAATCCACGGATCCATTTTTTTGTTTTTATTAATAAATGGAGATAAAAAATAATTTAATGTAATCTTACGTTCGATAGTGCCATATACAATTTCAACAAGTAAATTTTCATCTTGAAGATTTAATGCACTATTATCAATAGTGTCTGAAATTAATAAATGACTAAAACTATTCTCTTTTTCAATTCGAGTTAATAATTCAAGTGCCGTTTTTCTTAGTAACATTTCTTCACTCCATTACCTCGCCGATTTCTATTAAATCATCTGCACCACGTAAAAAATCTTCAACAGACATTTTTCTTTTACCAGCTGGTTGTATATTTGTTATTTTAACAGCCTTTTTATTACCACATAAGACTGTAAAGCTTACTTCATCTTTTTTGATTATTTCACCTGGTTGACCTGCTTCATAAATTTTATTATCCAGTTCAGCCCACCATATTTTCATTCTATCTTGTTTATATGTTGTATAAGCAACTGGCCAAGGGTGTAAACCTCTTATATGATTATAAACGACATCATTTGCATCATGCCAATTTATTCTTTCTAATTCACGACTGATATTAGGAGCAAATGTCGCTTTTGACTCATCTTGTTTGATAGATTGATTTGTTCGATTAAAAATATCAGGAAGTGTTTTACTTAATAATTCTGCTCCTACTACTGATAGTTTATCATGTAAAATCCCTACATGATCCGTTTCTTCTATAGGGATTGCTTGTTGTGAAATAATATTTCCAGCATCTAATTTTTCAACCATGTACATTATTGTAATACCAGTTTCTTTTTTTCCTTGTAAAATTGAATAATGTATTGGAGCTCCTCCTCGAAGCTCAGGTAAAAGTGAGGCATGTACATTAATACTTCCATACTCTGGATATTCTAATAATTCATTTGGTAATAATTGTCCATATGCTGCTGTAATAATAATATCTATATCGTATTTAAAAATTTCTTCATAAGACGCTTTCAAGTTTTCAGGCTGAAAAACATTGAGATTGTGTGCGAGTGCTGCTTCTTTTACAGGAGATGCTGTTAATGTTCTTTTTCGGCCTTTAGGTCTGTCAGGTTGTGTCACTACTAGTTCTATCTTATATCCATCTTCAATTAATCTTTCAAGAACCGGTACTGAAAAGTCTGGTGTACCCATAAATGCTATTTTTTTCATAATATATTCCTTTCTACATAAGTTGATTTGGATTGATATCAATTAAAATTTGTAAATCTTTTTTTAATTCATTATTAAATTCATTTTTTACTGCATTAATTTTTCGCTGTAAGTTGTCTTCAAATCGATATTTAATTATTATTTGGTAGCGATAACGTTTTTTTATACGTGCAATTGGCGAAGGTGTTGGACCTAAAACAATCGATTTATTCGATAAAATCATGATTAATTTTTCTGTGAAACGTTTGGAGATTTCAATGACTTTATTTAAATTTACATCTGTTATGGTGATTAGAGCTAGATAAACATAGGGAGGGTATTGAAATGCGCGACGCATTTGCATTTCTTTTTTATAAAAAGCAGGAAAGTTATAATTACTTGCTAAATTTATACTATAATGTTCAGGTGTATAACTTTGAATAATAACTTCACCATCTAAACTATGTCTCCCTGCACGACCACTTACTTGTGTCAATAATTGAAAAGTTTTTTCAGCAGCTCTAAAATCAGGTAAATGAAGCATTGAATCAGCAGCTAGAACACCTACTAATGTAACATTTTCAAAATCTAGTCCTTTTGCGATCATTTGTGTTCCTAATAAAACATCAGCTTCACCTGCGGAGAATTTATTCAGTAAACGTTCGTGAGCACCTTTTCTTCGCGTTGTATCGACATCCATTCTAATTATTTTTAAAGTCGGTAGTAATTTTTTTAATGCTTCTTCTACACGTTCTGTGCCCGTGCCAAAAAAACTAATTAAATCACTTGTACAAGCTGGACATTTATTAGGCATGGTCATTTCATATGAACAATAATGACATTTTAGAGAGTTATGACCTTTGTGATACGTTAAAGAAATATCACAATTAGGACACTGTTCGACATGACCACAATCTCTACATAAAGCAAAATTAGAATAACCACGTCTATTTAATAACAAAACAACTTGTTCATTTTTACTAATTGCTAATTTCATTTTATCAATTAATGTGCTTGAAAACATCGTCCGATTCCCTGAATGAAGCTCTGCTCGCATATCGACTACGTCAACGTTTGGCATTGGTTTATTGTTAGTTCTTTTTGATAATGTTAGTAATGTATAAACCGACTTTTCAGCTCGCGCAAACGATTCCAGTGTTGGTGTTGCACTTCCTAAAACAACCGGGCAGTTATTTATTCGCGCACGTTCAATCGCCACATCACGTGCATGGTATCGTGGAGTATCTTCTTGTTTGTATGTGCCTTCATGCTCTTCATCGATAATAATAATACCTAAATTTTTAAATGGTGCAAAGATAGCTGAACGAGCACCGACTACGACTTGTACTTCTCCTCGTCGAATTTTTAACCACTCATCATATTTTTCGCCTATCGATAAAGCACTATGCATTACCGCAACCCTTTCACCAAATCTACCTTTAAACTGTTCAACCATTTGAGGTGTCAGAGCAATTTCTGGAACAAGCACTATGGCTTCTTGGCCTTTATTAATAACATTATCAATTGCTTGCAAATAAATTTCAGTTTTTCCGCTACCAGTAACGCCATACAATAAAAATGTTTCGTTTATATTATGTTCTATTGCATAATGAATTGGTTTTATCGCATTATTTTGTTCTTCAGTTAATGACTTTTTATAAGTTTTTTTGAAGTCTCGATCGTATGGATTACGATATATCTCTTTTTGTGTTAGAGTAATTAACTCTTTTTCTAAAAGTGGTTTTAAATTAGTTCGTGAAATCCCTAATTCTTTATATAATTTGTTTTGTTCGATTGGTTGGTTATGTTCAATAAAATAATTTAATATTTGTTTTTGTCGATGAGCATTTTTTGCTAACTGCTTTTCATATTCAACTAACTCTTTTAATTGAACATTGGGTGTAATAATTGTTTGATATTTTTTTGTTATTTGAGATTTAACTTTATAATGTTCTTTAATCATGCCCGTTTCTATTGCTTGTTGAATAATTTTCAAATTAATATTTTTTTCTAAAATGATTTCATATGATATTTCATCTGAATTTTTAAATAACACACTTAATTCTTTTGGTAATGTGTCTGATTGTTTGATAAGTGTGCGCTCATATTTTGACTTTAATACTTGTGGGAGCATTGCTTGATAAGTTGATATATATAAAGACATTGTTTGATCAGAAAGCCATCTACCTAATTCTAATAATTCATTTGTTAAAGCAGGTATAATATCTAATATATCAATAATTTCTCTTAATTTTTTAAACTCTGATTCATTTGTAAAGCCAATAACAAATCCCGTAATCTTACGAGGTCCAAAAGGAATAACAACACGCATTCCTTTTTTTATCATAGACTGAAATTTGTCTGGAACTTTATAATCAAAAGTTTGATTCACATTACTTGCTGGTACATCTACAATAACTTTCGCAATGTTCACTGATTGTCATCCTCAAGAGTTTTAATGATTTGATGATATATTTTTTCAGCTATAACTTCTTTTGAATCAAGTGGGAATGGGTATTCCTTTAAATTTTTATCTAAATAAGTAACTTTATTTGTTTCTGTTCCAAAACCTGCCCCTTCTTCAGAAACATTATTAATCACAATTGCATCTAAATTTTTCTTAATTAATTTATTTTTCCCATTTTCTAGATGATTCTCTGTTTCTGCTGCAAAGCCAACTAAAAACTGATGTTCTTTTTTATCACCTAATGATTTTAATATATCCTTAGTTCTTTCCATTTCAAATACTAATTTATCATCTGATTTTTTCATCTTTTGAGAATGGGTTTGTTTTGGTCGATAATCCGCAACAGCTGCTGCTTTTATAACAATATCAGATTCTTGATAATGCTTATGAACTGCATGATACATCTCTTCTGCTGAAGTGATATTTATGCGTGAAATATTATTATTTTTGGTTACCAAACTAACAGGACCACTTACTAAAGTGACTTTAGCCCCTAATCTAGCTGCCACCTCAGCAAGAGCGTAACCCATTTTACCTGTTGAATTATTCGAGAAAAATCTAACAGGATCAATGATTTCTCTTGTAGGTCCTGCTGTAATTAAAATTTTCTTATCTTTTAAGAGTGATTTTTCATTTTGATGTTTTTTAATCACATCAATAATTGTTGTCGGTTCTTCTAAGCGTCCTTTACCCACATAACCACATGCTAAATAACCCGCTCCTGGTTCAATAAAATGACAACCATAACGAGTTAACTTATTCATATTCTCTATAACAGCTTGATTTTGATACATGTGAACATTCATTGCTGGAGCAATGTAAATTGTTGCACGCGTCGCCAGTAATGTAGTTGTTAACATGTCGTCACCTAACCCATTTGCAATTTTACTTATTGTATTTGCAGTTGCTGGAGCTATAATAACGATTTCTGCCCAATCAGCTAGATCGATATGAGCAATTTTTTTTGGATTTTTCTCATCAAATGTATCTGTATAAACCGGATTACGAGATAATGCTTGAAATGTTAATGGTGAAACAAATTTACATGCACTTTCAGTCATAATAACACGTACATCTGCTCCTGCTTGTGTTAATTTACTAGTTAAATCACAAGCTTTATATACTGCAATACCACCTGTAACAGCTAATAACACTTTTTTGTTTTGCAACATGATAAACACCTCTCATTTTATAAATAACCGTCATTAAAAATGCTAAAACCCTAGCAAATGAATATTGCGAGGGTTTAAAGTAACTTTACTTTTTAACTCGAAGGAGTCCTTCATTAATTTCTTCTAATGCTAATCCAACAGGTGTTAGAGATTTAGGATTCTTTAACAAAGTTGTTTCTTCATCTAAAATAACACGTGCACGTTCAGCAGCAAGTGTTGCTAAAGTATATTTTGATCGAATTTGTTTTTGTAGTTCATCAATTGATGGTTCTAACATTAAAATCATCATCCTTTATTATATTATTGTATTGCTTTTCTATTCTTTCTCGTCTGCAATGTTCGCTTACTATAATTGACTTAATTTTTTGGACAGCATAATCAACATTATCATTAACAACAACATAATCATAATTATGCATCATTTCTATTTCTTTTTTAGCTTCATTTAAACGGTTTTGTACTAATTCCTCTGACTCTGTTCCACGGTTAACAATCCGTTTTTTTAATTCTTCTAAACTAGGTGGGAATAAAAATATAAAAACACCTTCAGAAAAATTTTCTTTCACTTGTAAAGCACCTTGCACTTCTATTTCTAAAAATACATCATTACCTGCATCAAGTTCTGATTGAACATAATCTTTAGGCGTCCCATAATAATTATCCACATATTTTGCATGTTCAAGTAATTCATCATTCTCAATCATTTTTTCAAACTCATTATGTGTTTTAAAATAATAGTCACTTCCGTGAACTTCACCAGGACGTTTATTTCTTGTAGTAGCAGAGATAGAATACTTTAATTGTTCCTCTACTTCAAATAAACGCTCTCTAACAGTCCCTTTTCCAACACCTGACGGGCCTGATAAGACAAACAATATTCCTTTTTCATCAAACATAAAACTTCCCCCTAATTATTCATCTGATATTTCATCATGATTAACGACTCTTTGTCCAACTGTTTCAGGTTGAACTGCAGACAAAATAACGTGGGAACTATCTGTAATAATGACTGCTCTTGTTCGTCTACCATATGTTGCATCAATTAATTTATTACTGTCTTTTGCAACAGTTATAATTCGTTTTATTGGTGCAGATTCAGGTGACACGATTGAAATAATACGTGTAGCTGAAACAACATTTCCAAATCCAATATTAATGAGTTGTAAACCCAAATCAGTTCCTCCTTGAATCAGATCAGACACATAAAATATTTATTCTATATTTTGTATTTGTTCTCTTATTTTTTCTAATTCATTTTTAATATTTACAATCAAATTGCTAATTTTTGAGTCAATTGATTTAGCTCCAATTGTATTTACTTCCCGATGCATTTCTTGTGCAATAAAGTCCAATCGTCTACCTAAAGGCCCCGCTTCATCTATTATAACTTGAAATTGTTCTAAATGGCTAAACATACGGATTAACTCTTCAGTTATATCTCCTTTTTCAGCCAATATAGCTATTTCTTGATGAAGTTGTGAATCATCTAAAGTTAGTCGACTCCCAACATACTCCTCAATCCGACGTTCTACACGTTTACGATAATCTATACTTACTTTTGGTTGTAAGGTTTCTAGCTCTTTTAACATGTGCGTTATATCAATAATTCGATTTTGAATATCTGCAATGAGATATGCACCATCATTTACTCTATTTGAATTCACTTGCTCACATGTTCTTTTGATACTTTCAATAATTTTATCATCTAACGTAGTTATCTTTTCATTTGTTTTATGAACGACAAATAAGTCTTTTAGCTGTGATACCATTTCTATAGGTATTGATCCATCTAGTGAATAGCGTTCTTTTATTGTTTTTAATTCAGAAAAATATTGATCCATTAAATTCCAATCAACTGTTAATTTTTTATCTGTTATATATTCTCCAGATAGCGTTAAAAACAACTCGACTCTTCCACGATCAAAATATGACTGAATAACCTGTTTCATTTCATTTTCTAAATACATAAATGAACGTGGTATTTTTGAAACAATATCTAAATAGCGGTTATTAACAGTTCTAATTTCTATCGTGATTAAAGTTTCTTCAACATGAAATTGATCAATTCCATATCCAGTCATACTTTTTATCATTTTTATCACTCCATTTATTCTCCATTATACATTTTATATATTAATTTCTCTACATATATCTTAAATAATCTTTAATTTATTATTAGGCAAAGACAATATGGTATACTAACGAATGAGGTGAATTTAAATGGCATTTGACGGAGTTGTAACAAGAGCTGTCATTCATGAATTAAATCAAGAAATTTTAAATGGGCGAATTAATCGTATATTTCAACCAACAGATACTGAGGTTGCAATGACAATAAGAAATAATCGAAAAAATTATAGTTTACTATTTTCTATCCATCCTTCATATGCGCGATTTCACTTAACAAATGATGATTATAGAAATCCAGGAGATCCACCAATGTTTTGTATGGTCCTTAGAAAATATCTCTCAGGTGCTATTTTAATCAAGATTAACCAAGATCATTTAGAAAGAGTTATTTATTTTACTTTTAAAACTAGAAATGAAATAGGCGATATGAGTGAAATGACATTAGTGATGGAACTGATGGGACGACATAGTAATTTGATTTTATTAAATGAAGACAAAGAAACAATCTTAGATAGTATTAAACATATTCCGAGTTATCTAAATAGACATCGGACAATTTTACCTGGAGCATTATATATCACACCACCTAGTCAAGACAAATTAAATCCTTTAAAAATTACTGGGGAAGATTTTGTTAAAAAAATTGATTTTAATAGTGGGAAACTTGATCAACAAATTGTTCAGACTCTTTCTGGTATCTCACCTTTGCTTGCAAAAGAAATAGTTTATCGTACAGAGCTTGGTGCGCAGGCTGCTTATGTAAATAGCTTTGGTGAACTCCAAAAAGCCTTAATTAACAATGATTATAAACCAATTATATATAAAGCTAAACGAGAAGACTATCATGTTTTCCCAATGACACATTTAAATGTGGAACAAGAAATATTTTCTTCAGTTAACAAAATGCTCGATCACTTTTATTCTGGCAAGGCTGAACGTGATCGTGTTAAGCAACAAGCAAAAGATCTTTATCGCTTTTTAACTAATGAGGTTAAGAAAAATGAAAGAAAACTAAAAATTCACCGTAAAACGATGAAAAAAGCTGAAGGTGCTGATTTTTATCAAAAACAAGGTGAACTTCTTACAGCAAATATGCATCTAGTGACAAAGGGTGATAAATCTGTAAAAGTATTAGACTACTATGATCCTGATCAAAATGAAATCACGATTCAATTAAAATCAGATGAAACACCTAGCGAAAACGCGCAACGTTTTTTTACACGTTATCGTAAATTAGTTAATTCTAAAAATATAGTAAAAAAAGAAATTCATAAAACAATTCATGAAATTAACTATTTAAGAAATTTATTACAACAAGTTGATATTGCTCGTGAAAATGATATCGAAGAAATTCGAGATGAATTAAAAGAACAAGGTTATTTAAAAAAACAAAAAAGAAGAAAAAGAAAAAAACATCTAAAGCCCAAACCTGATGAGTTCGAATCCTCTGATGGTACAACTATTTTAGTAGGTAGAAATAATAATCAAAATGAGTATGTTACTCATAAAATAGCGCATCGTGATGATATCTGGTTGCACACACTTAATATCCCAGGGTCACATGTTGTTATTCGATCAAATAATCCTAGCGAAAATACGATTACAGAAGCGGCTGAACTTGCAGCATTTTATAGCCAAGCACGTATGTCTGCTTCAGTGCCTGTAGACTACACACAGATTCGTCATGTTAAAAAACCTTCTGGTGCTAAACCCGGATATGTGACATACGATAACCAAAAAACAATTCATGTCACTCCTTCTGAAGATAAAATAAAGAAGTTAAAAATAAAAAAAGACGTATAATTTATACGTCTTTTTTATTAAATTCTTCTAATAACAATTCTATGAAGTGGTTAACTTGTGGTAATTTTCTAATCCCAGGTTGATAGTTAACCCACGTATCTCTAGTAACTGGATCACCTTTAACTTTAAGAGGCAAATAATGATAGTGATCTACAAGTGATCCTGCGACACTTTTCGGTAAAATTGCCATACCTATACCTTCTATCATAAATTGTTTGCACGTTTCAATTTGATCTACATTAATTTTTTTAATTGGATTAATACTTCCTTGATGATGATATAACCAATTTTCAAATAATGCTTGCATGCTTGTGTCACTTTTAAAAGAAATGAGTGGACGAGTTTTAACTTCATCTACTTCAAATGGTTCTGTATCAAAAATATATAGTGGATCTTTAAACAATAATAAAGATGTTGACTCTTTAAATTTTTCACCACGAATAATATTAACATGATAATCTTTAGCATTTCTTTTAATGTCTTCACTCATGCCTGTAACTAAGTCTATCGTTACTAGCGGATATTCTTTAGTAAATTTAGCAAGTATCCTTGGTAAATAACGCTGACTAATTAAAGTTGAACAAGCGATCGAAAGTGTCCCTTTTACTTCTACACTTGATGCCGCTAACCTATTTTTTATCTGACGTTCTCTTTCAACAACTTCTTTAGCATGTTTTAATATAATTTCACCACTTGGTGTTACTTTCAATCGTTTAGAAGTTCTAATAAAAATAGTATCTCCAAAATATTCTTCAATAAACTTCAATCGTTGAGATACTGCTGGTTGTGATATTAAAATAACTTTTGCAGTTCCTCTTACAGTACCAATCTCATTTAGTTTTAATAATAGTTCATAATCATCAATTTTCATTTAATTATAACCTCATCAATAATTTTATTTTATCATAAATAATCACTTTAATTTATCTATTACTTTTAATTATAGCAAATAAAAAATAAATTGATAGAGATTGTGAGTGAAGTGTAATATAAGCTGTATTATAAGTTATTTCGCCAGCTTAATAATGTTTCTTGATCTGTTTTAGTTATCTCTTCATCTTCAACAAGTGCTTCTACTAAGTAATCAAAACCTGTTAAAGTTATTAATGGAACACCCTCTTTTTCAAAACGACGAATTGTTTTGTTTAAACCGTACGTAAAGATTGCGATTACGCCAATAATTTCTGCACCTTCTTCTTTTAATACATTTACAACATCTAGTGAAGAGCCGCCAGTTGATATTAAATCTTCGACAACTAATATCTTTTGACCTTTTTTAACAAGACCTTCAATTTGATTTCCTTTTCCGTGTCCTTTTGGAGAGGAACGTACGTAAACCATTGGTAAATTTAAGCGCTCTGCAATCCATGCTGCATGAGGTATTCCTGCTGTTGCACAACCTGCAATCACATCTGGTTGTTTTTTAAATGTTTTAATTTTATTAATAAAACCGTCGATAATTCTATTTCGAACTTTTGGATACGACATTGTTAACCGATTATCACAATAAATAGGAGATTTAATACCTGAAGTCCAAGTAAAATAACTATCTGTTTTTATTTGAACAGCTTTAATTGATAGTAAATCTCTGGCAATATCATAATGTTGATTCATTAAGACCACTCTCCTAAGGCGATATCATATGCTGACTTCGGATTATCTGCTTGTGTAATGCTTCTACCAATAACAATATGATCAGAACCATTTTCTTTTGCAAATTTAGGTGTTGCGACACGTTTTTGATCGTCGTGCTGACTTTTAGTTAGACGTATTCCTGGAGTCATCGTTTTAAATTTTTTGTCGCAAAGTTCTTTTATCATTGCTGCTTCATGCACCGAACAAACAACGCCATCAGCTCCACTGCTTTCTGATAATTTGGCTAAGCGCAACACTTCTTCGTTCACAGTTAGAGATAATCCTAAGTCATCTTTAATTATTTGATTATCCATAGAGGTAAGAATTGTCACAGCTAATAATTTTGTTTCATGGTTTGAACTTGATTTAGATTGCAAAGCAGATTTTGCTCTTTTTATCATTTCTGAACCACCTAGCGCATGAACATTTACAAAATCCACTTCAAAATCTGCTAAATTATGCATTGCGCGTTCTACGGTTGTTGGAATGTCAAATAATTTTAAGTCTAAAAAAATTGAATGATTCTGCTCTTTTAAATAATTAATTATTTTTGATCCTTCTTTATAAAATAATTCCATACCTACTTTTACTGGCACGCCTTGTAAATCATTTCTTTCAATAAAGTTCTTTGTTTTGTTATAATCTGGAAAATCAAGAGCAAGGTACATTAAATATGCCCCTTTCCAATGACATCTTCGATTGAATTAAAACCATAATTTTCTAAGGTTTTCGGAAGATTATTAATAATTTCTGAACAAACTAGTGGATTTTGAAAATTGGCTGTTCCTATAGCTACAGCACTTGCTCCAGCAAGTAAAAATTCAATAACATCATCCGCATTTGAAATTCCACCCATACCAATAATTGGCAGATCAACCGCTTCACTAACTTCATAAATCATTTTAATAGCTATTGGTTTAATTGCTGGACCTGAAAGTCCACCCGTTCGATTAGCAATTAAAGGACGTTTACTAGGCAAATGGATTTGCATGCCTGTGAGTGTGTTAATCATTGTAATCCCATCAGCCCCAGCTCTTTCAACAGCTTGAGCTATTTCAACTACGTTAGTTACATTAGGCGATAATTTAACATAAACAGGTACATTACTTTTAGCTTTTACTCGTTTAGTAATTTCTTCAGCCATATTAATATTTGTTCCAAATTGAATTCCACCCTCTTTTACATTGGGGCATGAAATATTTAATTCAATTGCGTTAATTGTCGCATCTTTACTAAATGCTTCAGCAACATACTCATATTCTTCAATTGTACTTCCTGCAACATTAGCAATAATTGGAATATCAAATTTTTTTAAAAATGGTATTTCTTTTTCGATAATTTTATGAACTCCAGGATTTTGTAAGCCGATTGCGTTTAGCATACCTGAAGCTGTTTCTGCTACTCTTGGTGTTGGGTTACCTAACCGCTCTTCACCTGTAGCGGACTTCATGATGATGGCACCTAACTCATTTAAGTCAAAAAACTGACTGTATTCTCGACCAAAACCAAAACAACCAGAAGCTGGCATAATTGGATTTTTCAAATTAAGTCCAGGTAATTGAATTGATAAATTCATTAGATCAGCACCTCTTTACTAGAAAACACAGGACCATCTTGACAGATTTTTTTATAACCTGCATCGTCTTTTGTTGGTATTACACAAGCAAAACAAGCTCCCACACCACATCCGAATCTTTCTTCAAAAGATAAAAATCCATCAATATGTGAATATTTTTCCTTTACTGCTTTTAACATCGGTAGAGGCCCACATGAATAATAATGTTTAAAGTTAAATTGACTTAAATCAACATCTGTCACTCGACCTTTTTCACCATAAGAACCATCATCTGTTGCAATTATTGTGTGACCTAGTTCATTGAATTCTTTTTCATAAAACAGATATTCTTTAGACAAAAAACCAAGAACCATTGTCATTTTAACGTTTTTCTCAGAAAGCTTTTGTGCTAAGAAGTGAAGGGGTGGAACACCTATCCCACCACCTATTAATAATACTTCATCATTTTCAGTTAAATCATCAATAACAAATTCTTTTCCGCCGGGTCCTAATACATCAATTTTCTCATTCGTGTCATAAGTTATTAAATCTTCAGTTCCTTTACCTACTAGTTTATATAATAAAGTCACTGTATGATTTTTTTTATCAACTGCCGCAATCGATAAAGGGCGTCTTAAAGTATGATTACGAATAGACAAATGTAAAAATTGACCTGGTACTGCAGTTGAACTAATGTATTCACTTTCTAATACAAGTTCATATGATTCATGAGCTATCTTCTTATTACTAATTATAGGTAATAATTCTTTACGAATCATATCTACCCACTCCTTTATACTTAACGGGATTTGCACTAAATGTTGTTAAATCTATCACATTTAAAATAGCATGAGCCGTATCAAGATTAGTTAAACTAATTGTGGCATGCTCAACTGCTTCACGACGAATTCTAAATCCATCAGATCGTGGTTGTGTTCCTGAAGTTAACGTATTAATCACAAATTGTACATCACCATTTTTTATAACTGATAAGACATTTGGTTCTTCAGCACCTATTTTTGCTACTTCTGTTACAGGTAAACCTTTTTCATTTAAATATTTTGCTGTACCTTCAGTAGCTAATAAATCAAATCCTAAGTTTTGGAATCTTTGAGCGACATAAGATGCTTCTTCTTTGTCTTTATCTGCAACGGTTAAGAGTATTGCTCCCTCATGAGGAATATCAATACCTGAAGCAATTAGTCCTTTATATAGTGCTTTTTCTAATGTTTTATCATAACCAATCGCTTCACCTGTTGATTTCATTTCAGGTCCTAAAGTTGTATCAACACTTCTTAATTTTTCAAATGAAAATACTGGGATTTTCACAAATACATCTTCATGTTCTTCAACAATTCCTGATTTAAAACCAAGTTCACTTAAGTCTTGTCCCATAATAGATTTTGTTGCTAAGTTTGCCATCGTGACACTCGTAATTTTACTTAAAAATGGTATTGTTCGACTTGCTCTTGGGTTTACTTCAATTACATAAACATCTGTTCCTTGAATAATGAATTGAATATTTATTAAGCCGATGACATTTAGCGCTTTTGCAATTTTATCTGTTGTTTCAAAAAGTTCTTCTTTAACATCTTCGCTTAAGCGTTGTGGAGGGTATACTGCAATTGAATCACCAGAGTGAACACCAGAACGTTCAATGTGTTCCATAATTCCTGGCACAATTGTTGTTTTTCCATCACTAATCGCATCAACATCTACTTCAATTCCTGTAACATATTGGTCAATTAATAAAGGCTCTCCTTCATTAATCACTGGATATTTATCAATGTATGTACGTAGTTCAGATTCTTCGTGAACAATTTCCATACGACTTCCACCTATTACATATGACGGTCTAACTAAGACAGGATATCCGATTTCTGAAGCGATCTTGATTGCTTCTTCAGCTTTAGTTACTGCTTTTCCTCGTGGACGTTTTAAATCTAATTCTTCTAATAATGCTTCGAATTTATGGCGATCTTCAGCTCGGTTTATTGCTTCAAGTGATGTTCCAAGTATTTTGACACCACGTTCTTCTAAACCTTCCGCTAAATTAATTGCTGTTTGTCCACCAAATTGAACAATAACACCTAATGGTTTTTCTTTATTGATAACATGCATCACATCTTCAAGTGACAATGGTTCAAAATAGAGTTTATCACTCATAGCAAAGTCAGTCGATACTGTTTCTGGATTATTATTCATAATAATTGCTTCATAACCCATTTCTTGTAAAGCAAGAACTGAATGAACAGTTGCATAATCAAATTCGATGCCTTGTCCAATTCTAATTGGGCCAGAGCCAAGAACTAACACTTTTTCAGTATCATTAACGATAACTTCGCAATTTTTTTCATAAGTACTGTAGTAATATGGTGTAGTTGCACTTGTAGTTCCAGCTGAAGTATCTACTTCTTTATAAACTGGCATTAAATCTAATTTAAGACGCAAATTATACACTTCTGTTTCATTAGTTTCCCATGCACGGGCTATTTGCATGTCAGAAAAGCCATTTTCTTTTGCTTTTTTTAATAATTTTTGATCGTTTTTATTATTAACTAATTGAAGTTCTAATTGAATAATGTTATTTAATTTATTAATAAATAATGGATCAATTTTTGTTATATTATGAATTTCTTCTTCTGTCATACCACGACGTAATAATTCTCCTAGAACGAAAATGCGTTCATCATCCGCTTTTTCTAAACGATAGAGCAATTGGTCTGTTTCTTCTTCTGAAACATGTTTTAAATAAAAATCACCATTACCAATTTCTAATGAACGAATCCCTTTTAAGAATGATTCTTCAAAATTTCGCCCAAGTGACATGATTTCTCCTGTAGCCTTCATTTGTGTTCCTAAAATTCTGTCACCTGTAACAAATTTATCAAATGGGAAACGAGGAATTTTTGTTACAACATAATCTAATGTTGGTTCAAAAAATGCTGTTTCTGTTTCAATCATCGGATTTTTAATTTCATCTAATGTTAATCCTACAGCAATTTTAGCTGCTATTTTGGCTATTGGATATCCTGTAGCTTTTGATGCAAGAGCAGATGAACGACTTACTCTAGGGTTAACTTCGATAATATAATATTGAAAACTATGTGGGTCTAAAGCTAATTGAACATTACATCCACCTTCGATTTTTAAAGCACGAATTATTTTTAGTGACACATCTCTCAACATATGATATTCATAATCTGTTAGCGTCATTGACGGAGCAACAACAATTGCATCTCCGGTATGAATACCAACTGGATCAATATTCTCCATATTACAAACTGCTATTGCCTGATCTTTACTATCTCTAATTACTTCATACTCAATTTCTTTAAATCCTGCAATACTTTTCTCTATCAAACATTGGTTGGCTGGAGATAAGGCAAGTCCATTTTTAACAATTATGCGAAGTTCTTCTTCATTATCACACATACCACCTCCAGTACCTCCCAAGGTAAATGCTGGTCTAACAATTACCGGATACCCTATCTTCGTCGCAAAATCGACTGCAGATTCTACATTATTAACAATGTCACTCGCTGGAACTGGTTCATTTAATTCATCCATTAAGTCTCTAAATAATTCACGATCTTCAGCTTTTTGGATGGCATCTAATGATGAACCTAGTAATTTAACATCATATTGTTCTAAAACACCTGCTTTATCTAATTCGATTGCTAAATTAAGACCCGTTTGACCACCAAGCGTTGCAAGTAATGCATCAGGTCGTTCTTTTTTGATAATCTTAGTTAAAAATTTAACGGTTAATGGTTCCATATATACTTTATCTGCAACCGTATGATCTGTCATAATTGTTGCAGGGTTAGAGTTGGCTAATACAACAGAATAACCTTCTTCTTTTAATGATTGACATGCTTGCGTTCCTGAATAATCAAATTCTGCAGCTTGTCCAATAACAATTGGTCCTGATCCAATCACTAATATTTTTTTAATTGATTCATTTTTCGGCATATTGATCACTCCACTTTTCTAGTTTTTACTTATACTATTTAAAAAATCATCGAAGACAAAATTTGCTTCATTTGTTCCAGGCGAGCCTTCTGGATTAAACTGGACAGACATTAAATTTTTATTTGATAGTGCAAGCCCTTGAACTGTTTGGTCATTTAATCCTTCATATGTTATTTCTATGTTTGATTGATCAACTGATTTTCGATTAACTATATAATGTGAGTTTTGATTTGTTAAATAACTTACTCCACTCTCAAGTTGTTTCACTGGATAACTGGCATTATGATTACCATACTTTGTTCGCTCTACTTCTAAATCATTAGCAAGCGCAAATAATAGATGACCTAATCCAATTGAAAGGATAGCTGTTTTATCCATTAATTGTTTTAAAGTTTCAATTGTGTTTTTAAGTGCAAATGGACTTCCTGGACCGTTTGAAACGATGATGCCCTTTGGTTTAAATCTCATAATTTGCTCAGCTGTATAATCATAAGGCACTACAGTGACATGACACTTACGTTCTGTCAGTTCTTTTAATATACTTTGTTTCATACCTAAATTAATGACGACAACACGGTCACCACTTCCTGGAATAATATAAGGTTTTGCGATTGAAGCATGACTAACTTCATCGTCTGAAGGATGATTATTTTTTAATCTGTTAACAATAACTTCAGGAGATAAATCCATCGAGGCAATTGCACCTCTCATTGTTCCTTTTTGACGTAAAACCTTTATTAATTCTCGTGTATCAATACCTGAAATTCCTGGTATTTTAAATGCTTTTAGATAACTACTTAATGATTCTTCACTTCTGAAATTTGAAGGTTCATGATTAATTTCTCTAACGACTAAACCATTAATTGACGGTTCAATTGCCTCAGAATCATCGCTATTAAACCCATAATTACCGATAACTGGATATGTTGAAACGATTATTTGGTTAAAGTTTGATGGATCAGTAATCATTTCTTGATAACCCGTCATATTCACATTAAAGATCACTTCACCATATTTAACGATATCGCTCCCAAAATGATCTCCGATAAATACAGTTCCATCTTCTAAAACTAATTGCCATTTATTCATTATTATCATTCCTTATTTGCTTATTTTAATTCGCTTTTTGTTTTTTTGTCGCAACAATTCGTGGTTTAACTTTAACTATATCTGTTTTATCAATTACATTCCATTCGAGTAGTTGCTTTGTTAATACTGCCATTCGAGCATACACACCATTTTCAATTTGCTTATTGATTCTTGATCTTTGACACTCAACTAAACTTGTATCAATTTCAACACCTCTATTTACTGGTCCAGGATGCAAGATGATTGCTCGAGGCTTCATATTTCTTTCACGCTCTTTTGTTAAACCAAACTCTTCTAAATAATTTAATGTTGAAATAGAAGTCGCTTCATGTCTTTCATGCTGAATACGTAGTAACATCAACACATCGCACATTTCTATCGCTTCATCAATCTGAATGTATGGATAACCTAACTCTGTCTCTGTAAAGTGATCTGGAGCTGTAAAGTAAACTTCTGCACCTAATTTTGACAGCATTTGAGCATTTGATCTAGCTACTCGACTATGTTTAATATCGCCTGCAATAACAACTTTTAAGCCTTTAAAGTAACCATATTCCTGATAAATTGTATCAAGATCTAATAAACTTTGTGTTGGGTGATCTTTTTTACCAGATCCTGCATTAATAATAGGAATATTAATTTTTTTATCAAGTGCTTTTGACCATTCATCATCTTCATGCCTAATGATTAAACATTCAGCACCGACTGCTTCAAATGTTTTTGCTGTATCATAAAGTGTTTCTCCCTTTTGCATGCTCGATGTTTCTGTAGCGAAGTCTAAAATATCAAGGCCTAACTTTCTTTCTGCTACTGTAAAGCTTGTTTTAGTCCGTGTACTTGGTTCAAAAAATAAATTGGCAACAAATGTTTGTTTGGTGATTTTATATTCCTCTTCGCGATACATTCTAGCAATTTTTAATAATTGATAAATTTCTTCATTTGTTATATCTTCCATTGAAATAAAATGCTTCATCAATAACCACCCCTTTGATATAAAAAAAATCTCTTTGCAAAAGGTCGCAAAGAGATAACACGTTAATAAATTTAACGCATACTTTGGAACCTTTTAAACCTCTCTGGATTTAATTAAAGGTCATTTATTATTATCATAGATACTTACTTCATCTTTAGCATCTTGTTCACTTAATTTAACAACAATTTCTTCTGTTTCTGAAGTGGGAATGTTTTTTGCTACATAGTCTGCTCTAATAGGCAATTCACGGTGTCCTCGATCAATTAAAACTGCTAGTTGAACTTGAGCAGGCCTACTTATATCCATTACTGCATCCATCGCTGCTCTTACCGTACGTCCAGTATATAAAACATCATCTACTAAAATAACTTTTTTGTTTGTAATATCTATATCTAATGTTGGAACATGATCACTTTTATTTTTTTCCTCTAAATCATCACGGTAATAAGTGATGTCTATTTCACTAGTTGGAACTAAGGTGTTTTCTATTTGGTTAATTCTTTCTTGAAGTCTTTTAGCTAAAGGGAAGCCTCTTGTTTTAATACCAATTAAAACTAGATTTTCTCCTCCTTTATTACGCTCAACAATTTCATGAGCAATGCGTGTTAATCCTCTCATGATTGCAGCTTCATCTAAAACCGTTTTTTTCTTAATCATATTATTCACCTCTTCTATAAAAAAACCTCAATCCAGTGAGATTGAGGTTTTTTACATAAGCGTAGAGATATCCCACACTTATGTAACGATTCCTTTTTAGCCTCACTGTGCTATATTAAAGGACTTATTTAACTACTTGTATTATTTCAAATTACTTATGTTAAGTCAAGCTATTATCTGTAATTCTTTTATTAACGATGCAAAATAAGTTGGTTGATCGATTTCAAACTTTAATAATTTTCCAGTTGCTGGATGATTAAAATGCAATTTTTTTGCAAACAATGCTTGACTATCTAACAATTTGCTTTTTTTTCGACTATAAATGGGATCACCAACTATTGGATGATTAATATATTTCATATGCACTCTAATTTGATGAGTTCTACCAGTAATTAATTCACAAGCTAAATGTGAGTGTTGATTAAATCGACTTAAAACCTTAAAATGTGTTTCTGCATATTTACCATCGGAAGTAACAGCCATTCGCAAACGATTTTTTTTATCTCTTCCAATTGGCGCATCAATTATACCGTGATTATGAGAAACAACACCTAAGACAATAGCCTCATATTTACGATAAACAGTATGGTTTGAAAATTGATTTTGTAAATGAGTATGTGCTTCATTCGTTTTAGCTACAACCATTACTCCACTCGTGTCTTTGTCTAAACGATGAACAATTCCTAAACGTTCTTCACCATTTATATTTGACAAGCTATTTGAATAATACATTAAAGCATTTACTAATGTACCTGAACTTTGTTGTAATGTAGGGTGAACTAACATACCACGTTCTTTATTAATTACAATAATATGATCATCTTCATAAAGGATTGTCAGTGGAATATTCTCAGGATTTATATGACGTTCAACTGTCTCAGGAATATGCCAAACAATTTTATCAGCTGTTTTTATCTTATAATTTGGTTTTTGAAATATATTATTTACTGTAACGTATTCATTTTTTATCCACGATTGAATTTGCTGTCTTGAATATTCAGGGTTTTTTTGTACGAGTATTTTATCAAGTCTTAAACCTGTTTCTTGTTCATTTGTTAGATGAGTATTTTTGATCATAATAGGTTCTCCTTCTTACTTTTTCTTTCATCCAAAATGGTATAAATTATGAGTAAGCCTACCCCAATCACAAGTGCTGAATCGGCAATATTAAAAATCGGATAATTATAATTGAAAATTTGAAAGTCTAAAAAATCAACAACTTCTTTTCGATATAAACGATCAATAAAATTACCTATTGCACCACCTAGTAATAAACTGAGTCCAATAGCTAAAAGCGAGCTTTGTTTACCATGTTTTTGCATATAATAAATAATTCCAATCACAACTACGAGTGTGATAATATAGAAAAACACCATTTGGTCTTGTAAAATGCCCCAAGCTGCACCTTTATTTCGATGCGATGTTATATTAAAAAAGTTATTTATAATAACAATTGAATCATATACATTCATTTTTTCTACAATTAACCACTTAGTTATTTGATCAAATATAATAACAATTAACGCAATAATATAATATCTAAACATGTCTTCCTCCATTCTAAGCAACTTTAAGCTCATTACTACATTAAATCTTTTATAGAAAAAGTGCAAATCTAAGTAAAAAACCCTCCTTTTTAGGAGGGTTTTAATTATTATTTTTCAGTTAAATCTAAATCTCCGTAATTTTCTACAACAATCGTATTACAACGAGTACATAAATCAGGATGTTCTTCATGTGTTCCTACTGTATCTGAATACGTCCAGCAACGATTACATTTATCTCCTGGATGTTTTTCAACATGAACTTTTACATACTTGTATTCTTTTGCATCTTTATGTGATTTATTTAAATCTGCTTCAGAAACAATCAGTAATTGATGAATGTTTGGAATTGAATTTATAACTTCTTTTACTTCGTCATCAAGTGCTTCAATTGTAATTTTGGCTTCCAATGAGTTTCCAATTACTTTTTCTGCACGCGCTTCTTCTAATGATTTTAAAACATCAGATCTCAGTTTCATAAATAATTCCCATTTTGTCTCGTCAGCCTCAGTAAATCCTTCAATTTCACGTGCTTCTGGTAAATCTGTTAATTGAATATACTCTTCTTCAACACCATTAATATACTCCCAAATCTCTTCAGTTGTATGTGGAATTATTGGTGTTAATAACTTAGCTAAACTTACTAGAGTCTCATAGTATACTGTTTGAATACTACGACGACGTGGGTTATTTTTAGTTTCAATATATAATATATCTTTTGCAAAATCTAGATAAAACGAGCTAAGATCATTCGATGCATAGTTATGAATTTCATTAAATACGATAGAAAAATCATACTTATCATAGCCTGATTTAACTTTAGTTACTAAATTTTGTAAGCGAACTAACATATAACGGTCTATTTCTTCTAACTCTGCTTCAGCTATAGAATCATTTACAGGATCAAAATCTTCTAAATTAGCGAGTAAGAAGCGGAATGTGTTTCTAATTTTTCGGTAGCTTTCAGATACTTGTTTTAGGATATCTTGTGATATACGTACATCTGCTTGATAATCGACAGTTGAAACCCAAAGTCTTAAAATATCTGCTCCCATTTGTTTTTGTACATCACCTGGTTCAATTGTATTACCAATTGATTTACTCATCTTACGACCATCGCCATCTAAAACCATACCATGACTTACCACACTCTTATACGGAGCTTTCCCTGTGATTGCTACCGCAGTTGAAAGTGATGAGTTGAACCAGCCACGATATTGATCACTACCTTCTAAATATAAATCTGCTGGACGACGGTGATCTTTACGATGCATTAAGACAGCTTCATGAGAAGACCCTGAATCAAACCAGACATCCATAATATCCGTTTCTTTTGTAAATTTACCATTTGGACTGTGCTCTGAAGTAAAGTCCTCAGGTAATAATTCTTTTGCACTCCATTCAAACCAAATATTTGAGCCATGTTCTTTAAATAGTTCTGAGACATGATCAATTATTTCTTTATTAATGATTGGTGTATCGTCTTCACCATAAAATACAGGTATAGGTACACCCCAAGTACGTTGACGTGATATAGTCCAATCTTCACGATCACGAACCATATTATAAAGTCTCGTTTCTCCCCAATGTGGATGCCAATTTACTTCTTTAATTTCATTTAAAATATTTTCTCTAAATGCTTTAATTGATGCAAACCACTGAGATGTAGCACGGAAAATAGTTGGTTTTTTCGTTCTCCAATCATGCGGATACGAATGTGTGATAAATGATAATTTTAATAAAGCACCTTTTTCTGTTAATTTATCTGAAACTAATTTATTACCATCATCATAAAATACACCTTCAAACCCTGGCGCTTCGTTTGTAAAGTATCCACGTTCATCCACGGGACAAATCGCTTCTATATCATATTCTTTTGCAACATAAAAGTCTTCTTCACCATGACCAGGTGCCGTATGAACGCATCCTGTTCCTGATTCTGTTGTGACATGTGTTCCTAACATTGTTAAAATGTCACGATCATAAAATGGGTGTTTTGATACAATTCGATCAGCTTGACGTCCCATAAATGAATCTATGACTTTGGGTTCATCCCAATCAAATTCTTCAACAAGTGGATCTAAAAGATCATGGGCCACTACATATCTTTCTCCATTAACTTCAAACACATCATATTTTAAATCAGGATGTAAACTAACTCCTAAACTCGCAGGAATTGTCCAAGGTGTTGTTGTCCAAATAATAAATTTAGTACCTTCTTCAACAACGCCCTTACCATCTGTAATCTCGTAAGTTACATAAATAGACGGTGAACGTTTATCTTGATATTCAATTTCTGCTTCAGCTAATGCTGATTCTGAAGATGGTGACCAAAACACTGGACGTAATCCTTTATAGATATAACCACGATTTGCCATTTCCCCAAAAACTTTGATTTGTGCAGCTTCATAATCTTTTGTTAAAGTTATATAAGGATTTTCCCAATCTCCTCTTGCTCCTAGAGCTTTTCTTTGTTCACGCTGACGATTTACTTGGTCCATTGCGTAATCAGCACACATTTGTCTAAATTCTGCAATTTCTAATTTTTTACGATCAACTTTTTTCTTTTTAGCTAAAGCTGTTTCAATCGGTAAGCCGTGTGTATCCCAACCTGGAATATAAGGTGCATGATAACCTGACATCGATTTATAACGTGTAATAAAATCTTTTAATATTTGGTTTAAAGCATGTCCTATATGTAAATCACCATTTGCATAAGGAGGTCCATCATGTAAAATAAACAATGGTCTTCCTTCAGTTCTGGCTAAGCTCTGTTCATATAGTTTTTCTGTTTCCCATTTTTCTCTTCTAACTGGTTCTTTATTTGGTAAATTTCCTCTCATTGGAAACTTAGTTCTTTGCATCTGTAACGTTGGTCTATAATCCACTATTAATTTCCCCCTTAAATTTCGTTTGTTTTTATTAAAATTAAACAATAAAAAAGCCCTCAACATTCCCTATAAAGGGACGAGAAGACTCGCGGTACCACCCTTGTCAATTCATACTAACTTGAATTTACTTAACTTATTCGTAACGTGAATGAAACGTTCATTCTTAAAATGATTTTCAGAATGAATACTCAGGAGTGATTTTCTAAATGATTTTCTATATTGGGCTCGCACCAATCCCCAATTCGCTGGATAGTTCATCAATTTATACTTTTTCCTTCATTGTATTTATTATTTATTTTATTTTTATTCATTGCTATTTTGATTAGCTATACTACTTTCTGGTTTTAATACATCATCCATATCAAAGAAGTCATCCCAATCTTCATTATTTACCATATCCAATTGTGACTCGATTAACATTTTCAAGCGTGTTCTAAATACTTTAGCTTGACGACGTAATTCTTCTGTTTCAAGAGCTACATTTCTAGATTCACTTAGTGCTTCATCTATTATACGATCAGCATTTTTTTCAGCTTCTTTTATAATTAAGTGTGATTCTTTACGTGCATTCTCTTTAACATTATCTGCTGTTTCTTGTGCAATTGCAATAGATTTATTTAAAGTTAATTCCATTTCAGAAAAACGATTTAAACGTTCTTCCATTTCTTTGACTTGATCTTCTAACGCATTTTTTTCTCGAATTGTCAATTCATAATCTTTTATAATTTGATCTAAAAAATTGTTTACATCATCTTCGTCATAACCTCGAAAACCTCTTGCAAAAACTTTATTATGAATGTCTAACGGTGTCAAAGCCAAAAAAACACCCCCTTGTCTACTCTTTCTAAAACAACCTAAAATTATTATATAACAATATCTTTAAAATTTATAGTTTTCTCTTATTTATTCATGTTTTCAAAACAGCAGTTGTTACAAATGTTCGATGTTTACGTGACTTTCCACCAATCTCCAAAATTCGACTACGTCCTAAACCTCTTACAGACATTAAATCTCCTTCTAGAATAATCATGGCTGGATCTTCAACTGTTTTAAAATTTACTTTTACAAATTTACGATTAATTAATTCTGCAGCTTTCTTTCGTGAAATTCGGTAAGTTTCTTTAACTAAGTTATCTAATCGCATTGAACTTACTGAGTGCGTTTGTTCTTTCCACACATCTGTTCTTTCTAAATGTTGAATTAACGGCACTTCTTCTAATTGGATATTTGCTCGATTAATTGCATTTAAATTAGCTTGAACATAAATCCCAATATCTTTAGTCGTGTAAATTTGTAATTGATCATTATTAATGATAATATCTCCCATTTTTTTGCGTTCGAGACCTAAACCTAAAAAAGCACCCATAACATCACCATGTTGAATATTTACAAATTTTTTTGTGAAATTTGCTTGATATAATATAATTTCAAAATCAGCAACATCAGTTTGTTCATAATAAGGTGCTATAATGGCTCTTTTTCGTTCAGCTTCTTTATCTCCACCAAAAAATGAAACTGTTATATCTTCATTTGCTTTCCCAATAACGCTGTTAACTATTTCTCTTTCACGAGGGTCTAAAAAGTCAGTTAATTGTGTTGTATAGAAAGTTTCAACTTGTTCTTTCCAAGTTAACACCTGATCAACAAATGCATGCTCTTCATTCCTATAATGTTGATAGATTGACATTTATAAAAGACCTACCATACGAAACACTTGAATTAAACCACCTAAAGCAAGACGCAAAGCAAAAATAGCAATGATTGGTGATAAATCAAGTCCACCTAATGGAGGAATTATCCTTCTAAAAATCTCTAAATAAGGTTCAGTAATTCCTGCTAATAATTGACCAAACGAAGATTCCCTAGCTCCTGGGAACCATGACATGAGAATATAAATTATTATTGCCCAAGTATAAATTAAAACAATGTTTTGTAAAAATAAAGCAACTACAGCCATTTATTTACCACCTTCTTCAATTCCATTTCCTGATTCAATAAAATTCAATTTTTAACTTACTCTTTTAATAGCATAGACATTTATATTAATAAAATCAACAAATCTCTCTATGTTTAGATTGATTGAATTATTTTAAATGTTATCTTTATTTCCTTAAAAGTTAATTACCTACTAATTTTGAGCCAAGTCTGATATGAGTAGCACCTTCTTCAATAGCTATTTCATAATCATTACTCATGCCCATTGATAAATACTCACAAGGAGCGTATGAAATTTTTTTATCTCTAATAGAATTGCGTAATGTTGCTAGTCTTTTAAAGACTGACCTTATCTCTTTTTCATCATCAATATGAGGAGCCATTGTCATTAAACCAACAATTCGTACCTTTTCATATTGAGATAACTGATTAATAAATTCATCAACTTCATCAATTTTTAAACCATGTTTAGAATCTTCTTCGCTAACATTAACTTGAATAAAACAATCTTTTATGTCTTTTGATCGACTATTGATTTGTTTTGCTACTGATAATCTATCCAAAGAGTGAATTGAAGTTACTTTGTCAATAACATCTTTTACTTTTCTTGATTGTAGAGTACCAATAAAATGAAATTTCGCACGAGAATCTAATTCATTATATTTATGTACTAGTTCTTCTGCTCGGTTTTCACCAAGGTTATAGATACCTGTATCTAACAACTCTTGAGTGCGTTCAATAGAAACATATTTTGTCACACCAATGATATTTATCTCTTTTGGATCACGATTTACTTTGGTGCATGCTTTATTGATATTTTCTTTAATATTGTTTAAGTTTGTTAAAACTGACAATTGTTATTCTCCTTTCGAATAATAACTATAAAATAAAAACGAGTAGTTAATCTACTCGTTTTATCTGTTTATCTATTACGATTTCTATTTCTTAAAAACGTTGGAATATCTAATGTGTCATCTTCTTTTTGTTCTGGTTCTTGCTCCTCAAATTCATTTCTATTATTTTGTGGTTGGTTATTTTGAGGTTGTGGATGACGTTGCGTCTCATTAGGACGACGCGATTCTGTTTTTTGCCCTTGACGTTTTTGAGGACGAGTTTCATCAAATCCTGTCGCAATAACAGTTACTATAACTTCCTCTGTTAAATTTTCATTAATAACATTACCAAAGATAACATTTACTTCACTATCTGCCGCTGAAGTAACTAAGTCTGCTGCTTCTTGTACTTCAAATAGACTTAAGTTTTCGCCACCTGAAATATTCATTAATATTCCTTGTGCACCATCTATAGAAGTTTCAAGTAATGGTGATGAAATAGCTTTTTTAGCAGCTTCAGCCGCACGATTTTCACCATTTGCTACTCCAATACCCATAAGTGCTGAACCTTTATCTGACATAATTGTTTTTACGTCAGCAAAGTCAACGTTAATTAAACCAGGTTTTGCAATTAAGTCTGAAATTCCTTGAACACCTTGTCTTAATACGTTATCCGCTTCTCTAAAGGCTTCTGTCATTGGCGTGTTTTTATCTACAATCTCAAGTAAACGATCGTTTGGTATAACAATTAGCGTATCAACGCTTTCTTTTAATTGATCAATTCCTGCTGCTGCTTGACGTTGACGACGTGCACCTTCGAATGAAAACGGACGTGTTACAACACCTACAGTAAGTGCACCTAAATCTTTTGCGATTTGTGCAATGACAGGTGCGGCTCCTGTACCCGTTCCTCCACCTTTACCAGCAGTAACAAATACCATATCTGCACCTTTAAGTACTTCTTCAATTTGTTCTTTACTTTCTTCAGCTGCTTTTTTTCCAACTTCTGGATTTGCACCTGCACCTAAACCTCTTGTTAATTTACCACCAATTTGCATTTTAATTTCTGCTTTTGACATATTAAGTGCTTGTGCATCTGTGTTAACAGCGATAAACTCAACACCTTCAACACCATGATCGATCATTCGGTTAACGGCATTGTTTCCTCCGCCACCTACTCCGATAACTTTAATTGTTGCTAATTGGTCTATTTCTGTTTCAAACTCTAACATAATCTGTTCCTCCTAGTATGTAAATGATATACATTTTTATTGTTTATTCAAAAAAGAATTTAAAGAAATTTTGAAATTTTGATTCTTTTGGTTCTGATTCGTCTGTCTTATTGCTTTTTGATTTTGACTTACTTTCTGAGTTTTCTGGTATATCTGTTTCTAATACTGTTAAAGAAGGGCTCAGATCTTTACCTTGTATTTTTGCATTATTTGGAGCAAATTGCAATATTCCTACTCCTGCTGTAAATTGCGGTTCACGAACTCCCATATAATCTGGAATTGCAATCCGAGCGTGACCCATAAATATTTCTTGTGCAAGTTCTAAAGTTCCTGGCATTTTCATTGTGCCACCTGTTAAAACAAAGCCACCTCTTAAGTCTTCAAAGCCCATTTTTATTATTTCTTGTTGAGCTAAATTAAATATTTCTTCTACTCTTGCTTCTATCATATCAGAAATTTCTAATTGATTATATGTTTCTTGTTGGTTACTTCCAATAATTGTTGCTTTAAATGATTCTTCTTCTGAAGCATGTCCATAATAAGCATGGCCATATGATTTCTTTATTTCTTCAGCATCGATTGTAGATGTTCTTAATCCAATTGATAAATCTTTTGTAATATTGTTACCACCTAGTGGGATAACATTAGTTGCTGCTAAATGACCATTTTCAAATACTGATACCGTTGTAGTACCACCACCAACATCAATTAAAGCTACACCTAAATTCTTTTCATCAGAAGATAGCGCTACTGTTCCAGCTGCTAATGGTTGTAAACATATGTCTGAAACTTCTAAACCAGCGTGCTCTACACACTTCAAAATATTATGTAGAGATGTTTTAGAACATGTAATTAACGTTCCTTCCATTTCCAAACGTACACCTATCATCCCTCGTGGGTCTGTAATTTCGTCTAATCCATCAACAATAAATTGTTTTGGAATAACATCAATTACTTCTCTTTCAGGTGGTATTGACATAACTTGAGCACCATCAATAACCCGTAAGATATCATCATCACTTATTTCATTGTTTTCACTTTGAACTGCTACTACACCATGACATGGTTGTAAGTTAATATGACTGCCGTTAATACCTACAACAACGGAATCAATTTTCAAGCCCACCATGCGCTCTGCTTGTTCAACAGCTGATTTAATAGATTGAACTGTTTGATCGATATCTACAATTGATCCTTTATTTAAGCCTCTTGATATTGATGTACCTACACCTATTATATTTAAAGAATTTTCTTTAACTTCGCCTATAATTACTTTTACTTCAGATGTTCCTATATCTAAACTAACTACTACTTCACCTTTACTCATTAACAGGCACCTCCCAATAAAATCTAGTTCTTATATTTTTTCTCTTCAAAATAAGATCCTTTACCAATATGAATAATTCCTTGTTTTGTAGAGTCTAGTTGTAAAACAATTGAAGGATACACTTTCATATTTTCTGAAAAGCCTCTAATTGTTGTATCTACCACAAAACCATCTACCATAAACATTTCGATTTTATATTCATTATTTTTGTCTGGCATCCAGTATATTTCAGAAATCATTTGAAATATATTCTCAGGTAGTTCATTTAATTCTTCAGCCATTCTTTTTAAAAGTTTTTTATCTTTAAAACCATGCAACAAGGGTGCATTACTGTAATCAAATATATTCTTTTCATTTTTTATTATATTACCATCTTCTAGTATAGCTTGATAATCTTTTTTACTTTTAATGTAGCCTAGAACTTTATATTCTGTTACATCAATCATAACAGTAGATGGTAAGTCTCTTTCTATTTTTACTGATTTAATAATCGGATGTTTTTCTAATTCAAATTCTTTTTTATTAGTACTCAGATTCCAAATATTGGTTTCAGTATCAATTTTTGACATATTAACTATTGTAGATTCAGAAAGTACTTGATTACCTTTTACTTTTACTTCCTTCACATGACTCAATGAAGATTGTAAATAAATAATAATTAAAATGAGTATCAGAAAAATAAATAGATAAAAAAAGAGTTTACGTTTTGCTTTTCGCTTATCCGTTTGTTTCAAGTCAGTTTTTTGCTTTTCATCAATTGAAACAATGTTCTTTTTATCCATTCTTTAATCTTCCTTTTATCTCATTTTACATTTAAATTAAATTGTTTCCATCTTTCATTATAGCATATTAGTAAATTAAAAAAAACAATACTTACACAATTGTATTCAAGTTTATTATCTATTTATTTAAAACTATAATTCAATTTTAATATATTAAATTTCAGTTAATGTTTTTATACTTTCAATAAATAAATTCCCACGTTCTTCAAATGTTTTATATTGGTCCCAACTTGCACATGCAGGGGAGAGTAAAATAACGTCGGATTGATTCGATTGTTTATAAGCCTTTTCGACAGCTTCTTTCATTGTGTCAACTAAGAAAATATCTTTTATACCAGCTTTTTTTCCTATTTGTGCTAACTTTTCTTTGGTCTCTCCAAATAAAACTAATGATTTCACATTTTTAAATAAAGGAATAAGCGGTGAAAAGTCATCTCCCCGATCTAAACCGCCAGCCAATAATATTGTCGGTGATTGAAATGCTTTTAGTGCTTGTTCCGTTGCTAAAATATTAGTCGCTTTTGAATCGTTATAAAAATACCTCCCCTGTTTCATACCTACAAATTCCAGACGGTGTTTCACGCCTGAAAAAGTTTTTAACACATTTTGAATCGATTGCGTATCTACATTTTTCAGTTTAGCTATAGCTACCGCAGCTAATATGTTAGATAAGTTATGATCTCCAACTAAAACAATGTCTTTAATTTCAATTATTTGTTCGTCTCTAAAGTAGATACTTCTTTCATCTCTCCAAGCGCCTTCTTTAACTGCTGTTTTAATTGAAAATGGTACTAAAGTAGCTTCACTTTTTTGGACTGCTTTTGTTACTTGATAATCATCATAATTATAGACCAAGAATTCATCTTTTGTCTGATTTTTAAAAATGTTAGCTTTTGCTTCGCTATATTTTAAAAATGATCCATGAAAATCAATATGCGCCTCATATAAATTCAATATAGCAGCAATATCTGGTTTAAAAGTTTTTGTTCCTTGCAATTGAAATGAAGACAGCTCAAGTAATAAATTATCTTCAGGATTTAAGTCTTCAACAACTTCAATTGAAACAGTTCCTATATTCCCTGCAGTTACTATATCTTTTTTACCTTCTTTAAACATTTCCCTAACAAGAGATGTTGTTGTTGTTTTACCATTTGATCCAGTTATCCCAATTAGAGTTTGCTTATCTAATAGATGATATGTTAATTCTATCTCTGTGATTATAGGTATACCTCTTTTACTTGCTTCTAATAATAAGTCATTACTATAAGGAATACCTGGATTTTTCACAATTAAGTCTATATCTTCTAATAACTCTAATGGATGAGATCCTAAAACAACTTTTATATTTTTTTCTTTTAACTTTTGAACGAGTGGATCGCTTTCCTCTGCTGATAAATCATTTACTACAAGATCAATCTTATGACGATTGAAGACATTGGCTGTTGCAAAACCACTTTTAGCAAGTCCTAACACTAAGACTTTTTTATAAGGGAAATTAATAAATTTATTCATTATAATACCACCTCAATTACTATCCCAATCAGGGCAAATATTAATCCAGCAAACCAAAAAGTGATTACTACACGCCACTCAGACCAACCACCAAGTTCGAAGTGATGATGAATTGGACTCATTCTAAATATTCGCTTACCTCTTGTTTTAAATGAAGCAACTTGAAGAATGACTGACAATGTCTCAATAACAAATACACCACCAATAATTACTAAGAGTATTTCCAAGTGGCTTAAGATTGCAATGGCTGCAATGGCTGCACCTAATGCTAATGAACCTGTATCACCCATAAATATTTTAGCAGGATGCGCATTAAAAATTAAAAAGCCTAATAATGCTCCAACAATCGCTAATGAGTATGTAATTAAAGTTGTATGATCCATTTGAACACTCGCTAAAATAAAAGCAAATGCACCAAATGCTATTGATGCTGTACCTGCGAGTAAACCGTCTAATCCATCAGTTAGATTAACAGCGTTAGAGGCACCAACTAACATAACAACAACTAGTATTGCGTAAAACCAACCTAATTCCCACTCAATATCAGTTCCTGGAATTGAAATAGCTGTTCCAAGATCATATTGTTTCATTACAAAGTAAAAGATAACAGCAATTACAATTTGTCCAATTAACTTTTGTAATGATGTTAGACCTAAATTTCTTTTAAATCCAATTTTAATAAAATCATCTAAAAAGCCTAATAAACCAAATCCAACAAGGACCAATGTTAACAACCAAAATTCAACAGTTAAATTCATTTCAACGTAAAATAAATTAGCAATAAACATACTTATAATTACACTTATGACTATCATTAAACCACCCATTGTAGGTGTACCAGATTTAGCCATATGCGACTCTGGTCCTTCTTCACGGATACTTTGCCCAAATTTAAGTCGTTTTAAATATGGGATAGAAATTGCCAATAACAAACTTGTTAAAACAAAACTAATAATCAGTATTAATATATTCATTTGTTTCCCTCTTTTAATTCTTTTATTTTATTTCGTCAATAATGTTTTCTAACTTAATTCCTCGTGAGGCTTTAAAAAAGATTAAATTATCTTTAAGCGCTTTGTTTTCTAATGTATTCACTAATAATTTTTTTTCTGAAAAGTGCTTAGCAGATATATCAGAATGATTATTCAAGTAATCACTCAATAGACTTGAAGTGTCACCATATGTATAAACACATTTAATATCTGTATCAATTATTTTTTTAGCTATATCGATATAATACTTCTCTATGTTTACTCCCAACTCTAAGATATCTCCTAAAACGAGGATTTTTTCATGATACCCTTTAAGGTTATTAACAACTTCTATACTTGCTTTCATGGATGATGGTGAAGCATTATACGCATCATTTATTAAGCTTACATCATTTTTCCCTTTTATTAATTCAAAGCGCATATTAGTCACGCGTACTTGACTTAATCCGTCTTGAACTCTTTGATGACTGACATTCAACATTTCAGTAGCAGCTATGACAAAGCTTGTATTCTGTGCATTATGATTACCAAGCAAAGGTATTTGATAAGGTTCATTATTGATATTAAAAGTCGTCCCTTTTTCAGATAAAGAAACATTAGAAATAATATATTCATTTCCATTAGTATAACCGCATTTCACTAATTTACCTTTAAAATCAATTTTCTCTAATAATGGTTCATCACCATCTACTATTAATACACCTTGATCATCCATATATTTAATAATTTCGAGCTTAGCTTGACTAATACCAGCTCTAGAACCTAGATGCTCTATATGAGATTCACCTATGTTAGTTATAATTGCAATATCTGGTTTAGCTATCTTGGAAAGTAATGCTATTTCACCAAAATTACTCATTCCCATTTCTAAAATAAGGATTTCGGTTTTTACACTCATACTTAAAATAGTTAATGGCAATCCAATATGATTATTATAATTACCTTCAGTTGCTTTAGTTATAAATTGTTTATTTAACGCAGCATGTAATAAATCTTTCGTTGTTGTTTTACCATTCGATCCCGTAATCCCGATAACTTTAGGATTAATCAAATTTCTATAGGCTTGTGCAAGCATTTGTAATGCTTCCAGTGTATTATCCACTAAAAATATCGATATCTCTTTAGGTATTTTATCGATAGGTTTTTCTTTATTCCATATTACTGCTATCGCTCCATTCTCTATTGCTTGTGTTACATAATCATGTCCGTTAAAATTTTCACCTTCTAACGGTACGAACAAACTATTAGTTAGTAAATTTCTACTATCTGTATTTACAGTTTTAATTTCAATGTCATGACTCTCTAATTCAACTTTAGATTCTGGAAAAATTTCCATTAACCATTTTACATTAAACATATTTAATTTAACTCCTATTCATATTCTAACTTAATTGATTATACCAAATATAAATATTATTCATACAGATATTTATTAAGATTTGTTTACAAAAATAGCTCCAACTTATTACGCTGAAATAAGTTGGAGCTTAATTCACTCTGTTAAAAAGGTTTACTAAATTCAATCTCAAGTTTAGTTTGTTTAGTGATTTTTTCACTTTCTTTTATGTTTTGTTTTGTAACAAACCCATCTCCCTTTACTTCAATCGGTATATCAAGTATTTGTCCAAATTCTAATACTTCACGTTTTGACCATCCTGTTAAATCTGGCATTGTTGGTTGATTAGTAATTAACATGACAGTATTATTACGTAACAATTTAGTAGATTCACTTACTGTACTTGCGATAATTTTATCTCCATCACCTATTAGTTTATAATTAATATTTAATTGTTTTAGTTTATTTTCTACTTCTTTTGTTTCTTTATCTATCACATTAGGCATTTTAATAGTTTCTATTTCACCTTCATCAGTTTTATCAGGTTCGATATTTAAATATTTTAAACTGTTGCTCATAACTCTTGTAAAAATAAGTGATGTCACATCAGATCCCACTTGATTATCTGCTAATTTGGGTTGCGTGACAGAAACGTGCATCATTAGTTCTGGATTATCTTTCGGTGCCATACCTAAAAATGAAAATAAGTAATTTTCTTTACCTTTTAAGTATCCTCCACCTTCTGGATCAGGTATTTGAGCTGTACCTGTTTTTCCAGCTACAGAGTAATCATTTATTTGAAATGCTTTCCCTGTACCTCCTTCGCCATTCACTACATCACCTAACAATTTTAATACGTGATTTGCTGTCTCTTTTGAAATCGGTTCACCTACAGTTGAGGGTTCATTTTCTTCGATAATTTTTTCTGTTGTTGGATTAACGATTTTTTTAATCACATATGGCTTCATCATTTTACCATTATTAGCAATGGCTGTAGCAGCTTTTAATTGTTGAATAGGTGTCATTGTGCTTCCTTGACCAAAACCAGTTGTTACTTTTTCAATCGGATAATTAAACATAATCGTACCCTTACTTTCACTAGGTAAATCAATTTCCGTTTTCTTATTAAAATCGAAAGCTTTTAAATAAGTCATATAATTATCAGGAGTTAGTTTTTCCCATACCAATTTTGCTGTGGCAACGTTTGAAGATCTTCTAAATCCTTCATCATAGGTTATCTTGCCCCACCCTCTGCCTTGGTTATGATCATTAATTGCACGTCCCTGACCATCAATCCGATAACTTCCTGATTCAAATGTTTCAGTACCATCATATACACCTGATTCTATTGCTGCTGCCCAGGTGAACATCTTTACTGTTGAGCCTGGTTCAACAGGTGTCGATATCACATCATTATACCAGTTATCGACTTTTTCAGGTTGATTTGGATTATAACTTGGTCGATTACTCATTGCGATAATTTCACCTGTTTTAGGATTCATAATTGTTGCAGTAACTCTTTCCGGTTCATACACCTCTACTACATTTGATAAAACATCTTCTAATAATGTCTGAATTTTTTGATCAATAGTTAAATAAATATCTTTACCATTTTCAGGTTCACTAATTATTTCTTTAGATTTTAATGGTTTTTTATTAAATTTATCTCTTTCAAACGATATATGGCCATCTTTTCCTTCTAAAATTTCATTTTTTACTTTTTCCATGCCTACAATACCATTTATCTTATTATCTTTTGTTTTTTCATCTGGCCTAGCAAAACCAATGATGTGAGAAGCAAAAGTTCCATTCGGATAGTATCTTGTTGAATCTTCCATAAAATAAATGCCAGGTATGTTTTCTTTATCTATTTCATTTTTAGTTGTTTGCGAAATATTTTTACCTTTAGAGCCAAATTCAATTTGAAATTGTCGTTCATCCTCTGGTAATTTCTCATTTTTTTGAAGTACTTTAGTAAGTTTTTCTTCAACTGATTTTTCATCGATATCTAAATATTTAGCAAGCTTTTTAGCAGTTTCAGCGGGGTCATCTACATGCAATATTTCATTTTTATATTGAGAATATGACGAATCAACTACCGCATAAATACGAAAAACAGGCCTGTCATAAGCTAACATGACGCCTGCATTATCGTATATCTTACCACGCTCTGCTTTTAATGGATAGTTAACTTTTCTTTGATCCGCTGCCCAATTTTCAAGTGATACATCATTTACCTCACCCTTAGCTTGAATATAGAGAAACCTACCCGTAACTGCGATAAATAAAACTAAAAAAATGAGAAAGAAGAAGATTATCATTTTTATTGAGTTAGCCTTTCTCTCCATTTAATTACCACCTACTTAATCGTTTACTCTATTAGCTTGTTTAACTTCAGTATCTTGAATTTTTAAACCTTTTTCTTTAGCAATCTTTGTAATTCTTTCAGGACGACTTAGTTCCTTAACTTCGAATGTCAGTCCTTCATTAATATATTGCTGTTTTTCAACTTTTCCTTCAAATGTTTGAAGTTGCCTATTCATTGTGTCAGATTGCGAAGCATAAGATACTATATAAGTACTTACAACGATTAATAAAATACTAAATGCTATGTATAAATACTTTTCACCTTTACTTAATCCTTTTTTAATTACTTTTTTTGGATATATTTTTTTATGTTTTGGTTGATTATGATCAACTTCTGGCGTTGTCTGATGTGTAGTCCATTTTCTTATTTCGCTCGAATTCACTATTTTCTCCACCCTTCATCATACGTAAACGAGTCATCCCATTGATGTTTCTTTTCAACAATTCTTAACATGGCTGAACGTGACCGTTTATTTTCACTTACTTCAGCTTCAGTGGGTAAGATTGGTTTTCTAGTTATTAATTTAAATGGCGCTTCAAAACCGTCAGGAATAATTGGCATTCCTCTAGGAACAGGTTTTTGTGTTGTCCATTTTTTAAATGCTTGCTTACATATTCTATCTTCTAAAGAATGAAATGTAATAACAGCTATTCTTCCGTCTATTGAAATAACTTCTGCTGCTTGATGGAGAGATTTATTGAATGCGTTTAATTCATCGTTAACAGCTATTCTAATTGCTTGAAAAGTTCGCTTAGCTGGATGTCCGCCTGTGCGTCTTGCTGCTGCTGGTATACCAGCTTTAATTAAATCAACTAATTCAAATGTTGTTTCAATTTTTTTTACTTGACGAGCTGCCTCGATTTTTCTTGCAATTTGCTTAGCGAATTTTTCTTCACCATACATAAACATAATTCTCACTAAATCTTCGTATGGCCAGTTATTTATAATTTCATATGCTGAAAGTTCACTTGTCTGATCCATTCGCATATCTAATTTAGAATCATATCGGTAACTAAAACCACGGCTACCATCATCTAATTGCGGAGAAGAAACACCTAAATCATAAATGATACCATCTACATGGTTAATATTATTTTCTAGTAGTTTTTCTTTTAATTGACTAAAGTTAGCATGTATTAACAATTTTTGTCCCGGTGTATCTTTTAAATTTCTTTTAGCTTCTGTTAATGCTATTTTATCTTGATCAAAACCAATGAGCATACCGTCATCATTTAACTGATTAACTATTTCTTTTGCATGACCTGCTCCACCTAAAGTACAATCAATATACGTACCATTTGGCTTTACATTAATACTATTTACTAATTCAGTTTTTAAAACACTCTCATGTTGAAACATATACTCACCTTTTCTTTATAAAACATTTTAAATATCAAAATCTAATAAATTTTCTGCGATATCACTAAATGATTCTTCTGAATCTAAGAAGTAATTATCCCATAATTCCTTAGACCATAATTCAATTCGTTCAGAAACACCTATGATGACACATTCTTTTTCCAATTGTGAATATGTTCTTAGTGGTTGTGGTAGATTTACTCGACCTTGTTTATCTATTTCACATTCTACTGCTCCTGAAAAGAAAAAACGAGTAAAGGCACGAGCATCTTTTTTAGTTAATGGAAGTTTCTTTAACTTTTCTTCAAGAATTTTCCATTCTTCTAAAGGGTATGCAAATAAACACTTATCAAGACCTCGAGTAATTACAAACTTTTCCCCCAAGTCTTCTCTAAATTTTGCTGGAACAATGACTCGCCCCTTAGCATCTAAATTATGTTCATATTCACCCATAAACATTCTTCTCACCACTTCCTAAAAATATCTTACCACAATTCACCACAATTCACCACTGAATTTCTATTAATTTATTTTTTATTTTAATACCTCAAACTATTGATAATAAAGGTGCGAGCAAGTGTTCTGCTTTTTGTTTTTTAGGACAAATGACTTCATTTAAGCAAAAAAAACAGCCCTTATATTTGGGCTGTTTTTAAAGTCTCACAAGATAATGATCTTCTTCAAATGTAAATGGTAAGTTAATTATTTCTTTTATGATTTCAAAGCCGTTATCATTTATAAAAAGCAGTGGATTAAACACTCTTTCTTGAAGTCCGTTATCAGGATATAAATAACTTGTTATTAAATCATATTCGTCAATCTGTTTTTTATATTTATGGTTTATCTCTCTTAATAATCTTTTTTCTAAGAATTCAGTAGTCTCATAAATCTTATTTAGATTCGTTTCAGCTAACTGTTTTAAATCCTCACCTAAATCAGCTGCCACTTCTTGGAGTGGTAAATGCAATTCTTTGATACTTTTATTCATTTCTCTGACTAATAATTCAATTGGAGCATTTGTTTGATTACTTAACCAATTCAGTTTTAAATGGTTAACTCCTTGATTAATCGCTTCCGTCAAATTAATATTATTTTTTTCCAATATTTTATCAAGTGTTTGAGGAATATAAGTAATTGAGTACCTTGGCACAACAGGCGGCATTTCTAAACCTACTTCTTTAAATGCTCCCTTTAAGCTGGCCCAATAACTAATTTCTCCATATCCTCCTACAAATGCTAATGTAGGAAATAACCATTCTTGCATTAAAGGTCTTGTTACAACATTGTTGCTTAACCTATGGGGCGAATGTTTTGCGATTTCAACAAGTTCAGCTGTTGACAAATTAATCTCTTGATTTTTTCCTTCCCACAAGTCACTGTTAGTTTTCTTTAATAAAATTCGTTCACCATGATTATCATGGAAAAATAAATGACCATCATCTTTATCAGCATCCAAAGATATCGAGTAATTATTTTCATGTAAAGAACGTAACGATTCAAAAACACTTTTTGCAATTAACTCTTGATTTTCAATTAAAGTCATAAAATATTTGGTCTCTAATTTTCTTAATAATCGATTCCCTGAATCTACTAAAACAAGGCCTGTATTTTCAAATAATTTATTAATTAATTTCGCAAAGAAATCAACATATGTTTTAGATTGCTTTAACATATCTAAAAGGTCTTGATAAACTACTTTAGAATAATATGATTCATTTAACTCTAAATAGATGTCTGCTAACCATTTTCCAGCTTTTTTTGAATCAATATTTATTTCACTAATTGATTGTTTAAATTCTGGAATTTGTTGAACAGTATGTTTTTTAAGACCTGTTTCTGTTTTAATATTTACATGATTAATTTCATCAAAATCATGGTCTTCCCCTGCAATCCAAAAAACAGGCACAACAGGGCGCTTTAATTTTTCTTCTTCTTGTTTTGCTAGTTTAATAATCGAAATAATTTTATTGATTGAATATAAAGGTCCCGTAAGTAAACCAGCTTGTTGTCCGCCAATTACTACAACAGAATTTTTTGATTCTAGTCGCTTAATATTCTGATGTACTGCTGTATCAGCTCCCCAGTTTTTATTCATTTCCAGTAAAACTTCAACCAGTTCTTTTCGCTGATATTCGTTTTTATCTAGATAATCTAAGCGCTTTTCAAAACTACTAAATGGGTTATATTCAAAATATGCTTTCATTTGATCTGTTTGTTGACGATAATCTCGGATAAATCTATTATATTTTAAATGGATTGGGTCGATTTTCATCGATCATGCTCCTTTTTTATGTATTGTGTAATATGTATTGTACTTTATATTCTTATTCATTTCATACATTCTGATTACAAAAGATATGCTTGGTAAATAAACATTGTTAATTTACTAAATAACAATATTACATAAGCACCTAAAAATACTAAAAAAGAAATTTTCCATAATCTTTTTAACCCTTTTATTAAGATTACTTCATTATTGTTTTTCATTTGCATAACTAAAATAATTGATAATACAATTAAAAATGTAATTAAAAGATAACCAATAAAAAAGCTTCCAAACATTTCATTAAACAAATAAAGTACACCCATTAAATAAATAACAGTCGAATAATTGACTGATTTTTGTAGCGAGATTTTTTTATTTTGATTTTTTCGATATTCATATTTAAAAATTAGATATGTTATTATAAAAGGTATTAAGTAAAAAGCGCTTTTAAGTAATCCTATAATTGTACTATTCATTCCTACTTCCTCTTTCCTCTAATGCTTTAATACTTGTATAAATAAAATTTAAATGAGGTGCGTTATAGTCTGTTTGTTTTATAAGATAGCCTACAATTGCTTCAATTTCTGTTTCGCGCTGATTGATTATGTCAGCTCTCATTGATGAAGTGTTTTGGCTTGTTTGAGTACAAACTCTTTTGATATTTTCCCACTGACTCTGAAAATCCAAGTTTAAAATAGTTGAAGATTCTCTACATAATAATTTACTTAGTCTTTTTAATTCTTTATTCTTGAGCAGTTCCCCATTTGGGACATCAAAAAGTGCTGTTAAAGGATTAATTACACTATTAACTACAAGCTTTTCATAAGTAATATCTTTCCAATTTTGATAATAATTAAAATTTAAAGATTTATGTTGTAGATTATCAATTATCTGTTTAAGTTGTCTTGTTTGTTCAGAATAGATAGCTATTTTAGTGATACCTTTACCTAGATGACCCACCATATGATGATCTTCTTTATAAGATCCATGTTCGACTGTAGCAATTATCGCATCTATGTTTAATTTATCAATATATTCAAGATGACCTAGACCATTTTGTAAAAAAAGCACGGGTTGTTGTTTAAAAAATAGCGGTTGTTTTTTTAACAACTTTATTAATTCAGGTTGTTTTAAAGCAATAATCATTAAATCACTTTTTTGATAATTTTCAATCTGCTCTACTTTAACAGATTTATTATTTGATAATCCTTTTATATTAATACCTAATTTATTTATTTTTTTCATTTGTTCTTTATTTCTAACATAGTAAGTAATTTCATGATTATCAGCTAAATAATAACCATATAATAGTCCAACTGATCCTGCCCCAATTATTGAGATTTTCAAATTGCTCACCTAGCTTCTTTAATATTCAAGATTAGTTTAGTCTCTTATTTCATTCTAGTCTAGTTTATACTATAATGTAAATATATACAGAGTGAAATAATATATTGGGAAAGGATAGATTTCTATGTCTAATGTTAAAGTAGAAAGACTATTAATAAATTATAAAACGTTAGAAGACTTTAAAAGTTTCCAAGAATATGGACTGCAAGAACTATCTATGCTTGAAGACTTAGAAAATAATCTTGTTGAAAATGATAGTGAATCACCTTTTTATGGCATTTATTTTGGTAGCACTTTAGTCGCTCGCATGAGTTTATATAAACGCTCTGCTAAATTCGATCATTACTTTGATCCACCGCAAGATTACTTAGTTTTATGGAAACTTGAAGTATTGCCAGAACATCGTGGTAACAATTACGCACGTCTATTAGTAGACTATGCTAAACAGTATCAATTACCTATAAAAACTAATCCATTTATCGATTCGCACGGTTTTTGGAAACATATGGGCTTTGAAAAAGCATCATATAACATGGAGCGGGACTTAGGTGAGAACCCTTACATTTGGATGCCTAAAGGTGTTCAACAAGTTTAAAATAAAACAAAAAAAGAAGCATTTAAACGCTTCTTTTTTTTGTTTTATTTAAAAATGCAGTAACTGCAGATTTATGTTCTTCAGACTCCCATAAATTTGCACTTCGTCTTGATTCTAAATCCATATTCGCATATATTTTTTCTTGATTAATATTTTCTAAATATTGACTTTTAAGATGAAGCATTTGTCCATGCGATTTTTTTAGGTAAGTTTTTAATATTTCATTTTCATCCCATTTATCTTCAGGAACAATTTTGTTAATCCAGCCTTTCTTTTCTAAATACCTAGCATCATACATTTCCGCTTCAATTAACCAATTATATGCAAAGCTTGGGGATACTTTTTCATAAAGCAAAGCACCTCCACCCCACCCTGGTAAAATACCTAAATTTGTTTGTACAAAACCAAAACGTGTACCTTCTTTAGCAATTCTAAAGTCACAAGCAGTAGCTAATTCACAACCGCCACCAAGAGCAATACCATGTAATAGACCTATCGTTGGAAGAGGAAATGTCGCTAATTTAAATAAAAAGTTTTTCATTGTTTTTAAATCCTCATAAGCTTCATCTTCTGTTAATTCATCATGTAATTCATTTAAATCTCCACCTGCACAGAATACATTACTTTTAGCACTATTAATGACTAGAAAATTAATTTTTTCAATGTCTATTTCTTCAATTAATTTATTTAGTTGTTTAGCCACATTAGCTGATATCGCATTTTTTTTAGTTGGCCGATTAATAAATAACGTTCCAAATCCCCTTGAGTCATAAATATATTCAACTTCTTTTTCCACAATAAATCACCTCTTTATTTATATGTATGAAAATATTCAATATTTATAAAAAAGCAGATATTAGGATGATCCTAATATCTGCTTTATAAAATAATCTTACTGTTCTACTACTTCTTTACCATCGTACTGACCACATGATTTACATACGTGGTGCGGTTTAGTATATTCTCCACAATTTGAACATTCAACTAGTCCTGGAGCAGTAATTTTTTTATGAGTACGACCTTGTCTTGTAACTTTTTTTGACTTTCTTCTTTTTGGAACTGCCATATCGTACACCTCCCTTACAATTTCTCTAAAATGACTACTTCGTTTTATCCTCTTTATTTAATAAAATCTGTAGTTTTTCTAATCTTGGATCTATTTTATCAGAATCAGATTCTTCTTTTTCATCTTCTGTAAAATAAGTCCATCCTTTTCCTTCTTCAATAATCTCTTCATCTGAAAACACTCTAAAAGGAATGTTTAAGATGATTTCTTGTTTAATATAAGGCCCTAAATCTACTACTTCACCAGTAACAGGATGTATTTCTTCTTCGTTATCTGATGGCACAGTTAAATCTGTTGTAAATACCTCAGTTAAGTTAACATCTAATTGATATGGTACATCAACTAAAGTTCGGGCACAAGGTAAAATAATTTCACCTTTTATTGAATAGTTAAAGATTATTTCATCTTTATCCACTGTACATATCCCTTTTACTTTAACTGTCGATATTTCTCTTATATCACTTTCAATCATTGAAGGAATATCTGAAACATCTATTGTTTCTTCGAAATGAAAAGGACCGTGTGATGCGTCTTCATAAATTTGATTCAACGTAAATTTCAAGTTAATCACCTCTAGGCAACATGAGTAATTTTAAAAGGAAATAGTGATTTTGTCAACCCTTTTGAATAAATTAGATTGAGTTTCCTTAATTACATTTGTTACAATTATAAATACATTATACATTAGGAGTTGAATATATGAAAGCTTGTGGTTTGGTTGTTGAATATAATCCGTTTCATAATGGTCATGTTTATCATTTGAAGGAAGCCAAAAAAATGAGTGAATCAGACTGTTTAATTGCTGTCATGAGCGGCTCTTTTCTACAAAGAGGTGAACCAGCTCTTGTTGATAAATTTTCTCGAACAAAAGCAGCGCTTGAATCAGGTGTAGATATCGTTTTAGAGCTTCCTTACGCTTATTCTGTGCAAAGTAGCGAGTTATTCTCTCATGGCGCTATAAAGGCTTTAAATGCACTTAAAATCTCTTCATTGTGTTTTGGCAGTGAATCAGGAATTATTGATGATTTTTTAAATACTTATCATAATTTTAACGAAAATAAACATGAGTTTAATAATATTTTAAAGAAAGAATTAACAAAAGGTCTTTCATATCCTGATGCACATAACTTAGCTTATGATAAAATAGGATTTAATTTAAATGTTTTACAACCTAATAATATACTTGGTTTCAGTTATGTAAAAGAAATTTTAAACAATCAATATAATATCGATCTATATACATTAAAAAGAATTGATAATAACTATCATGATACTAAGATTAATTCAAATATTTCAAGCGCCACTAGTATTAGACGAGAAATTTTAGAAAATGGTATAACAGAAAAAGTGACGAGTGCACTTCCCCTATCAATGAATAATGAATTAAATTCTTTTTATCTGAAAACAAATACATTTATTGATTGGGAAAGTTATTTCTCACTCTTACAATATAAAGTCCTCTCAACATCAAGAACTACTTTAAGTAAGATTGCCTTAGTAGATGAAGGTATCCATAATCGTATTAAAGACTCTGCCCAACATGCAAAATCATTTCATCATTGGATGACACTCATTAAAACAAAACGTTATACCTGGGTTAAAATACAACGTATATTTACTCATATACTGACTTCTACTACACAAAGTGAACTTAATCATTTCCATCATAATAACAATAATGTCAGACTTTTAGGTATGTCAAAAGTTGGACAAGCTTATCTTAATAAGATTAAATCTGACACAGATATAAATATCATCACCAGCTTAAAATCATATGGCAAAGATTCATTAGAAGCTAAAGTAAGCAATATTTATTATTCAGCAATTTTGCCTAAATATCGTATGAATATACTAAAACAAGAATATGCACCGCCTATTATTTTAAAATAAAAACAGTTGCTAAATTTATTCAGCAACTGTCTTTAAATAATCTAATGCATCTTGAAATGTTTCTACTGGTATGATTTTCATGTCACTATCTATTTCTTCTGCCATTTCTTTTGCTTCTTCATAATTAGATTGTTCATGTGTTTCCATTGAAGGAGCAAACAAAATATCTATATCTTTTTTATCTGCTGCAATAACTTTTTTGTCTATTCCACCTATTGGCAGCACATTACCATCGTAATCCAGCTGGCCACTCCCGGCTATTTTTAATCCTTTTGTCAGATCTTCTTCTTCTAATTGGTCATAAATAGACAATGCCAACATCATTCCAGCACTTGGCCCACCAATATTACCACTTGAGAATTCAACATCCGGATCAACATTAACATCTCGATTTGTTACAAGTTGAATTCCGATACCTTTTTTATCTTCATCAGGAAATTGTGTTAATTTAATTTTTTTGTTATAAACCTTATCATTTCGTTTAAAAGTAATATCGACTGCTTTTAAATTTTTCTTTTCTTGAATATATGCCGTTAAATCTTCTGCTTCAAAGACATCCTTATTATCTATTTTAGTAATTAAATCGCCCACTTGTAAAATATCATCTGCTGGCATATCTTTGATAACACCTAAAACATAAACACCATTATAAGTGATGTCAATATCAGCATTTGCTGCTTCATAAGCAACAACCGTAGATGCTTCTTGTGAGTTTTCCATTAAGTTTAATTGACTTTTTAAATACTCTTCATCAGATATCCCATGCGGACGAGCTTCTGCAATCGGAACGATATCGTCGTATGGTTTAAATTGTGCAATGGCGTATAATAGCGGTGTAGCAGTTTGACCACTGACTGTAAGTAGATGGAGCGATCCTTTACTTTCATTTCCATCTGAAACTTGAACAACTTGTTTTAAGTCTAATGCTTTACCTGGTGTATATATGTAATAAGGTAGCTTATAAAACGATAATAAGCTAAAGATAACGATAATAACAATAAACTTAACAATTTGTTTTGTTGATATTTTCAAATTAAACCCTCGCTGTTCAATCATACTTTTCTTTGAGTGCTGCTTCAACAATCTCAGGAACTAACCCTGTGACTTTACCTTGATATTTAGCAACTTCTTTTACAATACTCGAACTTAAAAATGAATATTGATTATTAGTCATCACAAAAAACGTTTCAACATCTTTTGCTAATCGCCTGTTCATAGAAGTTATTTGCATTTCATATTCAAAATCACTTACTGCTCTTAATCCTCTTAATATAACTGATGCTTTTTTTTCTTTTGCATAATTAATTAATAAATCATCAGATACATCGACAGATACGTTTTTCATATCTTTTGTCGCTTCTTTTATTAGGTTAATTCTCTCTTCGACTGAAAATAAAGCTGTTTTTGCTGAATTATTAAAAATAACAACAACTACATTGTCAAATATCTTTGCACCACGCTTTATTATATCTAAGTGTCCATTTGTGATTGGATCAAAGCTACCCGGACATATTGCTAATTTGTTCACAGTACTTCCTCCCCAAGAATTATATCGTTCATTAAATCAAATTATAATTGACTCATTAACATAAGTCTAGCTTCAAATATAAAAAACCTTTGTAAGCATGCTTACAAAGGTTAAATACCCATTTTATAATCATAAATTTTTGCTTTATCAGGAATAGCATTTTCATAGTTTGTTTCAATAAATGGTTTATATGACCGATCTACTTTTATGATGTATGATAATTTTAACATTGCTTCTTCTATTTCTTCTAATTCATCTTGGTTAACATAAATAACCGCATATCTCATTTTTTTCGATACATAAATTAAATGACCGAAGCGTTTAATCTGCTTAATATTCCTTTTATGTTGAAACCAAACAATGAGACCTTGTCTTTTTGTTCGCACAACTTTTCACTCATTTCTATTGGATTTTTTAACATGCACATGATCCACCTGTACCACAACCACCACTAGCACAACCTGAAGCAGCTAATATACCCTCTTTAGGTACCATTATTGTATCACTAACACTTGATGCGATAATTTCACTAACTTCATCTAATAAATTTTGTAAACTTCTTTCTGCAATTTTAAAAGCTGCGACATATTCATTCATATCCATTCTTCTTTTTGCTGAACGAACTGTTTTCATTATTTTATTATAGTCTGGATGATATGTACCAAAACGTTGCGCTTCATCATATTGGTCTTTCATACGATTAAATTCTGCAATTAACTTTTGAGCTTCCTCATTTGCTTTTAAAGCTCTTTCTTTTTCTATATAAATTTTCATTTCATTACTTGATTGGATTATATTTGCAACTTTATCAGATTGATCTAGAATGTCAATCTGTTCTAAGGTTGTTATCATAACTCCACCCCCACACTTTTATTCTACCATCTTTATGAGTTTTTTAAAATGTTAGAGGTTTATTTACTTAAAATTAAAAAAAATGAGTTTAGATGATAAATAATACATCTTTTAATTGCAAGTTTGATGTATTTCTACTATGATAGTTTTAATGATACTAAATACATGAGGTGGATAAAATGATATTAGAAGATATGGGAATAGGTAATGCTGTAGTTGATCTTAAACCACTTGATCATTTAATGGGAGAGCATGCTTTCATTCGTGCTAGCCAGTGGGATTATGAAAGAGTGACATATGACTATAGAATTGATTCACAAGAAAAAAATGTTACATACTATGTTAGAATTTTTGGTGAAGCAATTGAAGGTGACGTTGATAAGGGAGATGCAGTTATTAAACTTAAAACACCTGTTTTAGGAAAACACTACTACCCGCATGGCATTGAGTATGGTGAAGAAGAAAACTTCCCCAAAAATCTTGTAGAACGTGCAAATAACTTACTAAAAGATTTACAAAAAGATATTGAAAAATATCAAAAATAAGTTTTATAAAAATAAAGCCGTTTCGTTTAATTAAACGAAACGGCTTTATTTTTAATATCTTAATTAAGATTTATTAATTATTATCTTCACTAACTAATCCTTTCTTAAATCTTTCTGCTTCAGTTGGTAAAGGATCGTTTTCTAAATTTTTCTTAGAAAACCATGTAAAGAATATCCAAGCTATCACAAAACCATAGATAATTTGCTGAATTATCATCATCATAATTCCACCCAATTGCTGATCTTCAACCGCATTAAATGGTGAAAACATATCTGCTCCTGATAAAGTAGGCGCTAAACCATCTAATACGTCCCCTGGCACACATAAACTTAAAGCTTGAAGCCATGGACCTTCTGAACTATACACCGCATACAATGGGTTAGATGAGAAGATTAATAAAGCACAAGCTATAGAAATAATTACTGTACTTCCTATTAAGTAAGCCATTTTTATTAAAGGATTCATAGTATCTAATCGTTTTACTGGTGTAACAACTGGCCACCACATAAAAAATGAGGTAATTAATAAAAATACCTTTATTGATTCATGAATAACTTGTGATGATTTAGAATAATCAAAAACTGCAGGTATATGATAAAGTGCAAAAAAACTATTGAATATTAATAAGGCAATTAAAGGTATTGTCATAATTTTAAAGAAAGTTTTAAGTCCTCTAATATTAATAATTTTTTCCCATAACCATGTAGGTATTCCTCTGATAATTAATATAGGGAAAACCATATAGATTAATGCCATTTGAGTCATATGTGCACTCATCATAATATGTGCTAATAAATCTACAGGTGACCCTTGTGCTATATATAAAACAAGCATACCACTATAAAACATGCCTTGTTCATTTAATTGTGCTTTCTTTACATCACCAAATATATGACGATATGGTCCTGTGAGTAAATAATATAATAAACTAACAAGTAAAACAAATGTTAAAAAGTAAGGACTCCATAAAGCTCTAAATCCAAATATCTGTAATTCTAACCACATATCTAATCTCACCTCAATTATTTTTTACTCCTATCTTTAAGTATAACTTAAAATTGTTAATTAATCTTGTTTAGATATGACAATTTAAGGACAGGTTAATCATTATATAAATAATGTTAAATAAAACCATAATAAAAAACCGAGAATAATATTCTCGGTTTTTATCATTTACCACCATGTAATAACAACTAAACCACATAGTGTTAAGAATGCTGCCCATACGCCACCATAAATTAATGTAGCAGGCATTTCATGATCTTTTTCTTTCATATGCATAAAGTAATAGAATTGGAATCCTGCTTGAACAATAGCCATAATGAACAAGATAGGAATAACGTATACTTTACTAATCCCACCTGTAGCTACCATAGCAAAAGCTATTAAAGTAAATACAATCATTAATCCAAATGAGATTAATTGTTTTTGCATTTCTTCTTTATTTTTTTTACGTTGAAAAGCTTCAGTGTGATCAATTTTCGTTTCTTCTGACATAAATTAACCCACCTTCCCCATTAAGTAAACTACTGTAAATACAAATACCCAAATAACGTCTACAAAGTGCCAATATAAACTAAACGTATTAAATTTAGGTGCATTATACAGATTTAATCCTCGTTTAGCATTTCTAATCATTAATGTAATTAACCATGCAATACCAAATATTACGTGTCCTCCATGGAAACTAACTAATGCGAAAAACGCTGAACCAAACGCTGAAGATTGGAATGTAAATCCATATTCAGTAATGTAATGAGCAAATTCATAAATTTCAGCTGTTAAGAATCCAACTCCTAAAAGACCTGTAATTCCTAACCATAACATCATTTTCTTAAAGTCATTATTTCTCATATGGTACATAGCATAAACACTTGTCAATGAACTAGTTAATAGTAACATTGTCATAAAGAATACTAAACCTAATCCAAAGATATCCTCAGCAGCAGGACCACCTGCTGTTGAGTCTTTTAGTGCTAAATAAGTACCAAATAAACTAGCAAATAAAACTGTTTCTCCACCTAGAAAGAACCATAAGCCAAAGAATTTGTTTTTACCTTCTAATGTTGCTTTTTCTGGTTCTGCAGGCATTACTTTTGGATATAAACTCGGATCATAACTCATATTTATTTTGCCTCCCTATCAAGTACTTTTTGGAGTTCTTCTTTAGGGATATAGAATCCATGATCGTCTTTAAGTGAACGAACAACCATACAACCGATAGCAAATGCCATACCGCCATATAGTGCTAGATACCACATTGAGTTATCTGTTTGGTAAATAAATCCAAATCCTGCAACAAAGAATCCAAGACTCATTAAGAATGGTAAGAACGAACCATTAGGCATATGAACATCTTGTAGAGGTTCTCCTGCTGGCATTGTTCCGTCACCTTCCATTTTTTCTAACCAGAAAGCATCTAAACCACGGACAAGTGGTAGCTGTTCAAAGTTATAAAATGGTGGTGGTGATGAAATTGACCATTCTAATGTACGACCATCCCACGGGTCTGCTGCTGCTTTTTCTTCTTTAATAGCTGAGTAAACAATATTAAATAGAAACACAATAGATCCTGCAGCCATAAAGAATGCACCAATCGTACTAATCAGGTTACCTAAATCTAATCCTTGGTCTTCTAAGAATACCCAGTAACGACGTGGCATTCCCATTAACCCTAAGAAATGTTGGATAAAGAATGTTAAATGGAAACCAATAAAGAATAACCAGAATGTAATTTTACCAAGTACTTCATTTAATACGCGACCAAACATTTTCGGCCACCAGTAATGTAAACCAGCAAAGATACCAAAGACAGTACCACCAACAATAACATAGTGGAAGTGAGCAACAACAAAGTAAGTATCATGATACTGATAGTCAGCAACAGATGATCCTAACATAACTCCTGTCATACCACCAATTGTAAATGATGGAATGAATCCTAATGCCCATAGCATAGCAGTGTTAATTGTTACTTGACCGCCCCACATAGTTGCAAGCCAGTTAAAGATTTTAATCCCTGTTGGAACAGCAATTGCCATTGTACCAACTGCGAAAATAGAGTTAGCAACTGGTCCTAGACCAACCGTAAACATGTGGTGAGCCCAAACCATGAAACCTAAGAACGCAATCAACATTGTAGCAAAAACCATTGCTGTATAACCGAATAGACGTTTTTTAGAGAATGTTGCGAATATCTCACTAAACAATCCAAATAACGGTAATATTAAAATGTAAACTTCAGGGTGACCAAATATCCAGAATAAATGCTGGTAAATAATTGTGTTTCCACCTAAAGCAACATTAAAGAATGCTGTACCGAACATACGGTCAAACATTAGTAAGAAAAGGTTAATTGTTAATGCTGGGAAAGCAAAAAGAATTAATACACTTGTAATTAATGTTGACCAACTAAATAATGGCATACGCATATATGTCATACCAGGCGCACGCATTGTTACGATAGTAGCAATAAAGTTAATACCACCCATTAGTGTACCTGCACCTGCAATTTGTAGACCTATAATGTAGAAATCTACTCCGTGACCTGGTGATTGTAATGCTAATGAAGCATATGAAGTCCAACCAGAATCAGGCGCACCACCTAATAGAAAACTTAAGTTAAGTAATAAACCACCAAACATAAACAACCAAAATCCTAATGAGTTTAGGAATGGGAAAGCAACATCTCTAGCCCCTATTTGTAATGGCATTGCAAAGTTCATTAATCCTATTAGCAATGGCATTCCGGCTAGGAATATCATGGTTGTTCCGTGCATTGTTATCATTTCATTATAGAATCCAGCACTCACAAAATCATTTTCAGGAACAATTAACTGAATTCTAATTACAAGAGCTTCTAAACCACCTAAGATAAAGAATAATCCCCCACCAAGTAAATATAAGTGAGCAATCTTCTTATGGTCAACAGTTGTAAGATAATCCCATAAAAAAGCTCCAAAACTTCTCTTTCCAGTAGCTGCAATACTCACAATTCATACCTCCTAAATAATATCATTACTTTTATTTTTCTGTGTTATCTGAAAGAACTTCAGTGTCTACACTTTCTGCAGTAACATCAGAAGGTGATAACTGCATTAAATATTGAGCAATTTTTTCTGCTTCTTCTTTCGTTACATCATAAGCACCTGTCATTTTATTTCCAGGTTTAATTTTTTCAGGATCTACGATCCAATCTACTAAATTATCTTCAGTTGGTAATAAGATACCTGCAAAACGTGAACGATCTGCAAAACTAGTTAAATCAGGACCTACTGGAAGTGAACCAGCTTGATAGTCTTGGTTGTCTGTCGCATGACAGCTTAAACAGTTATTTGCATCGAATAATTCTTTACCTTCTGCTGCAACAGCATCAAGCTCTAAATCTTCAGAATTAAATTCTTTCATATCTGTAACCCACTGATCATAGTCTTCTTCACTAACTGCTACAACTTTAAAGTCCATTAGTGAGTGAGAAGGACCACATAATTCAGCACACTTTCCAAAGTAAACTCCTTCTTCTTGAGCGTCCATATACATCGTATTGACGTTTTCAGGGTTAACATCTAACTTACCTGCTAGAGTTGGAACCCAGAATGAGTGTAATACATCTGATGTAATTAAATTAACATATACTTTTGTGTCTACAGGAATGTACATATCCTGACTTGTAGCGATTTCTTCATCTTCATAATCAAAGTGCCACCAATACTGGTTACCTGTAACATTAATATTGATATGCTCTGATGCATCTGCATCATCTGCAAGTTCAAATGTTGCTAGTACAGTAGGTACTGCCATGATTACAACAAGTATAATAGGTATGATTGTCCAAATAGTTTCTAACTTTTGGTTACCCTCTACTTGTTCTGGAATAAAATCTGCGTCTCCTTTTTTCTTACGGAAACGAAGTAGTACGATAATGAATGGAATTACTACTGCTAGAAATACAAGTGTCATTACTGATACAGTCAAAATAATTAAATAAAAGGACGTGTCTGCACTGCCACCTTTAGGTGCTAGAGCTGTTAAATTTTCTTTACCACACCCTGCGAGTACAACTGATAGTACCCCTAATAAAGCAATACTTTTAAATCTTCCTAACCAATCTTTCATGTACGCATACCTCTCTTTCTCTTCTCTCATAATTGTATCTCCTTTTAAATAGATTAAGTTTATTTAGAACAATTGAAGAGTAATTGTTAAAATAGAATTTAAAGGGTGTTTAAATAAACCTATCGCATTTAATATCAAGAGATACTTTAAATCTAGTCAAGTCCTTAACACATTATTATTACGAAAAACTTTAGCTATCTTGTAAAATAACAGTTAATCTTATTTAACTCCCCCTCTGTCATATAAGATAGTTAAGCATTACTTGAGTTAGTAAATTATTCTTATATCATAAGACTAATTCACTAAATAAGTATCCATTCAATCATTATGAATGAAATCTTACATACTCCTACTTATCGCTTGCAATAAGTGATCATCGTAGTTAATCAATCAACAGACTCTTCAACTATTGATTATTACAGAATGCTTTTTAGTGCATTTATAAGTGACTAACACCACATGAAAATATTTTATAGATCTATTTCAAGTGATTTATCACCTTATACCTGCACACAAAAGAATATAAAAAGATTGTCATTAAAATTTACACTTAAACAACTTTCTATTTATATTCTAAGGACTATATTATCACATCAAGATAGCCTTAATGTTCTTCTATTGTAGCCTGTCAATTATTATAGCATGTTTCTTCATAAGTTTGAAATGTTTTTATAAATTTAATAATAATGCGACAAAGACTATTTAAACAGCAGTCCTATCTCTATTTCTAGCAAATATATGGCTAAAATGCAAATGTTTATCACTATGAACGTAGTGTTTACTATATTTTTGCGCTTCTTTATTACAAAAATGTGAACTTTCATTTATTTTGTTGACTTTAATATTTTATTTAATTGATTTCTAGCCTATATTAGCTTTATTATTAGTGTGTAGAACTAAAATATATAATAATTTTTATAAATGAAGTGAGGCAATTATATGATTAGGACATTAAAATCTTTAGGTGTCGTTTCAAGTTTAGGTATGCTTTTTATATTGCTAGGCGGCGCTTTAGTAACAAAAACTGATTCAGGTGCAGGATGTGGGGATAGCTGGCCACTATGTCATGGACAATTGATTCCTACTGATATTACTCCTGAGTTAATTATTGAATTAAGTCACAGACTTGTATCTTCTGTTATGGGTATTACTATTCTTTTACTAGCTATAATAGCCTGGAGAGTAATCGGACATATTAGAGAAGTAAAGTTCTTAGCTTTTTTATCTGTCTTCTTTTTAATTTTACAAGGTTTAATCGGTGCGGCAGCAGTTATGTGGGGACAATCTGACTTTGTTCTTGCGGCTCATTTTGGTATTTCACTTGTATCATTTGCATCAGTTTTCTTATTAACACTACTCATTTTTGAAATAGATACTAAATTTGATGCAAAACAACTTTTCATTGAAAAACGACATCGATTAGAAATTTATTTATTAACAATTTTTACAATTATAGTTGTTTATACTGGGGCTTTAGTTAGACACACCAAAGCGAGTTTAGTTTGTGAAAGTTGGCCTTTTTGTACTTCAGGAGCACCTTTTGATTTTGCAAGTTATAACTTCTATCAATGGGTTCAAATGGGACATAGATTTTTCGCAGGTCTTTTATTTATTTGGACAGTCTTATTTTTTATAAAGGTGTTTAAAAACTATAAAAATAGTCGTGTTATGTACTGGGGTTGGATAATAACTCTTGGACTAATTACTGCGCAGGTAATCTTTGGAGCACTCGTTGTTTTAAACGGTGTTACTTATGGTTTAGACGCTAACATTACATTAATTGTTGCTCTATTTCATGCACTAGTTATCACTTGTTATTTTGGTATGTTAAGTTACTTTATTCTACTTGCGTCAAGAAGTTCCCGACAAGAAAAATAAAAAACAATCACGGAAGTTTCCGTGATTGTTTTTTATTTTATTTTAAAATTATTCCAAGGTTTTTCATTTGGTGGATAAGATACAATTTCAATTACTTCGTCTTTGGTCGGATGTTTAAATGAAAGTTTATGAGACCAAAGTGCTATTTGTTCTCCTACTTTATTTATTTTAGAGCCGTATTTTTGATCGCCATATAAAGGATGTCCAATTCCTGCTAATTGAACTCTAATCTGATGTGATCTTCCGGTTTCTAATTTGATATTTAATAACGATAAATTATGATTGGTTTCTATTTTTCTATAGGTCAATACAGCTTTTTTTGCTTTTTTATTGCTTTGCTTAACAATCGACACTTCATTTTTTCTAGTATCTTTAATTAAGAAATCTTCTAACTTTGCTCGGTCTTTTTTTACAACCCCTCTAACTACACCTAAATATTCTCTTTCAATCACACGTCTTCTTAATTGATCAGACAACCGACTTGCTGCCTTCGAAGTTTTTGCATAAATAATTGCCCCACCAACTGGACGATCTAAACGATGAACTAAACTTAAAAATACTGCACCCGGTTTATTATATTCTTCTTTAATATATTTTTTTAATACCGTTAAAAGGTCTTCATCTTTTGTTTTATCACCTTGCACAAGCATATTAACAGGTTTTTCTACAATCAATAAGTGATTATCCTCATATAAAATATTTATCTGCATCATCTATCTCCTATCAAAAATAAAGGTAAGGAATATTGTATCACATTCCTTACCTTGTATTTTAATTATTCAAATTCAATTAATAAATCATTCACAGCTAATGCTGATCCGTCTTGGACATGAATACGTTTTATAACACCGTCGAATGGTGCTTGGATAGTTGTTTCCATCTTCATTGCCTCTGTGATAATTAAATAATCACCTTGTTTAACTGTATCGCCTTCTTCACACAATACCTTAACGACTGTTCCTGGCATCGTTGCTCCAACTTCTTTTTCATTATCAGAGTTTACTTTTGGTAATTCTTGAATAAGTGATTCTATATTTTTATCTTTAATGATAATTTCACGTGATTGACCATTTAATTCAAAATAAAGGACACGTGATCCATCGTTTCTTGGTTCAGAAATTGTCAACAGTTTAATAAACAAACGTTTTCCTTTTTCTATTTCAACTTCTATTTCTTCACCTAATCTCATGCCATAAAAGTATGTTGGTGTGTCTAGGACAGATACATCTGCAAACTCTTTTCGGAAATTAATATAACTTGTATATACATCTGGATAAAGAGCATATGAAATAATATCTAAATCTGTCACTTCTTTGTTTACTTTACTTTCTAATTCTTTTCTTAATTCATCAAAATCAACAGGGTCAAGTAATTCTCCTGGTCGACCTGTGATTGGTGACTTTCCTTTTAATATAATTTCTTGTAATTTTTTAGGAAATCCTTGATAAGGCTGACCTATTTCACCGTTGAAAAATTCTATCACTGAAGCTGGAAAATCAATCTGATGACCTCTCTCATACACATCTTCTTCTGTTAAATCATTTTGAACCATAAATAACGCCATATCACCTACAATTTTCGATGATGGTGTTACCTTTACAATATCTCCAAACATTTCGTTTACTTTACTAAACATTGTTTTTACTTCATTCCAACGATTACCTAAGCCAACACCTTTAGCCTGTTGTTGTAAATTACTATATTGTCCACCTGGCATTTGGTGTGTGTAAACTTGTGTATGAGGTGATTTCATTCCACTCTCAAAATCTTGATAATAATCTCTCACACCTTCCCAATATAAAGAAAGCTCTTCACATTTTTCAATGGCTATTTCTGGTTGTTGTTGATTACCTTCCAAAGCGTAATAAAGTGATTGTGCACTTGGTTGAGATGTTGATCCTGAAAGCGCACCTGCAGCAATATCCACAACATCTACTCCTGCCTCTATTGCCTTTGTATACATTGCGATACCGTTTCCACTTGTATCATGTGTGTGTAAATGAATCGGTATATCTATATTCGCTTTGAGTTCAGATATTAATTGATATCCTGCTTCTGGTTTTAATAATCCTGCCATATCTTTTATTCCTAAGATATGAGCGCCAGCTTTTTCTAATTCTTTCCCAAGGTTAATATAATAATCTAAATCATATTTTTGCTTACCTTTATCTAAAATATCGCCCGTATAACACATTGCTGCTTCAGCTATTTTATTATTTTTTCGTACAGCTTCAATAGCTGGCGTAATTCCTTCCAACCAATTTAAACTATCAAATATTCTAAAGACATCAATTCCTTTTTCTGAACTTTCTTTAACAAATTTTTCAATGACATTATCAGGATAATTTTTATAACCTACTGCATTACTCGCTCTAAGTAACATTTGAAATAAGACATTCGGCATTTTCTTTCGTAATTGAATTAAACGATCCCAAGGATCTTCACGTAAAAATCGGTATGAAACGTCAAATGTTGCTCCTCCCCACATTTCCACAGAAAATAAATTAGGTAACAAACGAGCTGTCTCATCAGCTATTTCTAATAAATCCTTTGTTCTTACGCGTGTAGCTAATAATGATTGATGTGCATCACGGAAAGTTGTATCTGTTAAAAGTGTTTTAGGTTGTTCTTTTAACCAGTTTGCAAGGTATTCTGGACCATGTTGATCTAATATTTGTTTTGTACCTGCTGGAATTTCTTCTAAAATATTTGTTTCTGGTTTAACGATTGGAGAAAATACCGGCTTTTTCTTTTTAGCGACTCCATCTACTCCATTAATCGTCATATCACTTATATAAGTTAATAATTTAGTTCCTCGATCTTGACGCTTAGGAAATTCAAATAGCTCAGGAGATTCATCTATAAAACTTGTATTGTAAGCACCAGATATAAAGTCTTCATGCAATATAACATTTGTCAAAAATGGAATATTTGTTTTAATCCCACGAATTCTAAATTCTTTTAAGTTTCTCACCATTTTTTGAGACGCTTGTTCAAATGTTAATGCCCAAGTAGATACTTTCACTAAGAGCGAATCATAATAAGGTGAAATCACAGCACCTTGATAACCATTTCCTGCATCTAAACGAACGCCAAATCCTCCACCTGTTCGATAAACCATAATTCGACCGGTATCAGGATAAAAGTCGTTTAAAGGGTCTTCTGTCGTTACTCGTGATTGAATAGCATATCCATTTGTTTGGATATCTTTTTGATCTGGTATGCCAATCGATGGACTATGTATGTTTTGACCAGCTGCAACTTTTAATTGAGTTTGAACAATATCGATACCCGTAATCATTTCAGTAATTGTATGTTCAACTTGTATTCTTGGATTTACTTCAATAAAATAAAATTTATTTTTAGACACTAAAAATTCTACAGTTCCTGCATTTACATATTCTATATTTTTCATAAGTTGAACTGCCGCATTATTGATTTCATTTCGTAATTGCTCGTCTAAATTTATGCTTGGCGCAACTTCAACGACCTTTTGATGGCGCCTTTGAACTGAACAATCCCTTTCAAATAAATGGACAATATTTCCATGTTTATCTCCGATAACTTGAACTTCAATATGTTTAGGATCTTCAATAAACTTCTCTACATAAATTTCATCGTTACCAAAAGCTGATTTAGCTTCTGATTTAGCACGATCATATGATTCAGATAATTCCGATTCATTATTTACAATTCTCATACCACGTCCGCCACCGCCAAGTGTCGCTTTAATAATAATCGGATAACCATGATCCTTACCAAACTGTTTCACATCTTCGATAGATTCTACTGGTTCACTTGTTCCTGGTATAATAGGCAGCCCCGCTTCAGTTGCAACTGTTCTAGCTGTTACTTTATCTCCAAACATACTTAAATGTTTACTTGTAGGACCTATAAATATTATCCCTTCTTCTTCACAACGTTTAGCAAAATCTATATTTTCTGCTAAAAATCCATAGCCTGGATGAATAGCATCTACATTGATTTCTTTTGCTAAAGTAATAATATTTTCGATATCTAAATAAGCATCGATAGGCGCTTTATCCTTACCAATCAAATATGATTCATCTGCTTTATATCTATGTAGTGCATTTGAATCTTCTTTTGAATAAACAGCAACCGTATCTATATTTAATTCTGTACAAGCACGAAAAACTCTAATTGCAATTTCACCACGGTTTGCGACTAATACTTTATTAATTTCTCTTGATGTATGCATTTAATTACTCCTTTTAAATTAATTTTGATTAACATGTTTAGCTATATTATTTAATATTCCCATCGAAATCATTAATATGATTAACGAAGATCCACCATAACTAATAAATGGTAAAGGTACACCTGTAATAGGTAAAATACCACTTGTTACACTTAAATTAATGATTGCTTGAATTCCAATCATTGCTGAAATACCTACTGCTAACAAAGCTCCAAATTGGTCTTCACAATACCGGGCAATATAGAATCCTCTTAATACAATCAATGCTAAAAGACCTATTACACCAATTACTCCTACAAAGCCTAGTTCCTCTGCAATAATTGCCATTATAAAATCTGTATGAGCGCCCCATAAATATCCTAATTTTTGAATACTTTGTCCTAACCCCTCACCTGAAAGGCCACTTGAACCAATTGCTAAATATGATTGTACTAAATGATAGCCATCTGAATCAGGAGATGCAAAAGGCTGATAAGCACCAGTGATTCTTGCTAAACGAGTTTCTGTTGCCATTAATGGTATAGCTACAGCAATTACCAATAGGAGGACTCCTCCTATTCCTGCCAAATGTTTAATTTTAAAGCCAGCACAAGAAATCATAACTAATGTTGTAGAAATAAGAATTCCTGATGTACCGATATCAGGTTGTTGTAATATTAAAAGAGTTAATAAGGCAACAACTAACAAGGGTGGAAAAACTGCTCTTTTAAAATCTTCAATATAATTTTGCTTTTTAGAATATATCGAAGCTAAATAGATAATAACACCTAATTTTACAAATTCAGCTGGCTGAAAATTAATAACTCCAAATAAATTTATTGAACGAGTAGCTTGATTTGCTGTTACACCAAACAAAACTACTCCTATTAATAAGGCAAAACTAAATATGACAATCCATTTAGTCATTGTTTTAAGTTTCTTATAAGGAATTAAAGCAAAAATAAAAAAGCCTATCATACTTACTACAAACCATTGTAATTGTTTATATAAATAATATTTACTATCTAATCCATCTGCTACAGCTGAGACCATACTAGCACTATACACCATAACTACCCCAAATGCTGCTAATAAAATAGGTGTAATGATGAGTATAAAGTCATAATTTTTTAATTTTTTTTTCAATTCCTTCCACCTCAAACTAAGTGCTTTTATATTATATTATCAGTACACAATCTAGTATAACATATTTATTAATGATATATTTTTACTTTAAACAAAAAAACTTTGCTAATATTTAGCAAAGTTCTAGCTTTCTTTATAAAGATTTTTGTGCAGTTTCATGCAAAAGATTTAATTTTCGTTCTAAATTGTCAATCAGTTCTTTACCCTCTGATTCATCGATTAAATCTAAACGAATAGCAAAATCTATTTCTCTTGATAAACCAAACATTTGTGTATCAAGTACTTCTTCATATAATGGACATTGCGGCATCATAAAATTATCTATTTGAACTTCTATTAAACGTAAAATCTTCTCAGCATCGATCTTAAGTAATTCGTATGCCTCTTTACGTTGAGTGAGTTTCCTTTGAGATACCATACTATCCCTCCATTTTGACTATAAATCAGTATCTTTTAATTCCATTTATTTAGAATTATCTCATTTAATTTTACAGTGATAACTTATAAATTGCAACTTTATCTCTTACAAGAGTGGTGATAATAAACTAGATAAAGACTCTTTTACATTGCGCATAAATGATTTTCTTTCCATGTCTTCCATTGTAAATAATTCGCTATTAATTAAATCCTGCTCATAATCAGCTACTAAATGATCAACAGCTTTTGATTTATCATATAAGAAGACCATTAATTCATGATTTAATCTAAAACTTCTAACATCAAAGTTAGCAGTACCAACTGCTGCTTTTTTTCTATCGACAATAATTATTTTAGCATGAATAAATGAAGTATTATCATATGCATATACTTTCGCACCAGCTTCAATCATTGTTTCAATATATGCATTACTTCCATTGAAAGAGATACCTCGATCACCTTTACCAGGAATAATAATTTTCACATCAATTCCATTCATTGCTACTCTTCTAATCACACCCAATGATTCTTCGTCTGGAATAAAATAGGGTGATGTAATCCATACTGATTCTTTTGCATTTTCTATTAAGTTTAACATTGAATCTCTTATATAAAACTCTTTGTCATATGGTCCTCCATAAATGACTTGAGCCCAATCTTGTCCTTGTGGATATGGGTTAAAATATTTTTCTAATCCTAATGGAGTAATAAATTCATTTGCTGATCCATTTTCATTTTTTACATAAACCCAATCTTTTAAAAATGCTTCTTGTAATTCTTTTACAGCAAGACCTTCTATTTGTATATGAGTATCTCGCCAAAATTTAAATTGATTTGTATTCGAACGATATTCTTCACCTACATTTAATCCTCCGGTGAATCCAATTTGACCATCAATGACAATCATTTTTCTATGATTTCTTAGGTTTGCTGTTCGGACAATCCAAGGTGAATAAATAGGATCATAAACCTCTACTTCTGCACCAGCTTCTTTGAGTGGTGCTAAAAAATCTGCGCTTAACCCAGATGAACCGAATCCATCATACATAAATCTTACTTCTACACCTTGTTTTGCCTTATTGATTAAGATGTCTCGAATTTGAGTAGAAATATTGTCTGTTTTATAAATATAATATTGTATATGAATATGATTACTTGCTTTATATAATTGTTTTTTTATTTCTTTAAATGTTATGTCTCCATTAGTTAAAATTTCTATTTGATTACTTTTAAGTGGATTTATCTCTGTTAAGTTTGCTTGTTTAATTGCTAATTTAGGTGCTTCTGCTAAATTAATTAAGGGTTTATTACGAATCGACTCAATGATTTTTTGACTTTCTTCAATTTGTGCATCTGAAAACTTTCGTGTTTGCGGATTTCGACCAAATAAAAAGTATAAAATAATCCCTATTATAGGTAAAATAAAAACAATTAAAATCCAAGCTACTTTCGAACTCGTTCCTCTTTCATCAATAAATAACAATCTAAAAGATATCACTATCGCTAAAAGCTGGAAACTAATACCAATAACATATAATAAAGTAGTTGACCAATACATTAGGATAATCCCTATTATTGAAATAAATAAAATAAGTCCTAATATTTGAGTAATTCTATGCTTCATAAATGTTCCTCATTTCTAACTTAATAATTCTATTATACTAACATAAAATCAATTTAACATCTATTTCGTGAATATTATAAGTTTATCTGTTATTCTTAGAATAAGATTAACTAATAAGAGGTGGATTAGATATGATTATTCAATTAAGTGGGAAAGTGAAATTTCCAATTACATTAGACGCTTCAGTTTGGATTTTTGATGATCGTAAAATTCTTTTTGAAGATGCTTTTAGTAACAAACCTAAAGAAGAACCAGTAGATGAATTAAGAAAGACAGCTGAACGCTTTGATATGGAAGTTTATCGACAAAAAAGTAAACCGCCAGTAAATAAAAGTATTAATAAATTTGAAAGAGAACAAATTTTAAAAAATACATATGTCATGCCGATTGATGACTTTATTAACAATGCTGAAGTTGATTCTAATGTTACTAATGTCACATTAACAACTCAGAATGGACCAGTTGACATTTCTCTTGAAGAGCTAGTATCATCTTATTTTCTTTTTTCTGTCGATGGGAAACCTGTTAAAGAAAATGGACCAGTTCATTTATACTACGGTGATGGATCGAATAAAGATAATCCGATAGTCGGAATTAATAAGATTACTTTCAATTAATTTTAATAATACAACACCCAATAACAGTATAATAATGCAATAATATGTTACAATAAGTTGAGACACTTTGTACTGAGGTGAATAAATTGGATGTTAAATGCGTAATTTGTGATCGAGTTGAAAAACTAAAAGATGATTCTATTGAAGCAAAAAAACTCCGTAATCGTAGAATGCGAATGTACCTTTGCTCTACGTGTAATGAGAGGATTGCTATAAAGACAAAAGAACGTCATGCAACGGGAGATTTTCATCTATATAAAAATAAATCATTAAGCAACAGTATATTAAATAAAAAACATCCTGATGATTAATCATCAGGATGTTTTTTATTGAGTTTCTTGTGCTTCTTTTTTTCTTGTTAAGTGCAAACGATAACGATAAATCGCTAAAACAAGTGATGTAATGATCAATGATTCTGTTATTGGTAAGCCTAATAAATTAAATATTGTTAAAATAAATACACCTATTGCAAGCATAATATAAACAAAAATTTCTTTTTTAAATGGTAACTCTCTTGCAAAACCTAATTTATAAGCGATAACACTAAAGATTAAATTTAACACATAATATTTCCAAAAGTTTGCTTGATTAACATATTCAATTTTAACATTATTTAATTCTACTGATGCAAAAGGTTTATTTTCTTCAAAATTATTTAGCTCTTCCTTGGTTAAATCAACTTTGATTGGATATATTTTACCTGCTTCTAAAGTACCTGATGCACTCTGTTTAGATTCAATTTGCTTATCTTTAAATAAGTTTTGTGCAGTCATATCAAATTTTAAATTTTTAATTGGTTTATCTGTTCCGTTTATAGCTAATAAAATTAATTGATCATCTACTACGTCTACAATTTCAACTTCTAATTCTTTCGAACTATTTTTTGTATAATCTTTTAAATATGTTTCAGACATATTATATACATCCTGAGCTTCTTCTTTAATAACACCGTCTTGTGATACATCATTTTTTAATATTTGTAAGTTACTAGACTCATCTGCCAAAGCAGGTTCCTTTTCATTTATTGGATTGAAAATAAAAAACAATACAATAAAACTAATAAAACCATAAATATATCCTTTTTTATTCATTAATCTTCTCCTTAATGTTTTTTAACTCTTATGGTAAACTATAGTTATTCTATGTATGATTACACATATTACCATTATACATCTTAACATATTTCAATCGATTTATATAAGTATATATATTAATCTAATTAAAGTTACGATTATTGTAATAAATGTGAGGTATGTTATAATTTCAATAAGAACGAGAGGTGGGTTTTAATGGGTCAATTAGATATTCCAAAATTGCTACTTGCGATAGTTGTTGTTTTAATGTTCTTTTTAGTAGGCGTCGGTTTTGCACAAGGAAGTCCGCTACTAATCATTTTATTTACTTTATTAGGTTTTGGAACTATGGGGTATGGAATAGCTTTAAAGAAAAAACAAAATTAATTTTATTCATAAAAAGAGTCTGTTTAAACAGACTCTTTTTTTGCATTTAATAAATAGTTTGTAATAATTTCCTGATGAATATTGGCGTTACCAGTTATAATAGAAGATCTTTCCATCATACCTACTTCATTACCATCAATATCTGTTGTCTTGCCTCCAACTTCATTAACAATAATTCTACCTGCCGCAATATCCCAAGGTTCTAGTGATAATGTCAAGTAAGCACCAATTATACCTTCTGCAACATGAGCAAATTCTAATGCAGCAGAACCATATGTTCTTGTGCCTCGAGCATTTTTAACTAGAGATTGCATAGCTTTTTCATTTACTAAGCTATTTTCACATAGCCAATGATGATTTAAACATATAATTGAATTTTTTAATTGTGCATCTTTATCTAAAGATGGTAATTTTTTATCGTTTTTATAAGCTCCACCATCACGCATTGCACTATATAAATTATTTGCCATCACATCGTAAACAAAACCTATCTCGCCAATTCCTTCATGATAAATCCCTATTGATATGGCAAAATGACGTTTTTGATTTACAAAATTCATTGTTCCATCAATTGGATCAATAATCCAAACTGTTCCTTTTGAATTTTTTAAGTCATCTCCAAAACCTTCTTCACTTAACAATAGGTGGTCTTGATAATATTTTTTGATTTTTCTCGCAAAAAACATCTCAACTTCTTGATCAACAATTGTAACAAGATCATTTGCTGTTGACTTAGTTTTTATTTCAAACGGATCATCTATTCTTTCTTTTATTAATGTACCTGCATCAAGCATCCATGATCTAACCTGATTAAACAAAGCTTCTCGAACGATTGAATCCATCTTCTAAGCCTCCATAATTGTATTGATTCCCATTGTAACAAATATAGTGATTGTTTCACAATTCAAATTTTAAGTTTTCATTTAAAATTACATACGATTTAAAGATGTTTTTATTTAATTAATTGTTTCTATTGTATGAGGGTCAGCCATCTCATATCCCTTATCTTGTAAGCCTATTACAATATCTTCTAGCGCCTCATTTGTCCATTTTCGATCATGCATTAATAAATTAGCACCGTGATTTAAATACTCACTATTGACCATAATATCAGTTAATGCTTCTTTATTAGTATATGCTTCATCCCAATCATAACCATAAGTCCAATTCATTAAAACCATTTTTTCATTTTTTACAAGATTTTTTGAATAATCTGTATTATGCCCAAAAGGAGCTCTGAAAAAGACTGGTTTTTCACCGGTTATTTCTTCTACTTGTTCGTTAACAGATAGGATTTCTTCTTTTTGTTCTTTTTCTGATAACGTTTGTAAATCACGGTGACTGTATGTATGGTTACCAATCATAAATCCCTTATCATAAATGTCTTTTAAAATTTTCTTTTCTTCTTCAGTTTCAAGAAAATGACCGTTTACAAAAAAGATAGCATTTACGTTTAATTTTTCTAATGTTTCTGCCATTTCTAATGCATATTTATCTGGTGCATCATCTATTGTTAATAAAGCAACTTTAGAATTAGTCTCTTCTTTTAATGGTTCAAGTGACCAAATTGCTTCATTAATTGAATAGAGTGGTTCTTCCTGTACTTCATTTGTTTCTTTTTTCTCTTTTTCTTCTTTTTCATCACTAGTTGAATTTTCATTTTGCACATCTTCTGTTTTGGGATTTTCTGTTTGTTTTGTTTCATTTTCTATATTATTACCACAAGCCGCTAATACAAACATAGAACTTATCAATAAAATTAATATTTTTTTCACATTTTCACCTCATAGATAGCTTATCATACAATTAAATAAAATAAAAAGCTGTTCAATTAAGAACAGCTTTTTTAGAAACTTTATAGTGTGTGGATTGGCGTACCTAGTGCAACTTCTGCTGCTTCCATTGTTATTTCACCTAATGTAGGGTGAGCATGAATTGTTAGTGCAATATCTTCAGCCGTCATACCTGATTCAATTGCAAGTGTAATTTCACCAATCATTTCACTTGCGTTAGGTCCAACAATTTGACCACCAATAACTAATCCATCACTTTTACGTGTAATTAATTTTAATGAGCCGTCACTATCATTTAATGATAATGCTCTTCCATTAGCTCCAAATGGGAACTTAGCTGCTTTAATTTCAATACCTTCTTCTTTTGCTTCTGCTTCTGTATATCCAACTGATGCCATTTCTGGATCAGAGAATACAACAGCTGGCATTGCTAAGTAATCAATAACTGATTTTTCTCCACTAATTGCTTCTGCTGCAACTTTACCTTCGTAAGAAGCTTTATGAGCAAGTGGTAATCCTTTAACAATATCTCCTATAGCGTAAATGTTCTCTTTACTTGTACGGCACTGTTCATCAATTTTAACTAAACCACGATCATCTAGTTCAATGCCCGCTTCTTCTAAGCCAATTTCCTTTGTATTTGGATAACGACCAACTGTTACAAGAACATAATCAGCTTCTACAACTTCTTCTTTACCATCTACTTCATATGTTACCTTAACACCTTTATCAGTTTCTTCAACACTCTTTGCCATTGCTTCAGTTATAATATCTGCATTATTCTTTTTAAGTCTACGAGATACAACTGACGTCATTGATTTTTCAAATGTTGATAAGATTGTCTTTTCGCCTTCAAGAATAGTTACTTTTGTACCAAAATTAGCATAAGCTGAACCTAATTCTGTTCCAATGTATCCTCCACCAATTACAACTAATTTTTCAGGTATTTCTTCTAGAGCTAAAGCTCCTTCTGAATCTAAAACTCTGTCAGAATAAGCAAATCCTGGGATTTCGATTGGTGTTGAACCTGTTGCAATAATACAATTTTTGAATGTGTATGTTTGTGAATTTTTCTCATCCATGATACGAACACTTTTATCATCTACAAAATAAACTTCACCTTGCACAACATCAATTTTATTACCTTTCATTAAAGAACCTACACCTGATGTTAATCGATCAACAACTTTACCTTTCCATTCCTGAACTTTAGCAAAATCAATATTAACTTTTTCAGTTGTAATTCCAAGGTCTTCGTTACCTGCTGCATTAGCTGCCATATGGCCAGCTTGAATAAGTGCTTTAGAAGGAATACACCCAACATTTAAGCACGTACCACCTAATGCACCTTTATCAACTATTGTTACTTCTTGGCCTAATTGAGCTGCACGAATTGCTGCAACATATCCTCCCGGGCCAGCACCTACTACTAATGTATCTACTTCAATTGGAAAATCTCCTACTACCATATTATTACGCCTCCATCATAATTAATTGTGGATCATTTAATAAACGTTTAATTTGATTTAATGCAAGTTGAGCTGTTACACCATCTACAATTCGGTGATCGAAACTAAGTGATAATGCGAGTACTGGTGCAATAACCACTTCTCCATTTTTAGCTATTGGTTTTTCTGCAATTCGACCTATACCTAAAATAACTGCCTCAGGATAGTTTAGAACAGGTGTAAACCATTGACCACCAGCTGATCCTATATTAGTAATTGTATTTGATGCACCTCTCATCTCTCCAGCTTTAAGTGTACCATCTCGAGCCTTTTCTGCCAACCCATTTATCTCTGCTGAAATTTCAAAGAGTGATTTTCTATCGGCATCTTTTAATACTGGAACTAATAAACCACGATCAGTATCTGCTGCAATACCAATATTATAGTAATGTTTATGAACTATTTCATTGGTCTCTTCATCGACCATAGCATTTAATATTGGGAATTTCTTAGAAGCTGATATTAATGCTTTAACAACGTATGGTAAAAACGTTAATTTTATATCTTGTTCAGCAGCAATACCTTTAAATTTATTCCTATGCTCAACTAAGTCAGTTACATCTATCTCATCCATTAGTGTTACATGTGGTGCTTTAGTTTTCGAATTAACCATTGCTTTTGCAATAGTTTTACGGATCGATGACATTTCTTCACGCGTTTCAGGATATGCACTTTCAGTCGCGTGAGTTGGTTGTGCTTGATCTTTAGTTTCTTCTATAGTTTCTTTACTTTCTGCATCTACTGATTGATCCCCTGATAAGAAAGCATCTACATCTGTTTTTAAAATTCTATTATTTTTTCCTGAGCCAGTGACTTCTTGAATATTTACATTATTATCTCTTGCATATTTTCTAACAGAAGGCATAGCTATAACTCTTTGATCTAGACTTTGATCTAGACCTTGATCTTTGGCCTTTTCTGTTTGTTCAGCTTCTTTATCAGCTACTTGTTCTGTTTCATTTTGATTTGTTTTGTCATCTGTATCTTTTTCATCTGTAGATTTAGGCTCATTTTCAGTTTCGGATTGTTCAGATGTTTCATAGCCTTCAGCTTCAATACTCACTAATAAATCACCTACAACTGCAACTGTTCCTTCCTCAACATGTATCTTTAACACCGTTCCTTCAACAGGTGATGGTATCTCTACAACTGACTTATCATTTTGAACCTCACACAATGGATCGTCTTCTTGGATTTCTTCGCCTTCTTTTATAAACCACTTTAATATTTCACCTTCATGTATTCCTTCACCTATATCAGGTAATCTAAATTCAAAAGCCATATTAACCCTCCATTCATATATTTAATAATTAATTACTTCATTTACTTTTTCGATGACATCTTCATGATTTGGTAACCAAACACTCTCTGCTGCTGCAAAAGAATAAACAGTATCTGGTGCAGTTACTCTTAATACTGGTGCCTCTAAATGCAAAATAGCTCTTTCTTGAATTTCTGATATAATATTAGCTGCTATTCCAGCTTGTCGCTGAGCTTCTTGAACAACAACTACCCGATTTGTTTTTTTAACAGATTCAACAATTGTGTCAATATCAATTGGAGAAACAGTACGTAAATCGATTACTTCTGCATCAATATCATTTTTCTCTAATTCTTCAGCTGCTTTTAAACACGTATGAACCATTGCTCCATAAGCTATTAAAGTGACATCACTACCTTCACGCTTAATATCAGCCTTTCCAAGATCAATCGTATATTCTTCTTCTGGTACTTCACCTCTAAATGAACGATAAAGCTTCATATGTTCTAAAAATATGACCGGATCATTATCACGTATTGCTGAAATTAATAATCCTTTAGCATCATATGGTGTTGAAGGAATAACAACTTTTAAACCTGGTTGTTGAGCAACTAGCCCCTCAAGTGAATCAGCATGCATTTCTGGTGTTTGTACACCGCCACCAAATGGTGATCTAACTGTAATTGGTGATGAGAATCTTCCACCTGAACGATATCTCATTCTTGCCATTTGACCATTAATTGAGTCCATGACTTCATAAAGAAAACCAAAAAACTGTATTTCTGGCACTGGTCTAAAACCTTCTAATGCCAAACCTATAGCAAGCCCACCAATTGCTGATTCTGCAAGTGGAGTGTCAAACACTCGATCTTCACCAAACTCCGCTTGTAAACCTTCTGTTGCTCTGAAAACACCACCATTTTTACCTACATCTTCACCAAAAACCAAAACATTCTCATCATTTTTTAACTCCGTATGCATTGCATCGGTAATAGCTTGAATCATAGTCATTTGTGCCATATTATTTCGACTCCTTTGCAATATATTCCTCTAGTTGCTCTTCTAAATTAACTGGTAAATCTTCATACATATTTTTAATTAAGTCTGAAACTTTTTGTTTTGGATATGCATCTGCTTTTTTTATAGCTTCTTTAATATCTTCTTTTGCTTGTTCAATAATTTTATCTTCTTCTTCTTTAGACCATAGATCTTTACTTTCTAAATATGCTCTAAAACGTACAATTGGGTCTTTTTTCTCCCATTCTGTATCTAAATCGTCTGTTCTATATTTAGTAGGATCGTCTCCTGCCATTGTATGAGGCCCATAACGATAAGTTAGCGTTTCTATTAAGGTTGGTCCACCACCATCTAATGCTTTATCTCTTGCATATTTTGTAACTGCATAAACGGCTAATGGATCCATTCCATCAACTTGATAACCTTCTATTCCTGCTGCAACAGCTTTTTGAGCAAGTGTTTTTGCTGCTGTTTGCTTTTCTACAGGGACAGATATGGCGAAATGGTTATTTTGAACGATAAATATAGCGGGTGCATTATAGGCACCAGCAAAGTTTATGCCTTCGTAAAAATCACCTTGTGATGTACCACCATCACCCGTATAAGTTAATGCCACTGATTTATTCCCTTTTAATTTCTTACCCAAAGCTACACCAGCTGCTTGAACATATTGTGCACCAATAATAATTTGCGGACTTAGCGTGTTCAAATCTTCTGCCATCTCATTTCCATGAACATGTCCTTTTGAAAATAAAAACGCTTGATATAAAGGTAAGCCATGCCAAATCATTTGAGGTACATCTCTGTATCCAGGTAATAAAAAATCTTCTTTTTCTACAGCAAAGTGACTAGCAATTTGAGAAGCTTCTTGCCCTGCTGTTGGCGCATAAAACCCAAGTCGTCCTTGTCTATTTAAAGCAATTGAACGCTGGTCTAAAATACGTGTATAAACCATTCTTTTCATCAATTCTTTAAGCTCATCATCAGATAAATCAGGAACTAAATCTTCATTTACAATTTCACCTTTTTCATTTAAAACTTGAATCATTTCAAATTTATCTTCCACTGAATTTAATACATTCTTCATATTAATTCACCAAACCTCTCTTTATTTTATTTCTATTATTATCCAAAAACAATATTTATAACACTTAACAGTTATAATCTGTTACATTAATTTCTTTTTTTATAGTAGTACAATTAACTACTAATAACAAGTGTAACTTATAACTGCTGTTTATGTCAATCCTTCTGGTATATCAAGTGATTTTTTTATTAAAGTTCTAATCTTTCTTTTTTGTTTTTTCTCACAAAAAACACCTGTTATAGTAACAACTGTTAACTGTGTTATAACAATGTTCCCGCTTACATATCAATAATAAAAAAAGTCTAACTCTAATTAGTTAGACTCCTCATCATTATATTTAACATTCAAATCCATTTGATCATATAATTTCTTTTTTAAAGTGTTATATTTTTTTGTTTGCTTATTTAACTCCTGGTTTAATTTGAGAGTTTGTTCACTTTGATTATTAACTGCTTCAAGTTGTTCGAAAAAAAGTTCTGAATTACTATTTTCATCTCTAATCAATTCAATTAATTTATGTCTTTTCTTAATCACCTCTAAATATTCATCCACAAACTTATCATAAGTATCATATCGGTTATTCATCACATTATACATTTCTAGTCCTGTTTCTTTTTTCTTGTTTTCTTCCATCTTTTCAATTAATGATTTATTTTTCTTAAATTCTTTTTTTGTTTTACTAATAAACTCTTTTTCTGATTTTAATGATTCTGTTAATTGTTCATTTATATTAATCAATTCATTTGATTGTTTATTAATTTCTTTAAAATCTTGATCTGTTAACTTTGCAAGATCTGCTAACAATGCTTTATTCTGTTTTTCTAATTCGTTTATCACCTGTATATTTTCATTAGACTCTTCGATTTGCACAGTTTTTTCTAAATTAGCATGAAGCTTCTCTTCTGTCGAACCGCCACAAGCCGATAAAAAAATAATTAAAATGAATATTGTTAGACTAAAAATAAATTTACTTCTCAATAGAGCACCTCTTCTAATTTTACATATTATCTAGTATAGCAAAACTTTTCTTAAAACAATAGCTTATATTAAAGTGGTCATTATTAAAAAAGTTTATTATTTATGATATATTAAACTTAGAGAAAAATTCAGATAGGAGAAATTAAAATGCTGACAATGAAAGATATCGTAAGAGACGATCAAGCATCTTTACGAGAGAAATCAAAACCAGTTGAGTTACCACCTTCAAAAGAAACGAAAAACACATTAAATAGAATGCTAGAATTTTTAATAAATAGTCAAGATGATGAAATTGCAGAAAAATACAAATTAAGACCAGGTGTAGGAATTGCTGCTCCTCAAATTGGAATTAATGAACAATTAACAGTTGTTCACTTTGAATATAATGATAAACTTTATAGTTATAAATTAATAAATCCTAAAATAATAAGTCACTCAGTTGAACTTGCTTATTTAGCAGGTGGAGAAGGGTGTTTGTCTGTTGACGATGACTATGAGGGATATGTACTTAGATATGCGAGAATCACCATTAAAGCTTTTGATGAAAATGGTGAACCTTTAAAATTAAGGTTTAGAGGTTATCCAGCGATCGTTTTACAACATGAAATAGATCATTTAAATGGCGTTCTTTTTTATGATCATATTAATAAAGACAATCCTTTCGCTGCACCTGAATCTGCTAAAGAAATTAATTAAAACAGTACATAAAGTGCTGTTTTTTTATTTATTTTAACAATAATTTAAGTTTTAATAGATTTGTGTATCATATTTTTCCAAATCATACTATAATAGAATTAATGGGATTGAATCGGTTGATCGTTATTGTTACTTTTCTTTAATTATTTGATTAAATAAAGAAGGGAGAGGTACGTATGTTAAAACGCCTAAGAGATAAGATTAGAAAACGTATCAAAGAAGTACTAGGCAAATCACGTGTACCTACGACCGGAAAATAAAGTAACGAACTTGCTTTAAGATAAATTAGTCAAACTAATTTTAAGTAAAAGAGACGGAGAACTGAATATTTTATCACTTTATGACGTTTCAGATGCAATCTGTAGCGCTATTTAAAAGTATCTACATTTGCCAAGAACTTTAATAAAGACATACACATCAATAAAAATAATAATAAAATTAATAGGAGAGATAGAATGATTTTTAAAGTACTTTATCAAAAATTGCAAGAAGAAGCACCAGTACGTGAACACACATCGAGCTTGTATCTAGAAGCAGACTCGATTCAGGATGCACGTGAAAAATTATCAGGACGAAATATAAACATTGAATATATTCATGCTTTAGATGGCGCACATTTAGCATATGAACAACGTTCTGAAAACTTTGAGTTAGAGTCGTTATAAAATAATGAAATTTGTTAATAATAATGAAACAGCTGTCTTTGCGCTAGGCGGATTAGATGAAATAGGAAAAAACATGTACTGTGTTCAATTCCAAGATGAAATTATCATTATTGATGCTGGAGTTAAATTCCCAGAAGATGAACTACTTGGTATAGATTATGTTATCCCAGACTATACTTATCTTGTTCAAAATAAAGAAAAAATCAAAGCTTTAATTGTAACACATGGTCATGAAGACCATATTGGCGGTATCCCATTTTTATTAAAAGCATTAAACGTTCCAGTTTATGCTGGTAAATTAGCAATGGGGCTCATTCGCAATAAATTAGAGGAGCACGGTCTTTTACGTTCTGCTAAGCTTCACACATATGTAGAAGATGATATTATCAAATTCCGTAAAACCTCAGTTAGCTTCTTTCACGTAACTCACAGCATTCCAGACTCTTTTGGTGTGGTTGTTAAAACACCTTCTGGTAATATTGTTCATACTGGTGATTATAAATTTGACTTTACACCTGTTGGTGAACCTGCTAACATTGCAAAAATGGCAGAAATTGGTGATGAAGGTGTACTATGTTTATTATCAGATAGTACAAATAGTGAGGTTCCTGGATTTTCTCTTTCAGAACAAGTTGTCAAAGAAAGTATCGCAGATATTTTCAGTAAATCTAACGAACGATTAATTTTTGCTACATTCGCTTCAAACATATATAGATTACAACAAATTGTTGAATCTGCTGTAAAATTTGATCGTAAAGTTGCCGTCTTTGGTCGTAGTATGGAAAATTCTATTAAAGTTGGACGTGAATTAGGTTACATTATTGCACCACCAGAAACTTTTATTGAACCATATGAAATCAATCGACTTCCTTCCCATGAAGTAACTATTTTATGTACAGGTTCTCAAGGTGAACCAATGGCTGCACTATCTAGAATAGCTAATGGCACACACCGTCAAATTCAAATTGCACCTGGAGATACAGTTGTCTTCTCTTCTTCACCTATTCCAGGAAATGAAGTAGGTGTTAATCGAATCATTAACTCTTTAACACGTGGAGGAGCTAATGTGATTCACGGAAGTGCTAGCAAAGTTCATACTTCAGGACACGGAAACCAAGAAGAGCAAAAGCTTATGTTACGCTTAATAAAGCCTAAGTTCTTTATGCCTATCCATGGTGAGTATCGCATGTTACAACAGCACTCCATTTTGGCACAACAATGTGATGTCGATGAAGATAATATTTTCATAGTCGATAATGGTGATGTTTTAGCTTTAGAAAAAGATACAGCTCGAGTCGCAGGCAAAGTTACTTCAAGTTCAATTTATGTTGATGGTAGCGGAATTGGAGATATTGGTAATATCGTACTACGAGATCGTCGTATCCTTTCTGAAGAAGGCTTAATTATTGTTGTAGTTAGTATTAATATGAAAGAATTTAAGATTGAAGCAGGACCAGATTTAATATCACGTGGCTTTGTTTATATGCGTGAATCTGAACAGCTAATTAATGATGCACAACAACTTGTTGCTGCTCATTTAGATAAAGTTATGCTGAAGAAAACAAGTAAATGGTCAGAAATTAAAAATGAAATTATCGACACACTTGCTCCATTCTTATATGAAAAAACAAAACGACGTCCAATGGTTATGCCTATCATCATGGAAATATAAAACAATCTTTAGAACTTGCATGAATTATAAAATTCATGCAAGTTTTTTTTAATATTATTACTTTATAAGTTACAATAAAACTCCGCGTAAAACTGAAGGTTGAGTATAATTTATAGCTCTATTTTCAGCTTTACACGGAGTTTATTGTTTAAATTGATATTTTATTTTAACTCTAAATAACTAAATCTTTTTCAAATTTATGAATGTCTAAATCAGCGCCTATGACAACTAAGACATCATCTTCTCGTAATTTGTCTTCAGCACTTGGTGAAACATTCATTTGTTTACCACGCTTAATAGCAACGACGTTACATCCATACTGTGCCCGTATATCTAATTCTATTAAAGTTCTTCCCACTAAGTTTTTTCCTGCTTTAACTTCAACCATACTATGTTCATCAGATAACTCTAAATAATCTAGTATATTACTTGATATTAAGCTATGTGCTAATCGCTTACCCATATCTCTTTCTGGGTGAACAACATGATCAGCACCAATTCTTTTTAAAATCTTTTCATGATAATCATTTTGTGCTTTGACAGTTATTTTTTTAACACCTAAATCTGTTAATATCACCGTTGTTAAAATGCTTGCTTGAATATTTTCTCCAATAGCGACAATAACATGGTCAATACTTTCTATACCTAAATCAGTTAAGATTGTTTCATCTGTAGCATCGGCAATAACAGCATGTGATGCAATATTTTTATATTCATTTATTTTTTGTTCATTAATATCAATCGCAAGTACGTCCATTCCTTCTAAACTTAATTCGTGGCAAATACTTCCACCAAAACGTCCTAATCCTATCACTGCAAATTCACGCTTCATTTTCGGCCTCCATATCATCTTTTCTAGTAGTTTATCACAGCTAGATAAATTTAGTACATAAAATATCTTATCATTGTTTAAGTTACTATTTAAATTCATACATCATTGCCTAATTAATAAGCTATCTTTTGCAATGAAATTTTATAAAAATAGCAAAACCAGGTATTTAAATAATATACCTGGTTTTGCTACTCTAATAAATGAATAGAAAGCGTTATCAATAATTCCTTTTTAATTTATTTTATTTTTAGATGTATAATATTCTTTTTTTAATTCTTTTAAAATTGCTCTTCGAGTTAATATTCCGTCAAAATGACCTTCTTCATCTGTTACACAAATGAATGGTCGATTAATAACTGCATTTAATCCATCTATAAATGAAGCTGTTTCTTTAATACTAGCCTCATCTTTATCCATAACATCTGAAACTTTAATATCTGATAATCTTTCTACTTCAAAACGCTCTAAACCTAAAATTTCATTTAATATAACCGTTTTACTTATTGATCCCGCTAACTTATATTCACTATCTAATACTGGTACAGCTGAATAGCCAGATTTCACTAAAACAAGCAAAGCATGTTCCAATGGATTGTTTAGCTGTACGTGAGCAACTTTTTCTGAAGAAACCATCATTTGGCTAACTTTAATATTATCAATTTGTTGATTTTCTTCTATAATACTCATAATTAAACACTCCTAATTTGTAATTATTTAATAACGTTTAATAATTACATTGATGTTTCACATACGAATAGTCATCATAATCATAATAACATAAAATTCAATTAATATCTCTGTTTGATAAATTTTTTTGAAATAAAAGTGTTCTGATTACAGAACACTTTTATTTCTTTTAATTAATCGACCTGTTCTTGTATTAACTAATTCACCATTTTTCATAATCGTTTTGCCTCGAACAATTGTTTGTACAGGTTTTCCAACAATCTCAAATCCGTCATAAGCTGTAATTTTACTTTTACTGTGTAAATCCTCACGCTTAATAGTCCACTTTTTATCCATATCTATTATTGTAATGTCTGCATCTGTTCCTATCATTAATGATCCTTTATTTGGAAAAACACCAAAATTCTTTGCAGGATTACTTGATAATAATTGTGCTAATTTAATCAGTGATAATTTCTCTTCATTTACTGCATTTAACATTAGTGGTACTATCGTTTCAACTCCACACATACCTGCAGGCATTGTCCAAAGATTACCTGATTTTTCTTCTTCTGTATGAGGTGCATGATCTGAACACACACTAGAAATTGTTCCATCAGCTATGCCTCTCCAGATTTCATCTTGATCTTCTTTTTCTTTAACCAATGGAAATACTTTCATTACAGGCCCAATTTCTTGATAACTTTCATTTGTTAAAAATAAATAGTGTGGACAAGTTTCAGCAGTTACTGGCAATCCTTCTTTTTGAGCTTGGCGAATTAATTCCACTGAACGCTTTGTTGTAACGTGTAGGATATGTAAGCGAGTTCCTAAATCTCGTGTAAATTCAATCGCAGTTTGAACCGTTAACACTTCAGCAAGCTGTGGTCGTGATGATAAAAATAAATCATAATCATCACCTTTTTCATCTGTTATATTTTGTGCTAACCGATGCATTAAATCACTGTTTTCAGCGTGAATTGCTAATACATTTCCTGTTTTAGCTACTGATTTAAATATTTCATATACTTCACCATCATCACATGGAGGCATAACATTTTTTAGGCTTGGATCATAATTATAAACTAGTTGGAAGTTTTCTTTATCAACTGCATAACCCCAAAAGTATTTAATGCCTATCACACCTGAATCATGTAACTCTTGAATATTATCTTTATTTAAATCTCCTAAACTAATTCCCCACAATCCAAAATCTATATTTGCTTTACTTTCTAAATTTTCTTTTTGCTTTAAGAAGTTTTCACGTGTGTTAACAGATGGGTTTGTATTCGGCATTTCAAAAACAGTTGTTATACCTCCTACAGCAGCTGCTGTAGTTGAGTAAGAAAAGTCTTCTTTATAAGTTGCTCCTCCATCGCGTGAATGAATATGAGTATCTATCAATCCTGGCAATACATATTTTCCAGTTGCATCTGTTTCTAATTCCACCTTACCAGGTAACTCTTGATTAGAAATTGCTTGGATTAAGCCATCTTTTATATAAATATTACCTTTTTCTATCGTATCATCCATGACAATATTTCCATTTTTAATTACGTGATCCCAACTCATATCCATTTCTCCTTTTAGATTATATTATTTTTAATTTTAATTTATTTTGCTAATTAATAAACTTTGATTCTTACTTTTAGTTTAAGTGTTTATTAAATATTTACAACTATTTATAAATATTTTATTAGATATTTTTAATTATGCTAAGCTTTTATTGATTTTTTGCTAACAATTAAGTTATCTTAATTGAATATTATCATGTGTTCATGTAAAGTAAATAGATGTACTTAAGAAAGGAGTTTAATTTTGAATGACAAAAAATAAATTGATAAATCAATTGGCACAAGCAATTTTTTGTATTAACAGGCATGCCAAAGCGGCTACAAGACCTCAACATTTATATACTATTAAAAAAATAGCGCTTCATAAATTACTTCATGAAAAAAAAGCACATAAGGTTGGGTTACACTTTTCAAATAATCCAAAAAATAGTAACCAACATTCAATTTTATTAGTGAAAGTTGATAATTATTATTTTCATTTACCACCTGAAAAAGAAGATTTTAAAAAACTAACACACCTCGGGTATCTAGATGAGAATTATCGTAATCCTCAAACTCGTATGTCTCTCTCTTCTGCGAAAAAGCTTATTTACAAATACATTAATTGGCAAACTCCAACAAAGAAAATTAAGAGAAAAACACCTTCATATTATACACCCTCTTCATTAGGTCAAATGGAATGGCCACCGACAAAAAAATTCGATTAATAATTGACTACTAGAAAGAAATAAATAAGAGGTGATATCTTCATGACTGGGCAAGAAAATAATAGTTCAATAAAATGGATAAAAGGGCTCATCCTTACGATTATATGTGCTGTTTTATTTAATGCGTTTATTTTTTCTTCAGCTAAAGTTGAAGGTATCAGCATGGAACCTACACTTTTTGATGATGATAGAGTTATATTTAACAAGTTTATTTATCTTGTCGCTGAACCGGAACGTGGTGATATCGTGATGATAAATAAACATGATGAAAATTATGTGAAACGAGTAATCGCATTACCTGGAGAAAAAATTGAAATGACTAATCACAAGCTTTATATAAATAACGAAAAACAATTTAATTCCTATGTTGATCGGAATGGAGATATTTTAACTGGGAGTTTTGGTCCTAAAATAGTTCCTAAGAATCATTACTTTGTTATGGGAGACAATCGAGCAGTGAGTAAAGATAGTCGAAATGGATTAGGTTTAATTAAACGAGAAGAAATTATTGGACGTTCTGAATTTACTGTCTATCCATTACGTCAGTTTTCAAGAACAAAATAAAAACTAGAAAGTTAATTCTTTCTAGTTTTTTTATTTTATTCTTTGTCAAATAATAGGTAACCTACATTTAATAGTGCAATTGCAAAACATACGATTCCAAAAGCTGTTGTCCACATATAAGTGCACTCCTTTATTATTCATTATCCTACATCATTATCATACCAATAATTCCTGAAATTATAAAGTATTAATATATTACCCAATGATTATTTTTTCTGTGGGATAATGGTAATTACGTTCCCCACGTCGACTTTTAAACATAAATAAGAATGTAACAACACCAACTCTTCCAATAAACATAAGAATCATTAAAATTATTTTACTCATTGTTGTTAGTTCACTTGTTATACCTAAAGATAGCCCAACTGTTCCAAATGCAGAAGTAACTTCAAATAATATTTGGATTAAACTATAAGATTCAAATATCGAAACTATTATTACTGAAGTAAATATTAATAAAACAGCCATTAACGTTACTGTTACAGCCTTAATAAAGTCATCATTATGTATTTCGCGTTTGAATATACGTAAACTTTTTCCACCACGTGCATAAGTAATTAAAAATATGATTACAATAGCAAATGTTGTTGTTCTAATTCCACCACCAGCACTACTAGGAGAAGCACCGATAAACATAAGAGCTGACATAAATAATTGGTTAGATTCAGTTAATAAATTAACATCTAATGTCGATAGTCCCGCACTTCGCGTTGTCACTGACTGAAATAATGCATAAAAGAAATTTTCGTGCCAACTATTTCCATTTAAATAATGATTTTTGTCCATTAGATAAATAAATAAGGTTCCAAACACAACTAATAGTAAAAATGTAACCGAAGTTATTTTAGTAAATAAACTAAATCTAAATCGTTGTCGCTTTTTTCGTTTGGTTTGAATATAATCTTTAATTTCAATCAAAACTGGAAATCCAATCGCTCCAAAAACAATTAAAATAATCACAATCAGTTGAACAAAATAGTCATGAGCATATGGAAACATTGACGCTCCAGTAATGTCGAAGCCACCATTTGTTATCGCACTAATCGTTGTAAATAAACCATTGAGATAAGCTTCACCTGCTGTTGAATAATATTTCAAGAAATAAGTTCCTAATATTAAAAAACCAACTAATTCAATTAATAAAACAACATAAATTATTTCTTTTATCAATTGAGCCATACCAGCAAATGTTGTTTGATTTTGATCTGTCATAATTAAGCGACGTTCTCTTAAACCTATTTTCTTGCCAAATAATAGCCAAATAAATGTGCCTGAAGCCATAACCCCTAATGCACCTAATTGCAAAATAAATAATAAAATAAAATAACCCGTTACACTTAATGTGTTTACAATTGTAATTGTACTTAAACCCGTTACACTTAAAGCACTTACTGCAGTAAATAATATATCTATAAATGGGATTTTAACACCTGGTTTATAAGCTATGGGTAATGACAGTAGTAAAGTCGAAAATATAACCGCTATAAAATAAAATATGAGTAATATCCGTACTGGTGACATGCGATTCATCCAATTTTTTAAAGATTGTTTAGCTGACATTCCCATGAACTCCTTTTATACATCAAATAAGTTCTTTGAACTTTCTAAGTAATGATTCACCTTGATATCCTTCTTCTAAAATTGACTTTAACATTTTTTCAATTCTACTTTTTCGATGATCTACAATTTGACCTTCAAAAATAACATTCATTTTATCGGTATTAATTTTATTTATACTTACAATTTTTGTGATGAAAAATGCTGGATCATTTTCTTCTCTAGTGATTTTCACTTGAATCATTAGTTCTTTTATTTGTTTTAAAGTATTGAAATATTCATAATAATCTTGATCAATAAAAGCTTCAATTAACCAACCTGATTCATCTTCTCTGTCAATAATTAACCCGTCTTTTAAGTGAATTTTCTTTTGAACAATATTGTCTTCTTCATGAGCCATTATTTTTAATTGATTTAATTTAAATGTTTTCATAACGCACTCCTATCTCTATTAAAATTTTAATTAAAAAATACTCTACTTTATATTTTTAAAATAAAATAGATACCTTTTAATATACCACTAGTAGGGAAAAAATCCCAATCAATTTTGATTGGGATTTTTTATTATTTTAATAAAATTTCTTCCATTTCTGTTAACCTTTGTTCAAATACTTTTAAAGCATCTTCTATTGGTTTTTTACTCGTCATATCCACACCAGCTTGTTTAAGAACTTCTATAGGATAATCACTACTTCCAGCTTTTAAATAATCTTTATAACGGTCTACAGCAGACTCACCTTCCGTTAAAATTTGATTTGCAAGAGAAGTCGCTGCTGAATATCCTGTTGCATATTGATAAACATAGTAATTCATATAAAAGTGAGGTATACGAGCCCATTCTAGACCTATTTCTTCATCAATTATTATATCTGTGCCAAAATATTTTTTATTTAATTCATAATATATTTCTGTTAATTTTTCAGCAGTTAATGCCTCGCCATTTTGTGCACGAATATGAATATCGTGCTCGAATTCAGCAAACATCGTTTGACGGAACACAGTACCTCTAAAACCTTCTAAGAAATAATTTAGAACATATAAACGTTCTTTTTCATCTTTTAGATTTTTTAATAAATAATCACTTAATAATGCTTCATTAGTTGTTGAAGCAACTTCTGCAACAAAAATAGAATAGCTTCCATAGCGGAAAGGTTGATTTTTATGAGTGTAATAACTATGCAATGAATGCCCTAATTCATGTGTTAAAGTAAACATATTGTTTACATTATCTTGCCAATTCATTAATATATATGGATTGGTTCCATAAGCACCTGATGAATATGCACCACTACGTTTACCCACATTTTCTTCAACATCAATCCAGCGATTATTAAAAGCCTCTTTAATAATTTCGGTATAATCATCGCCTAGTGGTTGTAAGCTTTTTAAAACTTGCTCTTGAGCTTCTTTATAAGTTATTTTCATTTCCATATCTTGAATTAGTGGTGTATATAAATCATACATATGCAAATCATCTAATTTAAGTACTTTTTTACGCAAATTAATATAACGATGTAATAGTGGTAAGTGTTCATTAACTGTTTCAACTAAGTTATCATATACTGTTTCTGGAATATTATTAGAATTTAAAGCCGCATGTCTTGCTGATTCAAAATTTCTAACTTTTGCATTAACATTATCTGTTTTAATGTTACCACTTAAAGTAGATGCAAATGTATTTTTAAAGTCACCATATGTTTGATGCATCGCTTTAAAAGCAGATTCTCTTACTGAACGATTTGTTGATTCCATAAAGGTATGATAACGTCCATGTGTTAGTTCAACATCATTTCCTTTTGCATCTTTTATTGTTGGGAATTTTAAATCAGCATTATTTAGCATACTAAATGTCTGAGAGGCTGTTTGAGTCGCTTCAGACATTTCTGCAAGTAATACTTCTTCTTTCTCACTTAAGACGTGTGGTCGTTGTCGATTTATTTCATCAAGTGTCTTTCCATATTTAGCTAATTCTTTGTTTTCTTTTCTGAATTGTTTAATTGTATCTTCTTCTGCTGTTAATATTTCTGGTGTTATAAAGCTCATTTCACTTGATGCTATTGTTAATAAACTATCAGCTCGTTGATTCATAGCTTGATATTTAGAATTTGTTGTATCTTCATCATTTCTCATATGAGAATATGAATATAATTTTCCCAAACGCTCGATTAATTCATCTTGCAATTTAAAAACTTCTAATAGAGTATCAGCAGATTCAGTAACTCTCCCTTGATAATTACTTATTTTAGGAAATTCTGTTTCTAATTGTTTATACTCTTCTTCCCATAATTCATCTGTCTCAAAAATAGCTTCTAAGTCCCAAGTTAATTCCTCAGGTACTTGATCTCTTGTTTTTAATTTACCTGTATCTTTTGACATTGTATACCTCTTTTCTATTATTAAATCATTCAATTTAAATTATACAGTAACTGATTAATAATATCATCATCAGCGATTAATAAGTTTTTAAGCGCTTGATTAAAGTTAGATTGATTTATCTTGATATATTTATGATGAGAGATTGGTTTAATTATATTTAAATAAGTAAGGAGATTTAAGTAGTTTATAAGTGCTGAAGGGTAATATTTTATAAGAGGATAATGTGATTTTGGGATTAAATACTTTTTTATTACATTGATACAATCTTCATAGTAGAATACATCATCTACTTTCAATGGCTGAATAATCGTTAAATAAATCCTACTTTGCCAATTCCATGGGGGAACTTTAAACACATAATTATTTCGCGTTGGTAAATAAATATGTGCAGGTAAATTTTCAAAATGAATATTTTTCTTATAGAGCCATAAACGCCACTGATATTCTGTACCACGAGCATAATTACGTGGTTTAGTTCTAAACTTAAACTTTTCACGTTGCCAAAAATATAATAAAGATTTAACATTTAATTCTCTAGCATTCTTTAATAGGTCTATTGATAATTCACTTACTTTAATTATTCGCTTTTGAACATAAGCATACTTTTCTGAATAAAATAATATATGTTCTAATATAATCACTTTTTTCTGCTCGGGATGATAAAAAAATAATTGAGGTGGGTGTATTTTAGAAAATTGGTGAATAAACTGAGAAAGGAATGGGGTTAATTTTACTCGGTTATTATTTTTCATAACAAGTAATTTACTACTTAACAACCAAATTGGTTTAAATCCTGCATCTTTTAAATTAAATGTTCTTTTTTTAAATAGTGATAAACTAATTTTAGATAATTGAAATTCAAAGGCATATGATTCATTATTAATTGCTACTACAACATCTGGCCGTTGTTTGATTGAAGGAATATAATGTTCTTTTTTTGTATAAAATCCTTGATTAACAAAACTTCTATATAGTAAGTCTGTTCCCAGCTTATGGTGCTCAGTTTCTTTTCCATTGTTGACTTTTTGTTTTAGTTTTAAATGTGAAAAATGAGGACGTTTTCGTTCTCCTACCTTTAAAATCATTCTTTTTTTACAAATCAAACAATAATATTTAATATTTTTTCTTTTAAGTTTTTTTAATTCATTACGCGAATATTTTGATAAAATAATAATAATTCCATTTTGATCAATTGCGCGACTCACTATCATCTCTCCTTTCAAATAAACAAAAAGGTAGTTTATTTAAATAAACTACCTTCATTTGATATCAAAATAACTTCTTATTTGTGTAAATACTTTATCTTCAAAGATAACTGTACCATATTCTTCAAGAAGATGAGTTGTTATATCACTATCTTCACTATATTCGGATATCTGACTTAGTAAATCGTCTTGATATTCAATATCTTGATCATTCATTTCTATATATAAATAATATTTATTTTCATATCCATATAATTTAGTTAAAATATTGTCTTCCTTCACGTTTTCTAAAGCGTGGCTTAAATCAATCATATCTTCAATGTCATCAAATTCAAAAACGCCCCAGACGTAATCTAATTCGTTTAATGTTGATTTTTCTATGACGTCATCTTTAATTATTTCATTTTCAATAAAGTTCTCTAATTTATTGCTAATTGACATTTCTAAATTAGATTTACCTTCTTTTGGAAATTCAAAGTGTTCTCCATCTTTTGAAACTTTTGCTTTAGTAACCACTATCTCTAAGCCTTTATCCATTGCTTGAACTTGAATCCATAATGGACCTTCAACTGAAAAGTCCTCTTTAAAATTAACTTCATCCATCATTTGCCAAAATAATTGTTCACTACGTTCACGGTTATACCATATTTCTTCTTTTTCAAAGCCGCGATTTTCAATATCAACATACGTAATATAAAACTTAACAGTATTTTCATTAATTCTTTCTATTTCCATTAGATAACCTCTCCCTTCATTATTATACTTATGTCAATAAATATAATTAACACCTTAAGTGAGGGACAATCTAGATCACTTAGATGATCTTTCAGTGTATAAATCTATTATTTATACTATAGATATGATTATGATTAATATACTAGGTACTTATAAAAATTTCAATTTATTACACTTTTAAATAAAATAAAACACAGTCAATATAGACTGTGTTTTATTTTATTTAATTAACCATGCGTTGTGCTTCACGTAATTGAAAAGTACGCACTGTTCTTGGTAAAAATCTACGAATTTCGTCTTCATTATAACCGACTTGTAGACGTTTTTCATCTAAGATAATCGGTCTTCTTAAAAGACCTGGATTTTTTTGGATAAGTTCAAATAAATCCTTTAATGGTAGTTTTTCAATATCAACATCTAACTTCTGAAATACTTTAGATCTAGTTGATATTATTTCATCTGTACCATCTTCAGTCATTCTTAATATTTCTTTTATTTCGTCTATTGATAACGGTTCTGAAAAAATATTTCTTTCTTCAAACTCGATATCATGCTCTTCTAACCATGCTTTCGCTTTTCTGCAAGACGTGCAACTTGGCGAGGTATAGAGTGTTACCATATCACTTCACTCCTCATTCTATAAATGTTTGTTTTATTATATATTTATTTAAAGCTAAACAATTATTTAAACAAAGGCGATAGTTGTTTAATTTTTTTATTAAGAATAACTTTAAATAACTTCCATCTATTATTATACTACAATTGTCAAGTAAAAGGTAGGGGTTATTAAATCTTTTTAAATTATTTAATCTATGATGCTTTTTATAAAATGATTAGCAAAAACGTTGTTAAATTAAGGTTTATCAGATATTTATCTAATTATTTAAAGTATATAGTCATTCAGGATGTCACAATTATGACACATTTATTGGATGTAATTAACTCCTTGTGAATAAACATTTCTAGGATTCCAAATTAAATATTCTTTAATGCCATTCTCACTTAGAGCTTTAATTTGGGCTTCAACGTCTTCCTTTTTATATACTTTACCAGTGCCACTATAAAGCCAAGGTGCAGAAAAATCTTGAATCCAAGGCCTTGAAATTGGTTTATTCTCTAACTTATTTAATATGTTATTTTCTACTTTAGCATATTCATTCACTACATTGTAAGGCTCTTTATCTGGAATTTTGATTCCAAAATAACTTGTCCAATGACTAGGATAAATCATTGATGAAATAACATCTGTATTTTCTGATATTTTAGAGAAATTTTGACCAATACCAGGAGCTTCTGAAATTGTCGCAGCATAGCCAAATATATCTATTGATACATTAACACCATAATAAGCTAATTCTTCACGAGCATATTTTACAAAGTCTGTTACTGCTTCAACTCTTTTTTGAACGCCATCTGTATCACTATTTTCATAATCTCCTAAAGAATATTCCAATTTATCATCTCGAGTTTCAAATCCTTCAGGAAAACGAACATAGTCAAACTGAATATCTTGAAAGCCTAATTTAGCAACTTCTTTTGCAATATCTAAATTATACTTCCATACTTTTTTTTCGAATGGGTTTACAAAAGCTTCACCACGATTATTTTTCCAAACTTTTCCGTCGTCTAAAAATGAATATTCTGGATGTTTTTCTGCAAATGCTGAATCTTTAAATACAACAACTCTTGCAATAGGGTATATTTCTTTTTCTTCTAAGATTTTTAGTAATCCTGGTAAATCATCAATATAACCGTCAGCTATATCAGAGTAGGGAGAGTTTTTATCTACTTTATAAGTTAATTTTCCAAAATCGTCTTTGATATCTATTACCATCGCATTTAAGTCCGTTGTTTCTACCAAATTTAACAAATCTTTAAATCGATCTCCTCCTGCTGAATTCCCAGTTACATATATACCACGAACTGCTTCAGGATAATTAAAATTTAATCCTGAATCGAAAGTAAAACGATTGAATTTTATATTAGAATCAACTACTTCTAATTCCGTTACGTATTCTACTTGATTTTTTACTAGTTTTATCTCTTTATCAGATTCTTTAGCCATTACATTAGTTATCACTAATAGGTTAATAATAATAAAAATTAATAAAGTGACTTTTAATATTTTATTCTTTATAAACATATTATAATTCCTTTCTTGTTATATGCTGTTCATGCTAGTATAAACGATTATTAATAATATGGTAGTAATTTTATTATATTTTTTGTTTTTCTTTTCTTATATATCTATCTAGTATATGATAATAGAAGGATTAAAAGCATAGTGATACATATTTATTATTTTATTGGAGTGAATTAAAATGAAAAATATTTTTTCTGGTATTCAACCAAGTGGGACCTTAACTCTTGGGAATTACTTAGGAGCCATGCGACAATTTGTTGAATTGCAAAATGAAAATCATTGTTATTTTTGTATTGTTGATCAACATGCGATTACAGTACCACAAGATCCAAAAGAACTTAAAAATAACATAAGATCTCTTGCTGCACTTTATTTAGCTTCTGGAATTGATGCAAATAAATCAACTTTATTTATTCAATCAGAAGTACCCGCACATACAGAGTTAAGTTGGATGCTTCAATCGATGACATATATGGGTGAATTGGAACGCATGACACAGTTTAAAGATAAATCTGAAGGTAGAGATGCTGTTTCTTCTGCTTTATTTACATATCCTGCATTAATGGCAGCTGATATTTTACTTTACAATACTGAAATAGTCCCAGTGGGTGATGATCAAACGCAACATTTAGAATTAACTAGAAATTTAGCAGAAAGATTTAATAATCGTTTCGGCAATACCTTTGTCATCCCTGAAATTCAAATTCCTAAAGTTGGAGCTCGCATTATGTCTCTTCAAGATCCAACAAAAAAAATGAGTAAATCAGATGACAATGTCCGCGGCTTTATTTCCATGTTAGATACACCTAAACAAATTGAAAAAAAGATTAAAAGCGCGACAACAGATTCCGAAGGCATTGTAAAGTATGATAAAGAAAATAAACCTGGTATTTCAAATCTGTTAACAATTTTATCAAGTTGTACAGGGAAAACTATCACTGAGTTAGAGAATAAATTCAAAGGTAGTGGATATGGCGATTTTAAAGCAGCTGTATCTAAAGCTGTTCAAGATATATTAATACCTATCCAAATAAAATATAATGAATTAATTGATTCAGATGAACTTGATGACATATTAAATCAAGGAGCAAAAAAAGCATCAGATCATGCTAATACTACTTTAATAAAAGCTAAAGAAAAAATGGGATTAAAGCGTTAAAAAAAATCTATCAGATAAATTTATCTGATAGATTTTTTTTTACTTAAATTTTTTAAATACAAGTGTTGCATTATGACCACCAAAACCGAACGAGTTGCTTAATACAACATTAACTTCTTGTTCTCTTGCTTTATTTGGTACATAGTCTAAATCAAGCCCTTCATCTGGTGTTTCATAATTTATTGTTGGTGGTACAATACCTTCTTCAATCGCTTTTACAGAAATGACCCCTTCTACACCACCTGCAGCACCTAATAAATGACCTGTCATTGATTTCGTAGAAGAAACAGATAGATCAAAAGCATGATCACCAAAAACTGTTTTTATAGCTTGGGTTTCATAAAGATCATTCATGCCTGTACTTGTTCCATGTGCATTAATATAGTCGACCTCTTCTTTTTCAAGATTAGCATCTTTGATAGCTTGGTCCATTGCTCGTGATGCGCCTTCTCCACCTTCAGCAGGTGCGGTAATGTGATAAGCATCTCCAGTTGCTCCATAACCTACTATTTCTGCATATATTTTTGCTCCACGTGCTTGAGCATTTTCTAGTGATTCTAAAATTAAAATTCCTGCCCCTTCACCCATAACGAAACCATCACGATTTTTATCAAAAGGACGACTTGCTGTTTTCGGATTTTCATTAAATGATAATGCCTTCATTGAAGAAAAGCCTGCAAACGCCATATTTGTTAATGGTGATTCGGTTCCACCAGCTATCATCGCATCTGCATCTCCGCGTTCAATAACCTTAAATGCATCACCTATTGAATTAGTTCCTGATGCGCACGCCGTTACTGAACAAGAATTAATACCCTTAGCTCCTGTTTGAATCGATACTTGTCCAGATGCCATATCAGGAATTAACATCGGTACAAAAAATGGGCTTACTCGTTTATATCCTTTATCAATAAAGCGTCTTAATTGTTGTTCATAAGTGTCCATTCCACCTATTCCACAACCAATCCAAACACCAATTCGATTCGCATTATCATCTGTTATAGTTAGTCCTGAATCTTTTAATGCCATATTTGTTGCGGCAACGGCATACTGAGTAAATAAATCCATTTTTCTTGCATCTTTCTTTTCCATATAGTTACTCGGGTCAAAATCTTTTACTTCTGCTGCAACACTAACTGGGAATTCTTCTTTATTTACACGTGTTAATTCTCCGATACCTGACGTGCCTGTTTTTATCCCATTCCATAATGAGTCTACATCATTACCTAATGGAGTGATTGCACCTAATCCTGTTACGACTACTCGATTTTTCTTCATATAATTAACCTCCAAATAAATTAATTTATTTTCCCCACTTTAGAGCAACTGCTCCCCAAGTAAGTCCGCCACCAAAACCGACCATGACAATAACATCACCATCTTTGATTTTACCTTGTTTTAAAGATTCAGATAATGCAATAGGAATTGAAGCTGATGAATTATTACCATAATTCTTAATTGTTGTTGCCATTCGATCTTCATCAATTCCTAGTCGTTTTCTAGCCGCTTCCATTATTCTAATATTTGCTTGATGTGGAATCAGATAATCTACATCTGACTTTTCTAATCCAGCTTTTTTAATAACATTGACTGAAGATTGAGGCATTTGTCTTACTGCAAATTTAAATACTTCACTTCCATGCATGACTAAATGATTATTATCATTTTGATATAAATACTTTCCTCCAAATCCGTCAGAACCTAATTCAAACGAAAGGATCCCTTTATCATCTGAGACTTTTCCGAGAACTGCAGCTCCTGCACCATCCCCTAATAACACACACGTATTACGATCTGTCCAATCTGTTATTTTCGATAATTTATCTACACCAATTACTAAAACATGTTTATATTGACCCGTTTCAATAAATTGTTGTCCTGTAATGACACCATACATAAATCCAGAACAAGCAGCACTAATATCCATAGCAGCAGCATTTTTTGCTCCTAATTTATCTTGAATCATACAAGATACGCTAGGAAACGGCGTATCTGGTGTAACAGTTGCTACTAAAATTAAATCAATTTCTTCAGCAGTTATTTCTGCATCTGCTAATGCTATTTTAGCAGCTTCATATGCCATATCTGATGTATCTTCATCATCTTTTGCAATTCTTCTTTCTTCTATACCTGTACGCGAACGAATCCATTCATCCGTTGTCTCTACAATTTTTTCTAAGTCTTTATTAGTAACAATATTATCTGGCGCATAATGTCCTGTACCGATAATTCCAACACCCATAAAGTCATCTCCTTTTAATATTAATAGTATATATTATGACTTGGTACTAATTTTAAGCGATAATTAGTCTTCATGCAAGATAATATATTATTTATTCAAATCTATAACTATTAATATATACACTATCACTCGAACAATTCCTTTGCAATTGTAAACAAAAAATGACACTTTAATTTGCTTAGCTTATCTTCTTGTAATATTACTTTCTTTTTTGACACAGATTTGATAAACTTGTCTATGGAATTGTTAGTGAAACGTATGCGAAATTTTTTAAATAATAATGAGGTGGATATCGATGAAGTATGTTATGACTTTAATTTGGTCAATGTTACTAAGTTTAGTTGTTTCTTATGTTTTAGGTAGTATGGCTGGTGATCCATTTTTATTAAGTGAAGCAGTTATACTTGGCGTCATTTTCTTTATAGCTATTATTGCTCTTGGAATGATTCTAGATCCTAAAAAACAAGAACAATAATAATAAGACACGTGCTAATAGTTATTAGCACGTGTCTTATTTAATTAAAAAAAGCATTCTTGGTTACGACTATTATCGTAATCAAGAATGCTTTTTTTTTATTAATCAGGAATGCCTAATGCAATTTTTGCATATCTAGACATTTTATCTTTACCCCATGGTGGATCCCACACAATATTTACTTCTATATCTTTTACTTGGGGAATATCTGAAAGTGCACGTCTCACATCTTGCTCAATATGACCAGCAAGTGGACATCCCATTGAAGTGAGTGTCATAGTTACTGTACATAAACCAGCATCATCTAATTCAACATCATAAATTAACCCCATATTAACAATATCTATACCTAATTCTGGGTCAATTACGTTTTCTAATGCCCCCATAAGATTTTCCTTTAACGCTTCATCCATATTTATACCTCCTCACAACAGAGTTGTTATTTACATTTAATCATATTTTACATCTTTTTCAAACTTTTATGTTTGAAAAATTTTTTTATAAATGTTTAACAAACCATCTAACCGTTTCTAAAATCGAATAGCGACTAAGATGATGTCCTCGATTTTTTTCTTTTAACATTTTTACTTCTCCACTATAAGATGATTTTTTTAACAATTCTACAAAAGATTCACTTTGGTTAATCGGAACAATGTCATCTAATTCTCCATGCCAAAACATTAAAGGACGATTATTTAATGCTTTTATATTTTTTGATAAATCAAATGGTAGCAATTGATTTATCACTTCAGCTTCTTCTTCTTCAGATATTTTTTCCTCTGATGTTTTATTAAAGTTTTCAATCAACTGACTACTAAATTTAGTTAAATCAGGTGACCCCATTAAAACAACTCCTGTTTTAATCCAACTATATTCTTTTAACATTGCAGTAGTTGTAATTCCGCCCATGCTTGTGCCTGCTACACCAATTCGATAATTTAATATTAAATTATCTTTTTCTAAATCCGCTTTAATCTTTTCTAATTCAGCTATATTAGCTAATATTATATCCCAAAAAGCAAGAGACATTTCACTATCAGTTAAATTTTCACTTCGTTCCCCATGATAGCGTGCTTCTGGTAAAATAACACGATAATTTTCTTTTGCTAATAAATAAGCTAATGTTAAATTATTTTCTTTAGCACTTTGAAAACCATGATAAAATATTACAGTAGGTAATGGTTTGTTTTTATGTTCTTTGGCTTCAATAACTAAACTTTCAACTTCGGCTATGTTTTCATTATTTATTGTTATCATATTATTATCCTCTCATCTTCATACTTAATTTTCATTCTACTGAATAAAGATTCATTTGCCAAGAGTGAAATATTGAAAAGTTGTCTATTTAAATATTTTTGCTATTATTAAAGACAGTGAGGTGAATGATGTTGCGAATGAAACAACATTTAATTGTTCTAGATTTAGATGGCACATTATTATCAACAGAGAAAGAGATTATTCCTAAAACTAAAATGTTAATTAAAAAACTAATTAGTAAAGGTCATATCGTTGTTATTGCAACCGGTAGATCTTATCGAATGAGTAGCTTTTATTACGATTATTTAAATTTAAATACACCTATGATTAATTCTAATGGTGCATTATTACACCATCCTAGAGATATAAATTGGGGTACTTATCATCAACCGATTAATAAAGAATACGCTCATGATATTATTGATATGTCGTATGCTTCACAATCTAAAAACATTTTAGCTAAAGTAATTGATTCAATTTACTTAGATCAACATGATGAACGAATTTTAAACTTTTATCAACCAAATAAATTAGTAGATCCTGTTATCATTGGAAGAGTTAAAGATAAATTAAAAGCTGACCCTACAATTATGCTTATTTATCCTAATGAGTCTCAAATAAATCAACTAACTAATAAATTTAAAAGCTATTTACCAGATTCTATTCAAATAAGAAATTGGGGACCACCATTCTTTATATTAGAAGTTATGCGTAAAGGAATGAATAAAGCAGCTGCCTTAAAAAAAACCGCCGATTTTTATCAGATCCCAAAAGAAAATATTATTGCATTTGGTGATGAGAATAATGATATTGAAATGATTGATTATGCTGGCATTGGAGTTGCTATGGAAAATGCTTCTGATGAATTAAAAAAAGTCGCTAATTATGTTACTGACACAAATGATAATGAAGGCGTAAGGAAATTTTTATCATCATACTTTAAAATAAGTGATGTCATTAACTAGTTTCTTTCGGTAAAAGTAATTTTCTGCTATGATAAGCTCAACATGATAATTAAGAGGAGGATTTTTATGACAGTTAGACCAGAAGCAACACCCAATCCAAATGCTATTAAATTTACAACAGATATAGTTATGTTTGAAGGTGATGCTAGCATTTCAGTTATGCCAGGAGATGTTAGTGAATACGAGGTTATGAATGATTTAATGAATATAGACGGTGTTGATAATGTGTTCGGTTACCAAAATTTTATTACCGTTAATAAAAAAATGGATGTTGAGTGGGATTTTCTGACTCAAGAAGTTATTAATGTAATCGAATCACATTATAAATAATAAAAAACTCAGTTATGATGAATTACATCATAACTGAGTTTTTTATTTTCCTTCTTTTTCTCTTTTATTTTGTAATCTTGTGAGACGAATAACAAAATAGACGAAGAAAATAAATACAAATGCTACAAAACCAATAAAGAACCAATTAAAGCCTTCATTTTCTTCCACAATAAATACTTCAGCTGTTTCACGTGGCAAGCCAATTGAAAAGACACCATCGTCATTAGCTCTAACAATATGATCTTGAATTAATCCATTAAGCTGATACTCTTCAGATAATTCATCTAATTCAACAACTTGAGATTCATCATCATTATTAATAGCCACATATAAAACTTCATCTTCTAATTCTCGTTTGTAGAGCGTTAAATTATTTTCAGTTGATATTAACGAATACGTCCCATGAACTAATGCAGGAAAATTTTCTCTAATTGTTCCTATTTTTTCAAAAACTTTTTCTAAATCCTGGTTACCACTTGTAAAATCAACCATATACCTGTTTTCAGGATATCCTGGACCATACATAGGTGTTTCAGACCCTTGATAAATAACAGGTACTCCTGGCATTGTATACATAGCCGCCAATGCTAAACTCCAAGCAGTTACTCTATTTCTTCCATTATCAGCTGCATTATTAGAAAATCTTGCTGTATTAATATTATCAATATAAATTAAGTTGTTTATATCTTCGTTCTCTGCCCAAGTATCATAGATTTTTTCAGTCGATTGTTCTACTTCTTGGAATACCTCATTTAATTTTTCATATAAACGCGGATTTTCAATTGCATCTATCTTCTTGTTATCTATTAAATGTTCAATAGTTTGATCTTCTTCAGCTTGTAACAAACCAGCTAAAATATAAAAATCATTATTTTTATTTTTTATTTCATTTGTTAATTCATCTATAAATTCAGGGTCTGATTGATCTGCAGCATGTAGTTTGTAGCCATCAATATCAAAATTATCCATCCAATAATTTGCTACATCCAATAAATATTCTTTAACTTCGGGGTTAGTTTGATCAAATGTTAAACTATCATCCATCCATTCATTAGCATCTATTGGTTTTATATTTGAATCTTTGAACCATTCGTTTGTTGCTTTGGCTTCTTTTTCAATAAATGTTTTGGCTGAGTAATTTGTTACTAACTCTAAAACTACTTTCATATCTCGCTTATGAGCCGCTTTAATTAAACTGTCTAAAGCTTCTGGATCGCCAAACTGTTCTTCAATTGAATAAAAATCTTCAATCCAATAACCATGATAACCTTTTTTAGCATTATCCATAATTGGTGATAATAACACTGTTGTAAAGCCTAAGTTTTGAATGACATCTAATCTATCTTCAATTCCTTTTATATCGCCACCATGATATGCAAGTTCATCCTCAATATCTACTTGTTCATGACGTTTAGAATCACCATTATTAAATCTATCTACAAAAACGTTATAAATAATTTCTTCATTTAATGCCACTTTATTGTTCTCTGCATGTAAACTTACTGGAAGGATTAATGTTAAAATTAATCCTGCAATCATACTAGTTATTAGTATTCGCTTCATAAAAAGACCTCCATATCATATTGTATAAAGCATAAAAGAAAAGACTATCCGATCTGTTAGGATAGTCTTTTCTAAATATTTTAATCGAAAGACTTATTGAGATTAAAGTCTTTAACCAAATAATTGTACACCTAATGGTAAACGACCAAACCCTAAAACTAGTGCAATTACAAATGCTATCCAGAATTGAGTCCATCCTGCTGTTGCAGATTTTCCTTTTTTAGCTTTAACGCTAATTAATTCCATTGCTATGATTACCCATAGACCGACAACACCCTTAATAGCTAGTTCAAACGAATGACTCGTATAACTCATAAATAACATTACTCCTGAGAATAAAATAACTAAATACATTAATCTCATAATCATATGTGGTGCAGTACCTTTACCTTTTTTATATAATGACACTGTCACAAATAATAATATAACAGCAAGTAACCAAGCTGTAATATGTAAATGTATCATTTAACCCCTCCTATAATCATCTGTATAACACAACCTTTATTGTAACATGGACTAATTATAAATTCATTTATTTCTTATTTAAATATTAAAAGTTTGGAATTCTGTAACTAATTATTTTGATTCTATCTAACTATGAATTACTCTGTTTTTAATTTTAATGCTTGTTTTCTCTTGAGTAAGTGCATTATTTAGCTTATCATTAAAGTTAATCATCTGAAAGGGGTAATCATTTTGAAACCTACAGTAATTGTTGCAAACCGTATTGAAAAACCAGCATTAGAAAAACTAGAAAACCATTTTAATGTTACTTTCTTTAATCATCTTGATGATTTAGAAGATCCTGACTTTTTAGCAGATTTGAAAATAGCACAAGGCATTATTGGTTTGTTTATTAATATTGATTCAAAATTTTTAGATTTAGCGCCCAACTTAAAAATAATTAGTACAATTTCTGTTGGATATAATCATTTAGATATCGATGAATTAACAAAACGTGGAATTATGGCAACGCATACACCTGATATATTAAATGATACCGTAGCCGATACAATAATCGCTTTAATGTTAGCAACAGCAAGGAGAGTTCCTGAATTAGATCGTTATGTAAAAAATAAGCAATGGACTGGATTAATTCCTGAAGAACTCTATGGGGTAGATGTTCATCATAAAACACTTGGTATTATTGGTATGGGAAGAATTGGCCATGTGATTGCTAAGCGTGCTCATCTAGGATTTGATATGCCGATTTTATATCATAGTCGCAGTAAAAAACCTGAAGCAGAAGAAAAATATAATGCTAAACATTTAGAGTTAGATGAATTATTAAAGCAATCGGACTATGTTGTCTTAATCACACCTCTAACTGCTGAAACAAAACATATGATTGGCAAAAGAGAATTTAAACTTATGAAAGATTCAGCAATTTTTATAAACGGTTCACGCGGAGGAACAATTGTTGAACAAGATTTGATTAAAGCATTAGAAAATAAAGAGATTTTAGCAGCTGGTTTAGATGTTTATACAAATGAACCTGTTGAATTTGATAATCCACTCCTAAAAATGGATAATGTTGTAACTTTGCCTCATATTGGCTCATCAACTCTTGCGACTGAACTTGCTATGTCAATGCACGCTACCAATGATTTAATCAAAGGATTAACAAATCAAAAGCCTAACAGTTTAATAAATCAAGAAACTTATAAATAAAAGCAAGCTCTTTAAAGAGCTTGCTTTTATTTTATATTAAATCTTGTTTCACTGTAACCTTCTTTAGTTTTATTTACTTCTAAAATAGCTGGAATAACAGCTTTTAATTCTTCAACATGAGAAATAACACCAATTAAACGACCTGATTTTTGTAAATCTATTAATGTGTCGATTGCTTTTGTTAATGACTCCTCATCTAACGAACCAAAGCCTTCGTCAATAAACATCATTTCAATCGAGATATTTCCTTCAAAACTTTGTATTACATCTGACATTCCTAATGCTAATGCTAATGAAGCATTGAACTTTTCTCCTCCTGATAAGGTCTTTACATCTCTTATTTGACCTGTATAAGCATCATCAACATCTAATGATAATCCACTTTGTCTACCATGTGTTTCTTGTCGTTCACTTAGTATCAAATTAAATTGACCGTTTGAAAGGTCATTTAATCTAATGTTTGCTGCATGAATAATTTGTTCTAAATATTCGATTTGTAAAAATCGTTCAAAAGATATTTTTTGTTCATTATGACCACGTGTAATATCATATAAATCAGTTAAAGTAAGAAGTACCTTTTCATTTTTTTGTACAGCTTCTCGGACTGACTTAATATGCTTAACTAAATTTCCAATATCTGAATAAGCTCTTTTAGATTCTTGAAGTATGTCATAATTAGACTGTGTTAATGCCCTTAATTTTGACACTTTCTCTTCAAGTAATTTTAAATCATGGATTTCTTTGTCTTTTAATTCATGATTTAATTGATTTAAATCGTGTGTTAGCTCTGTGTATTTTTTATTATATTTTTCAATCTTTATTTTCAATTCATTTTGAGAGTCTTTTGCTAGCTTTGCATCTTTAAAATCATTTAATGATATAAAATCTGATTCAGCTAATTCGTGATTAAATTTATTTTCCGCTGTAGATAAACGTTGCTTTATCTCGCCTACTTGTTTGGTTAATTGATTTAAATTTGTTGAGCTTTCTAAATATGCGTTATTAGCTAAATTATATTCCTTTTCTGCTTTTTTCAATTCTGAATCAAGCTTTTCTTTATGTTTAATCGCTTCGTTTAATTTAGATTCTACGCGAGATAAATCACGATAATCTTCTGGTAAAGAAGATAATTTTGCATGATATAATGCTTTTTTCTCAGTGTGTTCCTTACGTATTTTTTCAGTTTTTTCATTTAATAATTCCTGGGTGTGTTTCTCTTCGTTTATTTTTTTACGAAGTGTCGAACGTTTTTCGATTAAGTTTTCACGCTTATTTTGTTCTTCTTTTAAAGCTTTTATATCTTCTGCTAATTGTCTACCTTCTGTTTCAATATTTTCTATTTCTCCTTTAATATTTTCTGGATTATAATCCAGTTCTTTTATTTCCTTAATATATTTTCGTTGCTCCACTTCATTTTGTTCAATGGAGACAATCGTTTTTTGAAATTCTCTTTGATAATCATCACGTGAAACTTTAAGTTCTTTTAATTCACTTTCTGTTAACACATCTTTTTCATAAACTGCTTTGTTTGGGTGTGTTTTACTTCCACATACTTGGCATGCTTGACCATCATGTAAATGTGTTGCTAAATAAGCTGCTTCGTTATTCAACCAACTTTGTTCGGCTAATTCATATGCTCGATGTGTTTTTTCATAACTTTCTCTTTTTTTTGTATAATCAGCTGTTAATATTTTTTGTTGTTCTTTAATTTCTTTATACTCATTAAGCTTTTTCCAATCTAATTGTAATGATTTTTTTCTTTGTTCTTTTTCTGGTAATGTGTTTATTTTTTGATCAATGAGTTCAATTTCAGTTATTGCTTCTTCTAAGTCATATTCATTTGATTTTAATCGATTAGTTAATTCTTCATAATTTTTACTATATTCAACCACAATTTTTTCTTCAGTATTTAATTGCTCTGTCAATTCTTTTAAATCCTTCACTAAAGGTATATAGTTACTTAATGTATCAATTTTTATATTAATTTTATCGCGATCCGCTTCTGTTCCTCTTGCTTCTTGATATAATATGCTCTTAATATTTAAAGTTTTTTCATTTGTTTTATTGAGCATTTCTGTTTCTTTTAAAGCTGTATTTTTAATTAGTAATTCTTCTCTCAATTCTTCTAACTGTTGTTCATAAGGTAATAATTTATTTGCATTTTCAGCTTTTTTTAATTTATTTTCAGCAATCAATTGTTCCTCTTGTTTAGCTTGTAATTCCTTCATTTCTTTTAATTTATCGCTTCGTTTAGCAAATTGTTCATTTGTATTTTCTGCTTCACCATATTTTACAAATGAAGTTTCATAATTTTCGTGTGATTGATTGTATGTTGATTCATCAGTCTTTATTTTTTGTTTATAATATTTACTTTCTTTTACTAAAGCGTCTAAAATTTGATGAGTGTTATACGATTGTTCTTTAATAAGATTTAATAAAGAACTTTCTTCTCGCTCAGGAATTGTGGCTTCAATATTCCTGATTAAAGAATCCAGTTGTTGCACATCTTTATTGTAGATGTCTTTTAATTCATTTTGTTTTTCTTTTAATTTTTCTTCAATTTCTTGATAAGGTTCTGTTTTAAAGAGTCTGCGTAAAATTGCTTCTTTATTCTCTGTTTCTGAAGTCAAGAATTTACGGAATTCTCCTTGAGGTAACATAACAATTTGTTTGAATTGTTCTTGAGTTAAACCGATTAAGCTTTCAATTTTTTTATTTATTTCAGATACAATTTGCCGATCTACTCCAGGTACTTCTCCTTCTGCAGTTTGTTCAAAAAACTCATATTTCTCACCTGTTTTAGTTTTATTACCTTCTTTCACATGACCAAGTTGTCTTAAAACACGATATCTTCTATTCTTTAATTCAAAGATAAATTCAACAGCGGTATGTAAATCATCATTAGCAAATTGACTTCTTAACATTGCTACATTTTCTCTATCTTCTCCACTAGCAGAACCGTATAAGGCAAAACTAATCCCGTCAAAAATAGTTGTTTTTCCCGATCCTGTTTTTCCTGAAATAACAAATAAGTTCTGATCTCCTAACTCTGTAAAATCAATCACTTCTTTATCTTTATAAGGACCAAATGCGGTTAATAATAGTTTAATTGGACGCATTAATGATTTACCTCCTGTTTCACTTCACGATCTTCTAATAATAATTCATTCATGATTTCATAGATAATTTCTAACTGTTCACTTGTTAAATTAGTTCCTTTAACTTTTTTAAAAAACAATTCATATTTTTCAATCGGGGTCAAACTGTGTTGTTTATCATTTACTTGTGTTGGTTCTATTGAATACTTTAAAGCAGATTGACGTGAAATATGCATCGCATTTGGGTAAACGGTTCTAACTTTCTCCATTGGCGAACTAACGGGAGTTTCATCTAAAAGATTCACAAATACATAATCTTCATTTTTATCGTGCGTTAAAATATCATCCATAAAACCAGTCACCGAACGTAAGTCACGTTTTGGAATTAAGCGATGCTTTTTTGTTTTTACTTTGCCTTGTTCGTCTATTTCTATCAAGTAAAAACCTTTTTCATGATTTTCTTCAGACTGTGAATATTTTAATAAAGACCCACTATAACGAATCCTTTCATTATGCACTTTATGTGCACGGTGCAAATGGCCAAGTGCCGTATAATCAAATACTTTAAAATGTTGCGCACTAACATACTCTGCGCCGCCAATTGATAATGGTCGTTCTGATTCACTTGTGTTTTTTTCTTCTTCTCCATATGGTGTGACAAATGCATGACTTACAGCAATATGTCGTGCATTTTTATCCATTTTAAATTTTATTTCATCGGTTATTTTACGCATAGCATCATCATGAGATTTAATTTCTTCATCTCCAAACAAATGTCTTACAGTACTTGGATCTGAATAGGGTATTAAATGAAAATGAACTTCTCCAAATTCATCTTCTAAAATAATTGGCTCTAATTTAGAATCAAGACCACCTTTTAAATATAAACCTTTACTCTCCATTAAACCTGTTCCAAAATCCAACCGACTTGGACTATCATGATTACCGCCAATTGCAATAATTGGTGTTTTTAATTCTAATATTATTTTCGCAATTGTTTTATTTAACAATTGAACTGCTTCTGTTGGCGGAACTGCTCTATCATATATATCACCAGCAATAATGACACAATCTGGCTTTTCTTTTTTAATTGCATTAATTAATTGTTTTAAAATATATGCTTGATCTTCAGTCATATGAACACCATTAACTAATTTGCCTAAATGCCAATCAGCTGTATGAATAATTTTCATTTTATATCACCTTTTCTTTTTATATCATAAATAGTATAACTTCCACTTATAATTTAAACAATATCTACAATTAATCCGTGTTATAATAGACTATATAAGGGAGGGTTTATTTTGGCAAAAGTTTCATTTTATCAAGATGACAAATTATTAAAAGAAGTGACAATTAAAAATGGACACTCTATTTTACGTGCAGCAAAACAAGGACGTGTGCCATTAAAACATAGATGTGGTGGTAATGCACAATGTACAACATGCATGGTCACAATTAAAAATCAACAGGGTGTAACTGATATGAGTGAATTAGAAGAGGATCTTGTTGGATTTAATGGAAAAAATCAAGGTAAAAGATTAGGATGTCAAACTCGTGTTTTAACAGAAGCAAAAGTAATTATGCCGGGTGATCCATATAAAGAAAAAATTAAACAATTATTAGCTGAACAAAAATCTGGTTTGTAAAATAGCGTATTTACGCTATTTTTTTTATTTAAAACATGACAAGTGTCATGCTTTTTACCTGACAGTTGTGTCTACTTTTAAATTCATTAACGAGTTATACTAATCTTAGATAAAAAATATCTCTAGGAGGAAACATTATGCTAGCACAACAGCGTGAATTACGTAAATCAGTTAAACCATTTGAAGACAACCAATTAAAAACAAGTATATTCCAATTATTTAATACCTTAGTTCCCTTTTTCTTATTATGGTTTTTAGCATATAAGAGTCTAGCAATTTCGCCATTTCTTACATTAGCAATTGCTGTCATTGCCTCAGGGTTTGTCATTCGAATCTTTATTATATTCCATGATTGTACACACTATTCTTTTTTCAAAAACAATAAATTAAACCGAACAGTAGGTACATTATTAGGTGTAATTACACTCTTTCCTTATTCTAAATGGCAAAGAGAACACTCCATTCACCATGCAACAAGTAGTAATTTAGATAAGCGTGGAACAGGTGATGTATGGGTTATGACTGTTGATGAATACGTCAATGCTACACCATGGATGCGTTTAGTTTATAGAATTTACAGACATCCTATCGTCTTATTTGGTTTAGGACCTTTTTATTTATATCTGGTTGCCAATCGAATGAATCGAAAAGACGCTCGATTAAAAGAGAGACTCAATACTTATTTAACCAACTTTTTAGCTCTAGCAATTTATGCAGGATTGATTTTTACAATAGGTATTAAAGCCTTTTTACTAATCCAACTCCCGATTATCTTCATTGCTGGGTCATTAGGTATCTGGTTGTTCTATGTACAACACCAATTTGAAGATTCTTATTTTGAAGAAGAGAGTAAATGGAGCTTTGTAAAAGCTGCTGTTGATGGTAGCTCTTATTATAAACTACCTAAAGTTCTACAATGGATTACAGGAAATATTGGTTATCACCATGTACATCACTTAAGTCCTAAAGTTCCGAACTATCGTTTAGCAGAAGCTCATGAAAATACACCACCGCTTCAACATGCAACAACAATAACACTTAAAACTAGTTTAAAATCACTTAAATTCCGTCTGTTTGATGAGAAAAATAAAGATTTTGTAACATTTAGTGATGTAAAACATTTAATCAAAGCAAAACAAAACACAAATACTAGACAAGCTTCTTAAAAGCTTTGATAAAGAGGTAGGTATCTTCAATGACACCTACCTCTTTTAAATTTAATTTGATATAATTAGTATAATTTACTAGGAGGTCATTATGCGAAAATGGTATCAAATTTTTCCTAAAAATACAGGGCTAAGTATATACATATGGTTAATATTTTGTCTTATTCCTTTTTATTTTTTATTTAAATCTTCCCCTACGCTTGATTTTTTAATTGGCATTATTATGGTTATTTTATTTTTTGTAGCTTACCGGCTTTCTTTTGTTTCTGAAACGTGGTTTGTCTATGTTTGGGTTAGTTTAGGTATGCTGATTAGTATGTTTATGACACTGTTTTATGGCTATATATATTTTGCATTATTTCTTTCGTTTTTTATCGGTAATATTAAAAGCAAACCAGGATTTATTTCATTATATGTTGTCCATATAGTAACAACAGTTCTAACAATTAACATTGGATTTTTTATTAAGACAACTATGTTTGTTTCTCAACTACCTTTTATTATTATTAGCATTATCGGCATAAGCCTATTACCTGTTAATATATATAGCCGGAATAAACAAGAGAAATTAGAGGATTTATTAGATACGGTCACAACACAACTTGCGATTACGGATGAACGTCAACGAATTGCTCGTGATTTACATGATACATTAGGACAAAAGTTGTCTCTGGTAGGTATGAAAGCAGATTTAGCTGCAAAACTTGTTGAAATAGATTCAGAAAAAGCAATAAAAGAAATAAAAGATATCCAAACTACAGCTCGATCAGCATTAAAAGAAGTTCGAGACTTAGTAGCTAATATGCGATTAATTAAATTATCAGAAGAAGTTTATCGTGTAGAACAAATTCTATCAGCTGCAAATATTAAAGTGACTATCTCTGGCAATTCTCAACTTGATCAAACAAGTGTTTTAGCAGAGAATGTGCTCAGTATGTGCTTGAAAGAAGCTACAACAAATATTGTTAAACATAGTCAAGCAACTTTGTGTAATATTAAAATTAATGAATCAACTGAGGAAACAACTATCATAATTGAAGATAATGGAATAGGTTTTAATAAAAAAAGCTTTAATTACACTACTCATGGAATTAGTGGTATGACAGAAAGATTAGAGTTTATGAACGGCGATTTAAAAATTGACACAACAAATGGAACGAGGTTAACTATCTCTATTCCACATGTTATTTCACAAGCAGAGGAGACAAGCTTATGATTAGAATAGTTTTAGCTGAAGATCAAGGAATGTTACTTGGAGCCTTATCAGCATTACTTGACCTTGAGGAAGATATGGAAGTAGTTGGTAAAGCTACTAATGGCCAAATAGCAATTGATTTAGTTCACAAACTAAATCCAGATGTCTGCATTATGGATATAGAAATGCCTATTAAGACTGGCCTAGATGCTGCAGAAGAACTTATTAACAAAGATTGTAAAATTATTATTTTAACCACTTTTGCAAGAAAAGGATACTTTGAACGAGCAAGAAAAGCAGGTGTTAATGGTTATTTATTAAAAGATGGTCCAAGTGATGATTTAGCTAATGCTATTAGAACAATCGTCGATGGTCATAAAGTCTACGCTCATGAATTAATCGATCAAGATTATTTAAATGAAAATCCTTTAACAAATCGTGAAATTGAAGTGATTGAATTGATATCACAAGGGAAGAGCACTAAACAAATATCTGAAGAGCTTTCAATCACTTCTGGAACAGTACGCAATTATGTATCAATTATTCTTGAAAAGTTAAATGTTAGTAATCGAATTGAAGCTATATCTAAATATAAAGAAAATGGATGGTTAAAATAAAGCTAAATCTTAATCAGATTTAGCTTTATTTTTTATTGTATCAAATGCCCTTAACGCTCGTTCTCTTGCGGCTTTATGATCTACAAGAGGATATGGGTAATTTTTTCCAAGAGTAATATTTAGACTTTTTAATTTACCTTGTGATAATTTAAATGGTTGATGCATTTTTTTGACTTCAGGAACATATTGATTAATATATTCTGCTGACTTATCAAATTTTTCGCTTTGTGTTATTGGATTAAATACTCTAAAATAAGGTGAGGAATCTATTCCACTACCTGTAACCCACTGCCATCCCATTGCATTGTTAGCAGGATCAAAATCTATAAGTGTATATTTAAACCAGTCATACCCCTTTCGCCAGTCAATCAATAAATGCTTAACTAAAAAAGATCCCACGACCATTCGAGCTCGATTGTGCATATACCCTGTTTCCCATAATTCTCGCATAGCAGCATCGACAAATGGATAACCTGTTTTGCCTTTTTTCCAAGCTACTAATTCTTGTGAATCGTTTTTCCAGGGAAAGTCATTAAAGTTTTTTCTCAGTGGTTCTTTAGTAAAGTTTGGAAAATGAAATAATGTATAATATGAAAAGTCTCGCCAAATTAATTGTCGATAAAACGCCTCTAAATTAATTCCATTTTGAGATTCTTTAAATAATAAATCGAAATATAATCTTCGCACACTTAAACTTCCAACTGCTAAATAGGGTGAGAGTTTTGAAACAACATCTTGTGCTGGATAATCTCTTCCTTGTTTATAATGAGATAATTGTTCATCACTAAATTTTATTATTTGATTAAACGCATTATCTTCACCTGGTTGCCAATATTTTCTAAGTTTTAATTCCCAATCTTTTTTATCTAAATGGTCTATTTCTTCAGATAATAACTTACCTTGATAACGAAAAGGATTAATTTTGGGTATAGGTAAAGGTTTGATTAATTCTGCTTGAAGACATTTATTATAAAATGGAGTGAATACCTTATAGGGATGACCCATTTGATTAAATATTTGTTGATGATTAAATAGTGTTTCACCATTGAATTCATTAACCTTTACATTCATAGTTTTTAGATGCATTTTTAAAGCTTCATCTTCTTTTTTACTTGTTTCAGTAAAAGAGATATTCCAGTTAACTTGATTTGCACTTGTTTCTTTAATTAATTGAGATAATATTTTTACTTTATTACCTTGTAAAATTAAGAATGTTTGATTAAGCTTTTCATATTTTTCTTTTAATGTTTGCAGCGTTTCTTCAATCCAAAAATCTTGTGCACTTTTATTTTCTGTTTTATTTTTTATATAAATTGGTAAAATTAAACCATTTGTTGCACCATGATATAGTGCAGGGTGGTCATGCATTCTTAAATCGTTTTTATATAAAACAATCGTTAAATTTTTCATTAGTAAACTCCTTTATTACTTGATAATTTCAATACTTAATAGATAAGATAAAAATTAAAGATGAGGTGATCTATATCAATGACTAAAATATGTTTAGTTAGACATGGAGAAACAAATTGGAATGTAAGAGGAATTATTCAAGGTCAAACTAATATTCCTTTAAATAACATAGGTGAAAAACAAGCTAATCAATGTGGTATTTATTTATCTCAATATGAATACGATATTATTATTTCTAGTTCACTTAAACGAGCAAAAAAGTCAGCCGAGCTAATTAATCAACATCTCAATTTACCTATAGTATTTAACGACAAATTAAAAGAACGTCATTTTGGAATTGCTGAAGGACAAAGTAAACTTGAGCTAATAAAAAAATATCCTGATCAGATTTATCCAAAACAAGAATCTCGTTTATCTCTAAACAGACGAGTTATGTCAGAATTAAATCAAATTATTCATAATTATCATAATAAAAATATTATTGTTGTTGCACATGGTGCGGTTATTAATTCAATTTTATCAAGCGTATCTAATCATACAATGGGCTCTAAAATTACAACTTTAAAAAATGGCTCATTTACTATCATTAAAGTTAGCGGAAATAATTGGTCTGTTGAATCATTGAACTTAACTAATCACTTAGATATCAAAGATAACATCACTACTTAAATGGTATGATGTTATCTTTATTTTTTTTGTGCTTTGCTTTTTTTATATTATGTTTATTTTCTATGAGAATAAATAAAAGGCTCATTGATATTCCATATATTAAATGGCCTATTAACCAAAAGTTTAATGGAAATATTGCTAGCAAGGGAGGAGTTCGATCAGAAAATAACGTAATAGGATAAATAAGCAATCCAATAAACATATTTCCTAAAGAAACATAAAATAGTATTCCTTGCCAATTCCATTTATATTTAATTACAAAATGATAAAAAATAAATGTTATGATAATTGATACAATAATATGAAAGCTAAATTCAATCCATTCTGGAAAATTTATTTCTCCTAGTATAGGAACAAAATCTATATTTAATAACAATGTGTAAACCTTTAAATTAGTAATTGTTTCGAGAAATTTTAAAAAACCTCCTAAGACAAAACTAGTAAGTATGCCAATAATTATTACTTCCATATTTTTTCTCATAGTCAACACCTCATTTTAATCATCTAAATTATAGTATTTAATTAATTTTATAACTTGTGACATTTGATTGTATAATAATTCTTCTGCATTTTTAATAGCATCAGCAATTGACATCGGTTCATTAATAATAGAAAAAACACTTGTAAAACTATTAGTTAGTTCAAAATTATTATTATCTACACTACCGGAGATCAAGATAATTGGTTTATTATATTTTTTAGCTAATTTGCTCAAATATATCGGCACTTTACCATTTAATGTTTGTTCATCACTCTTACCTTCGCCAGTTATAACTAAGTCAGTCGAAGCAATCTCAGATTCTAACTCTAATGCATCTGCAATAAGTTTAGCACCGGGTATTAATTGAGCACCTATGATTAAGAGACCATAACCTAAACCACCTGCTGCACCAGACCCTAATTTATATTTCAAATTAACTGCTTTTAGTTTTTCTACTTTTTTTGCAAAGTGAAAAAGTGCTTGATCCAATTGTTTAATCTGTTGTTGGGTAGCACCTTTTTGTTTTCCATAAATAAAACTTGCTCCTTTTTCACCACATAAAATATTATTAACATCATTAGCAACGATTATGTCTACATTTTCTAAACGCTGATCAAGTTTTAACCAATCTAGATAGGCAAGATTATATAAATCAGCACCATAATAACTTAATTGATTCCCTTTTTTATCAAATCCTTTTAATCCTAATGCATTTAGCATACCATAACCACCATCGTTTGTTGCACTGCCACCTATACCTATTATAATTCTTTCAAAACCCCGATCAATTGCATCAATAATTACTTCACCTACACCAAATGTTGTTGTATTTTCAGGATTTCGCTTATTAACTGGTACGAGTGTTAATCCACAAATTTTAGCTGTTTCGATAATAGCCGTTTTTTTATCAACTCCACCATAATATGTTTTAATCTTATTTCCTAGAGGACCATGGCATGTTAATTCGATTTTTTGACCATTTAAGGTTTCTATTAATGAATCAAGCATACCTTCGCCTCCATCAGACATTGGTATTAATGATGTTTCAACTTGGGATAACTGGTCAGTAATTGCATTTCTTATAATATCTGATGCTTGGCGAGCTGATAAACTTCCTTTAAATGAATCAGGTGCGATAGTAATTTTCATTATTTGCCTCCATTGATACATTTTCAAACTAAATCTCGTCAGTTAAGTATATCTATGCTATACTTAAAGTGCGATGAGTTGATTTGCATAAGACAAAGAATAATTACCAACATGTTGTGAACGCATGCTTTCTTTGCCGCAAATAATCTTAAAACACCTGTCATATGACAGGTGTTTTTTATTTGTTTTTACTATTAAACTTTTGGAGTTCTTGATTCCAAATAGTCAAATAGTCATAAAATTGATCTGTTGATATCGTTAAAGCTGGATAGCTACTTTCATCTATACCTTCAAATAAATCAGTAATCATTGTTTTTTCTTTTTCAAGTTTAATTGCACAGCGATTACCTGTTAAAATTACCTCTTTTGTTTTATTAGTATCTAACGCTTTTTTTGCAGCCGATAATTCATTTTTTAATAATTGAGCATCAGACATTAAAAACTCTGCTAATATAATATATTCTGTTTTATCAAAATGAATGACTAAACGTTTTTTTTCATACCCCTGATTTTTTAAAGTAATTTCTTTTAGTTGATACATATAATTTCCCCCTTAATAAACAGGAAATGCTGAAATGATTTTATTTTGATTATCTAAATACATTCTAATGACAATCCCTTCATTTGTTAATCCTTCAAAAGTGTTTCCATTAATATGTACACGATTATCATAAGCTTCATTTATAGCATCTACTACTTCTTGTGTGTCCCAATCATCTGAAAAAAATGTTGATTTTCCATTATTAGAAGATTTTTCTACATTGCTAACTGTCACTTTTGCTTCATATACACCATTTTCGTCCGGTTTAGTACGTGTACCTTCTATAATCTCACCTTTTTTTGTTTCTAATTGATTATAATGAAATCCAACTGCTTGACCTTTATAATTTAATTCTCCTTCTAAAATATGTTTTAATGCATTATTTTTAAAATGTTGAGTTTCTGTTAATTCATTGAGTGGTGTAACTTCTATATGCGTGTTCTCACTTTGAGTTTCCTCTGTAGATTCTAATAGCTCATTTAAAGAACAACCTATTAATAAAAACACACTAACAATAAAAAAAACAAAATATTTCATTCTCATATTATCACATCCCCATCTATTGTTGCGTAATTAATCAGTCATAAAAAAATCCATTATGCGCATCAATTAACTGAATTTTTTTTTCACAATCAGGAAAAATTGGTAAGTATACTAATTCATAAGATACATCTTCATTTTCAGATTGTTTTTTTATAAATGACAGCTTCATTTCTAATTCTCTTTCATATAGCATTCTCGCTTTTGGTTCAGATATTTTTGCGAAAACATTTATGTGCTTTAATTCTTTTTCGTGTACATCTGGTGCATAAAAATTATTCACTATTCCTGTAAATTTTCCAATTTCAACATAAGCAATTTGTGACTCTATTTCAATACTGTCATAAACTCTGTTAAAATAAAATGAATAATTGGGTTCATATTTATTTTCTTCATCGTGATTAATTATTATTTCTTCTGAATGAATAAGGTCAAATAATTCTTCAGCATTTGAATACATTGTAAACAGAAAATCTAAAGCTTTTTCATATGCTTGATGTTTTGTAATTTCTTTATTATTTCCATCTAAAATTTCGCCATCTCTTATTTGAATTATTCGATCACTTTGTTTATCTATTTTATATTTAATCACACCAGGTTGAGCTTCATTCATATTAAAATTTAAATGCTTCAAATACTTTTTAGGATGTTGTGACCAAATTTCAATTCGGTAATTTAATGTCGATTTTTTAGCAACTCGCTTATAGTCTTCATTTAATCCTAATATTCTAATTAAATTTTTACTACTTGTTTCAAATTGTTCTAAACTCTCCAATTGTTGTTCGTTTGATTTGTGAATTTCATCTTCACCAGATGCTTGAATATAACTATACTTTTCTGACAAACGATAACATAATTTATATGGCTCATCGCTATTTGGTTTACTAATTTTCAAATCAAAATCAATTGATTCTAGGTATCTAGATCTAGCAGACTCTAAAGATATTATTTTATCTGGATAATTTATTATATATGTATCATAACCACGTTCAATTCTTAATAAATATCCTGAATGACTTATATTAATTCTAAGTCCTGTTCCTGGCAGTGCTAAATTGTATTTACTGTCTATTTCTTCATAAATTAATTCATAATGATTAAATTTTTCTGACACTGATTGTAATTTAAATGTTATATTTTCATAAAACTTTTCTAAAAAAGACTGTGTTAAATGAATCATCTGCTGTTTATTATAAGCATATTTAATGGGTTTATTTATATTTACTGAACAAAAATAGCTGTGTATTTCACCTGTTGGTGTTAAAACAAGATATCCAATTATTTTATTTTTCTCATCTAGTAAGTTATATTTACTTAAGCCACTTTCTTGGTGACTGAGATTTTCATCTATTTTGTATAAAGATGGAATATATTCTTTAATCATATAAAGTGTTTCATGCATGATATTTCCTCCTGAAACTATTTACTATTTTTATTATAGTCTTCATTTAATTTTATTACTAGATATTAATTACTTTGATTTAATAGTTAGCCTTTATTAAGTTTTCATAAACATATCGATTTTAAATATTTTTTCAATTAATGTTTATTTATTTGTTTTAGTGGAATAATACTATTAAGTTAATAAACTTAATAAATTAAAGGGGGAAATGCATAATGCTTTGGACAATCATAGGTCTTTTAATTATTTTTTGGATTTTAGGCTTTGCGTTTGATATAGCAGGTAACCTTGTTCACATTCTACTAGTAATCGCATTAATTGTATTAATTTTCCGAATATTCACAGGACGGACACCCTAGATAGATAATTATTAAAAAGCAATCATTAAATTGATTGCTTTTTTTGATGTGAGTTGTTACACATAATAAAAACTTCCTTTGCAAAGGAAGTTTTATCAAAAGTATTTATTTAATAATTCTTGAGTTCTTTCTTTTTTAGCTTTTATACTATATTTTAATGCTTGTTTATCTCCATTAATATTTCGTTTTTCTCTCATTTCATTTTCATAATTAGCTAGCCATTCGCGTTGCACACTTCTCAGTTCTTCTTCGTCTTTAAATTCTTTAATGATTGATTGATATACTTCATTTAGCACATCATCATATCTTTTTTCAATTTTAGTTAACATTGCAATTGAATCATTTGATTCGTTTTCTTTTTCCATCTTTTCAACTTTAAATATATCAGATTCGTATCTTAATAATAATTTATCTAACTTTTCTATTCTTTTTGCTTCTTTTTCATCAATTTTAAATTGTTCATATTGCTTATTATATAGTTCACGCATTTGTTTAATTTCTTTATTAGCAAAGTTTATATCTTTATTATCCTCTAGCTCTACTAATAAGTTATCCGCATCTTCATATAAATTTTTATCGATTAGTGACTTTATTTCTTCTAAATTATTAGTAACCTTTTTTTCTAATTTAGTTTGTTCTAACATATTCTTTTTCACTTGATCAACTTGCTTTTTTAATTTAGGATGAACTGAATCAAGTGTGCCAAACGAAGTAATCACATTTGAAACTTCTTCCCACTCTCTTTTTTCCTGATACTCTAATAATTTTTGATATTTTAATAAACCAGATTCAATATTAAGTGCAACATCATCTTCTGGTTTTTCTTTTAATGCTCTTTGAATTGAATCATATGCCTGATCGAATTGTTCATTTTCTAAATATTCATCAGTTTGTTTAATTGCGTCTGTATAATCTTTACTAAAACTACAGCCAGAAATAATAGCGAATACTATAAATACAGGTATTAACCGCTTCAAATTTAAAACTCCTTTGACATCTTTCATAAATAATATGCTTTATTGTATCATGTTTAATATCATCGGTTAAATAATTATAAATTGATAAAATCTAATCCACTTACCAATGCATTATAATAATACAATTGTATAACTTACTACACCAGATGCTATCATACCAATTAAAAATGAATAGGGTGTTAATAAGTGTTTGGTTATTTTTTCTCTATTGATAAATATATAACACGATAAAAACCTGTAAAAAAAACTGATACTTAGTATACCTGTGACTAGCATGATATATAGTGGAGTAACTTGCTGAAATAAATAATTAATACATTTAGCAAGTAACGGACCTAGCATATCGATTAGTACTGCTCCCATTAGAGTTGATAATATTTTAAAATGATATTTTCATTTATATCAACTCGCTTTTGTATATTTGAACCAATTTAGTCTACGCGATATTAAACGATCCTACGATCAAACAAATTCAATATAAAAGTAGCAGTTTTCTGCTACTTTAAATCCCTTCTATCTCCTTAGTGAGTTCAATTAATTCATCTATAAGGCTACCTATATAAGCTATTGTTTCTTTTAATGGCTTATCAGTCGAAATATCAATACCTGCCATTAGAGCAAGCTCTTTTGGCGTCTTAGTACCTCCTGCTTTTAGTACTTCCTTCCAGTCTTTAACGGCGGATTTCCCTTCATTTAATATTCTTTGTGACATCGCTGTTGAAATCGTTAAACCTGCTGAATATGTGTATGGGTATAATCCCATATAATAATGTGGTTGACGCATCCAAGTTAACTCTGCTCCATCATTAATTTCAACATCATCTCCCCAGAAATCTTCTAATACTTCACGTTTAATCTCATTGAGAATAGTAGCATTAACACTACCGCCTGCATCAATAATATTATACACTTCACGTTGATATGCTGCTTCTAATAAATGTGTTACAAAATTGTGATAATAAGTTCGTGAGACAATTGATGATATAACCCAGCGCTTAAACTTAGGATCTTTTGAATGATTTAATAAATGATTTGCAACAAGCATTTCATTCATGGTTGAAGGTGCTTCAATAAAATACATCGAAGTATCAGTATTAAATATGTTTTGTTCTGCGTTTGTATATTTAAAATGGCCTGCATGACCAAGTTCGTGTGCTAAGACAAAAACGTCTTCCATACTACCTGTCCATGAAATTAGTATATATGAATGACTTCCAAACGGACTGGCACAAAATGCACCTGTAGATTTTCCTTTATTTTGAGCAAAATCTATCCATCTTTTAGAATAAGATTGCTCAACCATTTCTAAATACTCTTCTCCCATAACTTTTAACGATGCTTCAATATATTCTTTTGAACCTTCGATCGTTACTTTAGGTTCATAATTTGGATCTAGTGGGATTTTCAAATCTGCAAATGTCATTTTTTCTAATCCGTGAACTTTTTGTAGTAATTTAGCATATTTTCTCATGTGTGGTGCAAGTTCAGTTGTTATTAAATCAATTTGTCTATCATACATCGATCGGTCTACTTCTTGATCAAATAATAATGATTCAAATATATTTTTATATCCACGGAGGTCAGATTCAGTTTTTTCTTGTTGTAAATGCATATCATATGTCTTTGCTGTTGTATGCTGATAGTTTCTTAAGGTTTTTGTAAAAGTAGCAAATGCTGCATGTCTTTTTTTAGTGTCAACTTCTGATTCCCAGTCTCCTTCAAAAGAAACATAACTTAATGGATATTCTTGATTGCCTACTTTAAAATTAGGGAAATCTATATCCACCATTTTAGTTAATTCATATAATTCATAAGGACCATTAAAGACTGCTGAAAAAGCCGCTAATACTTTTTCAGTTTCTGGAGAAAGTTGATATGGTTGTTTTTTTATTAATTTTTCTAGATATCCTTTATATTCTTTATTCATTTTCATTGCTTCTAATAATACATCTGCAGGTAATGCTAAAAGCTCACTATTAACAAATGACAATTGACTACTTATTTTCGCTGCAGTTTGTCCAAAATGACTAGCACGTGTTTGAGCTTTTTCATTTGTTTGATCAACAGATAGTGATAAATTCGAATAGTTTCCAAGAGGTACTATTTTTTCAATTATTATTTCATAGTCTGTCATCATTTTAATTACAGATGAAGCATCAGTAAGGTTACCTTGATATTTTTTTTCAAAAGTATTTACTAATACTTTTAAATCTTCAATTGCTCTTTCATAAGCTGCTTCAGTTTCGAATAAATCTTTTAAATTCCATGTTTCTTCTCGTTTTACTTCTGATCTTTTGGGCATGTTTTTCATTATCTAATACTCTCCTTTAATTAGCTAAAGATTCATCTTTTTGCCAATTATAATATGTAGCTTTATTATTTATATTAATTTCTTTATGGTCAATTTCAATTATTTCTTCAGATAACCAATTGATCTTAGGTAAATCTTTATTTGCAGGATAGAGCCAATAAATTGTTGTATCTTTGAACTTTTGATTATTTTTTAGACTCGTCACTGAAACTCTTACTTGATGTTTATCAGGCGTATTTCCATAAATAATATACGTATCTGCCCGGTAATTATTATCTGGCGATTCAATCGTATCGACTAATTCTCCTTTACCATCAGCATTAGATAAATTCATATCCATAAATGAATAAACAATCGCAAGTAAAATAAATGTAATTATACCTAACCCTATTATTGTCCACAATAGTATTTTTTTAAACGACATTAAAAAATCCTCTTTTCTTTATCTTAAAGTCTTACTATATTACTTTATTTGTGTTAATTCAAACTCTATAATTTCAGCTTTAATTTGAGCTATATGTTGTTCAACTAAATCTGCAGCTAATTTTGAATCTCCTGTAGCAATTGCTAAATAAATATCTTTATGTTCTTGTAATGTTTGATCACTAGCTACTTTATTAACTAAACGGTATTTTCTCGTTTGTTTAATAGTATCTCTCATATATTCAGATAAGATATCTATTAATTCAATAAAAATTTTATTTTGTGAAGCTTCTATCATCGTTGTATGGAATAATAAATCTGCCTTATCTCCTTGAGAATTGTGATTTTCATGAGAAGACATTAATTCTAAGGCATTTCTCATTTTTAATAAATGACTAGTTGTTGCACGTTTTGCCGCTAGACGAGCTGCTTCAACTTCAATAGCTCGTCGATAATCGAGCATATCATAAATAAAATCTTGTTCTTGTTTAGTTAGATTTTGCGTTATTTTATTCATTAAATTATTTTCATCTTCGTTTTGAATATAACTGCCACGTCCTTTAATTGTCTTGGTAAGTCCAATTTGTTCTAATTCTCTTAATCCTTCTCTAATGGAAGCTCTACTTACTCTTAACTTTTTTGATAAATCACGCTCTGATGGTAATTTACTACCAGCTTTTAAATTTTTATTATTTATTTCATTTTTTATATAATTAATAACAGATTCAGATGCTCGTTTTTGCATGATTTATATTCACATCCCTTATATTATAGCTGTTCTTATTATATTATATGAAAAATCTGAATATTCAATAGATATCGTTTGTATTTAATTATAAATAAGTTTATTATTAGACATCAAGTGGTCCTACCAAAACCTGAGTTTTGTCTATGGACTAACCAATTAATTAAAAGGGGTTTTTTATATGTCATTAACACAAGAAAATTTAGTGAATCACTTACATAATATCTTATCAAAAGATCAAGTTTCTATTAATGAAACTGTTTTAGAGTTACATAGTAAAGATGAATCCTATCACAAGCCTCATCTACCAGAAGTGGTTGTTTATCCTTATACAACAAAAGATACGAGTGAAATTTTAAAATTCGCCAATGAAAATCAAATTAAAGTAGTTCCTTTTGGCTTAGGAACAAGCTTAGAAGGACATACTATTCCATATCAACAACAAATGACAATTGATTTTTCATTAATGAATAAAATTATTGACGTTAGTCCAGAAGATTTTTTAGTAACGGTCCAACCAGGTGTAACACGTTCTGAGTTAAATAAAGCGTTAAAAAAACATGGTTTATTTTTCCCAGTTGATCCTGGTGCTGACGCTACTCTTGGTGGTATGGTAGCTACCAATGCAAGTGGTACAACATCTGTTAAGTATGGGGTGATGCGTGATCAAGTAAGAGATTTAGAAGTTGTCTTAGCTGATGGACGTATTATTCATACTGGTAATCGAGCAGCTAAATCGTCATCTGGTTTACATTTAAACGGGCTTTTTACGGGTTCTGAAGGAACTCTTGGTGTTTTTACAGAACTAACTTTAAAAGTACATGGGATACCCGAACATATTGTAGCTGGACGAGCAACTTTCCAAACAATTAAAGATGCAATCGAATCTGTTGTGTCAATTTTACAAGCAGGTATTCCAATTGCACGTGTTGAACTTGTTGATGAAGCTTCGATTAAACAAGTTAATGCTCATAGTGATCAAAACTATCCGATAAAACCTACTCTATTTTTAGAATTTCATGGGAATGCAGCTGGACTGAAATCTGATGTTGAGTTTATGAAATTAATTGTTGAAGATCATAATTGTGAAAATATTGATTTTGAAAAAGATAATACGAAAAGACATCTCTTATGGGAAGCAAGACATAATTTAGCTTATGCATATACACATGGGTATCCCGGAAAAGAGATGATGGTAACAGATGTTGTCGTTCCAATTTCAAAATTAGCAGAAGCTGTTACTTTCGCACGAACAGAATTAGATAAAACAATGATTGATGGTGGTATCTTAGGTCATGTAGGTGATGGTAATTTCCATGTTTTACTCATGATCGATCAAAGTAACCCTAAAGAAGTTAAACAAGCTCATTCATTTAATGAAAAAATCGTTATGTTTGCTATTAATAATGGAGGTACATGTACTGGAGAGCACGGTGTGGGTGTAGGTAAACAAAAATACCAGCGTATTGAACATGGCGAAGCATATGATGTGATGGTTGCGATAAAACAAGCATTGGATCCAAATAATATTTTAAATGCTGGTAAAAAAATCAGGCTTAATGAAAGTGAGGTCAACTTATGAAGTTTTTAGAACTCATCAGTGCACTAGCTGGTAAATATTTTGCTGCATTAGTTATTATAATAGCTGTATTAGCGTATGTTTTGCCTGATTCATTTTTATTTCTAGCACAATACATAACAATTCTTTTAGGTATTGTAATGTTTGGTATGGGACTTACCTTAAAACCAGTTGACTTTAAACTTATTTTATCAAATCCATTTTCAGTTATTATTGGTGTGGCATCACAATTTATTATTATGCCTTTAGCTGCTTTTATCATCGCTTATTTATTAAAATTACCACCTGAACTAGCTGCTGGATTAGTATTATTAGGATCCGTACCAGGTGGAACAGCTTCAAATGTGATGGTTTACTTAGCAAGAGGTAACTTGCCTTTATCCATTACTATGACATCTTTTTCAACATTATTAGCGCCTGTGGTTACGCCTTTATTATTACTACTACTAGCTGGCCAATGGATGCCTGTTAGTCCGGTTGCAATGTTTATGTCAATTATTCAAGTGATTATTATTCCGATTTTACTGGGATTAATTGTTAGTAGAATAATGCCGACAATTGTTGATAAAGGAATTAAAATTGTTCCACTCATCTCAGTGACAGCGATTATTATTATCGTCTCTGCTGTTGTTGCAGGTAATGTCGATAACATCGCTAGTGCGGGTTTAATTGTTTTCATAGCTGTCGTTCTTCATAATGGAGCAGGACTGCTGTTTGGATATTTTATTGCAAAATTAATGGGTCTTTCTGAAAGCCAAAGACGAGCGATAAGCTTAGAAGTTGGTATGCAAAATTCTGGACTGGGAGTAGCTTTAGCTACTGCTCATTTTGGACCTTTAGCAGCTCTTCCAAGTGCTCTTGGAGCTGTTTGGCATAATATCACGGGACCTATTTTAGCTACTTTTTGGTCAAAACGAACTGATGAATAAAAAAAGTCAGAACTTCTATTCCAATGAAGTTCTGACTTTTTATTTAACTAAGTTACTTAATGTGTTTTTAGTTTTTTCTGTACCTAGTTTATAAATGAGTAAAAACAATGCTTTTCTTTCATCTGCTAGACTTTCTTCATCTTTATTCATATACTTTCTTATTTCAGCTACCTCTTCGGTTGTAGCCATTACTTCTAATGTTTCTCTTTCTTCTATTTTACTTTCACTAATAATCTTATCAGCTAGTGAAACGTAATATAATTGCTTAATTGTCATTTAACTGCTCCTATCTATATTGTTCCAAACTTTGCTTTGTTTCGTCTGTTCCTAATTTATAAACTAAATCAATCAATTTTTCAAAATCTTGGTCATATCTTTCATTATCACCCATTACTGGTGTATAACTTGCTGGTGTTGTTGCATTTTTTAAAACCTCATTTTCTGGACCTTGTTCTTGTTTTTCATTTTCCATATATTTTTTTATAATTTCTACTTCTTCTTCTGTTGCGCTAATTTCTAATTCTGTTTGACCTGGTAAATTTATTTTTTCTACCATTTTGTTTTCTATAGATACATAGTAAGTTGTTCTTTGCATGATAAAAAACTCCAATCGTTTAAATTGCTGCAATATCAGATTTTGTTTCCTGAGTGCCTAAATCATAAATCATATTTAAAACTGTATTTAAATCTTCTTTATATTGTTGATTAGCCTCTTTGCTTTCATGTAAAGATAATGGATTAATCATTGATCTTCCTTCGTTTTTTTCATAATCTAGACAACGATCTAAATATTTTTTTAGACGTTCTACTTCTATTTTAGTAGCCGATATTTCATATTGTGCTTCTGATAAATTTTGAGTTTTCTTGATTTCTTTTGTTTTCAAGGATATATAATATAGTTTTTTTTCTAACATAGTTAACTCCTCCTTTTAAATAGTGTTCCTTTATTTCATTGCTTTTAAACATCAATAAGCATATATTTTGCTTAACTCAAAGTTTCATTTTATAATTATATTTAAAATAATACCCCACAGGGTAAAGGTTGGTGTATATTATTGAAAATTTATCGTTGACCACAAAAAAATTTAACTTATAGCGTGCCCCTTGTCTTACTACTAGGCTTTTTAATTGGATCTTACTTTGATACTTCTTTTCTTCAACCTACTTTATTAATCGCAACAATTATTATGATTTATGCAACAATGATTGGTTTTAACTTTAATGAACTAACCTCATTAAAAGGTACAAAAGTATTGTTGTACTCTATTTTAATTAATTTTTTGATTATACCCTTAGTTGCCTATCTGCTTGGTATTTCCTTATTAGAAAATCATCCACTAATGTTTGCAGGTCTTGCCTTATCTGCTTTATTACCCACAAGTGGTATGACTATTTCTTGGACAGTTCTCCAACGTGGTAATGTCGGAGCATCTGTTAAAATGACTATTTTCGGCTTAATTATTGGTTCTATTCTAACTCCTTGGTATCTTTTATTGATGGTTGGTCATTTTGTAGAAATTGATGTTTTTGTAACAATGCGAACAATCTTATTTGTTGTTTTTGTGCCTATGCTTTTTGGTCAAATCACATATAAACTAATTTTACTAAAAACAACTAAAGAAAACTTTAAAAAAAATATAAAACCAAATTTTGGACCTTTAAGTATCTGGGCAATGCTTTACGTTGTTTTTGTTAGCATAAGTACAAAAGCTAGTATGATAACCAATAACCTTTCACTTATTTGGACAGCACTTATTGTTTTAATTATATTTTATTTATTAAACTTTATAATTAGTACATTTTTTGCAATAAAGTTTTTCAATCGTGAAGATGGAATTGCACTTGTAAATGGAACTGTACTCCGTAATTTATCGATTGCAATAGGAATTGCTGCAACATCGTTTGGTGCAGAAGCTGCTCTAATTGTCACATTAGCTTTTGTAGTCCAACAACAAGGTATTGTTAATTATGCTAAAATTGCGATGCCTAGATGGTTTCAATTAAAGAACAATTAATCATTTTTCATAGTATCGTCACATATTAAGTTATTACTAACTAAAAAATATTGACGTAATCCATTAAAACTCTATATGATAGATAAAGTGGTTAAAATATGAAGGTGATTAAATTGAATAAATGGTTTTATTTTAATGCTATACTATTTGTTTTTGCTTTATATAAAGTAATTTATGGCTCACATCTATTAGTGAGTTTTATTGGTGGATTAGGTTTATTATTTATTTTATTTAACTGGACAAGGCATGCTATGTTTTCAACAATTAGATCAAACATTCCTCGACAGACTAAAATTAAATACGCCAAACTATCAAAACGCGTTTTACCGATACATAAATGGACAGGTATGACAGCATTTATTATAATAATATATCATGGCTATCTAGCCATAAATTTACATGGATTTAATTTAGGAGTAACTAAAATATTCAGTGGTATGTTTGGAATCATAGTTTTAACTGGTATTGTTATCTTTGGTTGGTTAAGATGGTTTAAAGCTTCATATATTAAACGTATTATTCATTTATGGTTAGGTTTATTACTTTTCTTTGTTATTATAGTACATGTAATCCTTTAAGTTATTTATTCTTATAAGTTATAATCTTTAATAGGAGGCGTTTACCATTCCTTATTCTTTAGTATTCGGTCTATATGCACTTGGATTTATATCTGTACTCGTTAATTTTTTTACTAAAAAACGTGTTTTTGGTTTTGTAGCAGTTGTTTCTATCGTATTAGCAACATGGATAGTTATAAGTAAATTTTTAACAGGTATGTAAAAACACAAAAGTTAGTTTGATACTAACTTTTGTGTTTTTATTTTTTTAACTAACAAATTATCTGAATATTTGATATGCTTATAATATAAGAGTAAAGAAAGGGGAATATTTATGAAAATTAATTTAGATGCAATTAATAAAGATATCCTCAGTTTAGAAGGTCCTGTTTTATCTATCTATTTAAAGACAGATCCTACAAGTGAAAATTGGAAGATTAGATTAAAAAATAACTTAAAACGAACTGGTCATTACGTAAAATCATCTCAACCAGAAAATTTAAAGTTGTATGATACTATTTCAAAAAAAGTAGATCAAGCTATTCGAGATCGTTCTCATGAATTAAAATATGGTATTGTGTGTTTTGCAAATAAAGATAATGTATTACTTTATGTTTTACAAGTACCTGTTGAAAATCAATTTGATTGGGAAAATGAAGCTGTGACTGATCAGTGGGAAGATTTAACAAAACAATATCCTTCTAGTGGTGTTTTATTATTACAACGCAATAAAGTTTCACTTCTCGATACTCAGTTAGGAGATTTAACTGGAGAAACACACTATGAATTTAATTTAGAAAACGAGGACTGGACACAATATAAAGGACTTGCTTATGAGGGTATTACTTCAAGTAGCGCTAACCACCGTGATCAATATAATAAACGTGTCAAAGTTAATGAAGAACGTTGGATGAAGACTTTAGTACCAAAACTCGAAAAGCATATGAAAGATAATAATTGGGAAGGTGTTTACTTAGCAGGAGCTACAGAGCTTGTAAAACGAATCGAACCTAAAATTAATAAAGAGATTTTCGGTGTTGTTACAAGTAATTATGCCGGAAAATCAGCTAATGATATTTTAACTAAGATTATTACTTAAAATTATATTAAAAAAAGACATTGAGGTTATTCCTCAATGTCTTTTAAATTTAATTCTTTAATAATTATTTCCCTTGCTTTTAATTCATTTTCTTTTGATGCAAGCAAATATTTTTTTAATTCATTTATTTCTTTTTTATTTAATTGCTCTTTTTCTAAAAGCATAACAACTTTTTCTCGCTCTCGAAGGGCTTTTAAATAATTTTCTTTTACATTTTTCGCTTCTTTTGTCTTTAATGATAATGAGTTGAGTTTTTGTTTACTTGCATGTAGTTCTTTTTTCGTTAATGCTAAAGTTTGAGTGTCTTGTTTATTGTTTAGTAAATTTTCTACTAGGTCATAATAATATTGATTTTCTTCAGTTTCAATAAAAATGTCTTTAATTAAATTTAATTCTGTTTCAACATTTTTAGCAGAATGACACCCACTCAACATAAGCATAAAAACCAAACAACTAGTTACATAAATCAGCTTTTTATACATTTAACTCACTCAGATTTTTCAATTGTATAATCTGCTAATAATCGCGCACCAAATCCTCTGGCTGATTTTGTATAATAACCTTTATTTTGACTTTCCATAACGCCTGCCATATCGACATGTAACCATTTTTCAGGATTATTTACAAAACGACGCAAGAATAAACCAGCTGTAATCGCTCCTGCTTCACCCTTATTAGATATATTACTAAAATCTGCATAATCACTATCTAAATAGCTTTCATACGCATCGATTAAAGGTAATGGCCATACATTATCACCATTTTTTGCTCCAATTGTACGCATTTCAGATGCATATTCAAGATTTCCCATGACTGCTCCTGTTTCTGAACCTAAGGCTACAGCGGCAGCTCCTGTTAATGTTGCAATATTAACAATATAATCTGCCTTTAATTCGTCTGCACGAATTAATCCATCTGCTAAAATTAAACGACCTTCTGCATCAGTATTTCCTATTTGAACAGTTTTTCCGTTTTTATAGCGGATCACATCTCCAGGTAAAATTGAGTTACTGTCTGGCATATTTTCTACAATTTGTAATAAACCAATTACATTCACTTTAGCTTTTGATTCAGCTAATAACTTGATTGCTCCTGAAACTGCTGCAGCACCCCCCATGTCCATTCTCATGTCACTTAAGTCTCTACCTGATTTTAAACTGATACCTCCTGTATCAAATGTTACACCTTTACCTACTAATGCAACTAATGGTTTAGAATCATCACCTACATACTTTAACTCGACAAATCGTGGTTCATATTTACTTCCTCGTGATACTGCTAAAAGTCCTTGCATGTCAGCTTCTTCTATCTCTGACTTTTTCAAGACATTTATTTCTACATTAAGATTTGAAAATTCTTCTTTTAGTACTTCTGGGAAGACTTCTGGGTTTAATTCATCCGCAGTTTCATTTGTTAAATCACGTGAGAATTTCATCGCTGCAGCTCTTATTTCACCTAGATTTATAGCATCACTTATATCATTTTCATTTAAAAACTTTAGCTCTACATGATTAGCTTTTGCCTCTGACTTATATGTTATGAATTTATATAAACCTAAATTCCATCCTTCAACGAACGCTGTAATTACATCTTGTTTTTCATTTGATTTATAATTTTCTACTAAAATTTTATCATTAAGCTGTGCTAATTCAACATCTGAATGTGCTAATGATTTTGATAAGTTTCCTGCCAGCATTCGGATATCTTCTAATGTTTGTTTGTTCTCTTTAGGTTGTTTAATTATAATAACCGCTTCTTCATTTAACAAAGTTGATATAAATTCTTCTTTTTTAGATTTAATATAATTAATAACCGTTTCGTTTTCTTTGATTTCTTGTTCAAATAATATTTTTACTTGTTTACTCATAATAAATATTTCCTCCTATTAAAATTAAGCTTTAATAACTGCATTAAACTATCTTATCTATTATAACATGACATTATTTCTTTGCTAAGCATAGCTTAATAAATTTTGAATTGTAAAGTCAATAATAGATTTTTGATTAATGAGTTTAGCTTGTGCCTCACCAACTTGTCCTGATTGAATTAAATGGTTTTTTTCATACGATTCACCAATTTTTATAAAAGCCGCTTCATCATACTCTATTTCAGAGTAAACAATCCATTCTTTTTTATCATTAATTATCATTGGACTTTTTCTTTTTATTTGTGGAAAGACACCTATCCGATGTTCGCTTAAATGCATTGATGTATTTGAATCATAATTAGTACCCAATAATAAGATATAACCATTTAAATCATACATTCTTGCTAAAGGTGAATATTCACCTAAACCATTATTTAATGAATGATTTTCTAATAAAGTATTTTTTTCTTTACCCCATGCAGCGAAAGAATAAACTGGATGATTACTCCGTTTGACATCAGGTAACGTCCTAAATACTTCAGGGATAATTCCCATTTGATATGTTGGTGTAGTATTTTTATCGTATCCGGGCATTTCTTTTCTTATTTTATTCCACATGTTTTTGTTTATTTTTGGATTATCCCATTCTTTTGGATCTGATAAATGACTCGAATGAGTCGGCATAACTAGCGTACCTTCTTCAGTTAATACTTCTTGTAAAGCTTGAATAACAGAGAGTGCTCCACCTGATACATTACCAATTGAACTGAGTGAAGAATGTACAATTAAAGTCATTTTGGGTTTAATACCTAATTTTTTAAAGTCATTAATTAAAGTTAATTTAGTTTGTATCATTTTATTTTTCATATTCATCTCCACTCTAATCTTACTTTAAATTTTAACAGAGATTTTATAATAAAAAAACCTCTCACTTTTAATGAGAGGTTTTTTGTTTATAGTAATGGATAAACGCCATCTTCATCATGCGTTTCTGTACCAACTAATGGTGGATTAAAGACACACACCATACGCATTTGTGTTTTAGCGCGTAAATAATGCTTATCATTATCATTTAATAAATACATTGTACCCGGTTTTAATGGATATACTTTACCATCAGAAAGAGTTTCAACTTCTCCTTCACCTTCGATACAATAAACTGCTTCGATATGGTTTTTATACCAAAAATAACTTTCTGTACCTTCTTTAATTATTGTATCATTTAAACTAAATCCTACATTATCACTTTTTTTAATGAAACGACGACTTTCCCAAGTTTCACCTTTTGTATGATCTTCTGTACCTATAATATCTTCTAATGATTTAACTATCAATTTCCTATCTCCTTTATATCTAATTAACCGTTAATTACTTTTTCAATTGATTCTTCCACAATATTTAAACCTTTTTCTAAACCATCTTGATCTATAATTAATGGTGGTAAGAATTTAACAACTTCATCATTTGGACCAGATGTTTCTAATATAAGCCCTTTTTCAAATGCTTGAGCACATACTTCAGTAGCAAGACCTTCTTCATTAATTGCAATTCCTTGCATTAAGCCACGACCGCGCTGTTCTAAGTCATATGCTGGGTATTTTTCAACTATTTTTTTAGTGAATGCTTTAATTAATTTAGCTTTTTCTTTGATTTCTTTAGTTAAATCATCATTTGTCCAATTATTTAAAGCTTCTGTAGCAGTAATAAATGCTAAGTTGTTTCCACGGAATGTCCCATTATGCTCACCTGGTTCAAATTTATCATACTCAGGTTTAATTAATGTAACAGCCATAGGTAATCCAATCCCACTTAATGATTTAGATAAACAAACAATATCTGGATTCAATCCAGCTTCTTCAAAACTAAAGAATGTGCCAGTTCGACCACAACCCGCTTGAATATCATCTACAATAAATAAAATACCAAAACGGTTTGCAACGTCTTCTAAGCGTTTTAACCACTCAAAGCTAGCACTATTAATTCCACCTTCACCTTGAACAGTCTCTACGATAATTGCTGCTGGTAAATCTACTCCAGAACTTGATCCTGATAAAAATGTTTCTAAGAATTCTATTGAATCTTGCCCTTCAACAAAATCATCAAATGGCATAAATACAGTATCTCCTAATGAAATACCTGCACCTTTTCTTTTTGATTCATTTCCTGTAATGGATAATGCACCTAAAGTCATGCCATGAAATGCATTAGTAAAACTAATAATTTTGTCTCTGCCTGTTACTTTTCTTGCTATTTTTAAAGCTGCCTCAACTGAGTTGGTTCCTGTTGGTCCAGGAAACATAATTTTATAATCTAAGTTACGAGGCGCTAGAATTTTTTCATTAAATTGCTTTAAAAATTCTCCACGTGGTGTTGTTGCCATATCCAAACTGTGTATCACACCATCATTTTGAATATATTCTATCATTTTTTCTTGCATAACATCATTGTTATGACCGTAATTTAGAGTTCCTGCCCCTGCAAAGAAATCTATATATTCTTTTCCGTCTGCATCCCACATTTTATAACCTTTAGAACGTGTAAAAACAGTGGGCCACCCTCTACTATAACTTCTTACAACTGACTCATGTTCTTCAAAAACGTTCATATTTATTGCGCCTTCTGTTGGCGTAATCAATTAAATCATCCTTTTTTATTTTATAGGTCCAATACGATAGAGTTTTTCTTCTTCTTCATCTTCTATGCTTGGAAAATCTTCTGCTTCTATATAGCGTCTAATTTCATAAGTTGAATTATATTTTCTCGCAAGACTTTGAAATAGTCCATTTGATGGAATATTTGATGGCGTTACTGTTGCTTCTAAATAAGCGACCTTTGTTCGCTTAAGTAAAGCCTGAATCATTCTCGTTGCAAGACCTTCACCACGAGCTTTTTCTGAAACTGCAACTTGCCACACAAATAGAGTTGGTTCAGGTGTGTCATGCACAAAACCTTGAACATAACCTACTACATCTCCGTCTTTAACAGCTACGATTGAGCTATCTGAGAATTTATCACACCATAGTATATAACTATATGATGAGTTTAAGTCTAAAACATCTGTTTCTTTTATTAATGACCAAATATCTTTTCCGTCTTTTAAATTAGGTTTTCTAAAACTGATTGTTGGTGAACCAGCTTTAATTTTGACAGATTGAATAATGGGCACCTCCTCGGGTTTTTTTAACGTCAATAATAAGCTTATGCTTTTATCAGTTTTTCGTCAAAATTCATAAACTGTCATATTTCTGATTAATGTTTCATATAAGATGACTATTTGAGTCCAGGGTATCTAAGCTACTTATTCGTCGTTTATCGTCGTTTATCTGCCTTATCCTTCATGTTTTTTTTGAAAATGAAAGAATCATTCCAAATAATAGAGCTTTTCAACTTTTTTTCACTACTTTCAAAGCTAGATAAATTTGCTCAATGGTTTTAAAATCTACTTTCTAATTTATATTAAATTTTAACAAATCAAAAAGACTTCTTAATTCATGAATTAAGAAGTCTTTTTGATTTATAAGTGGTTATGTTTTACTTTTTAGCTGTTTGTTTAAATCTATTAAATGCTAAAGGTGCAGTTGGAATAATTGTTTCGGATTTATTTTGTAATAATTCTTCTACCAATTTCCCAGTAACTGTGGCTAAACTAATTCCATCACCTTCGTGTCCTGCAGCAATAAAGTAACCAGGATACTCATCAACTTCTGATACTATTGGTAAATGATCTTCTGTAAATGGTCTAAAACCTGTATATGCACGGATCATATTAAAATCATGCATTTTTGGGAAAAATCTGATTGCTCGTTTCGCAATTGTTTTAACAACATTAATATCAATACTTTCGTCAAAATCAACGAATTGTCTACTACTTCCTATTAAAAAGTTTTGACTGTCAGTTGGTTCAAGTACAAGTGCTACACCGTATTTTGCAACTTCTTCATCAGCAATTCGCTCTCTGCCAAATTTATTCATTAAATAACCAAATTCCATGACGTTTCTCATCATAACAGGTTCTTGCCTAGAACCTACTAATATATGCCCTTTACGTGGAATAATTGGAATATTTATATCTAACATGTCTCCTATGAATGGTGCCCATACACCTGCAGCATTTACAATGCGCTTTGCAACGACTTTTCCTTGCGTTGTTTCAATTATATATTCTTTATTTTTATAAGACATATTGACTACTTCACTTTGCGTCATCACATTTAATCCATATTGCTTTGCTTTATCAATTAATGAATAACAAAATAAATATGGATTAATTAACGAATCTGTCTCACATTCTAATCCACCTGGAATATCTTCAGCAAAAAAAGGAGATTCCTCTCTAATATCTTTAGGATCTAGTAAATTAAATTTCAATCCATTTTCATTTTGAATTTTTACCCAATCAGCTGCTGCTTGCATTTCTTGATCATTATCACAAACAAGAATACTGCCATGTTTACGATATTCAAATGGAAGTTCAAGCTCATGTGTTAAATCTACAGTTAATTCCTGACTTTTTAGTGACATCTCACTATCAAAGCCCGGATCTTTATCGACAATTGTTATGTTACCATCGCAACGTGATGACGTTCCACTTGCAATATCATTTTTTTCAATAATTGTACATTCTATACCTGCTTTACTTACATAATAAGCAATTGACGAACCAACAATTCCTCCACCAATTACAGCAACATCAGTATATATTGTTTTAGTCATTATATTACGCTCCTCTATAGAGATAAACTACTCACTCTAAGCTTATATTAGTTTTATTTAGAATACTTGTCAAACACTAAAATAAAATTTATTATTTATAAATAAATAATATTTAAAATCTTTGGTTTAAAACCTATTAGTATCAATGTTTAAAACATATTTAGATATCTTTTTTGTCATTAATAACTTTAACTTATTAATTTATAGTAATATTGAATAATACAATATTACTTGTTTATGATAAGATAATCATATAAATGCTTTTTAGGAGGGGTAATCGATGAGTGATTTAATCATCTGTCGTTGTGAAGAAGTTAGCTTAGAAGATTTAAAAGAAACAGAAAATAAATATAAGTGCTCTGCAAGAGAATTAAAATTAAGAACTCGCGCAGGTATGGGTTATTGTGGTGGTCGTACTTGTAGACCTGCTGTTGATCATATTGTTTCAGAATTAACAAAACATAAATTAACTGATGAAAAGCTAGTCGAACATTTACCATTAAAAGTTCAACCACCTGTCAGGCCATTAACTTTAGAGAATTTAGGAGGTTTAACTGATGAAGAATAGAATTGTTGATCATCCTGTTTTAGGCAAATTGTCAGAGAAAAAAGTAATTACATTCACATATGATGGTGAACAATATGAAGGGTTAGAAGGCGATACAATTGCTTCTGCACTACTAGCGAATGGTATCAGAAAACTACGCGTTCATGAATCAAGTAGTCGTCCACGAGGAATTTACTGTAATATTGGTCATTGTTTTGAATGTCGTGTCACTGTAGAGAATCAAGAGGGGATTCGTGCTTGTTTAACACCTATTAAAAATAATATGTCAATTGAAAGTGGAAAAGCACAAGCACAACCTTTCAAAGACAAACAACCCCGTACTTATGCTGACTTTCTTGAAGATCAAGTAGGTGATTTAGATGTATGATGTATTAATTGTTGGAGCAGGTCCTAGTGGATTAGCAGCAGGAATTGCCTGTCGTGAACATGATTTAAATGTTAAAATTATTGATGAATTTCCTCAAGCTGGCGGAAGGTTATTAGGTCAGTTACACGAAGAGCCTAATGGCGAATGGTGGAATGGTATTAAAGAAACTGAAAAATTACTTCAGAAAGCAAAAGATTTACATGTTGATATAAGTTGTCTTATTTCAGTTTACCATATTGAAAAATTAGAAGATTCTTTCAAGACACATACAAATAAAGGTGTTTTTTCTAGTAAAAAAATATTAATAGCCACAGGTGCTGCAGAAACTGCTGCTCCTATTCCAGGATGGACTTTACCTGGTGTTATGTCAATTGGTGCTGCGCAAGTAATGACAAATGTTCACCGGGTTCGCGTAGGAAATAAAGGGATCGTTGTTGGTGTTAATGTTTTATCGGCAGCTATTACACGTGAACTTCAACTGGCTGGTGTTGATGTACATAGTATGGCTCTACCCGCTATGAATATCGTAACTCAAGATGAAGCACATCCCGATAAAGTAATGCAAAACCTTGTAAGGATTGCTCATTTAGCACCTTCAAAGTTTATTCGCTTTGGAAGTAACTTTGCTAAAATTGGTTTAATTCGTAAACTCGTTGTTAAATTTTTCCCTAAAAAAGGAATTAAAATGTGGGATATGCCCATCCATTTAAGAAAAGCAGTACTCGAAATTAACGGAACAGATAAAGTCGAATCTGTTACTATGGGAACAATTACTTCAACAGGTAAATTAATTAAGGGGACAGAAGAAACGATTCCTGTTGATTTTGTCTGTATTGCAGGAGGATTGTATCCTTTAGCGGAACTTGCCTCTGTGGTCGGTTGTCCATTTAAATATATGGAAGAATTAGGGGGACACGTTCCTGTTCACAATGACAAAATGGAAACACCTGTACCAGGTGTTTATGTCTCAGGAAATATCACAGGGATTGAGAGTGCAAAAGTTGCTCGAGAACAAGGTACCGTTGCTGGACTTTCAATGTCAAAGTCATTAATTTCTAAGAATAGAAAAATAAAAAAACAATTAAAAAAGGCTGTCCGTAATGTGGAAAAAACACGTGAAGCTGCATCAATTCAGTTCCACCCAGAAATAAATGAAGGACGTAAAAAAATTCATAAAAGTTTTAAAGAAATCAACTGATTTTAAATGAATAATAAGGATGTTATAAATGGATAAAAAAACAATCATTTTTAATGGATTTATGGGTGTTGGTAAAACAACGATTGCTAAAGCTATTGCACATAAATTGAATTACTCATATGTTGATATCGATGAAGAAATTGTTACTTCTTTTAAATTACCAATCACAGAAATATTTTCACGTTATGGAGAGTTTGCCTTTAGAGAAAAAGAAGCTGAATTAATTCATCATTACACCAAGCAAAAAAGCACAGTCATCTCTTTAGGTGGAGGCGCATTTATAAACGATATTAATAAAAATATTTGTATGAATAATGGTATTGTTGTTCATTTAGACCTTTCTTATGACGAATGGAAAAAAAGAATTCCTGAATTAATCGATACACGACCAATTCTTCAGAATAAAACGCATAATGAGATTAAACAACTTTTTAACGAACGTAAGAATTTATATAAAAATAGACATCTACATATAATTACTGATTATTTAACTGTAGATGAAGTAACAGATAAAGTATTTAATGCATTAAAATCATATTAAAAAAAGAATCTTAAGCAGTTGCTTAAGATTCTTTTTTTATAATTTTATACGTAGAATCAATACTATGTTGTAAATCTCTTATTGCAATTTGTCCAGGTGCTGAGCTTTCTACCCCGATTGCAAATGTGATTCTAGATCCATACATCCAACCAATAACCCGGCTTAACTTGCCTAGTTCTCCCATAGATAATATCGTTAATGGAATCGATAACTGCTTAGATAGGTGATATGAAATATCTAATAATCGAAACACATCTGCTTGGTTATTTGGCATAACAGCAATTTTTGCGTGATTTGCTCCTAGTTCTTCCATTAAATACAATTTGTCTATTAAATCTTCACTTGCCGGTGTCTCAGTAAAATTATGATACGATAAAATAACTTCTTTTCCTTCATTTTGAGCACACGCTATAATTTCTGTTACGTTTTCTTTATTGTTTGCTACTTCATAATCAATCATTTTCACATTAGTTTGACGACATATTATCTTTAAAAGTTTCAAAATTTCCAACTCGTCGAGGGGTATGTCTTCTCCACCTTCTCGAGAAGATCTAATTGTAAATAATAATGGAATGTTAGTTTGTTTAGAAATATAGTTAACAATTTCTAGCACAGATTTTTTATCAGCTATTTCCTCTAAATAATCAGCTCGCAGTTCTAAAAGTTTTGGTTGTTTAGGTATAATTAACGCTAGTTGATCTTTTATTTCATTTAAATTTTTTCCTGTTAGTGGGATACATATATCTGGCTTTTTATAATTATTGATTTTAAACACCTCTTTTAATTAACTTACTATTTTTAGACCAACTGCTCCTGTGATGATACACGTTAAAAATATAAATCTGTAAATATTAGCAGGTTCTTTAAAGAAAATTATCCCCATAACAACAGCACCTGTTGCACCTAAACCAGTCCAAATGGCATATGCTGTTCCTAAGGGTATACTCTCCATAGATAAAGATAGAAAATAAAAACCAAATCCCATTGTTCCAATAATCATCATTAACCAAATCATTTTTCTTGTCGTTAAATATAGATTAATACTCATAACGCCAAATATTTCACCAAAACTTGCTAACACTAAGTAAAACCATGCCATATTTTATCCCTCGATACTCTCTTTCTGTGTTGACGTTGTTAATTGAATACCAACGACACCTATAATAATTAGTATAATTAATAAACCCTTACTTAAAGTGAATTCAGCATTTAAAAATATAAAGTCAATTGACGAGATTGCAGCTGCACCTGATCCTGTAAAAACAGCATAAACAGTTCCTGCTGGTATAAATTCACATGCTTTTATAACAAAGTAAAAACTAAATATTATTGCAATAATTGTTCCTGTCCAATGGAGCGGAGTGGTTGAGTATTTTAATCCTAATACCCAAACAACTTCTATGATTGCAGCAAACAATACATAAATCCAAGCCAAACTTATCCCTCCATACTTTACATTATCTATTAATTTACATTAAAAAAGTACACAAATCAATTTGTGTACTTTTTTATAGGTTTAAAGTGACTTAATTATACTTAATATATCTTTTAATCGCTTAACTTCATAAGTTGGCGTTACATCTTCTATTGTCTCGTTATGATGATTAATCCAAATTGAATCTATTCCTGAGCGAGTAGCACCTAAAATATCTGAATACGGATTATTACCAACCATAATTGTCTCATTTTTTTCTACGTTTAATAAATTCATTGAATAATCGAAAATTGCTGGTTCAGGTTTACCTTGACCAAATTCGCCTGAAATAACAATATGATCAAAATATGGTACAAGTTCTGGTGATAATTTTAATTTTTCATGTTGCAAACTAGGCGCTCCATTGGTTAGCATTAATAATTTATATTTACCTTTTAATTCATCTAATACTTCGAGTGTTTCATCGTATAGATATATATGTTTCCTTCTTTCATTAGAAAAAGTTTTAGCTAATTTTTCAGCAAATTCTAAATCTGTAATATCAAATGTTGCTAACCCTTTAGCCCATGAATTTTTACGATAATCTGCTTGCATATTACGCAATTTCTTAAAGTTTTCACCTTTATCTGTGAACTCGCCCCAAAATGATTCAAAGGTACCTATACCTATATCACTAACAAATTCGTATGTTTCATAAGTAGGATAGAGTTTTTCTGCAGCGGTTCGCACTTCTTGTTCTAACTTTATTGGATCAATATCATATTTTTCTGTTGCAAATTGACACGTGACTTCAAATGACTTTTTTATACTTTTCTCATCCCATAATAATGTATCATCTAGATCAAACATAACTGATTTTAACATGAGGTTAATCTTCCTTTATCATCGTTGTTTTATTTTAAAATACTTTCTTAATAATATATTAGCCATAATTAGCTATTAAGTCCATCTTTTTTTAATAAATATAATTTCTCATTCTTATGAGAAAAGTTAATTTGTCATTGTTTTATCACATTTCAAACTTCTATAAACTTATGGCTATGTTATAATATGTTACAGGATGTTATATTACAGTAATAAGTCATTATCTGAAAGAAAGAGAGAGAGATTGAATATGTTACCTATCGAACGTATTAAACAGATTAAAGAATTAGTTCAAGAAAAAGAAGTCATCAAGATATCTGAATTAAGTAATCTTTTAAACGTTTCAGAAATGACTATTCACCGAGATATAAAACCTTTAATTGATGATGGAGTTATTTTAAAAACTTTTGGTGGAATTCGTTTAAATAAAAATGAATCAAACTTGCAAGACAATAATTTATGTGTTGTTTGTAATAGACCAATCCATTCTAATCTAAGTTATCGAATAATTTTATCAAATAACACTACAGAAATAGCATGTTGTGGTCATTGTGGATTAATGCGTGAACAACAATTAGGCGATACAGTCTTACAATCTATCTGTCAAGACTTTCTAAGACAAACTACCTTAAGTGCAAAATTAGCATGGTTTGTTTTTGATACTTCTATTGATATTGGATGTTGCCAACCTCAAGTGCTTACTTTTGAAAAGAAAGAAGATAGTGAAAAATTTATTAAAGGTTTTGGTGGGATAACTGTTCCTTTTGACGAAGCATTAGATTTAATTCAAGAAAAAATGAGTTAATGCAATAAAGTAACGTTATAACTTCATAGAATTAATTTAGGAGGCGATTCTTTGAATAATTTTTTAAAGCTAATGTTAGTTTTTATTCTTTCCTCATTCTTTTTAGTAGCTTGTGGTGATAGTGATATCGATACAAGTGTAAAAGAGAAAATGAAAAATGAAAGTAAAATTCAAACTAATATGGCTGAAAAAGTAAGTGATTTTGAATTCGTTGATCAAGATGGAGTATCTGGTAACACTAAAGATTATGAAGGTGAGTACTGGATAGCTGATTTAATCTTCACAAATTGTACGACTGTTTGTATTCCAATGACTAGTAATATGAAAAAATTACAAGACAAAATGATTGAAGAAGACTTAACGAATATTGAACTTGTGTCATTTTCTGTTGATCCTGATTATGATACAACTGATGTCTTAACTGAATATGCTGATGATTATGAGGCTGACTTAGGCAACTGGTCTTTTGTAACAGGTTATGAGTTTGATGAGATAAAAGAACTTTCGATAAAATCATTTCGTTCCATGCTACAAGAACCACTTCCTGGTGACGATCAGGTAACTCATGGCACACGCTTTTTCTTAATTAATCCACAAGGTGAAGTAATTAAAAATTATGATGGAATGAATGGAAAAGTCGTTGATGAAATTATAAATGACTTGAAAAAACTATAATAAATGGAGAATAAAACAATGCGAAAAATTTATTTATTAGCTCTAGCCATACTTACTTTATTCTTTATTACTGCATGTGCAGATGAACAAACTGTTGAACAAGAAGATTTGGCGATATTAGATGTTGAATTTGAACCTCAAGAAACAGCTAATGTAGGTGAAACAGTTGAACTAGTTGCAACTGTTACTTATGGTGATGAATTAGTAACTGATGCAAGAGAAATGGATTTTGAATATTGGTTAGAAGATGATGAAGACAATAGTGAAATGGTTGAAGCTACAAACAACAATGATGGTACTTATTCTATTGAAGTTGAATTTGAAGAAGAAGGCGAATATTGGATTTATGCACATACCACAGCACACGACTTACACACAATGCCAAAGCGCTCTATTCAAGTAAGTAAATAATATAAAAAAAACACCTTATCTAAGTATAAGGTGTTTTTTATATTATTAATAAAGTTATACTACTAATGATTGTTAACGTAATGCCTACGAGAAATATTGTTTTAGGGATTCCTGACCAGATTTGCTTTTCTAAAAATCCTCTTAATGAAAAACCTACTGTTGAAAAACTAATCAAACCTATTCCTACAAGTAAAGATAACACACTCACTTGCATCACTAATTGTTCACTCAAATCAATCCCTCTTCCTTAAATAAAAAATAGTAAGCACTTAACAGCTCACTATTTAAACTAAAAACGCGCCCGAGAGGATTCGAACCCCCGACTTTTGACACCGGAAGCCAACGCTCTATCCAACTGAGCTACGGGCGCATGTAGATACTATCCATAAAATATTATACATTTGAAAAAATATTTAAACAAGTTTTTAGTTGTTTTCTACTCAATCTAAGTTATACTTTCAGTAATTGACTAATTATCAAACATAACGTTTGACCTTTTTTGACCTATTAGTTATTATTGAAGATAGAACATCTATTAAACTAATCAAGATATAAATCTGAGGAGGAATTTTTTATGGTATTAATACCTACAGTTATTGAACAAACAAATCGAGGCGAACGTGCTTATGATATTTATTCTCGCTTATTAAAAGATCGTATTATTATGCTAGGTAGTGCAATTGATGATAATGTTGCAAATTCAGTTGTTGCACAGTTACTCTTTTTAGAAGCTGAAGATTCAACAAAAGATATCTCAATCTACATTAACTCTCCTGGTGGATCAATTACAGCAGGCATGGCTATTTATGATACAATGAACTTCATTAAAGCTGATGTATCTACAATTGCTACAGGAATGGCTGCATCGATGGGTGCATTCTTATTAGCAGCAGGAGCTGAAGGTAAACGTTACGCACTCCCTAATAGTGAAGTTATGATTCACCAACCATTAGGTGGTACACAAGGACAGGCTACTGATATTCAGATTCATGCAAACAGAATTATTGAAATGCGTGAAAAAATTAACAAAATTCTTGCTGAGCGTACAGGTCAACCTATTGAAGTAATTGCTAAAGATACAGATCGTGATAACTTCATGTCAGCTCAAGCAGCTGCTGATTATGGATTGATCGACAAAGTATTAACAAATAAAGAATAAATAATAATAAAAAAGTTCATCTAATAAAATTAGATGAACTTTTTTTACTTTGAAACAAATTCAGTTAAACTCTCTATTGCTTCTTCTGCATCTGATCCTTCTGCAATTAATTTTACTGTCGTATCTTTCGTAATAGCTAAACTCATTAATCCCATAATACTTTTAGCATTAATTCTTTTATTATCTTTTTCTAAAAACAAGTCTGAACTAAATCGATTCGCTTCTTGAACAAACTGTGCTGCAGGCCTCGCTTGCAATCCAGCCTCTAGAGATACGACAACTGATTTTTCAATCATGACTCTCATCCTTTCAAATTATAATAGTGAATACGGTATCATTTATTTTTAATTAAAAATAATTATATTTAGGAAATCAACGATTATTATAACATGATAATATTTTAATTGAAACTATGTGCTTTAAAGTAATTGTTATTTTTGTCCCCTTAATTCATCTGCCAATTTTTCAATTCGTTTAAATCGGTGATTGACTCCTGATTTTGATAAGGTCGTACCTGGTACAAGTTCACCAATTTCTTTTAGAGTAACTTCAGGGTATTTCAATCTTGTCTCGGCAAGTTCTCTTAAGCGATCTGGTAAAGCATCTAAACCCATTTGTTTTTTAATCAGCTTAATATTTTCAACTTGACGCACTGATGCACTTATCGTTTTATTCATATTAGCTGTTTCACAATTGACTAAGCGATTTACTGAATTACGCATATCTCTTACAATTCTTACATCTTCGAATTTAAATAAAGCATTGTGAGCTCCGATAATACTCATAAATTCAGTGATCTTTTCTGCTTCCTTTAAATAAACGATATAACCATTTCTACGCTTTACTTCTCTTGCATTTAAACCGAAATGATTAACTAAATTAAGTAACTCTTTACTATGTGTTTGATTAAAATTGAATATTTCTAAATGATATGATGACGTTTCTGGATTATTTATTGAACCACGTGCAAGAAATGCGCCTCTAAGATATGCTCGTTTACAACAGTCTAACGTTAGAGACTTTGGATTTATTTTTTGAGTAACATATTCGTCTTTTGTTTTTAAATAAAGATTGTTTAGTAATTCAGTTACTTTTTCTTTTAAGCGAACAATATAAATATTGTTTTTCTTTAAACGCATATTTTTTCTGACAAGAATATCTATTTTATAATTATAGGTTTCTTTAATTAAAATATATATTCGTCTTGCAATAGCTGGATTCTCTGTTTGAATATCTAATGTTAAAGAGTGTTTACCTTCTGAGAGTTCACCATTCATTCTGATTATTGCAGATAACTCGGCACGATAACAACATTTATCAGCTTCTATATTAATTAATTCTTTTTTTATTTCCGAAGCAAATGACAACTTACTTCATTCCTTTTCTACATTAGCTTTATTATTTTTTAAAGCTAATTCATATATTATATTTGCGACTTTTTCAGTATCATGTCGTAATATGGATTGATTAGGATCAATAATATCTTTTTCAATTACATCAATTTTATATTGTTTTAGTCTTTCTAAATCATAAATAACTGGTTCTGATTTTGATTCAGCATAACGTTGTTTGACTGATTGATTAATTGGTTTATTATGAACAATTATCCCATCAAGTACCGAATCTCCAATATGATCATAGATTGCTTGAATGTGGTCGCTTGCTGTGTAACCACATGTCTCTCCTAATTGCGTCATTAAATTACATACATATATTTTTTTAGCTTGAGTTAATTTTAACGCTTTAAGCACTTCAGGTAAAATCAAATTCGGTAAGATACTTGTATAAAGACTTCCAGGTGATACGACAATTAAATCAGCTTCTTTAATTGCCGTTAAAACGTTGTTTGCTGGCTTTAAATTAATTTTATTTAGAAAAATGCGATTTATTTTTTTATTTCCTAGTGAAATCTTTGATTCACCGCTAACTATAGATCCATCCTCCATTTTAGCATGTAATGAAACACTTTCGTTCACAACAGGCAATACTCTACCTTTTATTTGTAAAATTTTCGAAACTTCTTCGATTCCACGGAGAAAATCACCTTTAATATCAGTTAAAGCTACTAAAATTAAGTTCCCTATCGTATGACCCGATAAGTCACTATTCTCTTCAAAACGATATTGAAACAATTCCGCTGCTAGAGATTCATTATCTGCTAATGCTGCTAATACATTTCTAATATCACCTGGAGCAGGCGTGTCTTTTATTTCACGCAATTTCCCCGAACTACCGCCGTCGTCTGCAACTGTAACAATAGTTGTTAAATTGATTGGTAAGTTTTTCAAGCCTTTTAATAAAACAGGCATACCTGTTCCACCACCAATTACGACAATATTTGGATTTGCATTAGACATTTTAATGCCCCTTTCTCTTATCAATATCACGATGTGTAACATGAGTAGGATAAAGATCTGCTAGTTGTTTAGCATAATATTCAACTAAAGCTACAGAGCGATGTTGTCCCCCTGTACATCCAATTGCAATAACAAGTTGTGATTTTCCTTCTTTTTTATATTGTGGTAATACAAATTTAAGCAGATCAATTAATTTCTCGTTAAACATTTGTGTATCATTCCATTTAAATACATAAGTAGATACATCAGGATGCAAACCAGTAAGGGGTTTCATTGATTCTATATAGTGAGGATTTGGTAAAAATCGCACATCAAAAACTAAATCTGCATCGATAGGAACGCCGTATTTAAATCCAAATGAAACAAGATGTGTTGAAAAAAGAACTTCTTTATTTTCAGCATATAAATCGATTATTTTTGTGCGTAATTCTTTTGGTTTTAATTCAGTAGTATTAATAATTCTTTGAGCACGTCCACGTAATTCTTGTAAAATTTCACGTTCTTGTTGAATACCATTAAGTGGTAAATCACCTTCTGAAAGCGGATGTGCACGTCTCGTTTCTTTATATCTTGAGACTAAAATTTTATCTGATGCATCTAAAAAGAGGATGTGTTCTTCTAACCACGACTTATCTGCTAAAGAATCTAATCCATCATATAAAGCATTAAAAAATTCTCTACCTCTCAAATCAACAACTAAAGCTACTTTACTTATTGTATTTGTTGAATCATTCATTAGTTCAAGAAACTTAGGTAATAGCGTAGGTGGTAAATTATCTACACAATAATAACCTAAATCTTCAAAACTTTGAATTGCTACTGTTTTTCCTGCACCTGACATACCAGTGATAATAACTAACTTTGTTTCTTTTTGAACCATTTTACTTCCCCCTAATTTAAAAGGTTATCAATATAGACTTTGCTTTATTATAACCTATTCTAAATTCTTATGCTTAAAATAATGATTAAGTATATGAAAAAGTACACAAGTTATAAAACTTGTGTACTAATAAGTCAATGTTTATTTTGCTACTTTTGTTTTTTCATTTATTTCTTCTACAAATTTTTGAGCTTGTTCAGCTGCAATACTTCCATCTCCTGTTGCTGTAACAATTTGACGTAAGTCTTTTACACGAATATCCCCTGCTGAATAAACTCCTGGTACACTCGTTTCCATATTTTCATTTGATGGAATATATCCTTCTTCATCTACAATGCCCAGTGATTCAAATGGTTCACTTAATGGATCCATTCCAATATAAACAAATGCTCCTTCAGTTTGATGTTCTATTTCTTCACCTGTTTCAGTATTTACTAATGTAAGTGAATCAATTTTCCCATCTTTACCGTTAAATGATTTGACTGTATTATTCCAAATAAAGTCCATTTTTTCATTTGCAAAGGCACGATCTTGAATAATTTTTTGAGCACGTAGTTTATCACGGCGATGAATAACAGTTACTTTTTTAGCAAACTTAGTTAAATACATTCCCTCTTCTACAGCAGAATCTCCTCCACCGATAACTACAATCTCACGATCACGGTAAAACGCACCATCACAAACTGCACAATAAGAGACTCCACGACCAGTTAGTTCTGCTTCACCTTCTACACCCAATTTACGATACTGTGCACCAGTAGCTATAATAACTGTTTTTGTTTTGTATTCTTTCTCACCTGCTGTGACAATTTTATAATCCCCATCAACAGTAACGTCTTGTACATCACCATAAGCGTATTCTGCCCCGAATTTTTTAGCATGTTCAAACATTTTATTAGATAAATCAGCACCTAAGATACTTTCAAATCCTGGGAAATTTTCAATATCTTCTGTATCTGCCATTTGTCCACCTGGCATTCCACGCTCAATCATTAATGTATCTAAATTTCCTCTTGAAGCATAAACTGCTGCTGTCATTCCTGCTGGACCAGCACCGATAATAATTACATCATAAATTCTTTTTTCAGACATATTTATAACCCTCTTTCATTCTATGATTATTGTTTAAATTTAATCAAATAATACTGCCAATTAACTCTACTAACTACAGTTTAACCCAGTTTAAGTAGACTAGTCTATTTATATGCCTGAATACACCTCAGGGTATTATTTTTCGCTTTGTTTTAATTTTAATTCTTCTTTAGTATAGATTACTTTCATTGGATTACCACCAACAAAAGTCCCAGGTGCTACATCTTTATGAATTAACGATGCTGCAGATATAATTGCGTTATCTCCTATATTTACTCCTGGTAAAATTGTTGTATTTGCTCCAATTAAGACATTATTTCCTATTTTCACTTTTCCAATTCTATATTCCTCAATTAAATATTCATGAGCTAGGATTGTCGTATTATAACCGATAATTGTATTAGAACCTACTGATATTTTTTCAGGAAACATCGTATCAGGCATAACCATTAACGCAAATGCTGTTTTTTTACCGACTTTCATTTTTAAAAAAGTCCGATATAACCAATTTTTCACACTTAAAAATGGTGTAATACGAGCAATTGAAATAATAATAAAATTTTTCATTACTTTGAAAAATGAAACTGTTTTATAAATTTTCCATAGAGAATTAGACTCTTTAACTGGATAACGTTTAGTCTGACGCATAGATTACACTCCTACGATTTTAATTAAATCACTCATGTCCTCTAGCATATAAGTTGGATTATATTGTTGTAAATACCCTTTACCTTTTGCACTCCATGCTACGGCAGCTGTTTGTGCACCAGCATCTTGACCAGCTAATATATCATGATAATTATCTCCAACCATAATAGTTGCGGCTGGTTTTGCATCTAGTTTTTTCATTGCTTTAAATACGGATTCAGGATGAGGTTTAGGATGGCTAACATCATCAATAGATACAATTGTATCAAAATATTTAGACAATCCGGTCACTTCTAGTCCTAAATTTACACCTGGTCTCATTTTAGCAGAAACGATCCCAATTTTTATATTGTTTTCTAATAGGACTTGAATTGTTCTTTCGACATTTGGGAAAACTGTAATATATGCTTCGTGATTAGCAAAATTATGTTCGCGATATGTTTCAATCATTTCTTCAGCTAAATCACTATTTAACTTATTAAATGTCTCTCGAAGTGGTGGACCATTAAAATCCTCAATTTCTTCATCGGTAAACGAGTAACCATATTTTAAAAATGTATGTTTAAAAGATTCATTAATTAACTCATTTGTATCAATTAACGTACCGTCTAAATCAAATAATACTGTTTTAATATTCATTCTTTAGTTCTCCTTCTCTCCGTTTTTCGACTTGATTCCATATATATGATGCTAATAGGGTGAGAATAACTGCTGTTGTAAATCGAATAGCTAACAATGGCCACACAGGTATTCCAAGTGGTATGAAAACGACTGTATCCTCAACCACGGCATGACAGGTCACTAAAAATATTAAAGCAAGCATCATATCTTTTTTGGCGACGCCATCTTCTTGTACAGCTTGAATCATTACACCTGCCCCAAATGCAAGACCAATTGTTAATCCTGTAACAAGCGTAAATGATGTATTTTCTTTCATACCTAAAAATCTCGTAAATGGAGCAAATTTATCTGATATGATTGTTAACCAACCTAAATCTCGTAAAAATTGCATAATAATCATTAAAGGAATAACAATTAATGATAATTGTATAACGGCAAGCGCAGCTGTTTTTAGGCCATGTAAAATAATCGCAGGCCACGTAGTTAAAATAATTTCTGAACTTGAAATCAAACCATACTGCGCCATTTCACTACCACCTGGCCAAAGTAAATTAACCATAACTGCTGCAACTAAAGCAAGTACAATTCTTAAGCTTGAAATAAACCACCAATTTACTCCGACTCTTGAAGCTAGCGCTGATTCGATAAATAAATTATGAGAAAAAGAAAGCATAATCGCCATGATAAATACTTCTTTTACTGTAAATTCAAAAGATACAATTGCTCCAATTGCTGCATATAAATTGAGTGCATTACCTAAAACAAGTGGCATAGCCGCTTCTCCAGGTAATCCGAGCAATCCCATTAATGGAGCAATTAACTTAATAAACCATGGCAAGATTTTTGTATATTGAAGAATTGTCACGATAATTGTAACTGGAAAGACAATTTTACCCAATGTCCAAGTCACTTTCAATCCTTCTTTAATTCCTTTAATAAAGATATTAAACACAAAATGACTCCCTTACATCTTATATTTTACTATTATCATAACGTAAACTCACTTTTTCTTTCTTTAATCTATAAATCATTATGATAATTGAAACAAGGATTATAATAATTGAGATTAATTGTGCTTGCTTTAATCCTGCATTCATTAAACTATCAGTTCTCATACCTTCAATAAAGAATCTGCCTACTGAATACATCATTAAATAATACAAGAATAAATGTCCGCGAATTGGATTGAATCTTCTAATAACAAGTAAGCTTGCAAAGACAATTAAATTCCACACTGATTCATATAAAAATGTTGGATGATACATAATACCTTCAATACACATTTGATTCATTATAAAATCAGGTAAATACTGATGGAAACTCTCATACGTCTGAGCAGATATTGGTCCACCATGTGCTTCTTGATTAATAAAGTTTCCCCAGCGGCCTATTGCCTGACCTAAAATCAAACTTGGTGCAATAATATCAGCTAATTGCCAAAATGATTGTTTTTTTATGCGAGCATAAACGATAGCTGTTAAAATTGAACCTATCAAGGCACCATGAATAGCTATACCGCCTTCCCATATCGCAAAAACTTTCCATAAAGGACCATTTGCATAACGATCCCATTCGAAAATCACATAGTAAATTCTTGCAAAAATAATAGCAATCGGTGCTGCAAAGACAATTAAATCAACTATTACATCTTTATGTAGTTTTAAACGTTCTGCCTCTTTTGTTGCTATGTATAAGCCTAAAAATAAACCTGAAGCAATAATAACACCATACCAATAAATTTGAATGGGTCCTAATTGTAAAAACACCCTATTTAATGCTTCTGCTTCACAAATCATTAACTTCTCTCCTAACCCTCATCAGATTCAATCATAGTTGTTAATTTTTCAGAGAATTCTTCTGCTGCATTAATCCCCATACGTTTTAGCCTAAAGTTCATAGCAGCTACTTCAATTATAACTGCCAAGTTACGTCCAGGACGAACTGGGACTATTGATTTTGTTACATCAACATCCATAATTTTCATTGTTTGTTCCTCAATACCTAATCGTTCATATTCTTTATTTTCATCCCAAATTTCTAATTGAATAATATAAGAAATGTGTTTGAAATTCTTAACGGCACCAGCCCCAAACAATGTCATAACATTTAAAATCCCTAGACCTCTAATTTCAAGTAAATGTTCAATTAATGGCGGTGAACTACCGATCAATGTATCATAATCTTCTTGTCTAATTTCTACACTATCATCTGCCACTAAACGATGACCGCGCTTAACAAGCTCAAGTGCCGCTTCACTTTTTCCAACGCCACTTTGCCCCATAATTAGCACACCAACACCATAAATATCTACAAGTACACCATGAACAGCTGTTGTTGGTGCAAATTTAGAACCTAAGTAGTTTGTAATTCTTACAATTACTCTTGTTGTATTACGTGGCGATTTAATAATTGGTACCGCTGCTTTAATACCTTCTTCTAAAATGACATCAGGCACTTCCATATTATTAGTAATAATAATTCCTGGTGTGACATCAGTACAAAGACGCTTTGCTCTATCTAGTTGTTCTTCTTCGCTTAAATTTAAAAAATAAGCCATTTCAGTTTTACCTAGAATTTGTATACGTTCTTGTTTATAGTACTCAAAATAACCTGTCATTTCTATTCCAGGTCTTGATATGTCAGAAGACGTAATTTTTCGATGAATTCCATCTTCTCCACCAATTAATGTTAAATTAAATAGCTCTAGTAAATCTTTTGTACGGACTACTTTCATGATTCACCCTCCAAAAACAAAAGTATAAAACGAATAAGTCTATTCGTTATTGTAGCATAGATTACCTCATTTAGTGATACCTAATCTATACAAAAAAAGATCTAGAGAATATTCTCTAGATCTTTTTTAATTTTTATTAACTAAAGTATTTAAAACTGTATTAATAATTGAAATAATAATTGCAGCAAGAATAGCTACACCAAAATTATGAATAACAAAATCGCTACTCATTACAGCTTGAGTAATCATTAAAGTGATTGCATTAATCACAAATAAAAATAAACCGAGAGTTAATACTGTTACAGGTAATGTGAATAAAACTAATAATGGTCTTACAAGAACATTTAATATTGATAAAATAAAACTTGCTAATAAAGCTGTACCAAAACTTGCTAGATAAAATGATGAAAAAAGTTGTGCTACGATCATTAGTGCAATACCATTAAATAAAATAGAAATTAACCAATTAATTATAAATCTCATTAACGCACATCCAATCTTTTAGGTATAATTACCATCGCTATTAAATAAGCAAAAATCATGGCACCTGATGTAAAGAATGTCGCTGCGACAAATAGTAAACGAATGATTGTAGAATCAATATTAAAATATTCGCCCAATCCACCACATACGCCTGCAATCATATTATCTTCTATTGAACGATATAATTTTTTCATCTTATCTATCTCACCCTTTTCTTTTATTTATTAAAATTCCATATATAGAATTTTTCTTTACCTAATCTTTCTTTTAATTGTTTTATCACGATATCCTCAGAAGGCTCTTCCATTTTTTCAAGCATGCCTTCTGCTTGTGATTTATGCTTCATAATAGCATTCATTTTAAATTCAAAGTTCTTTTCAGCATCAATAATAACATCCGGATTACCTAACTCTTCAACATAATTATGAGTAATAGCTGCTGCCCAAACAACAGGGCGTTTATCAGGTTCCATGAGTCTAACAGCTTCTATAGTTGCATCCCCTTGAGCATTGTGATCAGGGTGCACACCATGTCCCGGATAATGAGTAACGACGTGTGAAGGTTTTATTTCTTCTAATATTGATTTAATATGTTCGGCCATTTGAGTTTTATTTTCAAATTCCATTGCTTTATCTCGATAACCTAGTAAGCGATAGTCAATGTTTAAATATTCACACGCGTCTTTTAATTCTTTTTTACGAATATCTGCTAAACTTTCTCTATTAGCTATCGGAGGTGTCCCCATATTTCTTCCCATTTCGCCTAATGTTCCACAAAGATAAGTTACAGGTATATTCTTTTGATTTGATTCGTAAATCAATCCAGCGGTACCAAATGATTCATCATCTGGATGCGGGAATGAAACAACTATATTTTTTATTTCCACTTATATCACCTTTTCAATTAATAATTATTTAAATGGTTGCTCACTTATTTGTAATGCAACAGTTAGTCTACCTGCTTGATCATGACCAGCTAATAATAATTGACCACTTTCAGTTACTTCATAATCAGATAACCCTTCTGCATAAATCCAACCCGCTTCTAATTTTAAACCGGCACGATATCCGCCTGGTTCACCTTTTAAGTCAGATTCAATATATTTAACCTTTGCATTTCTAACATAAGCTCCTACATTCACGCCTTCATTACCGAAATGACTTGCGTAGGCGCCATTTGTAGTTTCTACATGAACATACACATCTTTATTTTGATAACTTCTTAAAATTTCTTTAACTTTTTCTAATTCAATTGGCTTCATTTTATTATCTCCTTAACTTCTACATCCATTTTAAATAATTATTTAGAATATTGTTCAAGTTTATTTTTCATTCTCAGTTGATCACGTTCAATCATTTTCTTTAGATATGTTCCGGTGTATGATTTTTTTATTTTAGCTATTTGTTCTGGTGTTCCAGTAGCAAGTATTTCACCACCACCATCACCGCCTTCAGGACCTAAATCAATGACATGATCTGCTGTTTTAATCACATCTAAATTATGTTCAATAATGATTACTGAATCACCATTATCTACAAGGCGTTGAAGCACATTTAATAATCGTTTAATGTCATCTGTGTGTAAACCTGTAGTAGGCTCATCTAGAATATATACTGATTTTCCATTGGAGCGCTTGTGTAATTCACTCGCTAATTTAACACGTTGAGCTTCCCCACCTGAAAGAGTCGTAGCTGGTTGTCCTAATTTAATATAACCTAGCCCTACATCATAAATTGTTTGTAACTTACGATTTATTTTAGGTATATTTTCAAAAAAGCTTAATGCTTCTTCAATTCTCATCTCTAAAACATCTGCTATATTTTTACCTTTAAACGTAACTTCTAACGTTTCTCTATTATAACGTTTTCCATCACAAACTTCACATGGTACGTACACATCAGGTAAAAAGTGCATTTCTATTTTTAATATACCATCGCCACGACAAGCTTCACAGCGTCCACCTTTAACGTTGAAACTGAATCTACCTTTTTTATAACCACGAATTTTAGCTTCATTTGTTTCTGCGAATACTTCTCTTATATCATCAAATACGCCCGTATATGTTGCTGGGTTAGACCGAGGTGTTCTTCCAATAGGAGCTTGGTTAATATCAATTACCTTTTCTAATTCTGTTAATCCTGTAATTGATTTATGAGCTCCTGGTCGATGTTTACCTTTATATAAATGTTTGGCAATTGATTGATATAATATTTGATTAACTAAGGTACTTTTTCCAGATCCTGATACCCCTGTTACAACAGTCATTAATCCAATTGGAAATTTAACATTAATATTTTTTAAATTATTTTCTGTAGCACTTTTTACTTCAATATATCGACCATCAGATTTTCTTCTTTCAGTTGGAAGTGGAATAAACTCTGCCCCTGTTAAATATTGACCTGTTAATGATTTTTTACGACGCATAACTTGTTTGGGTGTTCCTGCAGCAACGATTTCACCACCGTGATCTCCTGCGCCAGGACCAATATCAATTAACCAATCAGCTGCAAGCATTGTATCCTCATCATGTTCAACAACAATTACTGTGTTACCTAAATCACGCATATGTTTAAGTGTTCCAATCAATCGATCATTGTCACGTTGATGTAATCCTATTGAAGGTTCATCTAATACGTAAAGGACACCTGTTAATGCTGAACCAATTTGAGTCGCTAAACGAATCCGTTGCGCTTCCCCACCAGATAATGTTCCCGAAGCACGCGACAATGTTAAATATGTTAATCCCACATTAATTAAAAAAGTTAATCGATCATTTATTTCTTTAAGTATCATTTTAGCTATTTCTGTTTCTGTCTTTGTTAATTCTAAATTGTCAAAGAAGTCTTTAGCTTCAGCAATTGATAACTCGGTTAATGCACTAATATGACGTCCATTAATGAGAACTGATAAAGCTTCGTCTTTTAACCTATATCCATTACAAGCTGGGCAGTCGTTTTCTGCCATATATTCTTCAAGTGTTTCTCTAATAAAGTCAGAGCTTGTTTCATGATATCGTCTTTTAATGTTATTCATAACACCTTCAAATTTAATATCGCTTGTATGTTCTCTACCGAAGTCATTTACATAATGAAAATGAATTTTTTCATTACCACTTCCATATAGTATTTTATCTAACTGACCCTTTGTTAACTTATTAACTGGTTTATCCATATCAATTTTATAATGTTCACATACCGTTTTTAATAGTTGAGGATAGTATTGTGAACTTATAGGTTTCCATGCTTCAATTGCATGCTCATTTAATGATAAATCCCAGTTTGGAATGACTAAATCTAAATCAACTTCTAAATTAGTCCCTAACCCATCACATGTTGAACAAGCTCCAAATGGGCTATTAAATGAGAATAATCTCGGCTCTAATTCATCGATTGAAAAACCACAAACAGGACACGCATGATTTTCATTAAATAAAAGTTCAGACTCACCCATAAAATCTACAATAACTCGTCCTTCTCCAAGAGGTAAGGCAGCTTCAAGTGAATCTGCTAAACGACTTTCAACACCTTTTTTAAGCACAATTCTATCAATCACTACTTCAATTGAGTGCTTTTTATTTTTATCAAGATTTAACTCTTGGGATATATCATAAATTTCACCATTAACTCTAATACGAACATAGCCTTCTTTTTGTAAGTTCTTTATTAATTGTATATGTTCGCCTTTTCTTCCAGATATAACAGGAGCTAAAATTTGCAGGCGAGTCCTTTCAGGGTATTCCATAACTTTATCAACCATTTGTTGAACCGTTTGAGATGTTATTTCAATACCGTGTGTTGGACATATCGGTCTTCCAACACGGGCATACAAGAGACGTAAATAATCATATACTTCAGTCACAGTACCTACAGTTGATCGTGGATTTTTACTTGTTGTTTTTTGATCAATAGATATAGCCGGTGATAGTCCCTCAATGACATCAACATCTGGTTTATCCATTTGCCCTAAAAATTGTCTTGCGTATGAAGATAATGATTCAACATACCTTCTTTGACCTTCAGCATAAATAGTATCAAACGCTAATGAAGACTTTCCTGATCCTGAAAGTCCTGTTACTACTACTAATTTATTTTTAGGTATTTTTATATTTATATCTTTTAAATTGTGAGCTCGTGCACCTTGAATAACTATTGCCTTGTTTGGCATAGATACATCTACCTCTCTATATAGTAACTTTTAATTCAAATATAATATCTCTGAGTTCTGTTGCTCTTTCAAAATCTAATTCTTTAGCAGCTGCACGCATCTCTTCTTCCAATTGCTCAATTGTTTCCATTTTTTCTGCTTTAGGCATCTTGGCAATTTTAGAAATTTGATCTAATTCAGCTTCGTCATCTTCTGATAGAACTGTTGCTTGAATCAAACCACGAACATCTTTTTTAATTGTTGTTGGTGTTTGATTATGCTCTATATTATATGCTTCCTGTATATTTCGACGTCTATTAGTCTCATCAATCGCAACTTGCATCGAATCAGTTATTTTATCTGCATACATAATAACTCTTCCTTGCTCATTACGCGCAGCACGACCCATGGTTTGAATAAGTGAACGTTCAGATCTTAAGAAACCTTCCTTATCAGCATCTAATATTGCAACAAGTGAAACTTCTGGTATATCTAAACCTTCTCTTAATAAATTAATACCAATTAAAACATCATATTTTTTTAATCGTAAATCACGAATAATTTCAATTCTTTCTAATGTTTTTATTTCAGAATGTAGATAAGCAACTTTAATACCTAACTCTTTAAAGTAATCTGTTAAATCTTCTGACATACGTTTAGTTAAAGTTGTAATAAGTACTCGTTCATTTTTAACCGAACGTTTATTTATCTCAGCTAACAAATCATCGATTTGGCCTTCAACTGGTCTGATTTCAATTTCTGGATCAAGTAACCAGGTTGGTCTGATAATTTGTTCAATCATATCTGGTGTATGTTCTAATTCATATGGTCCTGGTGTTGCTGAAACATATATTAATTGATTTGCTTTTTCTTCAAATTCATCGAATTTCAATGGTCTGTTATCCAATGCTGATGGCAGTCTAAAACCATGGTCAACTAACATTTGCTTCCTTGCTCTATCCCCATTATACATTCCTCGTATTTGAGGTAGAGTAGCGTGTGATTCATCGATAACAATTAAAAAATCATCTGGGAAAAAATCAATTAATGTATAAGGCGTTGCACCTGATTCACGTAATGTTAAATGCCTCGAATAATTTTCAATTCCTGAACAAAAGCCCATTTCGTTCATCATTTCTAAATCATATCTTGTTCTTTGTTCAATTCGTTGAGCTTCTAATAATTTATTATCTGCTTCTAGTTCTTTAATTCTTTCTTCGAGTTCTGCTTCAATATTTTTAATCGCAATTTGCATTTTTTCTTCACTTGTTACGAAGTGAGAAGCTGGAAATATTGCTACATGTTCGCGATCACCTATAATTTCGCCCGTTAAAACATCTACTTCTCTAATCCGATCGACTTCATCGCCAAAAAATTCCACTCGCAAACCATGCTCTTCTCGTGAAGCAGGAATGATTTCAACTGAATCTCCTCTCACTCTAAAAGACCCACGCTTAAAATCTATGTCATTTCTCACATATTGGATATCAACTAATCTTCTTAGTAATTCATCTCGTTCAATTTCCATCCCTGTCCGAATTGATAAGACATGTTCTTTATATTCTTCAGGATTACCTAAACCATAAATACAAGAAACACTTGAGACAATTAAAACATCGTCTCTTTCAAAAAGAGCTGAGGTGGCTGAGTGTCTTAATTTATCAATTTCATCATTAATGCTCGCATCTTTTTCAATAAATGTATCTGTTGATGGTACGTATGCCTCTGGTTGATAGTAATCGTAATAACTTACAAAATATTCAACAGCATTATTAGGGAAAAACTCTTTAAATTCACTATATAATTGACCTGCCAACGTTTTATTATGAGCAATAACTAATGTTGGTTTATTAACTTCATTGACAACATTAGATACTGTAAAAGTTTTACCGGTTCCTGTTGCACCTAATAATGTCATATGATGTTCATTATTATTTATTTTTTTAACAAGTTCTTTAATTGCTTTTGGTTGATCACCACGTGGTTCAAATGCTGATTGTATTTCAAATTTATTTTCCACGTATATCGACCTCCGTTATCTTATATATTGTATATAACCTTTTATAATTATATCAAACAACGAACAAACATTCTATTTATTCGTTTATATCAAAAAACCTTACAAAAGCTAACTATTGTAAGGTTTTTTGGGAAATACTAATCCTAAATTATGATCGTCTGTTTCATAAAATGAGCCTGTAATAAACTTAATTTCACCTTCATGATTTAATACATTTAATTTAAATGAAGCACTTTTGCTTTGTAAAGCACGATAAAATTCTGTTTCATCATTAACAGATTGATTATTAACTTTCATTATTGTCTCTCCAACTTTTAAATTCAAACGTTCAGCTGGCGAACTAGGCAATATAGCTAAAATTCTAATTCCCTCATTTAAAGGACGATAATAACTTTCTTCTTTTTTAATTTTTGATTTATAAGTAATAGACATAAGTTCTTTATATAGTAAGGCTAAGATAATACCAACAAATGACAATATTGGTAAATAAATACTTCCTATTGCAAAAGCTAAAACAATTATCGCTAAACCGAATGTTTGTTTAGCAATTTTGTTTTTAGCTTTTAAAAATGGTTCATTAATAATTTTATAATTGAAACCAAGGATAAATGGAACAATCATAATACTAAATTCCATCTCTCCAATGTTAAGATTGGGCAAAATTTTTGTAATTAACCCTAATGGTTCAGTTGGTAACAATACAACAAATGGAATCATTGTTGCTTTCTTTGCATTTAAAAAACCAATCCAAATACCACGATTACTTAATTTTAATTCAGGCGGTACTTGATTATTGTTTAATCTTTTTACTAATAAACTTTCAACTATTAAGAAAATCCCTAAAAATATTGTTAAATGGGTAAATATATTACTAAATGGTAACTCCGTTAAATAATTGAATTCATTATTTATTAAGGGAATAAATAACAAGATTAAATATGTTAAACCTATTGTATAAACGGGTGATAAGTATGCAGGATTAAAAGTTAAACTCATCAAAAATATACTTATTAATAAGACGGTAAATATATCATAGTTAAATACTATATTTGTTCCAATTGAAATAATAGAGACTACAAACCCACTAAATAAGGATATTAATAGCGTTCTTTTCCATTCATGAAACACTCCAAAAATTTTAATTCCAAAGAAGTTTCGCTCACTTCTAATTCTTTGAATACTTAAGATAAATATAAATATGAAAAACCAATAGAATAAAGGATTATAAAAAAGATTAACGATTACTTTTCCTATTTCTAACAAATCATTCACCTTCATTCAAACTTATTTATATAAACTTTCTAAAGCTGCTTTCATTTGTAAATCGTCTTTACCATCTTTAATTCTTTGCATAATTTCTAACTCTAAAGTATTTGCTGTTTGTTTATCTAATTCTCCCGTTACTTTAAGTGAATGCTTCTTTTGGAATTTTTCAATTGAAAGAGCAGTTTGATGATCAAAATAGCCATCTTTACGCTCAATTTTATAACCTAATCCATCTAGCATAATTTGACTTGTTTTAATATTTTCATCAGATTGATCTAATTTAAAAGGTTTTTCAACTTGAATCGGATGTGAATAATAATAGTCAGGTTGCTTCACTTCTTTTGTTGGTTTAACACCTTTTTCATGAATCCAATTGCCTTCAGGAGACAACCATTTAAAGAAAGTTAACTTTATCATTCCATCTTTACCTAATGGAACTGCTTGTTGAACCGTTCCTTTACCAAAACTCTTTGTTCCAATAACATTGTAACCCACTTCTTTTAATGCTACGGCAAGAATTTCTGATGCTGAGGCACTACCTTCATCAATTAAAACAGAGATCGGATATTCTTTTTTATTAGCTAGTTCAGAATAAAAAAGTTCCTTTTCTCCTTCTGAGTCTTCAATTTGTAAATAAGGCGTGTTCTTAGGAATAAACTCCATTAACATATCTTCTACAGAATCTAATAAACCACCAGGATTTCCTCTCACATCTATAATTAAACCATCAATTTCACTTTCTTCAAATTTAGTTAATTCCTTTTTAAAATCCGTCGAGGTATCTTCTGAAAAACTTGTTATTTCAATAATCCCTGTTTTTTTACCATCAATATTCTTTGTTGATGCATAAACAGTTTCAACGGGAATATCATCACGAGTTAATTCAACTTCAAAATTATTTTCACCACGCATGATTGAAAGTTTTACTTTCGATCCTGCTTCACCTCGTATTTTTTCTACTGCTTCTGTTAAATCTAATCCTTCTAATTTTTCATCGTCTACTTTTATAATTTGATCGTTTGGTTTCAAACCTGCTTTTTCTGCTGGTGAATCTTTAATAGGTGCAATGATTGTAACTTTTCCATCAACCATACTCACTTCGGTACCAATACCTTGAAATGAAGATTCTATTTGTTCATTAAAGTTTTCAGTTGCTTTTTCATTCATATAAGTACTATAAGGATCATCAAGCGTATTTAACATTCCTTGGATAGCACCTTCAATTAATTCATCACCTTCAACATCTTCAATATAATGCTGTTCAATCAAACTATAAGCTTGTTCTACTTTATCAATATTATCTATTGACTGTGTATTAATTTGTGATTGATTTGTTTCTAGAACTTCTGTTTCAGTTATTTTAGTTCCATAATAAGTACCTAGTAAACCTATTATAAATACACTAATAAATAGTAAGACAATATTTGTTTTTGATATTTGCATGTATTCACCCCGTATAATAAAATCATCTCCTCTTATTTTACCACAAACTACCATAACTAACAGAATATCTACTTCTTATAAAAAAAACATCTTACTTTTATAAAAGTAAGATGTTTTTGCTTTATTTAAAAACTAATATGGTTTCTCGGGTTAACAGGATTTCCATAACCACCACTATGAATTTCAAAGTGTAAATGAGGACCTGATGAATCTCCTGTTGAACCTACTGTTCCAATTTTCTGACCTCGACTTACTTGGCCACTTTTTACTGAAATACTATTTAAATGAGCATATAAAGTTGTGTAAGTTTTTCCATCAATGTGATGAGTGATCATAACACGGTTACCATAACCACCATTGTTATATCCTGCACTTGATATAACACCTGAAGCTGCAGCATAAACTGGTGTACCAGTTGAAGCTCTTACATCAATACCCTTATGTGCTGCTACTTTACCAGTTAAAGGATGAACACGATTCGGGCTAAATTCTGATGAAACTGCTCCTGATGCAGGTCTTATAAAACTACCTCCACCAGATGGTTTTTTAGTTGGTTTTGGTGATGTTTTAGTTTTGGGTTCTGCAGCTACGGTTGTTACACTATTTGATGCATCTTTAGTGTTATTTTCTACTTTTTCAGTTGATTTTGAGTTTTTACTAACTGCTTGATTTGAAGCTTTCTGCTTTCCAACTTTATTTTCTTTTGCTTCTTGTTTAGCAATTTGACGTTGAGCAGCTTTTCGCTCAGCTTTTTTCTTAGCTATTTTTTCTTCAGCAATTCTTTTGCGTTCTGCATTCTCTAATCTTGTTTTCTCATTTTTCGCTACCTGCTTAGCTTGTTCTAATGCTGATGCTTCTCCAGCAATTAAAGCTTCTTCTTCTTCTAATGTTAATTCAGCAAAGACTAAATCTTCATATTTTTCTTCTAATTCAGCTTTGATTTTAGCTTGTTTTTTCTTTTGATTGGTTAACTCTTTTTTTAAATCAGCTAACTTCTCTTTTTCTTTAACTTGATTTTTTCTTTTCTTTTCTAAAGATTTCTTGTTTTCTTGAACTTGTTTTTCTTTTGTTTCTAATGCTTTTTTATCTTTTGCGTGTTCTTCCATAATGACTTTATCTGAATCCATAACTGTATTAACAGCTGTTGATCTTGATATCAAGTCAGAAAAACTTTTCGCTCCTAAGATAACTTCTAAATATTGAACTTCTCCACCAACTTCTTGAATCGACTTCAATCTTTTGGTTAACATGTCTTCGCGTTCTTTAATTCTTATTTTTAATTCTTTAATTTCATCATTTAATTGTTTAATTTCTGCTTCAAGTTCTTTAATTTCTCTATTTGTTTGTTTAATTTCATTACTTTTTTCTGTTAGCTTTTTCTCAGTTTCATTTACTTCTTTGGTAATAACTTGCATTTGCTCTTCTACAGACATTTGTTCTTCTTTATTTTTTCCTTTTTCATTAGCGACAGATTTTTTATTATTATTTATTTCATTTTTCTTGTTATTTAGATTATTTTTTTCTTTTTCGATTTTTTTTATTTCTTCTTCATATTCCTCAATAGAATTTGCTGAAATATTCGCAGTAGGAATCAAAATACTCATTGAGACTCCAGCTGCTATAATAATTTTAACGATTTTATTCACTTTAGTATATTCTCCTTTTAGTTAAACCTTTAAGAATTTCCTTACACTCATGACACTTCCCCAAATACCAATGAGTGCTCCGACAATTAATATAATAGCAGATAACTGCCATACAAATGGATTAAACGGCAGTATTTCTACAAATCTTAATGTGATTTTATCGCTAAAGTTACTAACGACATAATAATAGCTTGTTGATATAACAATAATAGGAACTATAGAACCAAGTACACCTAATAGTAGTCCTTCTACAAAGAAAGGCCATCTAATAAATCCATTTGTTGCTCCAACTAATTTCATCACACCAATTTCTTCACTACGTGCCATAATTGTTAATTTAATTGTATTTGAAATTAAAAACATAGCTGTTAAAACTAAACCAACAATTAATGCTAATCCTATATTTCTTGCGTATGTGTTAAATTTAAATAATTGTGGAACTACATCTTTTCCATAATTGACTTTATGAACATAATCAAATTTTTCAATCTGACTTGCTACATTCTCTGTATCACGTGGATCTTTTGTTTTTACTACGTAAGCATGATTTAAGGGGTTATCTTGTTTAAATAATCCCCATGCTTCACCTTCATCTCCAAAACTCTCAATTAAATTTTCTAACTCGTCATTTTTTGATGAGAAACTTATCGAGTCAACTTCTTTTATTGCTTTTATTTTATCGCCTACTTCAGAAATTGCATCCTCATCTGCTTGTGATTCAATTAATGTTTTAATTTCAACATCTTCTTCTACTTTTTTTGTCATTTCGTTAATATTTAACATTAAAGCAACAAATGTTCCAACGAGTACTAAGGTAACAGTTACTGCACCTATTGACGCAACTGACATCCAACCATTACGAATAATGTTTTTTGATCCTTCGCGTAAGTGTCGTTTAAATGTATTAAATTTCATAACCATAATCTCCTTGCTTTTCATCTCTGGCAATTAATCCATCTTCAATTGCTATTACACGTTTTTTAATTGTATTAACAATTTCTTGACTGTGTGTTGCCATTATAATTGTCGTACCTCTTGCATTAATATCTTCTAATGTTTTCATGATTCCCCATGATGTGTCTGGATCTAAGTTTCCTGTTGGTTCATCAGCAATGACAATTTTAGGTTTACTTGCAATGGCTCTTGCAATTGAAACCCTTTGTTGTTCTCCACCCGATAACTCTTGTGGGAATGATTTTGCCTTATCCTCTAAACCTACAAGCTCAAGCACTTCTTTAACTCTTTCCTCAATTACTTCAGGTGTTTCTTCAATAACTTCAAGTGCAAATGCAACATTTTCATATACTGTTAATTTTGGTAATAATTTGAAGTCTTGGAAAACGACACCAATATCTCTTCTTAAATAAGGAACTTTACTAGCTTTTAATTTATTTGTTTCGACACCATCGATAATAACATCACCTTTTGTAGGGACTTCTTCTCGATAAATTAACTTTATAAATGTAGATTTACCTGCTCCACTCGGTCCAACTACATAAACAAATTCACCTGGTTCAATGTGAATATCTATACCATTTAAAGCAACAACCCCATTGGGATATGTTTTATATACATTTTTTAAATTAATCATTACACTTAATCACCTTTGCTTCTATTTTATAGTTTTAAGAAGGCACTCTTAAATATCCTTACTTAGTATATCATGTTTTTTCAAGATTTCTCTTAACAAATTATTACGTTTATATTTCATTCTACAGAAATTGTAATATTTATACTTAAAAGCAAAAAAATTAGTTAATGATTACATTAACTAATTTTTTTTGCTTTTAAGTATATTTATTATTGTTCAGCTAACCATTCTGCTAGTGTTGTTAGATCATCTCCTGAAACTAACCCACCAGGCATACCTGGCTTACCTTCTTCTACAATTGTTTCGATTTCATCTTGTGAAAGTGAATTATCCGCTAATGCTGGACCAGCTCCACCTTCAAGATCTCCACCATGACAGCTAGCACAGCTTTGCTTATAAATTTCTTCAGCTTCGCCAGCATCTACTGTTTCTCCAGCATTATCCTCTGCAGGTTCTTCAGAAGCACCATCATCTCCGCCTCCACATGCACCTAGAACAAGGACTGCACCAAACATAATAGCCATTAACCATTTTTTCATATTAATTCCCCCCTACTTGTAATTTTAACTAACATATTTAATTATAACCTATTTTAGTTATAATTTAAACCATTTTATCTAACTTCTTGCTTATTTAAAATTAGTTCATTTGTGACCTTAAATATAAATCGATAAATGGTTCAATATTGCCATCAATAACACCTTGAGCATTCCCAATATCCAAATCAAAGCGATGGTCTTTCACCATAGAGTAAGGATGGAATATATAAGACCTTATTTGACTTCCCCAACCAATTTCTTTTTGCTCTCCTCTTAAGGCTGCTACTTCTGCTTCTTGTTTTTCAATCTCAAGTTGATATAGTTTTGATTTCAACATTTTCATTGCAAGCTCTCGGTTTTTTAATTGAGAACGTTCTTGTTGACTTGTCACTACTGTTCCAGTTGGTTCATGAATGATTCTCACTGCAGAATCAGTTGTATTAACGTGTTGTCCACCAGCACCACTAGCTCGGTAAGTGTCAATATGAATATCCTCTGTATTAATTTCAATTTCAACATTATCTGGCATCTCAGGAGAAACCTCACAAGAGACAAATGATGTATGTCTTCTGCCTGAAGAATCAAATGGTGATATTCTCACAAGACGATGGACGCCTTTTTCAGACTTTAAATAACCATAAGCATTGTGACCTTTAATCAAAAGTGTCACACTTTTTACGCCCGCTTCATCTCCTGGTAAATAATTTAAAGTTTCTACTTTAAAGCCACGTTTTTCTGCCCAACGTTGATACATCCTGAGCATAATACTGGCCCAGTCTTGGGATTCTGTACCTCCTGCACCAGGGTGAAGTTCTAAGATAGCATTACTTGCATCATAAGGCTCACTTAAGAGCATTTCTAATTCAAAATCATTCATTACTTTCATTAAACTTTCAATTTCTTCATCCAACTCAACCATTAATTCTTCATCAGCTTCTTCTTTAATCATTTCATACATTGCTAAACTATCTTCTAGTCTTTGAGATATTTTTTCATATTGATTAACATTATTTTTAAGAAGATTTACTTGATTAATAACAGTTTGAGCTGCATCATTGTCTTCCCAAAAATTAGGTTGACTCATTTTTTCTTCTAATTTTTTAATCTCGGATTTTTTATGATCTAAGTCAAAGAGACCCCCTAAAATCATCTAATCGTTCATTCATTTTATCTATTTCTTGTTTTATTTCAGTCAAATCCATTGCTACCACTCCATCTTTAATAACTTACTGCCCATGACAGTTTTTATATTTCTTTCCACTACCACAAGGGCATGGATCATTTCTACCGATATTTTCTTTTCTCACAAATGGTTTTCTTTTCTTTTCTTTTTCACCATTCCCACCAGAAACTGCTTTTGTTTCTTTAACAACTTTTTCTCTTTCCAAGTTTTGTCTAATTTGAGCTTTTAAAATATAATGAGATACTTCTTCTTCTATACTTTCAATCATCGCTTCAAACATATTAAATCCTTCTAATTGATACTCTCTTAATGGATCGTTTTGAGCATATGCTCTTAAATGTATACCTTGACGTAATTGGTCCATTTGATCAATGTGATCCATCCATTTGGTATCAACAACACGAAGTAAAATAACTTTTTCAAACTCGCGCATTTGCTCTTCTGTTAACTCTTCTTCTTTTTCATTATACTTCTCGATGATTTTAGCTAATATTATTGTTTGCATGTCATTAGGATCTTTATTCTCTAATTCTTGCTTAGTTAATTCATCAACATCTAATAACCTACTATTTACATAGTCAACAATAGCTGATAAATTCCAATTATCTTCATCTTCATCTTCATCACTTGTATTAACACTTACTACACGTGAGATCGTTGTTTTCATCATATTTTCGATAATTTCTCTAACATTATTACCAGATTCAATGATTTCCATTCTTTGTTTATAAATAATTTCACGCTGTTCTCTTAATACATCATCGTATGAAAGAATTGTCTTACGCGAATCGAAGTTATTACCTTCTACTCGTTTTTGCGCAGATTCGACTGCTCGAGAAACCATTTTACTTTCAATCGGTTCATCTTCTTCAATTCCTAACCGATCCATCATTGCTCTTAAGTTATCAGAACCAAATCTCCTCATCAATTCATCTTCCATCGATAAATAAAATTGCGACATTCCAGGATCACCTTGACGTCCAGCACGCCCTCTTAGCTGATTATCAATTCTTCTTGATTCATGTCGCTCAGTTCCTATAACCGCTAAACCTCCGAGTTCGATAACACCTTCTCCTAATTTAATGTCAGTTCCACGACCTGCCATATTAGTTGCAATCGTTACCGCATTTTTTTGCCCGGCATTTTCTATAATTTCTGCTTCACGATAATGGTTTTTAGCGTTTAAAATATTATGAGATACATTTGCTCTTTTAAGAAGACTTGAAATTAATTCTGAGGTTTCAACAGCTACTGTACCAACTAATACAGGTTGCCCTATTTCATTTAGTTCCTTTATTTTGTTTACAACAGCTTTAAATTTGGCATCCATTGATTTATAAATCAAATCAGCTCGGTCATCTCTTATAATTGGTTTATTAGTTGGAATCGAAATAACATCCATATTGTAAATATTTCTAAATTCTTCTTCTTCTGTTTTCGCTGTTCCTGTCATACCTGCTAGTTTATTATACATTCTAAAATAGTTTTGGAATGTGATTGAAGCAAGTGTCATACTTTCTTTTTGAATTCTCATGCCTTCTTTTGCTTCAATTGCTTGGTGAAGACCATCACTATAGCGACGTCCCTTCATAAGACGTCCTGTAAATTGGTCAACAATAACCACATCTCCATCTTCGATGACATAATCTGTGTCTCGATGCATTGATACATTAGCACGTAACGCCTGATTAATGTGGTGTGTTAATGTGACATTTTCTAAATCAAATAAATTTTCAATTTTAAAGAAGTTTTCAGCTTTGTTTATACCTTGTTCAGTTAATTGAACACCTTTTGTTTTTTCATCATAAGTATAATCAGCTTCTTTTTTTAGTGTTCTTACAAATGTGTTTGACCTTTCATAAAGGTTAGCAGATTTTTCTGCACTTCCTGAAATAATTAAAGGCGTTCTAGCTTCATCAATCAAGATAGAGTCTACCTCATCAATTATAGCGAAGTTTAATGGGCGTTGAACCATTTGCTCTTTGTATAAAACCATATTATCTCTTAAATAGTCAAATCCAAATTCATTATTTGTACCATATGTGATATCACATTCATATGCGGCTCTTTTTTCGTCACTTCCCACGCCATTCATATTGAGTCCAACAGTTAATCCTAATGCTTCAAATAACGGACGCATCTCATTAGAGTCACGTTCAGCTAAATATTCGTTAACTGTTATAATGTGAACGCCTTTCCCTGTTAAAGCATTTAAATAAGCCGGTAAGGTTGAAGCTAATGTTTTACCTTCACCAGTTTTCATCTCAGCGATGTTACCTTCATGTAAAACAATTCCACCCATTAACTGAACATCAAACGGTCGCATCTTTAATACTCTTTGTGATACTTCTCTAACTACTGCAAATGCCTCTATGACCAAGTCATCTAACGTTTCTCCATCTTGGTGACGCTTTTTAAATTCAATTGTTTTATTTTTTAAGTCTTCATCAGACATTTTTTGCATTTCAGCTTCTAACATTTCTACTTTATCAATTTCTGTTTGAATACGTTTAAGTTGACGTTTTGTTCCATCTCCAAATATACGTTTAAGAAAATTACTCATTTATTAAGTCTCCTCAAGTTAAATTTATCAATATTTATTATAACATTTTTTAGATACGATTCATAATTACCAAACATATATCAAGCTTAAACGTATTGAAAGAGTAACCATGGGGATATGGTTACTCTTCCTAATCAGAGGTATTAAATAGACGTTTAGACATCTATTTCTTTTGCACACGTTTATTTATACCATATATTGGTAGTTTTTGACTAATCTGTAAAATTTGAATTCTGTCATAAATTCGACAATGTTTTTCGCTTACCTACAATGTTTTAAAAGTTTTTCATTAAAAAAACGACCTTTTAACATAAATACAGACCTTTGACGTTTATTTTTCGACAATTTTCGACATTTCTCTTTAAACATTATCACATCAATGGTTTGATTCATTATAAGATAAATTAATTCCAACCAGCGTATTCACTTTATACAAGAAAAAACTCCTAGTATAAGTATTTTATACTAGGAGTCGTTATTACTTAATGATTAATTAGTTGGCTCAATTAAGCCATATTTTCCGTCTCTTCTCTTATACACAACATTTGTGTCATTAGAGTCGGCATTTGTAAATACGAAAAACTCATGTCCTAACATATCCATTTGTAAAATTGCTTCTTCAGAATCCATTGGCTTTAAATTAAAGCGTTTTGTTCTCACAATTTCAATATCTGATTCATCTTCTTGAACTGCATTTTCTCTTTGTTCTTTTTCTAATTCTGCGAAAAGATGTTTAGCAGAGCCTGCTTGACGGAATTTACGATTCACTTTTGTTTTATATTTTCTAATCTGACGTTCTAACTTATCAACAACAAGATCAATTGCCGCATACATATCCGTATGTTGCTCTTCTGCACGCAATAGTAAATTAGGCATTGGAATAGTCACTTCAACTTGTTGTTCTTCATTATAGACACTTAAGTTCACATTTACGTCAGATGTTGGAGGCGTATCAAAATACTTTTCAATCTTGCTAATCTTTTCCTCTACATGACTTCTTATTGCTTGAGTAACTTCAATGTTCTCACCACGAATATTGTAATTCATAATAAGTGTCCCCCTTAAATATATTTATAATTTTCATTATACATTGTTCTTAGCTTTTTTTCCTGCTTTTTAATTATTTAATTCAATTATTCCAATTTTTAACTTCGAATAAATGTAAATGAGCGTACTTCTGATGCACCATTTTCTTTTAATAAAGACGCTGCTTGTCTTATCGTTGCACCTGTTGTATAAATATCATCTACTAGTAAAATCTTTCCTGAAACTTTTTTATTTACTTTAAAATTATTTATAGTATTTATTCTTTCTTGCTTTGTTTTTTTAGACTGTTTTTGATTATCAATCCGACTTAATAGGGTTTCATCTATTTCGCCAATTAAACTTGCAATAAGAGCTGCTTGATTAAATGCTCTTTCGGATAATCTTGTTTTACTTAATGGAATTGGTACAATCGTATGCGTTTTAGCAAGCTCAATTAATTTATTCTTTAAGTTAGGATCAATTAATTCTCTAATTCCTTCTATTAAAATAAAATCTCCTCGATATTTCCAGTTAGTTATATATTGTTTAGCAAAATCATTATATTTATAATTTGAATAGTTTTTAATCAACACATCTTGATGATTATATTTTTTTGACCACTCTTTGCAATCTGCACAATAATTTAATTTTGATTCAGCTGCACACACATCACATTTGGGGGTTATTAATTTTACAAATGAATGCGTGCACTCAAGACATAACTCTTTTTTTCGATAACCTAAAATAACATTTTCCCATGATAGCGTCTTTGTAATTTTTTTAAAACAGTAAATACATGTCATAATTCGAACTCTTTTGCTAATTGATTCATATACTTTAAATCTGCTAAGCATGATTTAATTGCCTCTGTATTATTTGTAACTAGAAAATATACATTTCCATTAGGATCATTAACACTTCGTCCTGCTCTTCCAGATATTTGAACTAAAGCTGCACTTGTAAATATTTTATTATCTGCCCCTATTACTATCACATCAACTGAAGGAAATGTTACACCTCTTTCTAAAATTGTTGTTGTAATTAAACAGTATAAATCTTTTTTTCTAAAAGCGTTTACTTTTTCGCTACGATCTATATCTTGAGAATCCACAGATTGGACTTGATTCTTATTTTGAATTAAATTATTCTCCTCTAAAATAGCTACTATTTCTTTTCTTAGTTTGATGGATAATCTGATTGAAGCTACGAATATGAGTAATTGCCTTTGTGGTTTATTTCGATGTCTAATCAGTTGATTAAAGGTTTTTGGAAGTTTATTTTTTTGCAATGATTTTTTTAATTGATAACTGTATTTTACTTGCGGAATGATCAGTGGGTGTCCGTGATATCGCTTGGGAATAAAGACTGTGGGTTGTTTTTTTAATAGAGGATTAGGTGTAGCTGTTAAATAAATTGTTGTTCCTTTTTTCTTTCGAGAACGACTAGTTATTCTTTTTAAACGATCATCTGTTGAATACGGAAAGGCATCTACTTCGTCAATAATTAATAAGTCAAATGTACGTTTAAATCTAAGTAATTGATGGTTAGTAGTTATAATTAATTGTGCATTAACATCCTTTTCTTCACTATTAGCATATAAAGCTGCTATTGTTATCTTGTTAAAAATTGATTCTATTCTAAGTCTAAATTCCTTCACTACATCTGTTCTTGGACTTGCTATACACACTCGCATTCCTTTTTCTAACGCTTTTGTAATAACTGGAAAAACGAGCTCTGTTTTACCAGAACCTGTGACAGCCCAAATAAGTAAATCTGTTTGTTCATGAAGTGCTTTTAAAGACTGATTTGCTCCTTCTTGTTGTGCTTTTGAAAGTTTTCCCGACCAACGACTTAAATTACTTTGTTCTTTAAAAATAAATGATTCATCATACCAGTAATATAGAGGTTCACATTCAATTACCCGGTTCATTTGCAAACAACTTCGACAATATAAGTGAATTTTAAAACATTTTTTACAATCCATATTTGCGAAGTATGTATCATCGTTATTTTCACAACGTAAACAATAAGGTAAATTATTTCTTCTAATTATTGATGGTAAAATTTTAATGTAGTTTTCTTTTATTAAATAATTCAGTTTTTTCATCGGTATATCTAGTTCATCTTTTGTCAGAAGTTTTCCTCGATATTTTACAGCAGTAGAATAGAGTTCAATCGGAACAAAAAGCTTTTTTTTAGAAGCATCTTTTGAAATAAAAGATGCTTCTAACTGATTAAGTTCTTTAAACATTTTGGGTAAGTTATCCATTTCATTCTCCTTTACATTAATTTTCAAAATACCATGCTGCTCCAAGTGCACCTTCTCCTATATGAGTACCAATTACAGGACCAAAATAACTTATATGCGTCTCAATATATGGATATTTATCTTTAAATTCTTTTTCTAATTCTAATGCACCTTGTTCATTATTAGCATGAACAAATGCCACTTTCTTAATTGTTTTATTAAGGGCATCTTGTTCTAGTAAATTGTGTATGCGTTTAAGAGCTTTTTTCTTTGAACGTATTTTTTCAAATGGTTTTATTTGTCCATCAGTTATGTGAAGAACTGGTTTAATATTTAAAAGACTACCGACAATTTTTTGGGCTCCTGATAAACGACCACCTCTTTGTAAATGACTTAAATCTGCCACCATAAAATAAGCAGTCATATTTTTTATATAATTGTTTAAAACATCGATAATTCTTTCAACTTCCATTCCATCTTTAATCATTTCTCCTGCTTCCATAACTAAAAAACCTTGGGGAATCGTTGTTATAGTGGAATCTATTGAATAAACTGGTATATTCTCTACCATGTTACCTGCTGTTTGTGAGGCTTCAAAAGTGCCACTAAGTCGTTTTGAAAGATGAATAGATATTATTGCATCATAATCATTGCTTAGTTCTTCATATAATTTAACCATTTCTCCTATAGCTGGTTGAGATGTTGTTGGCAAATTTTCTTCTGTTTTAACTTTTTTATAAAATTCAGCCGTTGTAATATCAACACCTTCACGATAGGAATCGTTTTCAAAAATAATATTTAATGGAATTACAAAAACATTATATTTATCTATCATATCTTTTGGTAAATAAGCTGTACTATCTGTTACTAATGCTATTTTCATTATATTACTCCTTTATTATTCTTATTAATTTATTTTAATTCTAGTCAAAAGAATCATCATTAATAATCTGTTAGACTATGATATAATTATACACATATCTTTAATTAAAAGTATTATTTTTTATTACTGGAGGTCACTTTATGTTAAAAGAATATTATACGGTTAATTCTTTCGGATCAAAAGAAATTCTAATACAAAAATCAAGATTTATAGGTTATGTTAAAAGAGCTGAAACAGAACAAGAAGCTCAAGATTTTATTTATGAGATAAAGAAAAAACATCATGATGCAACACACAATTGTTCGGCTTATTTAATTGGAGAAAATGATGAAATACAAAAAGCAAATGACGATGGGGAACCTAGCGGAACGGCTGGAATTCCCATGTTAGAAGTCCTAAAAAAACAACAACTCAAAGATACTGTCGTTGTTGTCACTCGGTATTTCGGTGGTGTAAAATTAGGTGCTGGTGGATTAATTAGAGCTTATGGATCAACTACTTCTGAAGCAATTAAAAAAACAGGTGTTGTGAAAAGACAATTAATGCAAGGTTATTCAATCATAATCGAATATCCATTACTCGGAACTTTAGAAAATGAATTACGTAATTCTGATCACATTATTGAATCAATTAATTATTTAGACAAAGTTGAATTAATTGTTTATGTACATATAAACGATATAAATAATTTTTTAGAATGGATCACAAATTTAACAAGTGATAAAGCAATCGTAAAAAAACACACACAAAAATATGTCGAGTCACCTATCTAATAAAAAGAAGGAATAAAACCTTAAATTAAGGTTTTATTCCAACTCCGATAACGCTGCTTTATCTGCAATTACTGTTACATTTTCATGCTTGTGCAAAATAGTTGCTGGAAAATCTTCTGTTATTTCTTCTTCAAAAAATCGTTTGAGTGCTCGAGCTTTATTTTTACCAGAAACTAATAAGATGATTTTTTCTGCTTGCATAATTGATTTAATTCCCATTGATATTGCTTGTTCAGGCACATCTCCACCAGAGGCAAAATAGTGAGCATTTGCATTTCGTGTCGATTTATCCAATGTAATCACGTGCGTCTTTGAATCAAATGCTGTTCCTGGCTCATTAAATCCGATATGTCCATTCACACCTAGACCTAATAGTTGAATATTAATGCCACCTGCTTGTTTAATTGCTTGTTCGTATCGATTACACTCTAATTCCAAATCATCAGCCATACCATCAGGTACATAAGTTTGATTTAATGGAATATCAACGTGATTAAACAGTTTATCCTTCATATAGAAATGATAACTATTTTCATTTTCTTCGGGTAAATCAATATATTCATCTAAATTAAATGTGACGACATTTTTAAATGAATAATTATTCTCTTTATGATATTTAATTAGTTCATTATAAACCCCTTCAGGAGTTGATCCGGTTGCAAGACCTATTACAGGACGTTCTAATTTAATTAATTCACTTAGTAATAACTCTGAACCTTTTTTACTTAACTCATCGTAATTTTCTACTTTTATAAGTTTCATTTAGCCACACCTTTTCTTAAATTTAATAAATTAAATTTAGCTCAAAACCATTTAATTTTTACTCATTATTGGTTTTATATGTATAACACACGAATTCATCCATATTTTTTAATTTTTACTGTTATTCTCTATTTTAGAATTTATATATTTTGAACTTTATTTAACTTATATTATCATAATTAATTTAGATTTGCACTCATATAACTGCTATACTTAAAATGCTAAATTATTATAAAGAAGGAGGATTTCAATGAATAAATATTCCCTGCCATTAATTGTTTTATTATTTACCTTTATTATCACTGCTTGTTCTAATAATTCCGATGAAATAACAACACTAACTGAAGATTATGTATCACAATGGAATAAACAAGATTTTGAACAAATGTATCTTGAATTAAGTAATCAAAGTAAAGAAAAATATCCTAAATCAGAATTTGTTGATCGCTATCAAAAAATATATAAAGATATTGAAGTAAATAATTTAAACGTTATTTCTGAATTTCCTGAACAACTTGATTTAAAAAAAGTCACTGATTCGGTTGATATACCTATTGAAGTTTCATTAGAAAGTCTTGCTGGTCCGATTTCATTTACAGAACAATTGACGCTTGTTTATGAAGAAAAAACAAATGATACTCCTGCTGGTTGGAAAATAAATTGGCATCCTGGTTTAATTTTTCCAGAATTAAAAGATGGTGGAAAAATATCTATTCGTCCTCTTATGCCTGAACGGGGTGAAATTTTAGATAGAAATGATAAACAACTTGCTCTCAATGAGAAAGCCTATGAAATTGGTGTGATTCCTGAAACTCTTAATAATGCACAAGATGAAAAAGAAAAACTCTCTAAAATACTAAACATCAAAGAAAAAGATATTGATCAAGCATTAAACGCTTCATGGGTTGAAGACAATTTATTTGTCCCTTTAAAAACAATAAAAAAAGATGATACGAACACGATTGATCAATTATCAAAACTTTCTGCTGCCATTCTAAAAGAAGTCTCTATAAGATCATACCCTTACGATGATTCTGCTGCTCATTTAATAGGATATTTAGGACGAATAACTGCCGATGAAATGAATAAGTATACCGACTATGGGAACGACGATTTAGTTGGTAAGCGCGGACTTGAAAAATTATACGAAAAAAAATTAAAAGGCACACCTGGTGCTGAAATAATAATAAATCAACCAGATGACCCTGATTTACTATTAGCAAAAAAGCCACCTGAAAATGGAAAAACACTTAAATTAACTCTTGATATTGAACTTCAACAAATTATTTTTAATGCTTTTAATAAAAAAGCTGGCACCGCTACAGCTATTAATCCTCTATCTGGTGAAGTTTTAGCCTTAATCAGTAGCCCTGCATTTGATCCAAATACATTTTTAATGGGAATAAATCAAAATGAATGGAATAAATTAGACACAGATTCAAATCTTCCTTTAATTAATCGATTTGCTTCTACATTCGCACCTGGCTCTGTTATTAAACCAATTACTGCAGCAATTGGTTTAAAAAATAAAACAATTAATCCAAATGAAGCAAGAGAAATTAATGGTTTGACTTGGGGTAAAGATAGTTGGGGAAATTCAAAAGTTAAAAGAGTTTCTGAATCGACAACTCCAGTTAATTTAAGAGATGCTCTTGTTAATTCAGATAATATTTATTTTGCGATGAATACTGTCGAAATGGGAGCTGATAAATTTATAAGTGGTTTAAAAGAATTTGGTTTTGAATCCGAAATCCCAAGCTCATATCCCATCCAAAAATCAAGTATTTCAAAAGACAGTTTATTATCAGATGAAGCTTTACTAGCTCATACAAGTTACGGTCAAGGTCAAATAGAAATGAGTGCTCTTCATCTAGCTTCCAGTTATGCTGCAATTTTAAATGAAGGAACAATGCTAAAACCACGAATTTTAAGTTCTGATAAAAAAGAAATTTGGAATCAAAATCTAATTACTAAAAATCAAGCGCTTGAATTACAAGAAAGTTTACGATCTGTCGTCACTCAAGGAACAGGAAAGGCAGCTCAAAATGCTGATTTTCCTATTGCTGGAAAGACAGGCACAGCTGAATTAAAATCATCATTAACTGAAGATGGTTTGGAGAATGGTTGGTTCGTTGGATATCCCGATGACAATCATAATATAATTATTTCAATGATGATAGAAGACGTAAAAAATGAAGGTGGTAGTAGCTTTGTCGTCGAAAAAGTAACTGATATTTTAATTGATGCAAGAAAATAAAAAATTCACTCTTTAATAGAGTGAATTTTTTATAACAATTTAATTAGCTCATTAAAGCTTCTTTCATCTTTATTGTCAAGAGCTTGATCAATTAAATGTAATATATTATTTTTTTCTAAATTTTTGATTAAATCATTAGCTTCATCAACCATTGGTTGGTCAGGGCGATTTATATAATACGGTTCGACTATATCCGTTAATTGATCCATAAAATCAGTTAATGAAGTTAGCTTTTTCATCGTAATATAAATAGTATCATTCCCTTTTTGAAAAGCAAATTTTGTTTCAGTGTTAACAACTTGTTTAGTTTTTCTATTTATCCTAATTTCTTTACCTTCAACGGGAATAAAATGGTAAACTTGATTATTTATTAATAATGAAAAATATTGATATGCCAGTATCACCCTAATATAATCCTCACTCATCTTAATATAATATGGCTTTAATAATTTTACAGTTACCAATTTATCCACCTCCTAATTTTAGATAATAGAACTTCTATATTTGTTTAATTTTACAATATATTCTGAATAATTGCAATCTTTTATTTAATAATTTACTGTATAATCAGCTAAAATACTTTTAACTTCATCATTTGTTAATTTAATTTCACTATTTTCTATAGAGCCAGCTAATTCTTGTAATTTAGCTAATTCAATTAAACCATTATTAAACGATCGATCATGATTCGCTTTTAATTCTTTAATAGTAGATTCATTCTGTTTAGCATAATCTTTTTTACTAGCAACTTCTAATAAGTTTATCATATAGTCATTTCTTTGCGACGGATCATAATCATGTGGGGAAGAACTATCAAATAAACAATAGCCCATCTCTCTAATAATAATCATATCAATGCTTCTAGTATCAAAACTACACTTATACACTTCGACATCATAACCTTTTTTAATAACTTCTTCTGATACTTGTTTCATAAAATGTGATTTCCCTGTTCCGGGTGCTCCTTTTAAAAATACATGATTTTCAATAGGCTCAAGTAAATTATCTACACAAGAAACAATACCTTCAGATGTATTTGTTCCAAACATTCTTATATATGTATGTGCTTGTTTATCTAAGTTAGGATATGATTGAATTTTTTCTTCTATAAAATCATTTTTTAGTTGATCAGCAATCTCGAAATTCATATCTTTTTTATGAATTTTTTCAATTTCTTTATGACATTCTAAACTTTTTGAAAAATAGTCAATTGTAGACTCAATTATTTCTTTCCGTTTTTTAGCAATAAATTTGATAGGTAATTTTGTGTATTTAGTTAAATCAATTAAATGCGAGTGACTTGACACGTATTTTATAAAAGGAGTCGTTAAGATAGCCAGCGATTTATTTCGAACTATAACGCCATCTAGTGCTTCAGCATAATCTGGGTTTTTTATTACTTCAACAGTATATTTATCATCTAATATATTAATAAATTGTTTTAAAAATAATGTTGCTGTTTTCTCATTTGCTGCTTTTAATATATATACATCTTTTATCTCTTTAATATTAGATTCAATATAATTAACTTCACCAAGTCCCGTGTACCCTCTTACAAAGTATTCAATTTGCTTTTTCATAAATAACACCTTACCTTTCTCTTAAAACTTCTTTTTACAATTGTATCATATAACAGATAAAAAGTCGCTAAATATGAACATTAGCGACTTTTCATCTTGGACTTTCATCTGTTATAGTACACTTAACTCTTCTTCAGTAAAGACACGAGATTTTGTAAGAAACCTCTTTCCTTCGGGACCTTCTAGTGAAAACATCCCTCCTCTACCTGGAACAACATCGATAATTAATTGAGTATGCTTCCAATATTCATATTGATCTTTAGCAATATAAAATGGAGAATCACCTATTTTACCAAGTAATAAATCAGAATTACCTACTTTAAATTCACCATTTTCATAACACATTGGTGCACTTCCATCACAGCATCCGCCTGATTGATGAAACATTAATGGCCCATGTATGCTTTTTAATTTTTCAATTAATTCAAGCGCAGCTTCTGTAGCTATAACACGTTCAACCATTCTTTTCACCACCTTTTAGAAGAAACCTTGAGCCCCTTCACTATAACTTACTAACATGTTTTTAGTTTGTTGATAATGACTTAACATCATCAAGTGGTTTTCACGGCCAATACCTGAATTTTTATAACCACCAAATGCAGCATGAGCTGGATATTGATGATATGTGTTAGTCCAGACACGACCTGCTTGAATGCCACGACCAAATCGATATGCTTTATCAATATTACGTGTCCAAACGCCTGAACCTAAACCATATAAAGTATCATTAGCAATTTCTAACGCTTCAGCGTCATCTTTAAATGTAGCTACTGATAATACAGGTCCAAAAATTTCTTCTTGGAAAATTCTCATTTTATTATGTCCTTTAAATATTGTCGGTTCAACATAATATCCATTTTCTAATTCTCCAGATAATTCATTGATGTTACCTCCAATAAGTAATTCAGCACCTTCTTCTTTTCCTATTTCAAGATAAGATTTTATTTTTTCTAATTGTTCCGTTGATGCTTGAGCTCCCATCATTGTTTCAGTATCAAGTGGGTGACCGATTTTAATTTTTTTAACACGCTCGAGTGCTCGTTCGATAAATTCGTCATAGATTGATTCATGAATCAATGCTCGAGAAGGACATGTACAAACTTCACCTTGGTTTAAAGCAAACATGACAAATCCTTCAATAGCTTTGTCTAAGAAACCATCATCTTCATCCATCACATCTTTAAAGAATATGTTGGGTGACTTCCCGCCTAATTCTAATGTAACAGGTATTATATTTTCGGTTGCATATTGCATAATCAGTCGACCTGTAGTTGTTTCTCCAGTAAATGCAATTTTAGAGATACGTGAATTTGAAGCTAAAGGTTTACCTGCTTCTACACCAAAACCATTAACAATGTTTAAGACACCTGGTGGTAATATATCTTGAATTAGTTCTATTAATACCATTATTGATGCTGGTGTTTGTTCAGCAGGTTTTAAGACAATACAATTTCCTGCTGCTAAAGCTGGAGCTATTTTCCATGTTCCCATTAAGATTGGGAAGTTCCATGGGATAATTTGTCCAACAACACCTAAAGGTTCATGAAAATGGTAAGCAACGGTATCTTTATCAATTTGACTGATACCACCTTCTTGAGCTCTTATTGCTCCAGCAAAATAACGGAAGTGATCAATCGCTAAAGGTATATCTGCATTTAGAGTCTCACGCACTGCTTTCCCGTTATCCCATGTTTCGGCAACAGCTAATAATTCTAAATTTTCTTCCATTATATCTGCTATCCTTGTTAAAATAATCGCTCTTTCAGCTGGCGATGTTTCACCCCACGCATCTTTTGCCTCATGAGCTGCATCAAGTGCTAATTCGATATCTTCTTTAGTAGAACGGGCGATTTTACAAAAAACTTCCCCTGTCACTGGTGATATATTATCAAAATAATTTCCTTTGACAGGTGGTACAAACTTACCACCTATAAAATTATCATAACTCTCTTTGAAATGAACAATTGCATCTTTCGTATTTGGATTAGCGTACCTCATATAATATCCCTCCATTTATTGATAGCGTTTACATATTTATATAATACCATCTTTATTAAATATATACTACAAAAAGCAGTGAATTTAATTTTATTAAATTCACTGCTTTTTGAGATTTATATCATCAGGTATTAACCTAATTTAGGTAGCATTTTTACTTCTTCTTTCATTTCGGATTGACAAAGAGGACATTTAGGTGTTTCGTTAAAACTAAATGACTCGCGCATCCAACCTTGACACTCATCACTTGTACAAGACCATATATTTGTTTCAACTTCTGGTAAAGGTTCTTTACGTCCACGAGAAAAAGACATAATAACATCTCCTTTCAACTATACTCTTATTATACTATTTTTCTGAAAATATTGAAAGCTTGCGCAATTATAATTAGCCTTGTTCTTTTAATACATGATTAATAACTTTAGCAACGCCATCATTTTGGTTAGAATCAGTAATAACGTCGGCTAATTCTTTTATTTCAGGAATAGCATTATCCATTGCTACACCAATTTGTGCTGCTTCTAGCATTGTTTTATCGTTTAAGCTGTCACCGATTGCTATAACATTATCAAAACTTATCCCTAGACGTTCAGTAACTATTTTTAAGCCATTAGCTTTATTAACATTTTTAGGATTAACTTCAACATTATATTTTGATGAACTTGTAATTTCTAAATCTGATATTTTAATTAGTTTCTCCCAAATGATTGATTTTTCTTCGGAAGATAATCTTCCAAAACCTAATTTTATCCAATCATAATTTTGAAATAGTGATGGTCGAGAACTATTTCTAAACATTTCGTTCGTTGCAACCATCCACATATAGTGGTTATTCAAATTACCATAATGCCATAATTCTTCTGCTATGTTACTGTCAAATGTATATTCTGCTATAATCTTTTTATTTGGCGTCCATATTTGTGCACCGTTGGCAGTAACTATATCCGTCTTTAAAGCTAAATCTTGATGATAATCATAGCATAAAACAAGCGGACGTCCTGTACTAAGTACAATATGAATTTCTTTTTCTTGAGCACGTTTAATAACACTTTTTGTATACGGGCTAAGTTCATGATTTTCATTTAACAATGTACCATCCATATCAATCGCGATTAATTTTACTTCATCTTTAATTTTAAACAATGTTAGCTCCTTTAGTAATAAATTTTTATTCCTTTATTATTCATTATACAGTAAAAGTGCATAACATATTAAATGATGTTATGCACTTGATAGAAATATAATTATTAAATTTGAGCAACTTTTTTACTATTGTCTTCACTATACTCTTTTGGACGTTTACTTTGCATGATCCAAACTGCTACTAAAATAACAATTCCGATTAAACTACTTAAAAATTCTGGAACAATTAAGAATAAACCACCAGCAAATAACATGATTCTTTCAATGATTGTTGTTTTATTATTAAAGTATCCAATTAAAGCACCACTTATACCAGCCATACCTAACACAGCGGTCGTCACTCCAGTGATGACAGTAAATATTGTTGCGTCAACTAACACTAAGATAGGATTATAAATAAATATATAAGGGATGATAAATGCTGCAATTGCTAATTTGACAGCTCCAATACCACTCTTAAATGGATTAGCTCTTGCAATTCCAGCTCCAGCATAGGCTGCTAGTGATACTGGTGGTGTAATATCTGCTACTATACCAAAGTAAAATACAAACATATGAACTGAAATCGGCGGTAAATCAAATCCATTAATAAGAGCTGGTGCTGCAACTGTTGCAGTTACCACGTAGTTTGCTGTTGTAGGTAGACCCATTCCTAAGACAATACAAGCAACCATTGTAAATATAAGTGCTAAGAATAAACTACCACCTGATAATGAAATAATACCTGCTGCAAACTTCGCTCCTAAACCAGTTATACTTACAACTCCTGCGATAATTCCTGCAGTTGCAACAGCTGCAATAACAGGTAAAGCTACACGTGCACCTTGCTCAAAAACATCAATTAACTTTCTAAAGGATAAACGAGTGTCTTTGCGAATTAAACTTACTAAATAAGCGGTAGCTATACCGATAATTGCTGCTCTTTGTGGTGTATAACCTATCATAACAGTACCAATAATTAAAATAAGTGGTAAAAGCATAAATCCATTTTTCAACATCAGTGTTTTAAAGTTTGGTAATTGTGATTTAGGTAACCCTAAAATATTCAATCTTTTTGCTTCAAAATGTGTCCCTATAAAAATACCTGTAAAATATAAAATAGCAGGTATTAATGCAGATAACATAATAACTGAGTATGATACTCCCACATAATCCATCATAATAAATGCTGCTGCACCCATAATAGGAGGCATTAATTGTCCACCTGTTGATGCTGAAGCTTCAGTACCAGCGGCAAATTCAGGTTTGAAACCAGCATTTTTCATCATTGGTATCGTAAATGAACCTGAAGCAACTGTATTTCCTACAGAACTTCCTGACACCATACCTTGTAAAGCACTAGCGGCAACAGCAGCTTTTGCAGTACCACCTGTAAATCTTCCGGTTAATGAAAATGCCAGATCATTAAAGAATTTACCTATATTTGTATGAACTAACATCACACCGAAGAATAGGAATAAATAAATAAATTTAGCTGAGATTTGAATAGGCGTTCCGAACACACCACTATCTTGAAACCACAATACATTTGTTATTCTAGAATAATCAAACCCTTTATGTGAAAGAAGTTGTGTTGGGATTAAATCGCCAAATAATGCATAAGCAATCATTGTTAAAGCTACAATGACAATTGGTAGACCAACAGTTCTTCGTGTTGCTTCTAATAATAATATAATTCCTATAACTGAAATTAATGTTTCCACCGAATCATAACCTAATACTCTACTTTGTCTTAATTCATCAAATTGAAGTATTTTGTAGTAAGTTACAAACATTGCTGTAAAAGCTAATATAATATCATACCATGGTATTGTTTTTTCTTTTTTAATTAATTCTTTTCTAGCAGGATAAAGCAAAAAAACTAGACCTAACGCTGTTCCTAAGTGTACAGCACCTTGTTTCTGTGATGGTAATGTACCAAAGTAACCAACGTATAGTTGGAAGATTGTAAATGCAACTCCTATAAATGTGACTATCCAAGCCCAGCGACCAATATTAGTACGATAATTACTTTCACGATCGTATTTTTCTAACATCTCTTGAGCAGTCGTATTTTTTGTGCTTTTTGTCACTTTATCCACCTCCTGGTTATTAATTTCGTAAGATTGAATAAAGAAAGAAAAGAGAACAGTGTCTCTTTTCTTTCTGTAATTATTATTTAGTTAAATTTACTTTAAATCACCTAAGGTTTTATAACCCGAACCTTCTCTTGCAACAATTTGAGCTACTTCTGGATAAATGTGTCCAATAAATGCAATATTTTCTAAATCTTCATTACCTAGGTCACCTTCACCATTCAAGGCATTTAAGAAAGTACTGTTCACTGTCATCCCTAAATCTAAATCATCATTATTTATTTGACCAAGATTTTCTAAAGATGCACCTGTTTCTACGTTTGTATAATTAGTATCTAAATTGTTGTTCCAAACCGTAGCTATTTCTCCTCCTAGTGGATAGTATGTTCCCCCTTGGCTTCCAGAACCTATCGTATATTCAGCTTTACGATCATTTGCTGTCGCTGAAACTTCTGCTACAGGATGATCAATTGTCAACCCTTGTTCTTCATAATATTTTTTTGCACCTGGATGAATCGGCATACCTTCAGAACCATTTAAAGCATTTTCTAAAGTTATATCTTCAGCTTGTGCGTGAGTAATATCTGCTGATTTTTCTATCATTGTTTTTGCCAACTCATAAGCTAACTCATCGTCAATTGTGTTTGTATTTGCTACTAACACAGCGTAAGCAGCTACTGTTTCAATATCTTCATCAATAAAGTCATAACTTCCTGCTTCAATTGTATGACGTTTATACTCTGATTTTTCTTCAATTTCTTTAATTGCATCATCTTCTAAACCAAGCATAACGACATCACCTGTTGATGCTTGTAAGCTTTCGATACTTCCATTAGGTAATCCTAAAACACCCATTGTTACATCGATGTTACCATCTTGAACTAAATCAGATGCATCACTAAAACCTTCTTCATATTCTTTATAATTTTCTACACCATGAGCTTCTAACATAATTTTTGAAATGTAATTAGATTCACTTCCAATCGGTCCGATGGCCACTCGAGCTTCGCCACCCCCATCTCCCTTAGCATCATCACCTGAACTACCACATGCGACAAGTAGAGTTGATATGAATGCTAAAATTAATACACCAATTATTTTATTGAATTTCAAAATATTCGCCTCCTTATTTTTTAAACCCTTTACATAGTAATTAATCCGACAGAAACACGTCATTTAAAGCATTTCACTTATTATACGATTATTTTTTGCTTTAAGCAACAGTACAAATATTAAGACTATTCAGATTAAAAAGCTCTTTTTAAAAAAAGTATCGATTCGTTCTTTTAAAGTATTATTGAATGAATCGATTGTCTCTTTCGTGTTATACTTTACTATGTAATATAGTTTTTAATGAGGAGGATTATTTAATGAGTGAACCAAAAATAAGATATTCGAGTAAAATTAATAAAATTAGAACATTCGCTTTAAGTTTAATTTTTATAGGTTTTATCATTATGTATGTGGGGTTAATATTTAAATCTACAGAATGGTTAATGATTACATTATTTATTTTAGGTGTTCTTGCTATTTTATTAAGTACGGCTATTTATTTATGGATTGGTCTATTATCAACCAAAGCTGTCCCTATTATTTGTCCAACCTGTGAAAAACCAACTAAAATGCTTGGAAGAGTTGATGCCTGCATGCATTGTAAACAACCATTAACACTAGATGAAAATTTAGAAGGTATTGAATTTGACGAAAAATATAATAAACGAAAATATCAAAAACAAGCAGATCAAGCTGAGAAATAGAGGTGAAGATTAATTTGTTTAAAACACCATTTCTTCAATTTGATTTTTTAAACCTTAACACAGATCAACGTGAACAAAAAATATTTCAAAATCCAATTGAAATACTACAAACAAATGAGCCTAAAAAAGTGATTGATATTTTAAATCAAGTTGAGCTAGCTGTAAACAATGGTTATTATGCAGCTGGCTTTCTTTCTTATGAAGCTTCAGCAGCTTTTTTACCTGTTAATTCATTTGCTCGAGATGAGTTTCCGCTTATTTGGTTTGGTATTTTTGATGAATCAAGTACAGAAGTACCCAAAAAACAAAATAATTTTAAAGTGAGCAACTGGATGCCTGAGATAACTCAAGATGAATATAACCAAGCTTTTGATGAAATTAAAAATGCTTTTCAACTTAATCAAACCAAACAAGTTAATTATACTCTTCAATTAAACGCAAAATTTAAAGGCGACAGTTATGCATATTATAAAACTTTAAAAGAAAAACAACAAGCAGATTATAGTTGCTATTTATCTCTTGAAAATGTTGATATTTTATCTTTATCACCAGAGTTATTTTTCGATTTAAAAACAGATTTGATCACTTTAAAGCCAATGAAAGGTACTAAAGAAAGAGGTAAGAACTCTTTTGAAGACCGAATTTTTAAAGAGGAGTTAAAAAATTCTACTAAGGATAAATTAGAAAACCAGTTGATTGTTGACTTAATGATTAATGAATTAAAGACCATATCTAATCCTAATTCAATTAATGTAAAAAAACCCTTTGAAATTAGTACTTTTCCTACTCTATTTCAAATGACTTCCACAATCGAAGCTAAATTGAAATCAAATAAAAAGTTATCTGATATATTCACTCAGTTGTTTCCTTGTGGATCAATAACTGGCACTCCAAAAATTGAAACAATTAATTTTATCAATCAATTAGAAAACCGAAACCGGCAAATTTATAGTGGAACAATCGGTTTTATTACACCGAAAAAAGAAGCTACATTCAATGTACCAATTCGAACAGTCTCAATAAATAAGCAAAATGAACATGCTAGATATGATGTTGGTGGAGGTATCACACACTTATCAAATGCAGACGATGAATACAATGAAGCATTTACTAAAGCAAAAATCCTTAATGCTTCTCAAAAAGATTTTGATTTAATCGAAACCTTTGGATTGTATCAAGGTAATTTTGTTGCCTATAAGGCTCATTTAAATAGATTAAAGTCATCAGCAGAATATTTTAATTTTAAAGTAGATATCGATCACATTGATAAAAAATTAAAATTACTTGCTAAAAAGAATTCATCAGAAAAGTTACGCATTAGATTATTAGTTAATTCTTTAGGAGATATAACAATTACTTCGACTCCTTTAGTAATTGATAATGAGATTAAAAAAGTTAGTCTTGCAAAAAAGCCAATTGATAAAAACAATATTTTTCTTTACCATAAAACTACAAATAGAGATATTTATGACGACTTAAAATCAGATTATAAAAACAGCTTTGATGTTGTTTTATGGAATCAAAACAATGAAGTAACTGAGTTTACAATCGGGAATCTAGTAATAGAATATAATAATGAATTAATTACACCGCCTGTCAGTTCTGGATTATTACCTGGCACATACCGGGAAGTTTTACTTGAGAATCAAATAATTAAAGAAAATATCATTACTAAAAACATGCTTCAAAAAGCCACTTCTATTTGGTTAATAAATAGCGTTAGAAAATGGGTAAAAGTCCAATTAAAAAAAGACTCTATTTAAGAGTCTTTTTTTAATGTTGAACTGCTTTTTCGGTTTTACATGCTTTACATTTACCATATAGTTCTAAACGGTGTTCGTTTATCTCAAAACCACTTACACGTTGAGCCAATGATTCAATTTCACTGAGCTTTGGATAATGGAAATCAACCACTTTTCCACAATCTTCACACACAATATGATAATGATCATCCATATTACTATCATAACGGCTTGAGTCATCTCCATATGATAATTCACGAACTAATCCAATCTCACTTAAAATACGTAAATTATTATATACTGTCGCTACACTCATATTTGGAAACTTACTTTCTAACGCCTTATAAATATCATCAGCTGTCGGATGAGTCATTGACGTTAACAAGTACTCAAGAACCGCATGACGCTGTGGTGTAATACGCACACCAGAATTTTTTAACGTATTAATCGCTGTCTGCAACTTTTCGTTTTCCACGTCATGCACCTCGCTTTCAATAGATAAATTATTAATTAATAATGTTTCTAATCTTAGTTTACACTCTATTGAGCTAAAGTGTCAATGAAATAGCTTATCAAACACTGTTACAACAATATTTATCTATTTAATACGTTATTTATTTAGATTATCTTTTATATAATCTAATGTTTTTTCTACATGATTTTTCACTCTTACATTGCGATATTCCTTTTGTAAAATACCTTGATCATCGATAATAAAAGTAGAGCGAACAATTCCGTAATACTCTTTACCAAATGTTTTTTTCAGTTGCCAAACATTGTATAAATTAGCTACTTCATGTGTTTCATCTACTAATAAAGTAAATGGTAGTTCATGTTTTTCAATAAATTTTGTATGACGTTCTACAGGATCAGGGCTTACACCTAAAACAACAGTATTATTTTCTTTAAATGCTTCGTAGTTATCTCGAAAATCACAAGCTTGAGTTGTACAACCTGGTGTCATATCTTTTGGATAAAAATATAAAACAATATTTTTCCCTTTGTAATCTGAAAGTGATACTTCTTCTGCATCTTGATTAAGCAATTTAAAATCTGGTGCTTTTTTTCCTATTTCAATTGTCATTTTTATTCTCCTCCAATTAATTATCTAAATGTTGAATCTGATATAAATCATAATAGTAGCCTTTTTTCGCCATTAATTCATCATGCGTACCCTCTTCTTTAATTTCACCCTCTTCAATTAAGACAATTCTGTCTGCGTAGGTTATGGTTGCTAAACGGTGAGCTACAATAAAGGTCGTTCTTTCTGATGCAAGTTTTTCCATAGTGATTTGAATGTTTTGTTCGCTCTCTAAATCTAGTGCTGAAGTTGCTTCATCAAAGATAAGAATTGGTGGGTTTTTTAAAAACACACGAGCAATAGCAATTCTCTGTTGTTGACCGCCTGATAGCTTAACGCCTCTTTCACCAACTAATGTGTTATATTTCAATGGTAAAGATTCAATAAATTCATGAGCATTAGCTGCTATAGCTGCTTGCCTAACTTCTTCATCAGTTGCTGTCGGTTTACCCATTCGTATATTTGTTGCAATCGATTCGCTAAATAAAATATTATCTTGTAAAACCATTCCAATATTATCTCTAAGAGATCTTTGTTTAACATCTTTAATATCATGACCATCGACTTTTATGCTTCCTCCAGTAACGTCATAAAAACGTGGTATTAAACTAATTAAAGTTGATTTACCACCACCACTCATACCGACAAAAGCAATTGTCTCGCCATTATCAATCTCTAAATTAATATTTTTAAGGACTGATCCATCCGCTTCATCATAAGAAAATTCAACATTTTCAAATGTTACATGACCGGAAACTCTGTTTAATTCAACTGCATCAGCTTTATCCTTAATATCATAAGGTTCGTCAACCAATTCAAAAACACGATCAATTGAAGCAATCGATTGAGTAAGCACTGTAGATGAGTTTATAAGTCTTCTAAGCGGATTATAAACTTGATCTAAATATGCAACAAAGGCAACCATTGTACCAATAGTTAAACTACCTTGAATCACTTGATATGCTGCAAAAGTTATTACAATTAAGGGCGCTAAATCTGTAATTGTATTCGTGACTGCAAATGTTTTAGCATTCCATTTACTATGATCAATAGCTTTAGTTAAAAAGTTACCATTTTTTTCTTGAAATTCTTTTTGTTCATAATCTTCTAATGCAAAACTTCGCGTAACGGGTATACCTTGAACGCGTTCATGTAAATGACCTTGCACTTCTGCCAATGCTTGTGAACGGTCACGAGTTAAACTTCTAAGTCTAGAATAAAAGTATTTAACAGCAAATCCATAGAAAGGGAACAAGATGATTGAAACTAATGTTAATTTTATATTCATTGTCATCATAATGGTTAATGCAATTAAAATCGTAAATAAATCTAACCATAAATTCATTAAACCAGTTACAACAAAGTTTTTAGTTTGTTCAACGTCATTTATAACACGTGAAATAATTTCACCTGTTTTAGTATTTGAATAATACTTTAAACTTAATCTTTGTAAATGATCAAATAACATATCTCTAATATCATATAATATCTTGCTACTTGTCCATTGTGCTAAATATTGCCTTGCATATTCTATAGGTGGTCTTAGAATTAAAAATATTCCAAATGATATTCCCATTAACCAAAATAAATTAGTTAATTTTTCATCAGTAGCCATCTCTCCACCAATAATATTATCTATCACATACTTTAAAATTAATGGGATTAATAGAGGTATACCAAATTTTAAGATACCAATTATAATTGTTCCGATTATTTGCCACGTATACGGTTTTACAAACTTTAAATATTGTTTAACACTATTCATTCAATCAAACGTCCTTCTTTTTTTAACTTCATATAAATTATAATAATATTCAAGTTCTTTTTTTGAAAAAATTAGTTGTTTATTTTTAATGATCTGGATTAATTCTTCTAAGCTTTTGTTTAATTGTTCTTCTAATTCATCTGAATAATTATATAAAGATCGATTTACTTCATAATCATCCATATCTAAAATTTTATAATTATAGTTTTTATCTACGGTAATATCAATGTCATAATCAATATAAATTAAATCCTTATTTTGCCTTTTTATTGGTGAACTTATATTACAATAATAATAAGGTTTTTTTGCTTTATCTATATGAATAATATTAAACCATTTATTTTTAGGAAAATAAAATAACGCTCGATTTTTAGTCATGATTGTACTAAAATCACTATGAATCACTTTAGTTTTATTATTTACACCAATGATTGCACTCTCGTTATTACTTAGCACGGTATTTTCTTGCCACGATCTATGGAATGAAGCATCATGTTTTTTAGCAATGATTTTAATTGTCTTCACCTCATATTGATTATAGCGTTAGTAATAATGATTTAAAAGTGTTCTTACTTATAAATATCTCATTACCTTAATATGTGAAACAGAAAAAGGATAATCAATCAATGCTTCTTTTTTTACAAATGTTAGCTCTTTAGCATCTTCTTTAACTAACTCAGCTTCTACTACTGTCAAATCCCAAATAATATGTGAAAAGATATGCTTAAACTTGAAAAGCTCTTCTTGTTTATTAATCTTCATTCCGTAAGCAGCATAAAACCATTCTTCAATATTTTCATTTTTAATCTGATCGGTTCGTACCATCGGAAATTGCCACATATTAGCTAATAATCCATCATTTGGCCTTTTTTCAATAGCTACTTCACCATTTTTATTTCTTAAAAGAATAACATCATATTTTTCAACTCTTTGTTTTTTAGCTTTGTTTTTAATTGGTAATTCAGTTTGAATACCTTTATCATATGCTCGACAATGTTCTCTAACTGGACAATGTAAGCAATTAGGACTTCTCGGTGAGCAGATTGTTGCACCTAATTCCATTAAGCCTTGATTATAACTTGATGGATTTTCTTGACTAATAATTTTATAAATAATTTCCTCAAATAACTTTCTTGTTTTAGTATCAGAAATATTATCTGTTATTAATAAGACGCGTGATAATACACGCATAACATTGCCATCAACTGCTGGTTCTGGCTTATTAAAAGCTATCGATGCTATTGCCCCTTGTGTATACGGACCAATGCCTTTTAAACTTCCTAACTGCTTTAAATTTTTAGGAATTACGCCGTCATATTTACTTACCACTTCTTTAACGGCACTATGTAAGTTTCGGGCACGAGAATAATAACCTAGTCCTTCCCAATCTTTCAATATCATTTGCTCATCTGCTTGAGCCATATCATTTACTGTGGGATACTTTTCTTTAAATTTATTATAGTAAGGAATGACCGTATCAACTTGAGTTTGTTGGAGCATAATTTCTGAAATCCAAATTAAATATGGATCATTTGTTTGTCGCCACGGTAAGTCTCGTTTGTTTTCTTCATACCAAGTAACTAGGTCTTCTTGAAATTGTAAATAATTAAAATTTTTTAATAAACTATTAATCATAAGACACCTCTTGATTTTATGTTATAATAATAGACGTTAGTAATAATAAATTGAATATTAGTTTAAAGAAAGGGGTTAGCCCCTATGGATACGGGAACACATATTGTTATGGGTGTTGCATTAGGTGGTTTGGCTACACTAGATCCGGTTGTTGCTAATGATCCAGTCATGTTTAATGCTGTATTAGTTGGTACGATAGTTGGCTCGCAAGCACCTGATTTTGATACGATTCTAAAATTGAAAAATAATGCTATCTACATAAGAAATCATCGTGGGATTACTCATTCTATCCCAGCTATTATTTTATGGGGGATTTTAATCCCTTTAATTATTTACTTCTTTGTGCCTGAAGTTAACTTCTTACATCTTTGGTTATGGACATTCTTAGCTGTGTTTTTACATGTCTTTGTTGATGTTTTTAATGCTTATGGAACACAAGCTTTTAGACCTTTTTCTAAGCAATGGGTAGCCTATGGTTTTATTAATACTTTTGATTCATATATTTTCTTTGCTCATGTCGCAGGAATTATTGCTTGGATCTTAGGCGCTAATCCTGGTCCTACGTTCTTAATTATTTATGGAATTATTATTCTTTATTATATAAAACGATTTTTTGATAAAAAAGAAATTGTCAAAACAATTAAAGAATTTTTTCCTGACACACAATTTATTGCTACCTCGCCTACGATTAAACAAAATAATTGGCGTGTAGCTATTTCAACAAATGATCGATATTTTGTAGGGACTGTTGTTGATGGTCATATTCAATTATATGACGAATTTGAACGTATCCCTTTACCAGATATTGAATTGATTAGACGCGCTAAGCAAGACAAGAATATTTCAGCCTTTCTCTCTTTTTCACCAATTTACCGCTGGGAAATTATTGAATATGATAGCTATGATGAAGTTCGCTTAACAGACTTAAGATATCGTACCGAGGGCTATTATCCGTTTGTTGCTGTGGTTCAAATTGATAACGAGATGAATATTTTAGGTTCTTATACTGGTTGGATTTTTTCTGAGCATAAATTACAAACTAAGCTATCTTTTAATGATACATCAACATAAAAACAGCAAAGACTTTAACGCTTTGCTGTTTTTTATTATTTATATTACTTTTCTTTAATTTCATCACCAAGTAATGAAATTGGTAATGCTTCTTCTTTTTCTAAGGTTTCTTTTAATAAATTAACTCGGTGTCCCCAAGCCATCACACCTTCTAGGTAGTTAATTTTAAATGTATATCCTGGATCACCACTGATCTCATAAGATTTTCCAGGTTTAAAATCTTCAGGGTAAGCCATATACGACAATAGCATTTGTACTTTTCTTTCATTAATTGCAACTTCACTTAAGTTACCTAGTTGTTCTGCTTTTTGTGCTTTTTCTTTATATTTTCCTACTTCTGCTCTTAATTGTTCAATTGTTAAATCACTATATCTTGTCATGATTATTTCCTCACTCTTCATTAATTAGTATTTTATCGATAAATTCATTGATTTGTTCTTTTTTAAATCCACGTGTATATAATGCCGTCATTAATTTTTGTCTTAATTCATAACCAGAAAACTTTTTTGAATAGCGACGATACATTTTTTCCCCATGGTGGTTAATTGCTTCTTGTTCCGCTTCTTCATCAATATCCATATTTATATTTAGCATCACTTCACTTATCACTTCTGTTTCAAACCCTCGCTGCATCAAAGCAGCTCTTATTTGTTGTTTTTGTTTTTCTTTTGATTCTTTTTTTGGTCGATCAGCTCTTTTTTGAGCAAATTGAAAAGCCGTTTCATATTGATCAGCAAATGTCATTATTTTAATTGCTTCATTTATATTACTTTTAGACACGCCTTTTTCCATTAATTCTTGTATAATCATCTTAGGACCCTTTTTCTTTTGGCGAATTCGTTCACGAACGAATGATTCTGCAAATGCCAAATCATCAAGTAAATTTTCTTTATCTAAGCGATTCATAACAATTTCAACATGATCTGGCTCTATCTCCTTTTTCAATAAATGTCGTTTTATTTCCATTTTTGATCTTTGGCGATAACTTAAATAGTGGATCGCCGTAACGTATGATTGTTGAAGCGACTCTGCTTCAAGTAACTCAATAATATCACTTGCTTCAAGTGTAAGTCCTTTAGCTAATTTATATTTAACTAACACATCTTCATCGACACTAAAAGCATATTTTTTATCGATAAATATATTATAGCGATCTTTTCTTTTCTTCTGTGTCGTTATTTTAGTAATCATTGGCAATTGACTCACTCCTAGTATGTATCATACCATGAATATAGGAACTTTTTAAAATTAAGTATCTGGAGGCGTTTTTATGAATATTTTAATGACAGGTGGAACAGGATTTATTGGTCAGAAATTAATTGAAAAATTAATTGAAAATGATCACCATACCTATGTTTTAACACGTAGTCCAAAAAAACATCCAAATACAGCTAATATCACTTTTATTAGCTATGATTATCCCGTGAATCGATTACCAAAAATACATGGTGTTATTAATTTGGCTGGAGAATCAATTTTTGGTAAATGGACAGATGAGAAAAAAGCTAACATTTTAAAAAGTCGATTAGAGATTACTGAAAAAGTAATACAACTCATTTCTAAGATGAATGAAAAACCTAACGTCTTTGTCAATGCGAGTGCTGTAGGATTCTATGGTATGTCTGATACAAAAATATTTACAGAAAAAACTAAGTTACCTGCAAAAGATTTTTTAGCGGATGTTGTTGCAAAGTGGGAAAATGCTGCTTTAGCTGCTGAAGACTTTGGAATTCGTACAGTTAGAACAAGATTTGGTATTATTTTAGATAGTGATAATGGAGCTTTATCTCTTATGGATAAAGTTTTTAAAAGCTTTATTGGTGGTAAAATTGGTAATGGAGAACAATGGATGTCATGGGTTCATATCGATGACGTAATCAATTTAATCTATTATGCACTTACAAATGATTTTGTTAAAGGACCGATAAATGTAACGGCACCAAATCCACTTAGAAATAAAGACTTCACAATTAGTTTAGGCGATGCACTTAATCGACCAACTGTATTTATGGTCCCCAAAGAAGCCATTACACTTGTTATGGGTGAAATGGGCCAATTAATTACAAAAGGTCAATATGTTCTACCTAAAAGAGCAATTGAATATGGCTACCAATTTAAATATCCCGATTTAAAGGATGCTTTAGAAGCTATATATCACTCCAAATAAAAAACATCTCATAACAAATTTGTTATGAGATGTTTTTTATTAAATATATTTACGTGATTTTATATAAGTTATAACTTTAATAATTGTTGCTAAAACAAGTCCGGAAAAAATTAAAATATAACCTGTTCCTACAAGTGAAAATGATGCTTCTATCATTCCGTTTTTATTTAGTGGAGAATTTATAAAAGCATCAGCTAGCAGACTAAATACACCTAACATAATTATAATAAATGCAACTAAATAACGTTTTCTAATATATGCCTCATAAAGTAATAAGATTATAAACTTTCTGATTTAAAATCACTCCTTATCATATGCTAAAATATCACCTGGTTGACAGTCTAATACTTCACATATTTTTTCTAGTGTTGAAAATCGAATTGCTTTTGCTTTACCATTTTTTAAGATTGACAAATTTGCAAGTGTTATATCGACTTCTTCTGATAGTTGAGTGAGCGTCATTTTTCTTTTTGCTAACATAACATCCAAATTTACTGTAATTTTCATATCGTCAGCTCATTTTCTATTTCAATCCGTCTTGCTTTATCTACTAAATGAGCTAAAATCGCCGTTATTACAGCCATAGCTAATGAAATAAACATAACTATAATAATAATTAATAATAAACTAATATAAAAGACACTAAGTATAATCAACATTATTAAAGCAAATAAGTACAAGCCTGCCTCTAATAATGCTAGCCGACTAACTATTGTTAAACGATTAACATTTTTTTCATCGAATGGCTTATCATCAATAATTTTTTGACTAATTAAATAAAATAAATAGAAACTAATGAATAATGGTAAGGCTGTTATCCAGATAAAGATCAAACTTGGCCAAAATAAAAACGTTAATTCTGGATTAGTGCTAATTATTTCCTTACCGAGAAATGGTGCAAGGATAGCCACTAAAACAATACTAATAACTGTTGCCATCAAAATAATAGCTTTCAACCATTTTCCTGTATCTTTTTTTTGCAAGTTCGTCACCTCTATGTTACTTATTATGAAACTATAACACACGATATTATGATTATCAATATATATTTATCGTTTATCGATAAATATATACTTCATTTAAGGCAAAAAAATCCACTAGTAAAATTTACTAGTGGATTTTTCTTACGCTAATTCAACAATAATCTCTTCATCTTTAACATCTACAATAACATTATCTACTTCGTCATGCTCTAAAATTAAATCAGTTAACTGATTTTCAATTTGATTTTGAATCACACGACGTAATGGTCTTGCACCAAATTTAGGTTCATAACCTAATTCAACTAACTTTTCTTTGGCAGCATCTGTTATTTTTATATTGATTTTGATATCTTCAATGTTATCTACTAATTCATCTAACATTAAATCAACAATTTCAAGTAAGTTTTCTTTAGATAATTCATTAAACGTAATAATTGAATCGAAACGGTTTAAGAATTCTGGTTTAAAGAAGTCACTTAACACTTCAAGTTGTGTGACTGCTTCATCTTGCTTTTCAAAACCTACACTTACTTCTTTTGCTCCTGTGCCTGCATTACTTGTCATAATAATAACTGTTTCTTTAAAGCTAACTGTTCGACCATGAGAATCTGTCAAGTGACCATCTTCCATGATTTGTAGAAACATATTTTGAACATCTGGATGTGCTTTTTCAATTTCATCTAAGAGAATAATTGAATAAGGATTGTGACGAATTGTCTCAGTTAACTGACCCGCTTCTTCATGTCCAACATATCCAGGAGGTGAACCAATAATTTTTGATACGGCATGTCTTTCCATATATTCACTCATATCAAGTCTTACAAGAGATTCTTTTGTTCCAAATAGTTCTTCTGCTAACACTTTAGATAACTCTGTTTTACCTACGCCAGTTGGTCCTACAAATAAGAATGAACCTATTGGTCTGTTTTTCGATTTCAATCCTGCACGACTTCTTCTAACAGCTTTAGCAATATGATCTACTGCTTCATCTTGTCCAATCACTTTTTCGCGTAAGTTATCTGCTAAATCACGCATCTGTGCTTGAGCTTCAGATTGTAGCTTTGTCACTGGAATTCCTGTTTTTTCTTCAACAATTAATTGAACATCTTCTACTGTTACTTTTTCTTTAACCTCATTTGGTTGATTTTTAGCTTTATCTAATTGTTTTTGTAATTGTATTTCTTGATAACGTAAATTAGCTGCTTCTTCATAATCTTCTTGTTCTGCCGCTTTTTCTTTTGCTGCGACAATATCTTTCATTTTCGCTTCTAGTTTTGTTGAATCTTGTTCCGCATTAGCTAAGTTATGACGTGAACCAACTTCATCCATTAAATCAATTGCTTTATCTGGTAAGAATCTATCTTGGATATAGCGACTAGATAAAGTTACAAATGATTCTAATACATCATCTGAGTAAGTGACTTCATGGAATTTCTCATATCGATCTTTTAAACCTTGTAAAATTAATAAAGCTTCTTCATGTGTTGGTTCTTTAACGATAATTGGTTGGAAACGACGCTCTAACGCTGCATCTTTTTCAATTTGACGATATTCTTTAAGTGTTGTTGCTCCAATTATTTGTAAATCACCACGAGCAAGAGCCGGTTTTAATATATTTCCTGCATCCATTTGTGAGCTTTCAGCTGTTCCTGCTCCCACAAGTAAATGAATTTCATCAATAAAGACAATAACTTCTGGATTGTTTTGTAATTCTTCAATTAATTGCTTCATTCTTTCTTCAAATTGACCACGCACTCCAGTGTTAGCTACTAACGATGCGACATCTAAAAGATAGACTTCTTTATTGATTAATTTAGATGGTACGTCACCTTCAACCATCTTAAGTGCTAATCCTTCAGCAATAGCTGTCTTACCAACACCTGGTTCTCCAATTAAAACTGGGTTATTTTTATTTCGACGATTTAATGTTTCAATCATACGTTTTACTTCATTGTCACGACCGATAACTGGATCAATTTGACCATTTCTTGCACGTGCAGTTAGATTTGTTCCTAATTCATCAATCAAACCATGATTGTTATTACCATGTTGCGGTTCTTGTGTACGTGCTCGACTACCCTTACTTGTTTGACCTTGACCATTCATTTGACCTTGGAAAAATGGATTTGAGAACATATCTCCTGAAAAATCACCTGATTGATTCATTTGATTTTTTATATCATTAAAACAAGTAGAGCATAAATGCATGTTCATTCTTTCATTATTAAATTGCATTGCCATATTTACTGTTGCACGGTTAACTCCACACTGTTGACATTTCATTAGTAATCTCCTCCTATAAGGTTTTTAGTTTAAATTAATTGTTTAAAATTAAGATTTTTTAAAATTTATTCAAGGTCTCTCTTTTGACTTTGACTATCTTTGACCTTGCATCTTTATTATAACCTGACCTTCTCTGACTTTCAAGTCTTATGCTTAAACTTTCTATTATATTAAAAAACCTTACCTATCATAAGTGATAAATAAGGTTTTCTAATTAAATTTTGTTAATCAATTGTTTGGCTTAGGTAATAAAAATTATTTACTTTTAAACTTTGGCATTTCTTTGTTTAAAAATGCACGGACCCCTTCTTTATGATCGTCAGTTTGAGCCATTTTAATTTGACTTTGCTTTTCTGCTTCTAAATATGCAAGTAATTTACCTTTTTTCGCTTGATGTAATAATTGTTTTGATTCTATCATTGCAAGCAATGGTGCGTGCTTTAATCGTTTAGTTAAATCGTTGGCTTCTATTACAGCTCTTTTATTTGTTATAATATCTGCTAACCCCATATTTTGAGCATCTTCACCTTTTACTTTTTCCATGCCCCAAATGAATTGTTTGGCTTTATGACTACCTAATCTTTCTTCTAAATGAAAATGTCCTCCACCATCAGGAATAAGTCCAATTCCAGCAAATAAGACTCCAAATTCTGCTTTTTCTTCAGCAATAATATAGTCTGAATTAAGTGCTAAACTTAATCCTAAACCTGCTGCTGAACCATTGATTGCACTAATAACGAGTTTTGGTAATAAATAAAGTTCTAATGTTAGTTCGGTTATCACATCCATCATTTCTCCAAAATCCTCTACCGATGTAATCTCTGTCATCATATTTATATCGCCACCTGCTGAAAAAGCTGGCCCTTCTCCAGTTAAAATAACCATTTTATCATCATTTTCTTTGATTATTTTAATTGTTTCTAATAATTCATTAAGTGTTTGAACATCTAATGCATTATAAGCCTTTGGGCGATTTATACTAATAGTTGAAACACCTTCATTACTCATATAGATAATATTTTCCATACAATCATCTCCTCATTTAAAATATTTAATTCATACTTTAAGTAATTATTCTATTATATTTTTAATTATTTCACACAATGAATACGCATTCATTGTTATTATACCTTATTTATTACTTTTAACAAACCTCTATTTAAATATCTAATTGAGAATCGTAATCAACATAAAAACCGTGTTTAACTATTGACTTATTGACTCTATTATAGTTATAATAAGTATGAAGATTATAATTATTATAAATAACTAAATGAAAATAATTATCGATTACCCTTTCAAACACCTTAGTTATAAGGTTTGTTCGTTTGAAAACTATTATCAATTAGAATGGAGTGTTTATCTTGTCTTTACAAACAAAAGAAATTAAGCAAACTGTGCAATATTCGGACAAAGAACAAAAAAGTTCTTCTTTTTTGGCAAAGTTATATGAGCACAGAGAATTAATTGCCGCTTTGCTTAGTGGTGCAATCGTTTTAATTACTTGGCTTTTCAAATCATCAATCGAACCGAATAACCCAGCTTTATGGGCTGGATTACACATTACTGCTTTTGTGATTGGTGGATATGCCCAAGCTAAAGAAGGTATATTAGATACAATTGAAAACAAAGAATTAAATGTTGAATTACTTATGGTTATAGCAGCAATAGGTGCTTCAATTATTGGTTTTTGGACTGAAGGAGCTATTTTAATCTTTATTTTCGCTTTATCAGGTGCATTAGAAACTTATACATTAAATAAAAGTAATAACGAGATATCTTCTCTTATGAAACTTCAACCTGAAGAAGCCATTTTATTAGTTAATGGTCGTGAAAAAGTTGTTCCTGTAGAAGACTTACAAGTAAATGATCAAATTTTAATTTTAGCAAGTGATCGCATTCCAGCAGACGGAAGAATCATAAAAGGTAGTACAGCTGTTGATGAGAGTGCAATTACTGGTGAATCTCTACCCTTAACTAAACGAATTGATGATGATGTTTTTGCAGGTACTGTAGCATTAGATGGTTCAATTACAATTGAAATTACAAAACCGACACATGAAACAGTCTTTCAAAAAATTATTCAAATGGTTCAAACTGCCCAAGATGAAAAATCACCAAAACAGTTGTTTATTGAACGATTTGAAGGAACGTACGTTAAGGTTGTTTTAATTGCTGTTGTGATTATGATGTTTTTACCTTATTTATTATTTGATTGGACACTTGAACAAAGTATATACCGAGCAATAGTACTTTTAGTTGTTGCTTCACCTTGTGCGCTTGTAGCTTCAGTTATGCCAGCGACATTATCAGCTATTTCAAATAGTGCAAAGCATAATGTATTATTTAAAGGCGGTATTCACTTAGAAAATTTAAGTGAGATAGATATTATGACTTTTGATAAAACTGGTACATTAACTAATGGGACACCTGTTGTAACAGACATGTTAGTGCACCCAGATTATGATATTAACAAGATTCATGATGCAGTGGGCGCGATTGAAAGTGAATCAACACACCCCCTCGCTCGTGCAATTACCACTTATAGTTTAGATGAATTAAATCAAGAAAAATTTTCTTTTGATGCAACAGAAGTGAAAACTATTTCTGGAAAAGGTGTTATTGGTACAATAAATAATGAAGAATGGTTTATTGGAAAAGAAACCCTCGCAAGTAACAATAAAAATCCATTTTATGGTGATAGCGTTGCTGAGCTTGCAAGTGGAGGTAAAACCGTTGTATTTGTAAGTTACCAAAATGAGATTGTTGCATTATATGCACTTAAGGATACAATACGAAAAGATGCAGTTGAAGCAATTAGAAAATTAAATGAACGCGGCGTTGAAACTGTTATGTTAACAGGTGATAACGAATTGACAGCCAAAGCAGTAGCAGATGAAACTGGTATTAAACATTATATTGCTGAGTGTTTACCGGATGAGAAAGTTACTGAAGTTAAAAAATTAATGAAAGCTGGACGTAGAGTAGCAATGGTTGGAGACGGCATTAATGATGCACCTGCCCTTGCAACCGCTGATTTAGGTATTGCAATGGGAGAAGGTACTGATGTTGCACTTGAGACGGCTGATATGGTGTTAATGAAAAATGATCTTGTTCGAATCACTGATACAATGGTTTTATCAAAACGAATGAATAGAATTGTTAAACAAAATATATTTTTTTCATTAACAGTCATTGGTGTTTTAATCATTTCAAACTTCTTTCAAGCAATTGATTTACCTTTAGGTGTGATTGGCCATGAGGGAAGTACTATTCTTGTAATATTAAATGGATTAAGACTACTAAGAAATTAAATAAAAACACACACAATTTATGATTGTGTGTGTGTTTTTATTATATTTGGTATTCAATTTCTGGATGATATATTTTTTCATTTCGTCTTCTTGCTAGAATAGCATTAATAATACCACCAAGCATAATGACAATACCTGTTAGATAAAACCATAACATTAAAATAATTACTGTCCCTAGGCTTCCATAGGTTGCTGAAAAATTGCCTAGTGTACTTACATAATATGAAAATGCTAATGAAGCAATTTGCCAACTAATTGTAGCAAATACTGCTCCCCAAAACGCTTCACGGAACTTTATCTTTTTATTCGGTGCTAATATATAGAGAACATATAACACAATAAAAAGAATAACTGAAGATATTGTCCATCTTAGTGTGTTCCATATTTGAGTAAAACTATCTGATAAATTTACAAAAGAAAATACAAATTCGCCAATTGCTTTACCAAATATTGGTAGCAATAATGATACAGCAATTGTTATTACTAAAGCAATTGTTAATCCAACTGATATTAAACGACTAACAATGAATGAACGATCTTCTTCAACTCGATACGCTTTATTAAAAGCTTGAGTTAAAGCATTAACTCCTTTAGATGCAGACCAAATAGCACCGATGATACTAATTGATAAAAGCCCACCGCTTTGATTTGTTAATAAACTTTCTAAATTACTTTCGAGCATACTCGAAACTTCTCCTGGTAAGTATTTATTTAAAAAATCAAGGACTGCATCACTCTCAATTGGCAAATAACCTAATAAAGTTGCTAAAAAGAGAAGAAATGGAAAGATTGATAATAGAAAGAAGTAAGCGAGTTGCGATGACATTCCTAAAACATCAACGTTATTAAAACGCTCAAATAATTCTTTTCCAAATTCGATTATACTTTTCATAGATCTAATTCCTTTCTAAACATCAATTCAATTTCTTTTTATCTTCACGACGAATCTCATTAATTGTATTTTCAATTTGACCAACAGCATTAAGCGCTCCATCTAATGAGCTTGCTGCATTTTCTGCCGTTTCAATTAATGTGTTTTGGAGTTGACGAATTGAATGTGATGGGTTTTGAACTATATTCCCCATTTGACCACTCATTAAACTTAATTCTTGCTTTACATAATTTCTTGTTTCTTTATTAATTAAGCTAACTGCTCCACCAATTATTGCTCCAACAACCACACCTGTAATTAATTTATTTTTACCCATTATTATCACTCTTTTCAATTTTTTGTTGAATCATTTCACTTAAGTTCGTAACGCCTTTATAAACGAGTTCATATGTAAAATCGAAATCGCCTGTAAAGTAAGGATCTGGTACATTTTTCACACTAGGATTTTCAAGTAAATCAGTTAGTTTTTTAAAAACAATATCTTTTGGAATATCATAATCTGCTTTTATATCTTTTATATTTTGATCATCCATCGCAATAATATAATCATAATTAATAAAATCAGTTTGATTAATTTGTCGAGCTGTCATATTATCAAAAGAAATATTGTTTTCTTTTAAAATAGCTTTTGTCCCCTCATGCGGTTCTTTCCCTGTATGCCAAGCAGCGGTTCCTGCTGAGTCAACAAGTACTCGGTCTGCTAAGCCTTTTTTTGAAATAATATCTCTAAATACAGCTTCAGCCATTGGAGATCTACATATGTTTCCTAAACAAACAAATAGAACTTTTACCATTAAATCAAAGCTCCTTTTTTCTTTTATAATACTACTATTTATCAACTGCTTCAATACATTTATAATCTTTATTGTTAACATTATTTACATAGTTACTAACGGTATATGATGTTAGGTTTTCGGATGGTATATTATGAAGGAATTTAGCTGCTTCATTTTTATTTCGAAGCGATGAATTAATCCATTCATCTTCATAATCTGGTGGTAAGATAATTGGCATCCTTGAATGAATCTGCTCCATAAATGTATCTGACTCTTTAGTTAGTAAAGTACATGAATGGATAACTTCATCTCCTTGACGCCATGTATCAAATAATCCAGCAAAAGCAAAGAGATGTCGATTTTTTACTTGAATGCGCTCAGGCTGCTTGTCTTGGCTATTTTTTCTCCATTCATAAAAACTATCTGCAATAATAAGACATCTTTTACGGTCCATTAAATTTCTAAAACTAGGTAATTCATGAGCTGTTTCACTTCTTGCATTTATAAGATTAAAACTAGCTTTTGAATCCTTTGCCCACGATGGAACAAGTCCCCATTTTAAATATCCTGCATGTTTATTAGGACCATTATAAATGACAGCCAGAACACTTTCAGTTGGTGCAATATTATATTGTGGTTTTAACATTTCAAATTCATTTACAATATCAAATCTCTTTTTAATGGTCTCTTTATTACTCGTTAATGTAAAACGACCACACATCGTATCCACCTCTTAGTCATTAATCGTTATGAATAACCTTTGTCTTACCTATCATATCATGTATTCCTTGTTTTTTAGGAGTAAATGCAACAACAAGATAAAGTACTTTCATGATAAATATCGAATTATAAATAAATCTCCCAATTATTTCACGGAAAAACAAATCTAACCAAGTTAATTTTTCGTTTGTTTCTGATACTACTTTTAAATTGAATATCATTTTACCTACTGTTTGATTAGTTAATTTTGTCATTAATAAAAAATAACTATAATAAATAATACCAGTAACAATTGCTTTAGCAGTAATCAAACCTAAAAGAGAATAATTTGAATATGCTCCCGATAATGATAGTAAACTAGTAAAAATACCTGAAATGCTAAACAGAACAATAATATCGACTAAATATGCCCATAATCGCATCCAAAACCCAGCATAACGTGGTTCGTCAATTACCATTTGGGTTGCCGGTTCTTCTCGATCAAATTCATTATTATAAATTATTTCATCCATTGTCGATCCTCCTTTAATTAGCATATAAATACATGGCTCTTGGATTTTCTGATTGTCCAAGCGATGTAATTAATTCAATTAATTGACCCTCTTCACTTTTAAATATATTTTTTGCATCCATTAAAAATGCATTTAAAAATATTTGTTTTTGACCATATTCAAAGATTTGAGCATTAGTTAATTCTTCTGTTTCTTGTAAATCTAATAATGCATCTTCAAAAGTACCAACTTCATCGATTAAATTATTTTCTTTTGCTTGTTTACCTGTGTAAACTCGACCATCTGCTAATTCTCTAACCTTGTCTTCTTTCATACCTCGACCATCTACAATAACTTGAACAAAATCATCATACATTTCATCAACCATTGTTTGTAATATTTCTTCTTCTTCATTGGTCATTTCTCTTGCTGGTGACATAATATCTTTATGTTTTCCGCTTGTAATTGTATCAAATTCTACACCATGCTTTTCGGCAAATTTTCCAAAATTAATACTTTGCATAATAACACCAATCGATCCTGTTATCGTTGCTGCTTCTGCATAGATTTTATCAGCTGGTGCTGAAACATAATATCCACCTGAAGCTGCTGTGTTACCCATTGAAACAAAGATTGGTTTTTTAGTTTCTTCTTTTAATGCGACTAATTGACGATGTATTTCTGCACTTTCAACAACGCCACCACCTGGTGAATTAACTTTTAAGATAATTGCTTTTACAGTCGTATCTTCTGCAGCACGATCAATAGACGATAAAAACTGGTTATAATAATCATCACCAAAAACACCTGTTGCTACATTATCTTGAATAACACCATCTAAAGATAATACTGCTATTCTTTCATTTGGATTACCTTCTGCGATAACTGTTTCATCAAATATTCCTTCATCTATACTAAATGCTCCATCTAATGCACCACTAAGAGCTGATGTTACTAATTGAAATCCAATTGATACAAATAATAATAATCCTGCTGCAACAATGGCTAACCATCTTTTTGTATTCATTATTTTTCCCTCCACTTTAAATTATAAGCTATTAATTAGTTTAACATATTAATATATATTTTGACGATGTTTCATCACTTGTTTCAAAAAATAAAAAACACTCTCTTCAGAGTGTTTAAATTGTTTGAAAAACGCCATCATCCATTTCATAGAGCTTCTTATAATATGGATTCGTTTTAAGCAATTTATGATGCGAACCATACATTTTTATTTTACCGTCTTCAAGAAACATCACATTGTCCATTATTTCTGCTCCTGCCAAATGATGCGTTACCCAGATAATTGTTTTTTCTTTTGCTCCATATATTAGTGTTTCTAGCAATTCTTTTTCAGTAATTGGATCTAAACCAATTGTCGGTTCATCCATCAGAATAATTGGAGTGTTTTGTAAAAGTATACGCGCAAATGCAATTCTTTGCCTTTCTCCACCAGAAAAGCGCTGTCCCATTTCTTCAACATGTGTATGGATTCCATCTGGTAAATCATTAATTAAATGAGTAAGTTGTGCACGTTCTATTACTTCTTTTACTTCTTCATTTGTTGCAGTTGGTCGAGCTATTTTTATATTATTTAAAATTGTTGTGTTAAATAAATGAGGCTTTTGATTTAACACCGATACAGCTTCTGATAAATAATCTGAGGACATATTAATGTCACCAATTTTAACTTCACCAGAATTAGGCTGTAATACGCCTGCGATTAGTTTTAATAAAGTTGATTTACCTGTACCACTTTTTCCGAGTATGGCTAGTTTTTCACCTTGTAAAACTGTTAAATCTAGCTGATTTATTGCTTTATCACTTGATGAATCATAGCGATAAGTTACATTATTTAAAACAACATCTGCCTGCCGTATATCTCCTTTATAGTCCCGCTTTGCTATTTCACTTATTTTGGATGTTCCTTCGATATCATCCATGCGATTAATTGAATCAATATAAGTAGGTATTTCTTCTACCGATTCTGAAACAGGTATTAAGGCATCTGCAATTGTAAAAGTCATTAAAACAAAAGCTGCAATTAATGTTGCAGTAATTGAACCTTCTTCTGTCTGAATATTAGACCAAAATAACATCAAGACAACAGCTAGACTCGCTGAAATTCTTAAAATAGCTTCTTTAAAATGACGCCACTTCTGAATTTTCTTTTCAACAGAAACAAGTGCTTTATTTTCTGCATTAAATTCATTAATTATTTCATGTTTACGTCCACTTGCTAGCCAATCCACTTGACCGTATACACCATCAGTTAATTGGCGGTACATTTTATTTCGTTTTTGTTTTAGTTCCTTAAAATTAATTTTATTTTTTCGATAAGATAAATAAGGCATTAAAAATAAAATAACTCCTAAAACAAGCATCATCAGAATCATAAATACTAAGTCAAATGCTCCAATTACCACAATAAATATCGTATATATTACTAGTCCGAGAATACTAGGAAATGCTGTTTTAATATAAAAGTCTTGTAATCTTTCGATGTCGTCTGAAAGTACACCTAAAATATCCCCGGTTTGATATTTTTTTCTCAAATCAAATGTTTGTGATTCAAGAATACTATATAAACGTTCTCGTAAATTCGCTAAGATACGTAATACAACATTATGCCCGAGTAATTTTTCTAAATAAGGAAAAACTGCTTGGGCTATACTAAATGTTCTAACAGCAACAATTGGAACATAAACGATTAGAATATTCACTGGTTGAAGAGATGACTTAGAAATTAAATAACCTGAGACAAATAACAACATTGCACCTGAAGCTATACCAAGGAAACCAAAAAGAATCGTGAGACTAATTTGACCTTTATATTTTTTCAAATAAGGTTTAATCCATTTATTCAAATTAATTCCCCCTTGTACGATTATTTAATAATTGATAAGCTTCACTTGTTTTACTTAGTTCACTCTCAGTTCCTTCTGAAATAATCTCACCATCTTCAAGTAAATAAATATATTCTAAATCCTTCATCCAATGCAAACGATGTGTTGCAATAATCATTAATTTATCTTTAAATAATTCTAAAACGACTTGTTTAATATCATATTCTGTTTCTATATCTAAATGAGCAGTTGGTTCATCTAATAAAATAATTGGTTTATTACTTAATAAAGCCCTAGCCATCGCTATTCTTTGTTCTTGACCACCACTTAAACGACGACCACTTTCACCTATTAACTCATCTATTCCATTCGGCAAATGATTTATAAATTCATCTAACCCTATTTGTTTAATAATGTTATAAACCGATTCTCTACTTGCACTCGGTTCATAAAAACGAATATTATCATAAATTGACGCTGGAAATATATATGGATGTTGAGGAATATAAGCGATATTTTCAAACCATGCTTCATCATGTAATGTATCAAAAACTTGTTTATTTATAGTAATTGATCCATTAATTATTTCAGTGCGACCTGCTAAGACATTAATCAAAGTAGATTTTCCAGCTCCGCTTGCACCAATTAAACCTATTAAACCTTTATTTGGTAATGTGAATGTAATATCTTTTAACAATTTTGCTTCACCAATTTGATAACTAACATTAGATAAAGTTAAATCGCTGTCGCGTTCCCACTTTAAATCCTCTGTGTAATTAATAGATAAAGCTTTACTTTGATTAATAAAACTATCTATGTCCTTCATCGCTACTTGTCCATCTAAAGTTGCATGAAAATCCTTACCTATTTGCTTAATGGGTGAATAATATTCTGGTGCTAAAATTAAAATTGTTAATGCAGGTAATAATAAAATTACTCCATCAATTAAACGCAAACCTAAACCGACTGCTACAAAGGCAATTGACAAACTTGTAAAGAAATCTAAAGCAAATGAAGATAGAAATGCAAAAGTTAATGTTTTCATTGTCGCTTTTCTATATTCTTCACTTACATTTTTTATACTTTCTTTATGCTCTTGGCTTTTACCTAAATAACTTAATGTTTCTAAACCTTTTAAAGAATCAATAAAATGATTTGATAACAACCGATAAGTCTCGTATTGTTTATCAGCTTGTTTTTCAGCTGTTACACCTAATAAAATCATAAATATAATCACAATTGGAACTGTGACAATTAATATGATTGTCGAAATAAAATCATAAACATATATGACGACTAAAATCATAATGGGAATAATTATTGTTTTTAAAGTTCTAATACTTATAATTTCTAAATATGCTTTTAGCTGATCGATTCCATCAATTGCTAAAGTAACCAAACGTCCCGTTCCTTCATTTTGTAATGTTTGAGAACGGTTTGTAAAGTACGCATCCATTAATTGACTACGTAATAATGACCCTGTTTTTTCAGCATAATTCTCTGCTAAATATATTTGCCACTGATTTAAACCGTATCTAACGATATAGGCAATAAAAAATAAGATAATTTCAAGCAATACCTCAGTTATCGAAGTTCTATCAAATAAAAGCACGATTGCCCGAGCTAAAAATGTAGCTTGGGCAATTATGCTTATGGCTTCTAAAATAATTAAAAGCACTAATTTTATGTGTAATTGACGACTACCAGGATAATTTGGTAGACCTCTTTTTCTTTTCATTAATATTCCAACTCGTCATCTTTAGTCACACGTTTTCTAAAGATATAATAACTCCACGCTGTATAACCAAGAACGAATGGTAACAATGTGAGTGAGAAATAAGTCATAAGTTTTAATGTATAGGCACCTGATGCAGCATTGTAGATTGTGAGGCTGTTGGCATCAGAAATTGAACTAATTAATACTCTTGGGAACATACCGATAAATACACTTGAAATTAATAAAATGATGGTTAAACTTGTCAAAGTGAATGCAACTTTATCTTTTCGTTTTCCATTAAATATTGTTGATAACAGTAAAGCTACCCATGCTAAGATTGGTAAAATAATCCATGCGGTACCATGATAAACAAAGATATCCGTTTTAATCATTGCCCAAATTGCAAAACCTAACACAAGGATGAGTGTAATTGGTGCAATTTTTTTACCTACTTGTCGTGCACGTTCTTGCATATCCCCTACTGTTCTTAATGTTAAAAATTGTAAGCCATGAGTAATTGTTAAACTTAAAAACATCACGCCACCTAATAGTGCAAAAGGATTTAAGAAGTATAAAAATCCTGATTGCATTTCCATATTCTCATCAATTGGCATTCCTATCATAAAGTTAGCTAATACGACTCCCCATAAAACAGGCGGAATCACACTTCCAATAAAAATACCTAAGCCCCATGTTTTACGCCATTTTGTATTATCTATTTGACCTCTAAATTCAAATCCTACACCTCGTAAGATTAAAACGAGTAACATAAAGACCAACGGAATATAAAAACCACTAAACATCGTTGCATACCAATGTGGAAATGCTGCAAACATAGCTCCACCTGCAGTAATTAACCATACCTCATTTGCATCCCAATAAGGACCAATTGTATTAATATAAACACGTTTTTCTGTTTCATCTCTTCCTAAAAATTTAGATACTGTACCGACACCAAAATCAAAACCTTCTAACACGAAGAAACCAATAAATAAGACAGCGATTAATAAATACCACAGCTCATTAAGACTCAATAGTCGCACCTCCTTTAGCACTTTCTTGATCGTATGGATCTTTTGATTCCTCAGGAGTTGGTAACTCTTCAAAATTAGTTTTCTTAATATGTCTGATAAATAAGTAAATCGTTACAGCTGCTAAAATAGCATATAATAAGTTAAATGCTATTAATGAAAATAACATCTCGCCAGCTGTTACTGAAGGTGAAATTGCATCCTCTGTTTTCATTAAGCCGAAAACAACAAATGGTTGACGTCCCATCTCTGTCATAATCCAACCTGTTGAGTTAGCAATAAACGGTAAAACAATACCGATAACCATTAATTTTAAATAAAGTGTTTTTTCTAATATGGTATCTTTTCTTAAATTGTATATCCCGTAAAGACCTAATAATATCATGACACTACCTGCACCAACCATCGCTCTAAAACTCCAAAATAAAGTCTTAACAGGTGGTATATAATTACCAGGACCATATTCTTTTTCATATCTTTCTTGAATTTGATTTAGTCCCTCAAGTGACCCACTAAATTCATCATAAGCGAAGAAACTAAGTAAGTAAGGTAATTCTAACGATAGTGTATTTTCTTTTTTATCTGAATCAATGTTGGCAACAACTGTAAACGGTGCAGGATCATCACTTGTATCCCATTGTGCTTCTGCCGCTGCTAATTTCATTGGCTGTGCTTCAACGATATACTGAGCCTGTAAGTGTCCTGTAAATAAAGTAAGAAAGACAACAACAGCTCCTAAACTAATTGAAATTTTAAATGATCTAACGAACATATCTAAATTTTCTTTTTTAATCATTTTATAAGCACTTATTCCAGCAACTAAAAATGACCCTGTTGCAATTGACGTTAATAAAACGTGTGGGAATTGTGACCATAAATGCGGGTTTAATAATACTTCACTAATACTAGTCATTTGAGCACGACCGTCTACTTGCTCAAACCCTACTGGATTTTGCATAAACGAGTTTGCTGATAATATCCAAAAGGCTGATAAAATTGTTCCTAGCGATACTAACCAAATTGATAGTAAATGGACTCGTTTTGATAAACGATCCCATCCAAATACCCAAATACCTAAAAATGTTGACTCTAAAAAGAATGCTGCCAATGCTTCAATTGCTAGTGAGGGACCAAACACGTCACCTACAAATCTTGAATAAGTTGACCAGTTCATTCCAAATTGGAATTCTTGTAAAATACCTGTAACAACACCTACAGCAAAGTTAATTAAGAATAGTACACCCCAAAACTTTGCCATTCTCTTGTATACTTCATCGCCTTTAAAATAATATAATGTTTGCATAATAGCTATTAATAATGCAAGACCTATTGATACCGGAACGAAAAAGTAGTGAAAGATTGTTGTTGATGCAAATTGTAATCGTGCTATCACTAAAGCGTCCATAAATATGCCAACTCCTTTCATAATTTTAAACTTAAATAACTTAATAATTATGAATCTAAAATAAGAACCTCCATTGATTATAACTCATTTATACTGCCTAAAACTTCATTTAGGTTACAATAAATGGGCATTTTTATGACAAAATCATGACAGTATTGTTAAATTCTTTTGATTTTTCTGATTTTTGAATCAATTAAATTGATTATAAATAAAAAGCGAGGATTATATCACTCACTTTTCATCTTTTTTCTTGTTTTCCAAAATAACTATGTTTGATTTTCCTTTTTTCTGCTTGTATTTATTCTTGAAAAAGATAACGAGTAAGAATAATAACCAAGAAGTAACAACATAATAAATAATGACACCTGAATTATCCATCTTTTTAAAGAAAACTGACATTCCTATCCAAATAATAGATACAGCTATAATTTGATAACCAAAAAATTTATTCTCATCGACTTTCATTTATGGCAACTCCTTCTACCTATGCTCTTACTTCTATTTTAACTGAATAAAAGCAGATTAGCAAAAGAGTTTTTTTAATTTATGAGTTCTTTTTGTAAATTAGCCATTTCAATAGCTGCTTTAGCAGCATCAGAACCTTTATTTCCTGCCTTTGTACCCGATCTTTCAATAGCCTGTTCAATCGTGTCTGTTGTTAATACACCAAAAATAACAGGCTTATTTGATACTCTTGCTGCATGAGAGACTCCACTAGCCGCTTCTCCACATACGTAATCAAAATGTGGCGTTGAACCTCTGATAACAGTACCTAAAGTTATAATTGCATCATACTTATCTTTTTTCGCCATCGTCTCTGCAATCAAAGGTATTTCAAATGCTCCAGGCACCCAAGCAACATCAATCTGATTTTCTTTAACCCCATGCTGTTTAAGTGTTGATATAGCTCCACTTAATAATTGTTCTGTAATAAAATCATTAAAACGCCCCACCACAATCCCTATTTTTAAATCTGTTCCTATCAATGAACCTGTATATACGTTATGCATAATTAATCTCTCCTCTATATTAGACAAATAAATGTCCCATCTTTTCTTTTTTAGTTTTTAAGTATGATATATTTTCAGCTTGTCTACCTACATCCATATCACTTCTTTTAATGACTTTAATATTATTTTCTATTAAACCCTTAACTTTTTTAGGGTTACTTGTTAACAGTTCAACTTCTGTTAAATTTAAATCGTGTAATATTTGACTTGCTAATTCATATTCTCTTAAATCTGCTTTAAAACCTAATGCTTCATTTGCTTGTACGGTATCTAATCCTTGATCTTGCAAAGCATAAGCTTTGAGTTTATTTAATAAACCAATTCCTCTACCTTCTTGTCTCATATATATTAAAGCACCATGACCTGATTCACTAATCATTTTTAATGAAGCTTGTAACTGTGGTCCACAGTCACAACGTTTAGAATGAAAAACATCTCCCGTTAAACATTCAGAATGTATTCTTACAACAGGAAGGGATGCTTGTTTATTTTCATTTTTTACGATTGCTAAATGTTCTTTATTATCAAGTGAGTTAGAATATCCGTATATTTTAAAATCACCATACGTAGTTGGTAGGTCAGTTACTACTTCTCGCTTAATTTGCACTTCATTTTTTTTACGATAATCGATTAAATCTTCTATCGTAATTATTTTTAAATCTAAACGATGAGCTAATTTAATTAAATCTGGCACTCTTGCCATATGACCATCTGCTTTGACAATTTCACAAATAACAGCAGATGGGGCTGATCCACAAAGTTTTGCTAAATCTACAGATGCCTCTGTGTGACCTGGACGAGTTAAAACACCACCATCTTTTGCTACAAGTGGGAAAATATGACCTGGGCGTTTAAATTGATCTGGTTTACTTTTTTTATCAACCATCGCTTTAATTGTATCGGCACGCTCATATGCACTAATCCCTGTAGTCGTTGTTTCAAAATCAACGCTTTCAGTAAATGCAGTGCCTAGTGGATCTGAATTAGTCGTTACCATATCATTTAAATTTAATTGCTCACTAATTTCTTTAGTAATTGACACACAGACTAAGCCGCGCCCTTCTGTGATCATTAAATTAATTATTTCTGGAGTTATCTGATCTGACAGTGCGACAAAATCACCTTCATTTTCTCGATCTTCATCATCCACAACAATAATTGGTTTATTATTTTTTAAATCTTTGATTGCTTCTTCAATTGTATTAAACATGATTAATCTCCTTTTGTAATGATAATTGTTTTTCAACATGTTTAGCTAATAAATCACATTCAATATTTACTAAATCTCCTATACCTTTACTTCCTAAAGTTGTCTGAGAAGTAGTATGCGGGATAAGTGAAATAGTTAAGAGGTTTTCTTTTATTTCAAAAACAGTTAAACTAATTCCATCTATCGTAATCGATCCTTTATGAATTAAGTATTTAGACAAATTTTCTGGTAGCTGAATTTGATAGTAAATAGCATTTTCTAACGGCGTTTTACTTATGATTTCTCCTACACCATCTACATGTCCTGAAACAAAATGACCACCTAATCGAGTTGTCGCTAGCATTGCACGTTCTAAATTAACTTGATTAGTTTCTTTTAAATATTTCATTGTTGTAGCTTTAACCGTTTCCGGCATCACATCAACTTCAAATGAATCTTTGGTAAATTTAGTCACTGTTAAACAGACTCCATCAACACTTATACTATCGCCTAGTTGTATATCTTCTAATATTTTATTTGCTGTAATTTCAAACTTATAACCTTGCTTTGAATTTTGTTTGATAGTTTTTATCATACCTTTTTCTTCAACGATTCCTGTGAACATCTTTGCCCTTCTTTCTGTGAAATAATTTTTATATCTTTACCTATTTGTTTGACTGACTTCAGTTCTAATTGAAAGGCATCCTTAAGATGTTTGATTCCTTTTCCTTGAAATGAAGTCGGTGACTTTGCTCCACCAATAAGCATCGGTGCAATATATGTGTTAACCTCGTCAATCAACCCTTTTTGTAAAAACGAATCGTTAATGTGAGCACCACCTTCAACATAGACGCTCCTTATTTCTTTTTTATGTAAAATATCAAGTACATTTTCAAGCTTTACTTGAGATGATTTAAGTTGATAAACCGTTACATTATCAAAAGATTCATATTTTTCAATTAATAATTTGTCCACTTTATCACTTACAAATAACCAAGTCTGTGACAAACCATCAGTAATTATTTTACTTGTTAAAGGTGTTTTTAAATGTGTATCTAAAATTAATCGAATCGGTTGTTTGTGAGTCTGGATATGTCTGATTGTTAAACTCGGATTATCTGCTAACACAGTATTAATACCCACTAAAATACTGTCATGTAAGGATCTATCCTTGTGGACATCTATTCTTGCTTCTTTAGATGTAATCCATTTACTTTCTCCAATTGATGTAGCAATTTTTCCGTCTAATGATATCGCGTGTTTAAGCGTTATATAAGGGCGTTGATTGAGCATACTCGTTAAATAATGCTGATTAATTTCTTTTGCCTCATCAGCTAAAAGGCCAAGCTCTACCTCAATGCCTGCCTCGCGAATTTTTTCAATGCCCAGACCTGATACTTTTTCATTAGGATCTAACATTGCAACAACTACTCTAGCAATGTTATTTTGGACAATATAATCTGCACATGCTTGTGTTCTTCCTACATGTGAGCATGGTTCTAAGGTGACATAAAGTGTAGCATTTTTAGATTTTTCCTTGGCCATATCTATTGCAATTACTTCGGCATGTGCTTCACCTGCTTTTAAATGCGTACCTAGACCTATTATTTGATTATTTTTAACTAATACGGCTCCAACAACTGGGTTAGGGCTTGTTTGACCTTGTGTTTCTTTTGCTAAATTTAAAGCTAATTGCATATAATGTAAATCATTCAATGCGTCCCCTCCTCTTTTTATTTAAACAATAAAAAAAACCTCTGAAAATTCATTCAGAGGTCATAAGGGTGAATTAATAAATATAATTATTAAACTTAAAAAAGTGCATAAATATCCACTTAAATAAGCCTTCCTATATCTATATAATTCTTCTCCCATCCAGACTTTAACTGTCGGCTCTGGAATTTAACCAGATCAGCCATATAGTTGTTATACTATACAGGTCACGGGCTCAGAAGTTATCTCCTTCTTTACCGTCGATTGGGAATTTCACCCACCCCGAAGAATTTTTATTGTAGTTTAACCATAGCTTATCTTAGAAAAATACGCAAGTGCTTCTCATATATGATAAGATAAATACTATAATTAGGAGGTCGCTTAAATATGAGCTTATTAACGGTTTATTTGACTCTTGAATCTAAATTAGCTATGGAAAATATGTTAAAAGAAAAAGTTTATTTAACTTATTATGAAGATGTTTCTGATTTTAAAAATGATTTATTTCTTGTAAATGAGCATGAATTTAATGAGTTTTTAATTGATTACCAGATTAATGAATCTGACTTAAATCAATCATTTATTATTCTTAATAATTTAAATTTAGACTCCTTTATTTTGTGGGGAGAATCAACTTCTTTAAACACTCTATTAAATTATTTTTCTACAAGTAATCAATACAAAAAATTTATTTTATAGGTAAGCTTACAATGAATTGATTATAATTACCTTGACTCTCAACTTGGATTTCTCCTTGATGAAACTTAACAATATCTTTAACAATCGATAAACCGAGCCCACTTCCTCCCGTATGTCGATTTCGTGAGGGGTCGGTGCGATAAAATCGGTTAAATAGTTTTTCTTGTTCATTTTTTGTTAATGGACCACTTGTGCCACCAATAATTAATTTATAAACATCATTTTCTATGTTTCCTGTAACCTTTATCGGTGCATCATTATAATTGTACTTAATCGCATTATCAATCAAATTACTAACTAATTGCTTGATACTTTCTTCATGAATAATTAATTCACTAGCTTGTAATGACACTGATAAAGCTATATTTGATTTTTCCAATTCCCATTCAAACATTTTTAATGTTTCTTCAATTACTTCATTTATCCATAATTTAGCTAACTCTTTATCATTTAATTGAATCGTATCAAGATGATTAATTTGATCAATTTGTTCAATCAATAATGTTAAGCGATTCGCTTCATTGTAGAGTGATTCATATAAGTCGGGATCACCTTCAATTGTGCCTGTTTTTAAAGCATGTAAGTATCCCTGTAAATTTGCAACAGGTGTTCTAATTTCATGTGATAAATTTGTGATTAACCTTTCTCTTTGTGAATCATTATCTTTTAATTGTTTTGTTAATTCATTATAATGACTAATAAGTTCACCTATTTCATCATTTGATGTAACTTGAATTTCTGACGGATAGGCACCTTTTTTTAAGATTTCAGTTGCTTCAATTAACTGCTTGATAGGACCGACTAATCGCTTGGTAAAGTAATAATGTAATACACTACTAAAAAGTACACCTAAGATTGTAAAGACAAGTAAATATTGGTATAAAGTTGCATTAAATTGTTGTTGACCTTGGTCAGGGAGGCCTCCCATACCTTCAACTAAAAAACAAGCTGTATTATAAACAGCCCAACCACTTAAGCTAATCGCTAAGCCAATTATAAATATATTTAAAAATGTTAAACGCCAAAGGAATCCTCTTGGAAGAGAAACACGCTTTTTATTATTTAACATATTTATATCCCATCCCACGTACAGTAACTATCCGCTTAGGTTTAGCTGGTATATCTTCTACTTTTTCACGTAATTTCTTTATATGCGCATCAATAGTTCGATCTAAAATATCTTGCTCATGAAAAGAATACAATTCACTCACAAGTGCTTCTCTTGAAAATACAACATTCGCATTTTTCATTAAATAATGTAATAAATTAAATTCATGCTTTGTTAAATTAACTATTTCACCTCTTAAATATACTTCGCCTTGTTGTGGTTTCAAAGTAAGACCATCAGATGATAATTGCTTACAATGGTGATTTATCCTTCTAAATAAAGCTTTTACTTGAGCGATTAATTCATCTGGATCAAAAGGTTTTGTTAAATAACTATCAGCGCCAATATTTAGACCTTCAATTTTATCTGACGTTTGTGTTTTAGCAGTCAACATCAAAATTAATGTGTCATTATCTTTTTTATCTTCTCTAATCCATCTACAAAATTCTTCACCACTTATTTTTGGTAACATCAAATCAAGCACAATTAAACAAGGATGTTCATTTTCATAAACATCCTTGCCAATGTGTCCATCACTTGCAACAACAACGTGATAATTATTCTTTTCTAAATATAACTTTATCAGATTTCTAATCATTTTATCGTCTTCAACAATTAAAATAGTCTGTTTCATTACACTTCACTCCTAGATAGGCGCTCAACTTTTTAATCCATTTTATCTAGTTCTTGTACCATTAATTCGTAGTTTAACGCACCAAAAGCCATATTTTCTATAATACCTTTTGTATTAATCATATATGACGTTGGAATCGGTTGAATACCATATTTATTTGATATTGTTGAACCTTCATCTAATAAGACTTTAAACGTTACACCATAATCGTCGATAAACTCTTCCACATCTTCAATTTTACTTTCTGTATCAAATAAATCAACAGCTAATATTGTCACATCTTTATTTTCATGAAATTTTTGCATATCTGGCATCTCTGCACGACATGGGGGACACCAAGTTGCCCAGAAGTTTAACATTACTTTTTCCCCACGAAAATCTGATAGTCTTACTGTTTCACCATCAATTGTTTTCACTTCAAAATCAGGTGCCATATCACCTTTTTCAAGTCCTTCTTCTATGTCTGCTAAATTACTATCTGAGGTGTCTGCATTTGGATTAGCTTGAATGCCTTCTAAGTCTTCAATATTTGTTTTTTCTTGTTGACTTGTATAAAACTCCCAACCAGTCCAACCTAACATACCTATAATAACAACAATTATTATCCATTTTCTCATTAATAATCCTCCAAACTTATCCTAATTTAGAAAGCCATGTATCTTGAACTAAATCTAATAAGAACCCTGCAATACGTGGCATTTGTCCAGTAAATAACACAATTCCCATTAATATCATAATGACGCCACCAAATTTCATAATGACATTACTTTTTTGCACAATCCATTTAGTTGAACCAATATAGAATGTAAGTATTAAGAAAGGTAAAGCAAATCCAATCACATACATCACAGTATAGATGATACCCTGTGTAGGATTACTTGCAGCAAGCAATAAAATCGATCCAAATATCGGTCCAATACATGGTGTCCATCCCGCTGCAAATCCTAAACCAACTAAAAATGTTCCTAAATAACTTACATTACTTTTTTTGTATTGTGCTCTTCTTTCTTTCATTAGTGTTTTAATATTTAGCCAACCACCAACAAAAAGCCCCATGACAATAATGAAGATACCAGCTAGTTGTTGAATTAAATTTCCTGAACTCCCCGTTAAGATACCACTTAACCATTTACCTAAAAATGATGCTCCTATACCTAGACTGATGAATACGAGTGAAACACCAATTAAAAAGAAGACTGAATGTGTTAAAAGTTTTTTTCGAACTTCTTTACTTTGTCCATCTTGAATTTCTTTAACACTCACACCCGTAATATAAGATAAATATGCCGGAAATATCGGCAATACGCATGGTGATAGAAATGATAATGCACCTGCACCTAAAGCCAATATCATTCCAACTAGTAAAAATGTATCTGTTTCAATTCCCATTAATATTCCACATCCCTTTTCATTTTAAAGCAATATAATGCTATTAATATTATGATAACAAAGTAAATCGGATGGACTATATAATTAAATATCGTTGTATAACTATATAAGAATGCTAACAATAATTTAATGACTGACCAAATTAAAACAATTATTAAATTTAAATTAATGATTGAAATTTTTTCATTAAATATCATTTGAACGATAACAATAACAATTAATAAAACTAAATACATCAATGTGTTTGTTGTTCCATTATCAATGTAATTAATAAATTCAAATATTAGTGAAGCACCAATAAATATAGGGATAAACGCTTCAAGATATGTATTTAATGGCACTTTTTTATTTCTCACATTAATTATAATATTAATTAGTCCTAACAAACTTGCCACATAAAAAGCACTTGAATTACTTGGATAAGCAAGGATAGCTAAAGGATCATTTATAAATTTGGGTAAATTAACAATGATTTTTCCTAACCAAATATAGATAACTAGATTAATTAATAAAGAAGAAATAGCTTCTATTTGTTTTTTACGTGTGTTTTTAGATTGTTCGGATTGAATATAGAAATATCCAAGACCGATTAGAAAACTAGCAATTAATATACTTATTGATTTTATTACTGTTATCGATGGCATTTAGACCCTCCAAACTTTAACTCTAAAATATAGTATAACCTACAATTATGAAAATATGATGAATGCGACCTTTTCCAACTGATGTTTAGCCTTATTTATGAACTAATTATGACAACCCTTATTATTAACTATAAAAAAGCCTAATAGAAATATTTCTATTAGGCTTTGTTTAGCTTATTTTGCCAATAAATCTTGATCTGATTTATTATGTTCCATTTTTGTTCTAATATATGAACACTCTGGTACTATTTTTTTATTTTCCTGGCGAGCATATTCGATAATCGTGTTATACAATTTACCTGCTATACCTTGACCTCTTAATTCTTCAGATACATATGTGTGGTCGACAATAATTGTTGAGGTATCTTTATCTTTATATGTGACTTTAGCAATTGCATTTGCTTCATCTTCACCGATAAAAAATTGTTTGTTGCCTTTTTTAATTTCTGTCATAGTTACCTCTCCTTTATTTATATCTTAACATATTTTTTTATTTTTTTAATTATTTAGATTTTAAAAATTCGATTGTTTTTGAATAAATTAAATCTTTATCATTATCTAAAGTTGCTACATGATAACTGTTTTTTAATTCAATAAATTTCTTTTGTTTACTACTTACTTGATTATAAATAGAGCGTGAATTTTCTGGTGGAACGACATGATCAACATTTGAAGAAAAGATAAGAATGGGCATTGTTATCTTAGTTAGATTCATTTTTACTAACTTCATTAATTCAATAATATCTCCCATTGATTTTATCGGTGTTTTATCATATGCAAGTTCTGTAATATCTTCTTTTTTAATGTCTGAACCAATACCTGGGATAAATCTTTCTGACTTATCTTTTTTTGCTTCATAATACTCGGTCATTTTAGGTAATTCTATTGCAGCATTCACTAAAATAATTCCTGCTAAGTCTGGATAACGTTCACCTAAGTATAATGCAAGTGTTCCTCCCATAGATAAACCTGCAATATAAATTTCATCACACATTTCCATTAACTTCTCAAGTCCTGCTTCCACATCTTTAATCCAATCTAAATAAGATGCCATTTCCATCTGTTCTGGGAATGTGCCGTGCCCAGTTAATCTTGGCCCTAAAACCGTATAGCCCGCTTCAGCTAAAGATTCACCATAGTCATACATGCTTTGTGTTGTTCCAGTGAATCCGTGAATAACTAATACGCCTGTTTTATTTCCGGGAAAGTAAAAAGCTTCTGCTCCCTTTTGAATTTGATTTCTATCCATCTCAACACATCCTTTATCACAATTTCAGCTTATTTTAGTTCCATTTGGTACGTTCAGATCTGGCTTTAATAATACAACTTTCTCATCACTTGGAACCGCACCTAAAACGAGGACTTCTGACTTATATCCTGCTATCCTTAACGGAGGAAAATTAACAATTGCTGTCACTTGTATACCAATTAAATCAGAGGGATGATAGTTATCAGTTATTTGTGCGGATGACTGCTTGATACCATAGTCACCAAAATCGATTTTTAATTTTAATGCTGGTTTCTTTGCTTCTTTAAAAAATTCAGCTTCAAGCACTGTACCTACTCTTAAATCAAGCTTTAAAAAATCGTCAATACTTGTCAATTCAATCCCTGCCTTTTATTAATAGAAGATTGTTTTTATGTGCTGCTTTCATTCCTTGATAAAATGGAAACCTTTTCATAAGTTCTTGTTCAATATCTTCATTGTTCTTTATACTATCTAAATACCATAAAGTAAAATCAATCCGTTTTTGATAATCTTTTGTAGCTTTTCCATGACCAGGAATTAATAAATCAACTTTATTATCATGACAGACCCTTTGCATTAATTGTGTCGTTTGATAATAATCAAGATAGCTACTTGTAATAAATGGAAATTCGACATCAGATAAATAATCACCAACAATAAGCGTTTGTAAGTTTTTAATATAAAAAAATAAACCATCATCTGTGTGGCCAGGCGACAAATAGAAAGTACATTCTAAGTCCCCTAGTTGGATTTGTGTTTTATTTTCATCTATTGCGATATTAACATGCGGAAATTTAATTGGATATGAGCGTGTTACATAATATATTTTGTCAAATTCAAATATATCAGTTAAAGTCTCTTTTTTATTTGGCTTTAATTTTAAAGCCTCAGAAGCAATAATAATCGCTTCTGGAAAGGCTCCTACTCCAATAATATGATCGAAATCACTATGAGTAATTACTAAATAAAGTTGTTTGTTTTTCAATTTTAACTTGATATATTCTTTTATTTTTGCTATTTCATTTGGTAACCAATTCGGATCAACTAATATTATTGCTTCTTTTCCTTCAATAACTGTTGATGTTGTTTCATATAATTCACTTTGGAAAACTGTTAAATATGCAGTTTTATATTGAATCATGTTAAATCTCCTATAGTACTTTATAGTCACTCACATATTAAGAAGGTACTTTTGTATAAAATATTGACGGTGTCTCTACTTCAAACCTCATTTTTTCTTGTTTAACAGGATGCATAAATTCAAGTACTTGAGCATGAAGGCCTAGGCGCTTAATTGGATTACCTTTTCCACCGTATCTTTTATCGCCAACAACAGGATGGCCTAAGTCTTGCATATGAACACGAATTTGATTTTTTCTCCCTGTTTTTAATTCAACGTTTAATAACGAATAATCACGATTTTTTCGAATCACATTATATAATGTCATCGCATAAAGACCATCATTCTTTTTTTGTGAAGAGTAAACATGAAAAGCTTTATTTTCTTTTAACCAAGATGAAACATAGCCTTTTTCTTGTTTAACTTTACCATGAACAAGTGCAACGTAAGTTCTTTCTGTTGCTATATCCTCCCAAGCATTTTGTAATGTTTGTTGGATTGATTTAGATTTTGCAAACATCATTACACCTGATGTGTCTCTATCGAGTCGATGAACAACATAAATGCGATTTTGTTTATCTTTATCACGCACATACTTCATTAATTCTCCGTGAGCTGTTAATTCTCGCCCCTTATTCGTTGCAATAGATAACAAACCTGCTGATTTATTAATGACAATAAGATGATTATCTTCATACAAAATATCAAGTCCAATTAAACGTTCTTTTCGTTTAGCCACTTGATTTTTCATTATTTTAACAACATCATTTTTATATAATTGCTCATCATGTTGTGTTGAAACAATCTCATTAATTGAGACTTGTCCTCTTGATAAAATTGATTTTACTGAATTTCTACCTCGATCAGATAATGCTTCTAATAGAAATGGTAATAATTCCATTTCACCAGTCATTTGAAATGATAGTTCACTATCATCTGCTTGTGGTATTATTTTAAATTTCTTCATTCTTTTTTTCCCCTTACTTTATCTCTATACTGAGTTCTACTCTTATCATAACATATTCAACGAAGGTACATAATAATTAAGACAGTTCAATTAATTGTTAATAATGATTAGAAGTTGCTGATTATAAATTCCTTTGTTAATCTAAGTTAAGGAGTTGATATTTTGAAAATTAATCCACCAAAGTTACCCGACAACTTATCACAGGTCGAATTTAATGATGTATTTGATGTAGAGAATCCATTTATTGAAAATGTTTTAATTACTGATTGTGATCTTTTTATCAAACAAGATGAATTAATTGAGTTTAATAATGTTGAATTTAAAAACGTCAATTTTACTGGAACAAGATTAACGAAAGTCTTTTTTAAAAATTGTGTGTTTAATAACTGTGATTTATCTGACACTCACTTTTATGAAGCAAACTTACATAATATTGAATTTAACAAATCAAGATTAATTGGTATTGTGCTAACGGATGCTCGACTGAAACATGTCTTATTTAATCAATGTAATCTACAGCTTGCCTCCTTTGGTAATAGTCGTCAACGCTTTGTAAAATTTGATGAGTGTATTTTAGAGGAAAGCGACTTTTATGAAAATGATTTAAAAGATATTGATTTTACAAATAGTCAATTAACTGGAATTAACTTTTCTGAAACAGCATTAAATAAAATCGATTTAAGCGACACTCACTTCACTCATTTAACCGTAGGTATTCATGATTTAAAAGGATGTATAGTAAATCAAGTCCAGGCTGTTAATTTAACGAGTTTGCTCGGTTTAATAATTAAATAGAAAGAAGGTCTAAAATGACTTATCAACTTGTCCAAGAAACTGGTATGAATACATATATTATTGATGGACTTGCTCTAAATTTGCCTAAGCGTACTGCGACATTTATTTTAGATGAAAAAAATTTAACTTTAATAAATATTGGTGCAACACCTGCTGTTAAGCATATTAAAGAGAGTCTAATTAAACTGAATTCCCTATTATCCAGAGTTAAGTATATTATTGTCAGTGATTTAGAACTTGATTCAATGGGTGGTGTTGGCATTTTACTTAGATCATGTCCAAATGCAAAAGTGATTGCACCTAAAGGATTTAAGCAGACACTAACTGAACCAAAACAAATTGTCTCAGCAACACGTGCTATTTATGGTGATTATTTCTCAGAGAACTTTGAACCGGTTCGACCAGTTGATCAAGAGTCAGTCAAAGAGGTTATTGACAAAGAAGAGATAAATATCGGTGACAGAGCATTACACTTTATCTTACCGACCAATAATGCTTACATGCTTACCTTTGATCAATCAAGAAAGGAACTCTATACCGGACATGCACTAGGCGTATACTATGATCAATTACAGGATGACGAAGTTGATCTATTTTTACCAAGTATTCCTGCATCAATTTTCGACTTAACTCAGTACCGAAATCATTTGAAATATATTCAGGAATTAAAAGTAAAGGCGCTATATTTTAATCATTTTGGAAAAACAAACAAAGTTGATTTAGCACTTAATCAATTAAATCATTGGCTTGAATTATTTATTTTAATCACTAAAGAAACAATCGCCTCTAATGGTAATTATAATGATCTTTCAAGTAAATTTTTAATAGTTGTTCATAATTACTTAAAAGATGAAAACATACCTGATAATCATCCTATTTACCAATATATTATTCTAGATTTAAATACGTGTGCATTAACAATGTTAAACTATTTTAAAACGGTATAAAGTTAATTGATAGAACGGAAGACTTTTAAATAAGCTTCCGTTTTTTATTTTTTTAAGTATATATATGGTAAACTAAATTAAATATTGAGTGATTTGAGGGATAAATATTGATTGAACAATTTCGTAAAAATAAAAGATTAATTATTCATTATTATATAGCTGCTTTTCTTGCTTCTATCCTGTTTTTACTTTGGACAATCAGTGAGGAGAATACAGATCGAACTATCCTTATGATTCTAGCTATTTATCTAATCTTATTTCCTATTGTTATTTTATACACACGTAAATATGCTCTACATATTTTTCTCTTTTTATTAGCATTCATTACAGGATTTTATAGTTTTTATCAGTATTCAGTTGAATCACATTCCGTTTTAAATGCCCTTTATTTTACATTCCAATTATACTTACTCGTTGTAACAGATGTATTTACAGAAGATGGTTCAAGCCTATTACAATATCCTGCTATTGTGGAAGTCGCTCGTTGGTCCGCTGCTCTATATACTATTTCCACAGTATTTATTGCGATGTATCGTTTACTAGAGTCTTCAATCCTTTTAGTTATCTATCAAATCATCGGTAATCATTATGTGATTTTTGGTTATAATGAAAATAGCCTCATTCTTATTGAAGATCTACGTAAAAAGAATAAGCGTGTGATTTTGATTGCTGATGATATGTCTAATGAGGCTGTTGATTATTTAGAAGGATTAAAAGTTGTCATTATTTATCACCGAGATAAACGAGAAAATATTTATTCAAAATCTAGATTAGCACGAGCAAGTAAGGTTGTTTTATTGTATGAAGATGATATTGATAATTTAAATGAGTTTATGGATATCCAAAATTACTTTAACAATCAAAAAGTAGACCATTTCGACTTAACTGTATTTATTCATCTTCAAGAAATAACTTCTCGAAAGTTATTCCTAGATTTAGAAGGTACTCTTATAAATCATACTCCTTCTTTCAATATCCAGTTGATAAACTTATATGAATTATTTGTCGATACATTATTTGAAAAACATCCCATTTATTCATCTGCTAATAATGAAAAAAACAATCACATACTCATTATTGGTTTTGGAACATTAGGACAGCATATTGCACTTAAATCAGCCACACAAAGTAACCAGCCACCTTTTGTAACGGCTATTGATAAAATAATGCCTAAAATTAAACAAGATTGGGAAAGAAATCACGTTAATAATCTACAAGTCGCTAATTTTTCATTTAGTACATTTGATATCGAAACGGATCATATTGAAACGATACTGAGTAAACAAAATCCCCCGATTAGTCATATATTTATTTGTTTACATGAAGATAAATTAGATCTCTTAGCTGGTATCGAATTATCTAGTCAATTCCCTGAGATTCCTATTTTTCTTGAGTTTTCGGAAAATGGAATTGTTCATAAATGGATTGAATCAGAAGTAAGTGGAAATAGACTTATCTATGGAACAGGTACTTTTAAAGATATTTTGACAGAAGATAATTTATTATCTAGAAAAAAATAATTCATTAAAAAATGAACAATTGCTAAGAGTTATAGGCAATTGTTCATTTTTAAAACATTTTATGACTGACGAACTGGAGCCATTAAGACCTTGCCTGTACCGCGATATACATTAACAAATCCTTCGCCAGAAGCGGCTGATCCCATAAATGATTTACCCGATTTTTCCACTGTGAATGTCAAACTACCTGACCAAGCAATCGCCATATTACCATCAATCTTCAGTTCATCATCATCTAGGTCAATTTCTATTAGTTCGGCTCGAGGCACGTCAGATTCAAGTGCTAGAATACCTCTACCTGATATTCCTAAATTGAAGAAGCCCTCACCACCTAATGCAGCTGATGATAAATTAGATCGCATGACTGCTTTATGTTTTAATTCTGATTCACAGGCTAAAAATAAGCCGTCCTCTATAATAATCGACTCATTCCATTCACTCACATCAATCAGTAAAATATGCTTATAGGTGGGTTCTAAGACCAATTTACCTGATCCTGTATATTCAGGTTTTATTGCTGATTCATTTGTTACAGTGCCTCTAAATGTTTTCCCAATAAAGTCACCTACGCCTTTAATACCGGTTGTTGCTTTAACACTTCCTGCCATCCATTGCATGGCTCCAGCTTGAACAGTAATGTTTGAGTCACTAACATCACATACTAACTGTCTTCTTCTAACATTCATTTCAGCTGCATAATAGGCGGTTTGAGCTGTTAAATGATTCACACTTAAATCTCTTTGAAATTCCGCTACTTTAAAAGCGCCTTTTTCTTCGGTGATTTTAACATTATCATTATCTTCAAAGTTCTTAATTGTAATCATTTTTCCCCTACTTTCATTATGTTAAATTCACTTAACATTTTGGATTGCTTTAAACGATGTAGTGTAACGAAAAAATCTAGGCTTCCTTATCTTATGAAAGAGGCAGGTCAATTTCAAAATAAATCGGCGTATGGTCTTGTCTAGGACCAGAATCAATCATCTCAGATTTTTTAATTTTATCTTTTGCACGATTGCTTACAAGCCAGTAGTCAATTCTCCATCCTGAATTATTTATTTTACTTGTTTTTGCTCTTTGTGCCCACCAAGAATATACGCCTTCGACATCGCCATGAACATGACGAAAACTATCCGTAAATCCCTTCTTTAAAAGTTGATCGAAACCTTGGCGTTCTTCAACGGTAAACCCTGCAGAATTGCGATTATTATTAGGATTTGCTAAGTCAATTTCTTTATGAGCGACATTAAAATCTCCAGTTGCTAATACAGGTTTCTTTTCATCTAATTCTTTTATGTATTTAGCATACTTTTCATCCCACATTTGACGTTCATCTAGGCGGACAAGTTTATCCCCCGCATTGGGTGTGTATACTTGCGTAATATAAAAGTCCTCAAACTCCAATGTTATCATACGGCCTTCATCATCCATCGTTCCTGGTGCATCAATCTTAGGATATGTTACTTCAGGTGTTAAATGATTTTTATATAAAAACATCGTTCCCGCATATCCTTTACGTGCTGGTTCTACAGAAGAACGCCAAACAATCTCATAGTCTGGAAAATAATCTTCTAATCCTTGTAAATGTTTTTTACTCGGACCTGTTGCTGGTAGTTTTGTTTCTTGAATTGCTATCACATCAGCATCATAACTAATAATCGTATCTATAACTTCTCGAGACATATGTGCACGATTTGAATCACTTGTTAATGCTGCGTTTAAAGAATCAATATTCCATGAAATTAATTTCATCATAATACCCCTTTATCTTCTTTTACTCATTATATTTCTTTTATGCGAATATATCTAATAATATAAAATTGCGACATTTATTGCTCTGTTTCAATTATTTTTTCTATCCGTTTATCTGGTATAAACCAAATTAATGCTACTAATAAATATAAACTATAAGATATAGCTGGCAACCAAAATGCAGCAGTGATTCCTAGTACATATAAAAGCATCGAACTTTTACCTTTCCAGTCAGAGCCGATTTGCTTTGCGAGTGCTGAATGTTTCCCTTCAGCTTTCACAACATTATTTTGTAATAATAAGTAGGATATCGAGCATAATAATAAAATCAAGCCGTAAAAGAATGCCGGAATTGTTTCATTTGGCGTCATACCTACTCACCCTGTTGAAAAAGGGATTAATGACATCCAGAATAACCAATGCAAATTACTCCATAATATCGGACCCTTTATAAACTTAAGTTTTTGCACGAGATGATGATGATTATTCCAGTAAATGCCTACATAGACGAAACTAAGCATATAACTAATTATTGTAGGGATTAATTGTTGAATCGATGCTTTATCTATAACCTCTGGAGGCTTCATTTCTAACACCATAATGGTAATAATGATGGCTAATACCCCATCACTAAAAGCCTCCATACGTCCACTTTTCATCACGACCACCGCCATTCATAAAATTATATTCTTAAACTACACTAAGTTCTTTATAATATCAATCAGTTTTTTACTAAATAAGGTCAATTAAAAACAAAGCGGTTAATAGCTTATGCGCTATTAACCGCTTTGTTATATATTACTTATAAAAATTATTTTCTCTCTAATTTCACGACAGTTTCAATATGTGTCGTCACTACTATGTGAACACAATTTATTATCCTCGTTGACTGTATGTGAACACAATTTATTATCCTCGTTGACTGTATGTGAACACAATTCATTAGATATTTTTGTATTATCTTTTTTCGCATTTCTTCTAGCTGGTTTAAATTTTTCACCATCTAAACTATTACTTAAACCTGTTTTATATACAAACGTAATCATGGCGGGATCTTTGTTTCCATCTTCATCTATTCCACCTACAATTACTTTCTCAACGACACTTTCAAATACATATCGGTCAAACGTTTCAATCACTTCATTTTGTTCCAATACTTTTTTAAAAGCTAACAAGCGTTTTTTAATATCCTTTTCTTCTTCTAAATTCGATAAGGATTTTTCTTTTGTTTGTACTTTCTTATTAATCTCTTGCATCAGTGAATTATATTTATCTTCATACGTATCTTTATCGATAATATTCTCCAGTCTCATATCCACTAATTTATTCTTTTTGTTCTCTAATCCTTGAATTTCTTTTTCTATTTTAGCTATTTCTTTATGAACCGTACTGGAACTCAATGTTTCTTCCATACGTTGCAAAAATTCTTCCAATACGTCTTTGTTATTATTACACATAATTCGGTAACTTTCTAGAAAAGCTTTTTCAATAGCTTCTTCGGGGATTCCTTTACTGTCTGGACAGAACTTTTTTCCCTTCTTTGTACTTGTAACGCACTGCCAAATCGTTTTGCTATATTTCGTTGAACTATGCCATCTACGTCTTGTTAATGTACTTTCACAGTAACCACAATCAATCATACAGCTAAACGCATATTTACGACTATACTTCTCTCGCTTCCCACCATTATTTTCTACTGTATTTCGCCCGCGATTTCTTCTCATCCTGATTTCCTGTGCTTTATCAAATATTTCAGCACTGACAATTGATTCATGGTGATTTCGTAAATAGTACTGATCTTCCTCGCCAAAGTTTTCTAATCGACGTTTTGAAATGGGATCTAATGTAAAAGTTTTTCCCATTAAAATATCGCCTTTATATTTTTCATTCTTTATAATTCCAAGTACAGTTGTTTCAGCCCATGTTGGAGTACCTCTCTTTGTTTTGTAGCCTAAATTCTCTAACTCCCTTGAGATGATACTTCCTCCTGCTCCCTCCACATATCTCTGAAAAATATAACGAACAACTTCAGCTTCTTTTTCATTAATTGAAATACTTTTATCTTCTGGATGATAGTCATAACCAAGACACCCTTGAAAACCGACTAGCTCTCCACGTTGCATTTTCATCTTTAATCCTTTTTTAACATTTGCAGATATATTTTCAACTTCCTGTTGTGCGACTGAACTTAAAACAACAAGTAACAATTCACCATCCATTGTCAGTGTATTAATTTTTTCATCTTCAAAATAAACGGCTATATCTCTTTCTTTTAACATACGAACATATTTCAACGTATCTAATGTGTTTCTTGCAAATCTAGATATTGATTTCGTAATCACCATATCAATATCTCCATTCATACAGTCATTAATCATGCGTTGAAAATCTTCACGTTTAGTAACTTGTGTACCTGTGATGGCTTCATCCGCATAGATATCAACTAACACCCATTCTACATTTTTCTGAATTAAATCAGAGTAATAAGAGACTTGTGATTTATAGCTACTTAACTGATCTTCTGAGTCTGTACTTACCCTACAGTACGCTTTTATTGAGTTGTATTTTACCAAAAAAGGATTTTTGCTGTAACTTTAAGTTTTATAATTAGTCACTCTGCACAATAGATTACCTAAACCCTCTTATCAATAATTAATTTTGTCTTCATAAAATAATCAGTAATTTTATAGAAATCCAAGACTTTCTAATTCAATATTGTTATCTGAGTATTTTTCAACTATATTCCTATTATGAGTAATCATTATAACTGTTGAATTTGGACAGTAGGTTTTTAAAGCATTGAATACTGATTCTTCATTGTTATCATCAAGAGAAGCAGTAGCTTCGTCTAATATTATAACCTTAGGTTTTCTTAACAATACTCTTGCTATAGATAATCTTTGAGCTTGTCCTCTAGAAAAATTATTGAATTGTTCATTAATAATGGTATTGAAATTATCCGGCAACTCCATGATTTCTGGAATTAAATTCAATGATTTACAAATAGCTTCTACTTTCTCCATTTCAAAACAGTCTAGTCCTAATGTTAAATTATTTAAAATAGTATCATTAACAAGATATGGTTCTTGAAAAACTACACCAAAATTATTATAGTATTCATTCAATATAAGGTCTTCAATATTCTGATTATCTATAGAAATAACTCCTGAGTTTGGTTGTATTTGTTTTAATATAAGCTTAATTATAGTACTTTTTCCTATACCACTTCTTCCTGAAAGAGTGTTTAGTTTTCCTCCTTCTAAAGAAAAGGATAACTGGTTAAATATATTTTTTTCATCATAGCTAAATGTTACACTTTCAAAAATTATATTCCCTTTAGAAATAATTAAATTTTTATTACCAGAATGATTCTTAAAGGACTCGTCAATATTTAGAATCCGATTAATAGTTCCAAGTTCTTTTTTGATTCCAGAGAGATTTGTTGATACCTGGGTTACACTAGCCGTTAAAATGAATGCATAAAAAAAATAGGAAGAAATTTGCTGCAAATCATTACCAGAAAATAACTCAAAACTCAAATAAATAGTTACTAATAGTAATAAATACATAAACAAATTTGTTAAAGGTTTTATCATCGCAATCTTAAGATTTCGCTTAGTGACTAATTTTAACGCATCCTCATGAAAAGATAAATACTTATTAAAAATGTATTTAGAACCATTAAATACTTTTATCATTACTAAATTATTCAAACTATCTTGTATAAAAGCTATCATTCTTGTATGAATAGATTGAATACTTTCTGAATCCTTTTTAATCTGATTTACCCCTAAATTTCCAATAATACCTAATAATATTATAGTAATAAAGATAACTAAAGTGGCCATAAAGTTTAATATCAGAAGCATTGATAAAGTTGCTAACAGAATAAAAGAATTTTTAATTAGATTAAGCAGATAATCAGAATATATAGATTGTAAAGATTTTAAATCATTATTTAGCATAGAGGTGAATTGATTAGAGCTGTATGTTAGATTATTCTCCATGAATAAAGATTTATAAAAAATTTTCTTTCTGAATTCCATCGTTAAATGCTCGGAAATATTATTTACAAAAAAATCATAAAAAAAGGTAGAAATAGAATATAATAAAATGAGTAAAATAACAATCATTAATAATAAATTATCATGTGAATTACTTTTAAAAATTGTTTGGTAAAATTCTGTTATTAACTGAGGAGCTAAAATCAGTGTTCCTGCCATAATAATTGAAAGAAATAAAAGTAAAAAAACTCTGTATTTATACATTTGCAACATTTTAAACAAGAACTTAAAATCTCTTCTATTATTAATAATATCACCTAATTTAAAATTTTAATGCTAATAATGAAAACAAAGTGTTTATTATATAAAATTCTTTGATTTTATCCTCCGTAAAATTATTATCAAGGGGATTGATATAGCCAAATCCTCCATTTTCACGGTGCTGGAATTTTAAAAACTCTATACCATCTCTATAATGATTACTAGATATGTTTGCAAATTTAAACAACAGTATAATAGTTGATACTAACTGTATCATATAACTTTGACAACTATATGATAACAAACCCGAAAGTAGCAATTTGTTTTTCTGTATATATTGAATTACGGATTCGTGTTCTGCTTTATAAAGTAAGTTTGTTAAAAAAGATAGTAATTCATCGTCATTGAGATCAATTAGCTCTTCAGATTCAATGAGAATAAACGTTTCACTAAAAATCAAATATTTATTTCTTAATTCATCTATATACTTATTATAATTTTTATTTAAGAAAAAAGAATCAGGAATAGTAATATTTTTTCTATCTGCATAAATTAATAATAAAATTAAAAATTGTTGATCATATTTATCTAATTTCCTAGTATCAATATTTGATTTTTTTAATGGCTCATTCAGTATAAATAAACACTCTTGAATAATTAAATCTAATGTTCTCTTATTTTTATTGCTTGAAGTATCATAGTTATCAAGAAACGATATTGTATTAATATAATCTATGTTACACATTTTTTAGTCCCCAATCATTCTATGGTAATAATTTAATCCGATAATTTGAATACTTGCACTTCGGATATTCAAGATGATTTTTTTTATAAAACTATTGGTAAATTCATGAAATGATATTTGAGTTAATAATAGTACTATTAAATCATAAAAATTATGTTTATACAGTAATGTAAGGACCTTCCAAGAAGTTATTTCGTTCATATTTGAATTATCTAGAATAACTTGATCTATAAATCCTTTAAACGTTAAATAATCCCAATCCCATAACCCTATATTTGAATTTTTCAGAAAATTATCTTCGGGTAAAAAACTTAATTTAAAATCCAACAAGTCAGATAGAATATATAGGTCTGTAAGCATATTACCATTAAACTCTTGATTAACGTAATTACTTGATATTACATTTAAATATAAATTTATTATTTCTTTTTCATTAAAATCAAATTGTAAATGATGATGAAATCGCTTTACAAAGTATATTAAATAACCTATAGCTATAAAATCTCTATAATTACACTTTAATAAATCCTCTATCTCTATTTTTTTTATAAAATTTTGAACTATAGGAATTATGTAACGGTTAGATATAACTTCTTCTTCAGATAACAAAAAAGAGTATTTTGTAACTTCACCAATAAAATCAATATAATGCTCCTTTGTTACTTTTTCCTTTAACTTATGCTCTATAGATTCACATATTTCTTTATCCATACATAATAGATCCCTTCATAATAAACTCGCCCCAAGAGCTACAGTTGTTGAATGATAATTCAATTCAAATTCATCTTGATTTGAAGAAACTAAATTAGTATTTTTAAATGGTGGAATAAATCCCTTTCGGTGTTGGCTGTTCACTATTTTCTCCCAAGATATTTCATACATTTCTTTGAGATCGGAAGCTTCATCAAAGCAATTTGATAGAAAAGATAGACAAATTAATAATTCTCCAAGTATATCTATATTACCTTTTTTTACAGATAGATATAAAGAAACTACAATTTTTCTTTTAATTTCCTCAATTTCTTCATTATCCAAAATTTCTTTTATTGAAGTGTGTCCCATATCAGTTAAATAAAAAAGAACATGAGTCATACTGTATAACTCCATATTTGTTAATGTATGTATGGGCTGTTCTTTGGCTAGGGTGGTTTGTTTATATAATTCCTTAGATGAAGGTAGTTTTGGAAAAACATCTATTCTATTTAAAGAATACTTTAAATCTAATATTCTAAAGGGAGATTTATTAAAGAGATTTATAAATTGAGATTCTATTATTGGTTTTAAATCAGTTTGATTATTTTGCTCAGTAAGCATTTTAAATTCTTCGATTATGGCTGCCCCTGCCAAACCGCTTAAATCACGTCGAATTAGAGATTGAAAATCCGTTTTATAGGTTGTTTCTTTTATAAAATCAATTATTTTAAATAGCCTTTTATCATTCATTCTATTTCTTCTGATAATTGGATTCATAACAAACACTAGTTCCACAAATACTTTTAATTTAAATTTTTGATCGGTATAATATTTATTATTCGGATCAAATTTATCTAAATTCTGCACAATCCATTTTGAAGATTTCTTCATAACAATTTCTTTTTGTTTTTCTATAGACATATTATCACCTATGCTACTTTTTTTAATTAATAACTTGTTTTAGAAAACTTAAAATGATATAATTTATCAGGTGAATATTTTTCATTATATACGTGTACAAGCTCGAATTATTTAATTTAAGCTAACGTTGGTAAGATGCTATGCGTTTTTTCAGATTCAGTAGTTTCAATGCTAGTGACTAATACCCAGCCACTCCATGCAATAACTCCGCCCATTTGCATACCTGCTTTTGAAATAGAATCTGTATTCTGATTATCCTTAGGAACAATTAAGCCAATATGTTTATTTTGAATCATTTCATTAATATTCATAGAAACAATTACCTCCTAATAATAGTTTAGATTAATATTTTTTGAGTTCGAGCCTGTACACTTAAATAAAGGATAGCATATCAAAAGACAAAATGAAAGCGTTGCCAATAAATCTTTCTCGTGTTTTATAGAAATCAAATTCAATAGACATTCATTCACCTATTTCAAAAGACTACTTAATCATATTAGAAAATAAAATACTTCAAATCAAACAGTTTATAAAAGGTGATAGATATACACATGAAAAATCATATAAAAATAAAGGATATGTTACTTTAAATGAATAAATGTTTCTCACAATTAAAATAGAATCAATAAGGTTGGATTTCAGCTGAACTATATAAATTTCACCTTAATAAAATGAAAGATATACGTACCACAAGAAAGCTTCCTGGATAGGCTACACTTAATTAGACAGATTTATTAAGGTCATATAAACTTGATTCAACAGATATCGGAGGAGAATCAATCATGACTAGAAGAAAAAGGAGAACTTTTACAAATGAGTTTAAAGAACAAGTTGTCAAACTGCA
>DATGUU010000117.1:0-16135 GCA_035301085.1 Pseudogracilibacillus sp. | reverse complement strand
ATTAATTGGAACAAAAATAGCACCGATTTTACTGCAAGCAAAAATTATTTCAAATAATTCATTACAATTAAATAACATAAAAGCAACTTTGTCACCTTTTTGTATTCCTACTTCCTGAAGCGCATGACTTAACTGATTAATCCTTTGGTTAAACGATTCATACGTAAAACGCTTATCTTTAAATGAAATCGATTCCTTTTTTGCGTAACGTAAAGCATTTAATTTTATCGGATCACTAAAAATCATTTCGTTCATTGCTTTTCCTCCTAGTGAATAATTATTCATTATTATAGCATGCTACTTATGGCTTGTCATAAAAAAGAAGTCACCTGTAAAGGAATTTAAAATATATCATCTTTAAATTAACGTATTACAAAATAAAATTCATGTTCTTTTTAAGAACTTCCGCTCTCCTCTTCCCATTCAGACAGTTCCATTCACTTCCTTCACAATAAAAACAAAGGAATGGGCCGCTTTTTTAGCCCATTCCTTTGTCTCCTTTATATTAATCTCTGCTAAACACGTCTCTTGTGTAGACTTTCTCTTTCACGTCTTTCAGTTCTTCGTCTAAGCGGTTGGCTACGATGACGTTGCTCTTCTCTTTGAACGATTCAAAGTTATTCAACACTTCTAGTCCTTCAAATGCTGTGCCCTTGATGCTTGGCTCGTAAACGATAACTTCCACATCCTGCGCTTTCAATTGCTCAATAATATCTTGAATAGCCGATTGCCTGAAATTATCAGACCCTGTCTTCATGGTCAATCGGTAAATTCCAACGACTTCTGGTTTCTGCTTTAAAATCTGATTGGCAATATGGCTCTTACGTGTGTCATTTGCTTCGACGATTGCGTGAATTAAATTATTCGGGATATCCGCAAAGTTTGCGCGCATTTGCTTCGTATCTTTCGGTAAACAGTAGCCACCGTAACCGAAGGATGGATTATTGTAATGGTCGCCAATTCTTGGATCGAGTCCAATTCCTTCGACAATCTGTTGAGTATCTAACCCATTCATTTCCGCATATGTATCCAACTCGTTGAAATAAGCCACTCTCATCGCTAGATACGTATTAGCGAACAACTTTATTGCTTCAGCTTCTGTTGAGCCTGTGAAGAGTACGGAAATGTCTTTTTTAATAGCTCCTTCTTTCAACAAGTTCGCAAATTGTTCGGCACGCTCTGATTTCTCCCCGACTACAATACGGGAAGGATGTAAATTATCGTATAACGCATTTCCTTCACGTAAAAATTCCGGTGAGAAAATGATATTCTCTGTATCAAATTTCGTTTTCAATTCTTTCGTATAACCTACTGGAATCGTCGATTTAATAACCATCACCGCATCTGGATTCACATCCAAGACATTCTGAATAACAGCTTCCACGGAACTTGTATCAAAATAATTAGTTTCTGGATCATAATTCGTCGGCGTGGAAATGATGACAAACTCTGCCTCAGACAGTGCTTCTTCTGCATCAGTCGTTGCATGTAAATTTAGTTCTTTAGTAGCTAGAAATTCTTCAATCTTCTCATCACCTATAGGCGATTGCTTATTATTAATCTGCTTTACTTTCTCTTCTAAAATATCCAATGCGACAACTTCATTATGCTGTGCTAATAGGACAGCATTCGACAAGCCAACATAGCCTGTTCCTGCTACTGCAATTTTCAAACGTATCCATCCTTTATTTCTTATTGTAATAATCTACATACCAGTCCGTGAACTTCTGCAAGCCTTCTTGTATGGTAGTGGTCGGTTTAAAACCAACAGCTTGTTGCAAAGCGTCTGTGGATGCATAAGTTGCTGGAACATCCCCCGGTTTAATTGGTTCATAAATCTTTTCAAATTCCACGGTACGTCCCAAAGAACTACTCAATGCTTCTTCTAAAGCGGTAATAAAGGTCATCAATTTCTCAGGTTTATTGTTTCCTATATTATAGACTTTATGTTTTGTTCCTTCTTCAGAAACAGGTGGATTATCTATAAGACGTTCCATTCCTTCAACAATATCGTCAATGTAGGTGAAATCACGGTATAAATCATTTTCAAAATCTCCATTGTTAAAAATCTTAATCGGTTCACCTGCAAAAAAATTATCCGTAAATCCATAATACGCCATATCTGGACGTCCCATTGGTCCGTAAACTGTAAAAAAACGTAACCCTGTTGCTGGAATATCATATAAATGACTGTATGTATGTGCCATGAGTTCATTAGATTTCTTGGAAGCCGCATATAACGAAACAGGATGATCGACAAAATCTGTTTCTTCAAAAGGAACTTTTTTATTCGCTCCATAAACAGAACTTGATGATGCGTAAATTAGATGATCTACCGGATAATGACGGCACGCTTCTAAAATATTGTAAAATCCAATCACATTACTTTCCATATAGACATCTGGGTGTTCAAGTGAATAGCGAACTCCTGCTTGAGCAGCAAGATTTACAACAAAACTAGGTTCATATTTTTTAAAAATATCCATCACCTTATCTTTAGCAGCAATATCTGCTTCGATAAAAGTAAAAGCTTCGCAATTTTTCAGTTCATTTAAGCGAGTTTGTTTTAAATTAATATCATAATAATCATTTGTATTATCAATGCCAATAACAAAAAAGTTATTTTCTATTAATTTTTTAACTAATGCGTGACCAATAAAACCTGCAACTCCGGTAATAATAATCTTTTGTTTAAATGATTGAATTCTTTTCATCAAAAAAACTCCTTTTATGTAAAATAGCTTTAGACCTCGTTGTACTCATCAATTGTAGTACCTATTTTTAATGTTATTAAAATAAGTATTAAACTTAACAAACTTGCCACTATTGAAAAAAAAGCTATAGCTATTGTTGAATCAGCAAACAAATAATAAGCCCCTAAAAAAGAAGCTACTCTAACAATTAAAGTAATAACAGCATATATAAGTTGAAATCTCTGTGCATGAAACGCAGGTAATGCTCTTGTGCTAGGGCGGTCTAGTAAGGTGAAAAATGACCAAATAGCCATCCATCTAGCAAATTCACCAGCAATAAACCAATCTTTACCAAAGGCAATTTCAAAAATATGTGGACCAAAACATACAATAATACCATAAGGTATCATTCCTATTATAAATAGACCGAATGTGGATTTTAAAATTAGCCGTACAACATTTTGCTTATTATTAATTGCTTCACTAATTTTGGGATAGAATACATCTCCAATTGATTTTCCAATAAGCTGAGAAGGGACATTTAGAACAGTTCTTCCTATAGTGAAAAAACCCGCTGCGGTTGGTGAAAAAAAAGATGTCAATAATAGCACAGGCAAATTTTGAGAAACTCTGTCAATAGTAATCTGGGGAGCCCGATACATGGGAAAATCTTTATACTCTCTAGCCAATTTATATAAGGATTTATGTTTTACGTTAAATATATATAATTTTTTATTAGAAGAGCGTAATTGTATTTTTATCAAAAATGTTCTTAAAGCATTTTCTAAGGCGACTAATACTATTAAAATATATGCATGAGGAGAATATAAACCGCCTCCTAGGCGTCCACCATTTACCAATATAGATCTCCAAAGTTTTGTATTAGCTACAATTTTAAATTGACCAGTTCTTAATAACCACTGTTCATTTATTTCCATAGAACCTGAAAAAAGTATTACCAATGGCAAAAGATAAACCAAGAGACCAAATTCTTCCATATTCAATAAAAGAATTAAGTTTTTATGAAACACTAACAATGATATAAACAATAATATTGCAAGTATTATACTAAGATTAAAAGACAACTTTGCGAGTCCCTTTGCTTCATCATTACTTTTCGGTAAAACCATCGCCACTGGATACGTTAAAGCAGCAATTGGAATTATAATTAATGTAACTGATTGAAACACACCCATCATTCCGTATGCTTCCGGACCATATAATCTGGTAATGAAGGGAGAAGATAGCAATGCGATAAACTGAGCCATTGCTGTCCCAGATGCAACAATAAAAACATTTTTTATAAACTTTTTTTTAATTAACTTTTGAAATTTCTCTTTCATTGCCTCTCCCTTTAACGTTAAAAATTGTTAGTTTTAAATATAATCTTTGATAATTAATTTTAAATTTAATTTTGTTTTTTCCAATGATTCCTCTGTATTTAATAATAGTTCATTTGATTCAGGATGAATTTTTATTTTTTTAATAGCTTCTATTTTCTTTGTTATCATTTCTTTTGAAGTATCAGACTTCCTTTTAGAAGAGATATCTTCACTAACTATTAATTTGATAACAAGATCTGGTTTATAAAACTTTCCAAGATTATATACGTTATACTCCCATCTTGACATCTGTCTTTTAACTAAATTTTTGCTTTTCAACCAGTCTGTGAGTAATGGGCCATCATTAAATCCATAAATATCAACTTGAGGGTACCTATCTGTTATCACTACCATACCTGAAGATTTTGCTTTCCATAACTTTTTAAAGCTGTTTTTTTTCTCAAGAGCAACTACTAAGGCCCAAATGACTTTAATAAACTTAGTAAATATATTTCTATGCTTGTTATTACTTTTTGTTTCCTTTGAGTTCACAATTACTTTTTTACTTTTATTGTTATTTTTGAATTTTAATTTGTTTGTTATTTTTTTAATATTTACAATCGGTGTTCTTAATAAAGAAAACGTGCTATCTCCAGTACCAAAATATACTTTATGTACATCAACTTTATTTGATAACCATTTTTCAGTATAGTTCACTAACGTACTTTTACCTGCTCCGTCAACACCCATAAAAGCAATAATTAAACCGGAATTTGGCTTTGTTCTTCTAAACTTTATAGGTATATGAAACTTCTTTACAAGAATAGCTTTATAAATAAATTTAACCTTCGATATATAATACTTTATGTTGTTTATAAAATTTCTATTTGTTTTATATTTGTTTGTTTTTTTAAAAATATTTTTTCTTAATTGTTTAAATTTTCTTTTTTTATCTATATGATTAATTGTTTTAAAAAATACATTGCTCGTCTTTTTATCAAAAATATTTAAAGCATGTTCCTTAACAAGTTTTTCGTCTATTTTATTAATTAACCAGTTATATTCTATTTCATATTCATTATTTAATTTTGTAGGCTTCTTGAATTTCCCTTCGTACTTAATATTAAATCTTATTAGTAATAGAATTATTTCTAAATTTGGATCTATAATTTTCACTCCTGAATCTACATCCTTAATGAAATGTTTAAAAATGTATTCTTCTATAGGTAAGTGAATTTCTTTAACAAATTTCTTTCCTATAACTAATTGAAAATGTGTATGTAAATGAATTAAATCTCCTGTATTATTATCAAATCCTATAAAATCATCTATAAAAGAATAATTCAGCAAAGGATCAGTATCATACTTTTTAAAACCATGTTTATTCACAACTTCAATAAACTTATGATAATCTAGTTGGTGTACCAAAATATCTAAGTCAGTTTTTCCACTTAGAGCACTTTTTAAATGTTCATTACTTTTCCAATGCACATACCTTACTTCGTTTTCATTAAGCTTTTCAAAAATATCTTTCAATGTTGAAAGCAAATCTTTCCCTCCTTCTACTATAATGTATCAATTCAATATTATTCACGTTTAATGATTCAATAATTTAAGTGAGTAATATTGTATAATTCATTGTAATAATATTAAACTAGATAATAACCTATATAAATAATTTTATATATGATGTATTTTCTAAGATATCGCTTTCTGAGTTTAAATTTAACGAAAAAAAATTATTATTTCGAAGAATATTTAAATTACTATCTTGTCTAGTCAATATTTTTTTCAAATCTTTTTTTTCTAAATTATCCAATCTACTAGTTCCATGTTTTCTTTTTGTAATTCTATTTATTGTTACTTCTACGTTAACATGCGTATTAACAATCATATAGTTGTTGAAATATTCATTAAACTTTTCAGTTAATTTTCCAAGTACTTTTGTATTGTTAATTTGTCTATAATGAGCTATAGAAAGCAAATTTTGAATATTACCTTGGTCTATAATAATAAAATCGATATTTTCATGCTTTTTTATTGCCCATTTTAGAAGTGTAATGTGATTTAAAAAATGTAGTATCTTTTTTATTTCTCTTATATTTATCAAACTCTTTTTTAAGACTATAAAACAATACCAAATAAATAAAAAATGAACATGTCGAATAGAAAACAATAGTTTAATGATTAAAAACAGATTAGTTTTTTTATACTCAAAAATCTCTGCGTAAGTCAATAATTTATAGTCTAATTCTTCAAGTTCACTTATTAATGAATTAGCGATAGTACTTTTTCCACTGCCGGGAAGACCATTAAATTCTATTATTGTTGGAAGTGACTTATTAATGATCATAAAATATATTCCTTTCTTTATAAATGGTTACCTTTTGCTTTTTCTTTAAAACCTGTTTACTGATATAATTAACTATAATTACAATAACTACTGTCATTAATATATAATTTATAAGTGGAGAAAGAATGTTAGCTAAACTCCCTCTTATTGCATACATAAATGTTGGTATCAAAAAAATATATATTATAAACCAATAAATGCTATTATTACTTCTTTTGTAAAATATATTGATTAATAGGCTAATGAAAATAAAAACACCTATAATACCCAAATAGCCAAAATTCACATACCCTTCTCCTACTAATGTAAAACCTTGTCCTGCCCTATCTTCATCAAAAAATGCGTTATTAAACCAACCTCCTACACTAAAATTAACAAAATTTAAAAACGGTGGTTCAATTCCTTTTAAGAAGTCCATTATAATTGTGTAGCCCTTAAAGTAATTCCAATTACTACTTTGGTTTAACAATGTCTGTAAATTTCTAGATGCTGCATGAAAATCAGACATCAAAAACATTTCGATAAAATTTTTATCTGTTCCTTTAACTTCACCACTCAACCCCAAATATTTAAACATATTAACTATTGGGATAGACACGAGTAATATTGGCAGAGAAAACATTATCCTTTTTTTAAACATATGCCCTTTGAGCGCATAGAAAATAAAAAAAGTTAAAATAAAAAATCTGTATAAATAATCACGTTCTCCAGAGTAATAAAAGAAAAAAAATATAGGTATAAAGACAAAGAAAATTAATAACAAAATTTTTTTCAGATTATAATCAATATTTCTGGCAAGCTCTATGCCATATAATAATAAAAGTACCAAGCCAGTTCTTAAACCTAATTCAATTATAGAATTATTATCAATCTCACTTTTGCTTGCGTAACCTTTTAAAGACATGTAGAAAGAAGAGGCTACAAGTATAGAGGCAGTAAATATAATTAAATAGTTATTAACTACTCCATTTACATAATTGTTTTTGAATTGGTATGAAATAACCCTATTAGAAGTTACAAAAAACAAAACAGTTAGATACGCTAACCATTGCATAATTATAATTTCTTTAGAAAAGCCTATTGTTGCGTAAATTGAATTGATATAGTATAAGACAGGATACGAAATAGAATACAAATAGAAAACTCCGCCAAACCATACGTATGGATGTAACAAATCAAACTTTACTATAATCATTGAACCAAATATTAATATAGTTAATGACAAAATATTTAATTCGATTTTATCAGACAATAATAAAATACCAGAAATTAAAGTTAATAATATTTTATAGATTATATTAACTCCAATTCTTTTTTTTGCAAGCAAGCAACCACCTCTCTTTCAAATTAAAATTATTGAAATAAGCTTGATTATTTTAATTAATAATTTGTATAACTAATAATGTCGGCATATTGTCGCGTATATACTAACCTTAAACATTTTAAAAATCTCGAACATGATATTGTGCTTGAATTTTGAATTAAATTAGCGTATCTGAAAGATAATTATTTCTTTACCTTAGTAAATTTATTAAAAACTGTTTAGTCACTTCAATACTTCCTTCAATTATAATTTTAAAAACTACAATATGAATTTAAATATTATTTGCTAGTCATAACTTGATATTGTCTTAAAAATTCTTCCACAATTTTATAATAATTATGTAGTTTTGATTCATACCAATAACACAATAATTAAAATTATTTTAGAGCACAGATCTTTAAACTAGTCTAATATCATTCAGTTATATACAAAATCTAGTTTGAAAAACATTTAATTTTTGTTATTATTAAGAAATTTAATTAAGAACTCTTCTCGACGTTTATCAATAAGCTTTTTATCATATTTCTTTGATTGTTTAAAGTTAACATATGATTGTAATCTCATAGATTTATTTGTATAATTCAGCAATATTGTGCAAATTTCTTTTATATTTTTTTTATCATTCTTAAAGATATAATCATTATCTAATAACTCTGGGATTCCTGCTGTATTAGCACCAAACGCCGGTAATCCACGACTCATAGCTTCAATTAATGCCCTCGGCAATCCTTCTTGTTTGCTAGGTTGTGTATAAATATCAATAGTATCTAACCACTTAAAAACTTCTTCATGTTTTTTCGACCCTAAAAATACCACTTGATTTGAAACATTATTTCGATTTGCAATTGATTTTAAAAACGTTTGATCCCCAGGGCCAACAAGCTGATATTCAAAATTTGTAAATCCCCTTTTTTTTAGTTCACCTAAAGCTTCAATAATATATTGTTGTCCCTTATGTTTTACATTTACCGCAGCAGTAGTACCTATTCGAATTTTATTGCTTTCTTTTCTTTTATCTATTTTATTAATTCTTTCTTTCAACACATTCTCATCAAAATCATCTAATTCAACATTAGAACAATTAGTGCTATATCCTTTTGTTGGATATCTATTCTGTAAAAATTCATTTGTTACATATAATACGTAATTCGAGTGTTTGGCATCCCTTTTAGTTTTTAAAAAAACAATTGGCGCTATAATCTTCCCTTTCAAGCTGTGATTCCATAAAGCATCCCATGGACATGCAACCATTTCTAGTAAATACGGTATATTATATTTTTTCGAAAAAGATAAAGCTATGGAGCCTATTGAACTAGGTAGTCTTGATATTATTGCATCAGAATCTTTTACAGCGTTTTTAATAATTTTTTTTGCTTTAATTCTTTTTAAAATTTTACTTATTTTTTTGAAATCTGGGACTTCAATAAATTCAACCCTCGGAGTTGATGCTAATGTTAAACCACTATCTATTTGTTTTATTCTTTTCTGCCTACTAATTACTATTACTTTTTCAAATACACTGGTATATCTTTCTAACATTTTTTTAGATAAACCCCCAGTGCTATAAAATTGGTTGTTGTATTTATAAAAAATGTGGTCATGGGCAAATACCAACTTCATTTGCTAACTCCTCTCCTTTAATATTTTAGCAGGAACTCCTCCCATAATAACATTTGGTTTAACTACTCCCTTTACTACAGCACCAGCAGCAATAATACTTCCAGTTCCTATAATTGTTCCTGCTAAAATCCTGCTTCCAGCTGCAATCCAAACATTATTTTCAAGTATAGTTTTTTTATATTCACATCCTTGATCTTTGATATTTAGGTTCAAGTCAGTAAATATATGTTCTTCGGACATGATTGTACTGCCGTGTGCTATAGATACATCATCACCAATATTTATTTCTCCAGATGCTTCGATATAACACATAGGATGTATACTAACATTATCTCCAATTTCTAACTTTTCAATATTCCGTAAGTAAACATTTGGAAAAACAGCTACATTGTTTCCACATTTTTTAGCACAGTTTTTCAAGCAAATAAATCTAATGAAAATAGCTAAATAGCTATTATAAGGCATTATAAATTTATAAACTGATAAATATATGCGTTTAGGGAAAATTTTAGAAACAATTAATACAAAATTTATGACCCAAGAATATTTATTTAAATAATCTCTTTTTCTATTCACTAAACCACCCTATTAATTAAAAACATTGTTTTATATAACGTTTTTCAAATTTTTAATATAAGAATCAACAACTAATTTTCTGTCGTACTCATTTTCAACTTTGAATCTGCCTTCTAATCCCATCCGCTTTTTATCCTCGTAACTTATCAAAATAAATCGCTCAATTTCTTTTGATAAATTTTCTGAATTTAATTTTTTTAGCAAATAACCATTACGTGCGTTATCTACTATCTCTCTACATCCACTGCGATTCGTCGTTAGCACTGGTCTGCCACTAGCTGCGCTTTCTAATAAAACATTTGACATACCTTCAGGATAATAAGTCGGATGGACAGTACAATGTATTTCTTTAAGCACATCAACTATATTATTTACCATACCATGATAAATAATAATACCTTTATCTTCATAATCATGTAGTACTTTTTCATAATCTTGCTCACAAAATCCACAAACATGAAACTCAGTATTTGGATATTTTGCTTTGATATTTTTAGCGGCTTCTAAATACTGGTCAATACCCTTTTCTCTCATAATACGAGAAATAAAAACAAATTTCACTATTTCATCCGAAGGGTAATCCAATAATGAAAACTCTTTTAAATTAACTCCTGATCCAGGAATTAGTTGATGATTTTTTTTTATTATTTTATGTTTCCAAAAATATTTTAAATTTGTTTTGTTTTGAAAAAAAACACAGGCAGCATTTTTAAAAGAAAGTCTATGAAGCATCAACATAAATTTTTGAAAGATACTTTCTTTTTCTACAGCTGATCCTAAACCGGTTACGTTTGGAAAAAAAGGAATATTTAAAAGGCGAGTTACTAATCCACCATATACATTAGGCTTTATGGTATAAGACAGAACAGCATGTGGTTTTACTGTTTTTATGATTTTATAATAATCTCTAAGTAACCTTAAATCTTTTCTAGGATTCATACCTCTTCTATCTAGATTTATTTGTATAAATTCACAACCCATTTCAATTAATTTATCGACTTTCTTTCCATAAGGTAAAACTATATATACCTTGTAATTATTATCCAAAAGCTCTTGAATTATTTCTTTACGGAAGTTGTAAGTATATGTATGATGATTAGATAATATAAGAATTTTCTTCATTTATTTTCCTCCGTAAATATAATAGATTCTTTAAAATCGAATAAATCTTCTTGAATTTTATCATTCTCGTTTAAAGCTGTATCATATATTAAACTTCCAAATACTTTTCTGACAACATTCAGTTCCATATATCTTATTGATGATTCTAGATTCTTTACTAACTTCGTGTCTTTACCATTAGCATTTGCTATTTCTTTAACTAAATTACTTGTATTAACATACAACTTGTTTTGCGGAAAATATAACCCTTGATGACAACTATTTATTAAATTGTTCATATAAATAGATAGGTTATCCATATGAATCATACTTCTTCTGTTCCGTATCTTTGGAAAAACTGGGGATATTAAGGCTACTTTCCTTAACAATTGATAATTTCCAGGACAACCTTTTCCATAAATCATCGGTGGCCTTAAAATTGCAACTTTAAAAACCTCACTTTTTAATTTGTTTATTTTTTCCTCCGCTTGTAATTTTGAATCTCCGTACCAGGAATTAGGAGAAGGTATAGTGTTCTCATTAATAATTCCCGTTGTCATTCCATATACACTCATTGAACTTAAAAAAATAAATTGTTTAACGCCCTCGCTTTTTGCTTTATACGCAATTTGCTCTGTTAAATCACGATTGACTTTGTAGTACAATAGTTTATTTTTCTTTGTTTCTTTTCGATGTGCTATACCAGCCACATGCAAAATAGAGTCATACGTAGAAAAGTCCATATCCTTCCATGAATCATCTCGTAAACTGATTTTGTCTACTTGTATCTTTTGTGGATATTGCTGGACCCATTCTACGAAAGAGTTGCCAACATAACTGTTTACTCCAGTAATTAATACACATTTCATTCTGCTGTTGGCTCCTCTCTCACTTGAGCACGTGGGCCGCCTTCGGAAACTCCGTCGCTCTTTGCGACACTAACAAATGTACCGACAAAGCATTTCATATCCATAAGTACGCCCATTTGCTCTACATAATAGCCATCGAGTTTTGCTTTCACTTTAATTGGCAGTTCATCTCGGCCGTTAATCTGTGCCCAGCCAGTTAAACCTGGTTTTACACTATGAACGTTGTATTTATCCCGCTCCGCTATCAGGTCTTCTTGATTCCACAAGGCAGGGCGCGGCCCAATTACACTCATTTCGCCACGGAAGATATTCCAGATTTGCGGCAATTCATCGAGGGATGTTTTTCGTAAAAATTTGCCGGATTTCGTAATATACTGATCTGGGTTACTCAACAAATGAGTTGGCATATCTTTCGGAGTATCTGCTCGCATGGTCCGAAACTTTAAAATATTGAAATGTCGTTTGTGAAGGCCAACTCGTCTTTGTTTGAATAGAATTGGTCCTTTGGATTCGGTTTTAATTGCCAGCATAAGCAGAAGATAAACGGGTGATAGAAAAATCATCCCTGCTGCTGACAAAGCGATATCGATAAATCTTTTAAAAAGTAAAAACATACGTACACACACTCCTATTTAATATGCCAATCATCTTGTTGTTTTATGAATGAACGTTTGCGCCAGTAATCTGTTTTAAATATGTCATTAAGTCCTCTTTCATCTCTTCATTCTGTAATGCCAATTCTATCGTCGTTTTCACGAAGCCGAATTTTTCTCCGACGTCATAACGCATGCCTTCGAAATCATAAGCATACACGTTTTCATCTTCGTTTAACATTTGAATTGCGTCAGTTAGCTGAATTTCGCCACCTGCACCAATTTCATGCTTGTCTAAATGTTTGAAAATATCAGGTGTTAGAACGTAACGGCCCATAATCGCTAGGTTCGATGGTGCTGTACCAAGCTCTGGCTTTTCTACGAAATGATGCACTTTATAGCGTCTGTCTTCTTGTCCGTCAGGGTCAACGATGCCGTAACGATTCGTTTCTTCATCTGGTACAGTTTGTACGCCGACAACAGAGCGACCTGTTTCGTTGTATTGATTGATGAGTTGTTTTAACCCTGGAATTTCAGAAACCACAATATCATCCCCAAGTAATACAGCAAATGGATCGTCGCCAATAAACTTACGAGCACTCCAAATTGCGTGCCCCAACCCTTTTGGTTCATGTTGGCGGATGTAGTGAATTTCCACTTCTGCATCTTGCACTTTTTTCAGTAAATCCATTTTTCCTTTTTGACGTAAGCTTTCTTCCAGTTCGAAGTTCTTGTCAAAATGGTCTTCAATGGCACGTTTTGTTTTTCCGGTCACAACGATAATATCTTCAATGCCGGATTCAATCGCTTCTTCGACAATATACTGAATCGTTGGTTTGTCGACAATCGGGAGCATCTCTTTCGGCATGGCTTTCGTTGCTGGTAAAAACCTCGTACCCATTCCAGCCGCCGGGATAATCGCTTTTTTAATAGGTTTCATGTCTTTTTCCTCCAGTAAATAGTCTTAAGATTCAACTGCAGTCATTTGTTCTGCTTCTTGAAAGACAATATTCATGAGTGCATTTTTTAAGTTCTCTTTTTCATACGTATCGTACGTTTCCATAATGGCTTGGATAATCTGTCCGTTTACTTCCATTGTCCTGCCTACGTAAATCTTTTCAAAGACTTGGCCTGGTAAGACCTCATCTTCACCGAGCAATTCTTCATACATTTTTTCCCCAGGGCGAATACCGTTGTAGCGAATATCAATTTCCTCTTCTGTATACCCGGATAAATGAATTAAATTCTTAGCAAGATCGACGATTTTCACCGGTTCCCCCATGTCTAAGACGAAGACTTCCCCGCCTTTCGTTAACGTTCCTGCTTGAATAACGAGGCGGCTTGCTTCGGGAATCGTCATAAAGTACCGCGTCATTTCCGGGTCCGTTACAGTGACAGGACCGCCTTTTTCAATTTGTTTTTTAAATAATGGGATCACACTGCCACGGCTGCCTAAGACATTTCCGAATCTCACAGCGGTAAACTTCGTGTTGCCGCCGTTGCTTAAGTTTTGCACGACCATTTCGGCAATGCGTTTCGTCGCGCCCATCACATTCGTCGGGTTGACTGCTTTATCTGTCGACACAAGAACGAATGTGTCAATTTCATTTGCCTTTGCTGCTTCCGCGACATTCTTCGTTCCGATAATATTGTTTTTTACGGCTTCATGCGGGTTATGTTCCATTAACGGGACATGTTTATGCGCAGCCGCGTGGTAAATATTTTTCGGGTTGTATATTTTAATGATCTCAAACATGCGCTCTCGGTCCTGAACGTCTCCGATAATAGGAATAATCTCTGTTTGGTTGCCGTACGTCTGTTTTAATTCCATATCAATTGTATAAATGCTGAATTCACCGTGACCAACGAGAACGATTCGCTTCGGCGCAAACGGCATGAGTTGCCTACACAATTCCGAGCCAATCGAACCGCCCGCTCCGGTAACCATCACCGTCTCACCTTGTATTGTATCTTGAATCGAGTGAATATCCAACTCGACTGGTGCACGTCCCAGTAAGTCTTCCACTTCGACATTACGTAGATTACTAACGGAAACTTTTCCAGACATTAAGTCCTCAATTTTCGGGATCATCTGAACTTGCAGTTTCGTTTCTTTACAATAATTTACGATTTCTTTTAATTCTTCACTGCGTAAGGAAGGAATGGCAATCACAATATGTTCCACTTCAAACCGCTGCACTGCTTTTGGGATATCACGAGTTTGCCCGACAACTGGTAAATTGTACACTTCCATATGTTGCTTGTTAATATCATCATCGACAAACGCTACAGGGACGAGATTTGATTCATTATGTTCGGCGTTTAACTGCCTGGCGATCATCGCTCCGGCATCCCCTGCTCCGACGATTAAAGTCCGCACGCCTTTGCGGTTTTTGTTAATATAGCGGTCGCGGAAGACGCGCCAGACGAAGCGTGATCCGCCAATCACGATAATATACATCATCCACGTAACGAGCAAGGCCCGTTTATAAACGGAAAAATCATTGACGAAAAACTGAATGATTCCTGCGGTAACAACAGTTAAAGTGACAGATTTAACAATCGCGGTTAATTCGCCGACACTCGCATACGCCCAGACTTTATTATATAACTTATAGACCATGGCAAAGATATGATGAAAAAATAATAGTGCGATTGCGGTGATGGTCAGAATAAGTTCGTCATACGTTGTGGACGAAAATGGGTAAACCACCCAAAAGGCAACAAAAATCGTTGCAGTAATAATAACAGAGTCTAAAAAGATCAAGAATGCTAATCGATTGCGATAATTCATACAGTCCCCTCCTTTCTTTTGGTGTAGATTATTGGGGATAACAGTTAATGAGTACAGAATATAGAACCAAATCGATAGAACTAGATGAAAATAGTGAAAAGCCAAACACTCGCTATGATTCACGACGAGTGCTTTTGGTGTCTATTTTCCTAAATTATGTGCCTATCTGATTGGTCCGTCTAGAGATGGCAGAAGCCAGTTTGTGTTTGGTTTGCTGTTTTCTCTAAAATAACCCGAAGAATTTCTTGCGTTTCTTCTTTGGCATAAGTGGTTCCATGCGGTTGACGTTTTGATTGTCGATTAATAATTCACTGTTTTCGACGAGCTGAAAATACGTATCGACGCCGTATTCCTTTTGCACGATGGAAAAAGCTTCCTGCATATGGAAGGGACGGTTTACGGTGTCATGTGCATCGGAAGCGATGAAATGCGTTAAGTTCGCTTCGATGAGCTGATGCGAGTACTGCTCCATCTGTTTACCGAATTGGCCGACTAAACTGCCAGCGGTAATTTGCGAGAGTGCGCCGTTTCGAATCAGTTCATACATCCGGCTTGGGTGTTCTAAGAGTTCACGATTTCGTTCTGGATGGACAATAACCGGAATCAGGCCTTCAAGCTGCATATCGTAAAATAGCTGGTCGGCGAAACGCGGGACCGAACTTGACGGAAATTCTACGAGCACGTATTTCGTTTGGTTGACGGGTAGAATTTCACCATTGGCATAATCCTCCAAAAGTTCACCGTAAATCCGAATTTCCTGGCCGGGAATAATGCGGAGCGGTAAATTGTTCGCATCCATTAATTCATTTAAGACGGACACTTGGTAGATGATTTCCCGTTTATAATTATCATAGGTGCGATTTTTATGGTGCGGCGTGGCGACAATCGTA
>DATGUU010000116.1:0-6386 GCA_035301085.1 Pseudogracilibacillus sp. | reverse complement strand
ACAACTTATAAATATGTAAAGTATGCCGATCGCTTAGAGGTTAATTATGATAATTTAGAACCGGTTAATGCTAATTCAAGAAGTATTCTATTAAACGAAAGTTTAAAGTGGGATTTAGATAAGCAAGCCCATGCAAGTGTTACTGGGATGACAGGTTCAGGAAAGACGATGTTTTTGTATTATTTAATTATTGAAGCAGCAAATTTAACAAATGACATTTATATAGTTGATGGTAAATCCGGAGATTTATCCACGCTATCAAATGTCAAGCAAATAGCTACAAACGCTGAAGATACGGTTGATTTATTTCATAGTCTTATAAATGAAATGGATGAAAGATTTGAAACTATAAAGAAATCTGATTATCCGACACAGTCTGCTTATACTTTAGGATATAAAGATGTATTTGTTTTTATTGATGAGCTAGCTGTGATAGTAGAATTAGCGAAAACTCTTGATCAAACGAATAAACAAAAGAATAGAGAAAACTCGAGAAATAAGGATTGGGAAAAGCTAAAGGAAAATAATTATGATTTAATAATTTCATCTATCAGAATGTTGATTTTCAAAGCACGACAAGCAAATATTCATTTAGTGTTAGCAACTCAAAACTTTGAGGCCAGTTTACTAGGCTCAAGTGCAGTTCGTGATAACTTAGGTTTGAAAATATTATTTGGAAATCCTTCAACTGTACAGGTTAATCAGATGGGACTTACTCAAGAACAACTGCCTTATGTTGATTATTCAGTAAAAGGTGCCGGGATAATCTGGTTAGATGGACAAGGGTGGGTTAATGCAAGACCATTTGAATCACCTTATTTAAATTTTAAAAATAAGAATCCAAATCAACTATTAAAGGAAATAAAAAACTTTTAAGTTATCTAGATAGACGGAACTTGCATGAAATAGCATGCGGGAGCGGTGACGTCAGTCAATAGCGTACAGCATGCGAGCCACCCGTCAGGGTGGCTCATCTTGATGAAAAGGGAGTATTTGGAACAATTAGTGAGGTGATTGTGTGGCGAAGTATTATGATTCAACCGGTGACGAAATATTGAATCATAAAAATCATAGTGGGCAAAAAGTTACTGGGCATGATATATGGTTATCATACTGGGTTGCACTCAATAATAAAACAATAACGTATGATGAGGTAATTCAAATAGACAATAATGTAATAGAGTTAAAAAAGTATAATAAACAACGTACTTTAACACCTTTCAAGATCAAAGAAGGTTTTACTTGGAAAATTTTTAATAAGGGTAAAAGGATAAGTATTGTAGATAAACAAACAGGGGAAATTGTAATTACTAAAATTTTAAATGATGAAGAACATTTAGATAAAGAATCTAAAAAAAGAAGAAGAAAGAAAAAATCTTTCATAGAAAAGGCAAAAGCAAACACATGGACGCATTGGGCAACATTAACATTTTCACCGGAGATAGCACCAAATGCAGCTTACGATTATGAGGAAGCAAAAGAGGCATTTATGGAATGGAGAAAATCTATTGTAAGGAAATATAAGAGTGATGTGAAGTATATGGCAGTGGCGGAATATGGTGGTGAAAATAATCGAATTCATTGGCATGTATTACTAAAATTTAACGATAATATAAAGTTTGAACAAGCAAAAAGTAATAAAGGGAAATTGTTGTTTTTAATGAATGGAAAAGGTAGGAATGTTTTAGATTCGAAAGGTAAATCTGTACCTAAACTTATCATTCCTAATTGGAAATATGGTATCACTAACTTCTATCCTATTTATAATAAAATTGAAAGGGCTATTAATTATATTGCACAGTACATGACAGCGGGAGAAGGTAGTTTACCGTATGAAGAACAAGGTGATAATTCTAAGTCCTATCTTGCAAGTAAAGGACTAAATAAAATAGAAAAAGAGTATCTAGAAGAAAAAGCAGAAAGCGAATTTTTAAGTTCAGAGGAAAGAACTAAAATGAGAGAAGCAAATCCGACTTTTAAATTAATAGACAATAACGAGGAAGTAATGAATAAAATGGAAGGTTTTTATGATGATAAAGGTCATTTCCATACAAAAATGCAAACAACAAAAACGATTAATATAAATAATAAGGAAAGTGAGGAAATTACTAATGAAACAAGTAATTAATAAACAAGACTTGATTGCATTGGGTTTTACGGAATATCAGTCACAAAATATAATAAGACAAGCAAAAATATATATGATAGACTTGGGATACGATCTTTATGATAATAAAAAGATCGCAACTGTACCTTTAAAAGCCATAAAATCTATTTTGGGATTTGAACAAGATCTCAAAAAAGGAGCGGATAATTATGGCGAGGAAAACCAAATATAAAGGGATATATAAATTAAAAAGTGGAGCTATCCAAGTGATTATCTCATTAGGGACAGATCCAGTTACCGGAAAACGAGTAAGGATTAAGACGACAGTGGATGATTATGGGAAACCATTTGAAAACTTTACTGAAGCAAACAAATATATCACATTAACTAAAGCAAAGTATTATAAAACTGGTAATTATTCAGTTTCAAAAATGACATTTAAAAGTTTTATTGAAGAAGAATTTATACCATGGTATAGGACGACAGTAAGAGAACAAACATTTGAAAGTAAACTACCTATATTTCGACATATTAAGTTATATTTTAAGAATTTAAAGTTGAAAGATATTAATGTGAGAAAAGTAAATGACTTTCAAATTTGGTTAAAAAGCACAGGCTTCTCTGATGCATATACAAGTATAATTTATTCTACATTTAAACGTGTATTAGAACATGCCTTGAGATTAGATTATATAACTAGTAATCCTGCGCATAAACTTGATCCACTTCCGAAAGGTAAAGCTAACGTGAAGTTTTGGACGAAAGAAGAATTTGAAAAAGTTTTATCAGTAATATGTTTAGATGATTTTTATGAACATTTAATGTATGTAACTCTTATTGTTTACTTCACTACTGGAGCCAGAGTAAATGAAGGAACAGCATTAATGTGGGATGATGTGAACTTTTCTAAAAAGACTTTACACATTAATAAAAATATTGTTCCAAAAGGAAAACGAAATGAGTTAAAACCTACAAATGGACTTAAGACAGAAAATGCAAATAGAATTATATCGTTAGATGATGAAACGATTGAGGTATTAAAAAAATGGAAAAAAAGACAAAGGAAGTATGGGTTGAACAATTATATTTTAACATATGATGGTCTTCCTTTAATCAAGTCTACCATTGGAAGGAACGTAAAGAAGTTTGCGAAAATTGCAGGGGTACATCCAATACAACCGAAGTCATTGAGACATAGTCATGCGAGTTATTTAATACATGAGTTTAATATGGATATTGTAAAGCTTTGTAGACGATTAGGACATTCTAGTGCCGAAATCACATTACGTCATTACGCACATTTATATCCAAATCGAGACAGAGATATTATAGATAAAATGGGAAGTCAATTAAACTTTAAAAGTGCAAAGAATTCAAGTCTGAAATTTAATGGAAATCAGTCGGTTAATAAACAAACTGTCCCTCAATAGTCCCCTAAAACGGTAAATAACATTTATAAATGCTGCGGTGAAGGGATTTGAGAATTAAAGTTATTATTGAGTGGGAATAAGATATATATGATTATGAGTAGGAATGCCGATTAATTGGCATTCCTTTTATTGAAAAATGAAAACCCTGGGCTATGCCTCGGTTTCTAAAAAGCTTCTAGCGTGGTAAAAAAACTCCATCAAGGTGCTTAAATATATTTGGTTCGCCAATCAATAAATGGGCATTTGGAGGAGTTTTGATGTCAAAAGACACTAACAGTTTAGAACATACAAGATGGTATTGTAAGTATCACATTGTATTTGCACCAAAGTACAGAAGACAAATTATTTATGGAAAAATAAAAAAGATTATTGTTTTTTAGTCGACTTTAATACTAAACATTTTCACAGTGGCACACTGTTTTATCATTTAATTTTACAATGAACCATTTATTTTGTTATGTTTTTTCAGGTATTCATTTAAAGTTAAAATTAAAAAAGAATCATCTGAGTTTTTTTCTATAACTCTGTATATAAAATTGTAATCATCATTATCATCTACATTATTTGCAACTTGCACTAACGCTTTTATATATAAATCTAATTCTTCATCTGAGATTTCTTTATCGAGGGAGGCAATAATATTCCCTTTCTTTGTTTGAATCTTCAAGGTTACATTCGGAATAGTAGATTCTTTTGAAGTGATCCGCCATACTTTCCCCTCTTGCACCTTATTAAAGGTAATCTGGATTATATTTTTTAAATTATCATATATGGTAGGCATAAGAATACCCCCGATTAAAAGATTTACAAGAGGATTACTCAATATAATTTCAATTCCTGAAAAAATAGAATTTTGTATTCCTCGTTGTTCTAACAAGAAAAGTTTGATTTTTTGTTTATTTAATCCCTCTATTAAATGTTTTCGTTCTTCTTCTGAGAAGAGAAACGTTCCGTTAGTTATTATTAATGCTGGTTGGTTTTCTATGTCATCAAAACTCATTAAATTACCTCCTCAAATATATGTCTTTTATTTTATCAAATTATCGAAACGGTGGTTTAAAACATCAACACCTATACCTTTAATTTCTAAATTTATTAATTTCCTTCTCAAATAATTCCCTCATTCCACCATCGTCCGGAAAGGATTCGTCCCAATGACGACCAAACATAAAATCCATATTTTCTACTAAAAAGTTAAATTCCGTCCATCTATCCTCCAAGATTAAGGTGAAAATATAAGCAATTCGATTTACCATATATTTATTCAGTTTTTTCATATCTTCATCTGTAATCTGCTTTGTCATATCTGCATGCATATCTTCAATTGGACCATTTCGAAAAGCGAAATGAGTCACTGCTTTAGAGATTTTTGAAATATTTTCATTGGTAAGGATTATCTCTTTCATATTAGCGTTTAATTCCATTCCAACACTAGATTCGTAATCTAGAAAGTCTTTAATTAATGAATTTCGAATAGTAATTCCATATTTACGTCTTAGATAAGTGATTTTCGAACTTTTCACTCCGAATAAGGATGCAATCATAGCATCTGATTTCGATTCATTTATAAATAATTTCTCTAAATCTTTTGGTGACAGTTCTTCTAAATTGAGCAATTCTCCTTTTTGTTTTCTGTTTAAGAAATGTTCATATAGTTTCATCTGTATTCTCCTTTAATCCTTTAAGTACTTTGGTAAATCAGGTAATTTTGTGCGACTCTTTGAATTTCTTTAACTCCTTTTTGTGAACTTTATTCATCTGGTAAATTGAGTCTTCGATTGCTCTTGGTGAATTCATTAATAGCGATGGATATTTTTTATCAAGATAAGTTTTAAAAATTAAAATTTCTTTATCAGTTGGAATGGAGGGCGCGATTGGTATTGGTAGTGTCTTAATTTCATCGGAGTTTGAAAAGTCAGAGAAAATATATTCTAGTTTAACTTGGAAGGCTTTTGATGTTGAAGTATTGTTAACATCATAAATCCCATGCTTATCAAAAGTGATCTTATAAAAATTCATATTCACAATTTTAAATGGCTTTCTATTTTCTGTCTCATAAATCATTTCCACTTTGAGTACCGTTTCACCTGCCAATTCTTTTTTTATCATTTTACCATTTTTGATTTTACTGACAGGAATTTCTACAACTTGGTCTTTTAAAATACATAAAAATTTAATACGCATTATAATCTCCTTCCCTTTAGGTTTTCCTCTTTAAGTTCAAAATGCTTTGCTCGTGAATTCGTAGCTATTATGGCTGAAATTTAATGAGGGAACATTTGTTCTTATTCTATCATATTTATATGAAAAATACTAGATATAAAATAATAATAAATTTTACTTTACTTGTAGCTATGGATATCTAAAAAAAGCAGGAAACGCAAATTTTTGATTAGATTAAGAAAAAAAGACGCTTCAATTGAAACGTCTCTGGTTTTAGATATCAAATATTTATTGGGATAACTCTAAACAATGATTTGCATTTATTGCATTAAAATTGCATTATTTTAATTTTTTATATCAATCTATATGGATTGATAATTCTTTAAAATCCTTTATAATCAATGATATTGCTCTATATCTAGCATCGTGAAAGTAGAGTGGGAGTAGTTGTAGTAGAGCTAGAAACCTTTGTGTGTCAAGGGTTTTTGGCTCTTTTTTATTTTTCAATGAACTTTTTGTTTTATTTTCTTAAATAGTCTACAGTAAATTGATTTTTCGGTGAGGAATCATAGTTTTGTTCTGCTTTCTTGCATATGAACGCATTGATGATCAGACGGAAGCACTTATTTCGATGATCGGCGAACATCAAGTAGATTATCGTTTCTTTATTGGTTTTAAGTTACTGT
>DATGUU010000115.1:0-2240 GCA_035301085.1 Pseudogracilibacillus sp. | reverse complement strand
ACATAATAACTGCAACTAGGCTTGCAATAATCAAAATTAAAATTATTACTACTATCCACAGCATCATTGATATACCTAACCATCCTGTTTGCTTAGTCAATGGTGCTCCTTGTTTTGATGTAATTACAAAATCTTTTACCAAATGCCATTTTCTTTTTCCCGACTGCAGATGCATATCTAATGTGTATTTACCTGCTCCAAGCTGATTACTACTATCAGAAACTAAATAATCAAAACTAGAATTAGGAGCTACTTGATAATTATTTACACTCTTGTGAACCAATGTTTTAGTATGATTCTTCTTAGTTATCTTTGAATCTATTGATAACTTACCAAACATTACTGGTTTCACATTATGTAATTTAGCAGTTATTTCTGGTCCTTTTTTTACAACCACATTATCTAACTTCATTTTTGCAATTCGTTTGACTTTAGCTTGTTCAGTTAAAATAATTGGTAATGTCATAGAAAAATGATTCTTAGTATTCACACCATTTTTAGTATTGTCATAAGAATTGGTTAACCGTTCTACATAAATTCCTCCAACGATTACCCCAGCAAAAGCTTGTTTGGGTACATTTAAATTTACTATAACTTCTGTACTTTCTCCTGCTTTTACCGTAACTTTTTGTTTCAATTCTTTCTTTGATACTAAATCAGTAAGTTGATATTTTGCAGTTTTATCTTTTTTATTTTTAAAATCTGTGTAATTAATCGTCCCATCATTGTTTGTAATTGCATTTCCAACTTTTACAATATAATCTATATCTTGATTTTTATTTAAATTAGAAATTTTTACTTTTATAGGTACCTTCGTTGATTTTTTTACATTTAAATCAAAATATCCTGCATCATCCTCCTTTTGTTCACGAGGATATACAGGACTTATCGTAAATTCAGCCGCGTTGTTAGCTATACTATCAGCACTTACATTTGGTACCTTGAAAAAACAAATACATAGTACAATACACAGAAATAGTTTTACTATTGAATTTGTTTTCAATCTTACCATACCTTATCTATTTATTATTATTCACTCTCAATTGATGAATCTTTTGTTGCTGCAGTTAAATTCCATGTCAAATTAGCTGTGTAGCTACCCGGAACAATTGCATCATGCCCATTAAATTTCAAAGTTGCATGTTGAATTGTTGAAGTTGCTGTACCTTTTTTAGCACCTGTTGAAGTTGCTACTTGATTAGATACGCTACTTGGTAATTCCAAACTAGTTTGTGCTTTAGACCAAGTCCAGCCTTCTGCCGCACCGTCACTAAACTGGAATGCTGATGGTGTAAATTGAATAGTACCATTAATTTTACTATCACCATTCACAAACGCTGTCGTATTAGTAACTGCCAAATTCCATCCAATATTGCTTAAACGTGTGTCAGTAACTACTACATTATTATTGTTAGTCAATCCTTGATCCACTGATTGACCACTAAAAATAGTACCTGCTTTAACATTATTAAATGGAAAACTTGGTACTTTGTCTAATGATAATTTAGCAGTTGTATCTGTACTCTCATCTTGAATATTAAGAGTTGCTGTACTCTGTTGATTAGTAGTATCAGCTTTTACCATTGGTACACTCAAAACCAAAGTTCCACCAAGTACTAACGTTAATAAATTTAACTTTGAAAATAACTTCATTGTGTTAATTCCCCCAAAAAAATTATATTCTTTACAGTCATATTATAGCACTATTTATAAAAAAATTGATAATACATTTTTTTATAAATGTTTTTTATTATCTTTATTTATTGAATTAATCTAATAGAATTGTACAATTCCACTCTTTTAATTTAACTTTTACTGATATTCAATAAGCCTTTTAATTAATGATATTTTTTATAATTTAATTAATTATTATTTAATGATAAAGTTATTATATTCAAAAAGGGCAAGCAGTTATAACTGCTTGCCCTTTCTTAGATTCAATCTAATTCAACGATATTTAGGGGGGGATTATCGTTTATTAGTCTTTTTTCTTCTTAGCTTTCATTAATGCTAAGCTTGTCAATACGAATAGTCCACCTAGAACTCCTGCATTAGTTGAACTATCACCTGTTTGTGGTAATTCTTTACGTTGTACCGTGTGTTTCAAACTATCACTTGAAACTTTATTCACTGCTCCAGGATTTGTAGTTCCTATCATATTTCCGTTATTTCCATCATTCATGTTTTCAGATGAAATAGTATTAGATAGACTTTCACTCAAACTATCAATTAGAGATGCA
>DATGUU010000114.1:0-2320 GCA_035301085.1 Pseudogracilibacillus sp. | reverse complement strand
ATTTTATTGGTTGTTTAGAGAATTTTAGCTATTTGTCCTTTTTTAAAACATGGATTACACTAAGTTCAAAATATGAAAGGAGTTGACACTAAGATGAACGACACGACATCGATTGCAAATCAATTTTTAGAAAAAGCATGTAAGAAAGGGGCATCAGATATTCACTTTCATCCCAATCCAGAAACGAATAAAGTACAAGTGTATTTTAGACTACTTGGAAAGCGTGTATTCGTGAAAAATATTCAAAGAAGAATGTTTGAGGTAATTCTCACTTATTTTAAATACCGTTCTAATATGGATATTGGGGAAACGAGAAGACCACAAAATGGAATTCTTTCTTATGAAACGGATGCCGGAGAACTTTATTCACTAAGGCTTTCTACCTTACCATTGTTAGCAAATGAAAGCTTGACCATCCGCTTGTTACCACAAAGTAATTTACAAGTAAATCGCTTATTTTTATTTCCACAACAATTTTTGCGTATGAAAAAATGGTTACAACAAGAGGCAGGAATAATATTTTTTACTGGTCCAACTGGCTGTGGTAAATCAACGACCATGTACGCCTTGTTAGAAGCGATACTGAGAGAACAATCCTTTCAAGCAATAACATTAGAGGATCCAATTGAAAGAACATTAGAAGATGTTATTCAAGTAGAAATTAACGAGAGAAGAGGGGTAACATATGAAGCTGGTTTAAAAGCGGCATTAAGGCATGACCCTGACATTATCATGATTGGTGAAATAAGAGATGAAGCTACTGCACAATTTGCCTTTCAAGCCTCTTTAACGGGCCATTTAGTATTAAGTACCATTCATGCGAAAAATGCTAAAGGAACAATTGACCGTTTACTTGATTTAAATGTAACTCGGGGAGATTTAGCACAAAGTGTTATCGCAATTGCCTCAATACAATTATTACCTATTTTACATGGGGAGCAAGAGGAAAGGGCAGCGATTGTCGAAATGTTAGATGGACCGCATTTAGAAAACATTATCCTGAATGAAAATGATTCTGAAACAAATCAATTTCAAACATTTCATCAATTAAAGGAGAAAGCATATATTTATGGTTTCATATCTAAAAAAACATATCAAAGCCGTTCGATTAAATAAAGCTTTGCCGGAAAAAACGCAGTTAGCCTTTCTTGTCTATTTGCATCGGCTATTAGAAAATGGTTACTCATTGACAGATGCTTTAGAAAAGTTAAAATGGGAACAAGAATTTATTGAAACAGCTGAAACAATTGAAGCTGCTATTCTACGAGGAGAGTCACTAGATCGTGCATTTGAAATCGCGACCTTTCATGATTCCATTATTTCTTATTTATACTTCATTCATATGAACGGGAATCTCCTAACCAGCATTGAAAAATGTATCGTTATGTTCGAGCACCGTGTTAAATATATTGAAAAATTTAAACGGATGATTCGTTATCCAATTTTTTTAATGGTGGTGTTGATTTTATTATTATTGTTTTTAAAACAATATGTGCTACCACTATTTTTAAATCTTTTTCAATCAAGTAGTCATTCATCTACTACTGTCACATATTCCATTTTGATCATTGATTTTTTAAGTACAACATTCTTAATCATCGTTTGTGTTGCTGCGACCGTATATCTTCTTTGGGGCCGATATAAACATCGAATATCGATTGAGCAACAAATAAAGCTTTTTCAAAAAATCCCATTCTACCGTAAATTTTTAAAATTGTATACCTCTTATTACTTCTCTACCCATGTTAGCATGTTTTTGAAGTCAGACTTACCATTTAAAGAAATCATGGAAAACATGAGCCGTCAAAAGAAATTGCCGATATTATCCCACTATGCCACACTCTTAACAGAACAATTACAACAAGGTATCTATGTCGATTCCTTACTCAGTAGTTTTTATTTTATTGATAATCAAATCAGTACAATTTTTCAAAAAAATATCAATGCCGATTCATTAGAACAAGATTTATCCATGTATGCTGATTTTACAGCAGATAAATTGCAAAGAAAAATGGAACAATTATTAACTTATATTCAACCTGTATTTTTTATCACATTGGCATCTTTTATTATTTTTATTTATATCACACTAATGTTGCCAATGTTTCAATTAATTCAAACCATTTAAAAGGAGTGAAGAGTAATGAAGCAAAATAAGGAAGCTGGTTTTACACTGATAGAAATGTTAATTGTTTTAATGATAATTACAGTATTAATCATTTTATTAATTCCTAATTTATCAACGAGAAGTGAAGATGTACATAGTCGTGGATGCGAAGCTTTGGTAAATACAGTGCAGGCTCAGGTGCAAGCCTATCAA
>DATGUU010000113.1:0-3430 GCA_035301085.1 Pseudogracilibacillus sp. | reverse complement strand
AGTAATTGGAAAACTCTGAGTATATAACCTGAATTCGGCATGTCGAATTTATAAAAGGTCGTAGTTACCGAATGAATCATTACAACACTTAAACAACAAATAGCTCTCATCCAAAATATTACAGATGTATAAGTTTTCAACCTTATCCTCCTTTAAAAAATCAATAAAGAGAAAAACTTGTCTAAGAAGTTTTTCTCTTTATATAACTATTCAATAATTTTTATAAATTTCTTATTAGCAGTAATATATAACCCCTCACTAGTCAATAATCTTGGGGTCCCATTTTTAGTGAAGGTGATGTCTTTTATTTCTACAAATGTTCCAGGCCATAGTGTTTTGACTGATTTTTTCTTAAAGTTAGTATCTTTATATAATTTACATTTTTTAACAATTCTAATTTTATCAGGGACAATAGTAATATAATTATCTTTTATATTTGGATCTAAGGAGCTTACTTCCTTAAAATTTGCTGCGATTATTTCATCATTCTCTGTTATAAAGCGTGCCTTTCCAAATTTATCTCTAATAAAGTCTTTAATCTTTATAATTGAACCTTTCGGGATTTTCTTTTCTAAAGTTTTTTCACTTGTTAAATCCTGATATTGATTAATTTCTTTGAGTGCAATAATATTTTTAGCAAAATTTTTAATGTAATTTAAATAACTCACTTCAGGCATTACATAATAATCTTCAAAATTATGGTTAATAAATTCTGCTTTATAACTTTGTCTATTCAATCTACTTGATTCTACTGTAGACGGATAGGATGCATTTACAATATATGATTTATAATCATCATAAATTATTCTTATATTAAAATTAGTGTTTTCAAATTCTAGATCTTCTGATTTTATATATATAACATTATCAACTATCTCATAATTAACTTCTTTTTCATTAATTTCATTTTTTAGTTCTGTAAGGACAACTTTTAAAATCTTATTAATTTTATTTGAGTAAACAGTTATTGTTTCATAAAGTTCTCTTTCTTTTTCTCTTGAGCCAGTGTATACTGCATACATTTCTTCCGTTATAGGCTTGAATTCTTCAAGGGTATCTGGAACTTTAAAATGTACTAATCCATCACTGATATATTTTGGAGCATTTTCTCCTTCAGTTAACATATATACATATTTATTTAAATCACTATATCTACGCTCAAAAATTAAAGTTACTATTACTTTTAACTTTTTATTTTTTACAAAGTCATCAAGCGAAAGTTGGTTTCTCTCAAGTGTTTTAACCATCTCATAAAAAACATCTAAATACGGTTGTTTATCCTTTGCTTTAAGATATCTCACTCTATTAAACAGTCTTGCAAGAAAATCAACTTCTACTATTCTGTTAATGGCCTGATACTTAGCTCTAGATGGTAAATCCATCTTAATAACTTCTTCAAGCACCACTAAATTTAATAGACTTTTTTCAATTATTGATGTTTCTCCTACTAATGATTCATTACCTTTATATCTATTAACATGATATACAGGGGATGGATTCATTGAAGCTGTTTTACTTAATGCAATAGCCTCAATAAAGAATAGCTTGTCTTCTCCATACTTTAGATTTTTAAACTTAATATTATTGTCTATTACTATTGAACGTTTAAAAATTTTTCCTGGAGGCCCTACTGCTCTATATATCTTGTTTATATCAAAGGGAACTAAATTATCTTCTTTTTTATAGGAAGTAAACCTGCCTAATTTAGTAACAACTTTTTCTGTGTGCTTTATTGCATGACCAAATGCAAAATCTGAATCATTTTCTAACGCTTGTTCTAAAAGTTCTGGGATGCCATCAGCATCTAACCAGTCATCAGCATCTAGTAAAACCACATATTTACCAGTAGCATTTTCGATACCAATATTTCTAGGTTTTGAAGGGCTACCTGTGTTTTCACTGAGCTCAATAACTTTAAAAAAATCATGTTTTCTTGAATAATCATTCACAATTCTCATAGAATCGTCTGTTGACTTATCATCTACAATAATGACTTCAATACGCGAATGATCAATGTTTAATTCAATAATAGAATTCAAGCATTGATCAAGCGAAAATTCTTTATTATATACAGGAATAATTATTGATAAATCTTTCATATAGTATCTAATCCTCTCATGACTAATTCACATATTTTGAATTTATCCATATCGATATTTCATCTATCATAGCTTTATACCACGTATTAGTACCTATAAACCAAGTTTCTTCAACTACTATGGTTTCATTCTTCATGTCTGATAAGTCGTCAAAAACTGATTGTTTTTTGCCACCCCACGGGATATTGTATGCAGAGCCTTTACCATTTAATTTGAATGTTTTTTTATCTTTATCTACAAATGTTGTTATATGGGTTTGTAAATCTGTTTCTTTCATCCAACCTATTAGGCCTTCTTCCCCACTTGGCTTTGTACTTAATAAGTAAAACTTTTCAAAACGGTATGATGCAGAACGTTTTACATAATAGACTTTGTTTTTTAACTTATCTGAAGGTTTATTAGCCTCTTGGTTTGGTGCTTCATATACATAAGATTTACCACCACGTATATGGGCAAGACGACTTTCTAAATTAATTTCATAGTCATCACTTTCATCTATAAATTCATCTGTTGTTGAATATACTAACGTGTCTTCGGATTTTGAAATTGTTTCAGTTTGAACAGGTGTAGATAATACATTTTTACGATATTCATCGCGTTCTTTTTTGGACATTTTTTGCCATTTATTTAGAAACTTTTCATACATTCCTAAAACTTCATCTGCTTCACCATAAGCTTTTACTCTACCAAATTCTAACCATAGTATCTTATCGCAAAATTGTTTCATTTGTCCTAAAGAGTGTGAAACAAATATCATTGTCTTACCTTGTGCTTTGAAATCTTTCATTTTTTGTAAACTTTTTTCAGCGAACGCTTTATCTCCAACAGATAGTGCTTCATCAATAATTAGAACATCTGGGTCAACACTTACCGAGATAGCAAATCCAAGTCTTGACTTCATACCACTTGAATACGATTTAACGGGTTGATCGATAAATTCTCCGAGCTCAGAAAACTCTATGATTTCTGGCTCTAATTCCTCAATTTCTCGTTTAGTAAAACCGAGCATTAAACATTTTAATTCAATGTTTTCTCTACCAGATAAGTTGTTATTTAAACCCGCAGAGACTGCTATTAAAGCAACTTCCCCTCTTGTTTTTATATCGCCAGATGTTTCTGGTACTATTCCCGCGATTATATTTGATAACGTTGATTTACCAGAACCATTTGTTCCAATAAATCCAACCACATCTCCTTCATAGGCAGAGAAATTTACTTGGTCAAGTGCATAAAAGTCTTTACCATAGTTTTCTCGATTAAATAAACTTAAAAACTTCTCTTTTGAATCATCAAATAATTTATATCTTTTAGTGACATTTTTTACCTCAATT
>DATGUU010000112.1:0-2039 GCA_035301085.1 Pseudogracilibacillus sp. | reverse complement strand
GTAGACATAAGCTTCATAGCTTGGACAAGCTGTTTGATTATGTCTTTAAATGCGTCTAAACCAAAGAAAAGTGTATCTAATTTAGAAGATTTATCACTGAAGTCTTTTGATAAGTCATTTGTTTTATCAGTTATTAATGTGATTTGAGAGGTAATGCCTTCTGTTTGTTTCTCAAAATTATCCATTATTCCATTAACATGATTAAGTGTTTCTTTTGAATCTTTTACCGTCTTAATAATGTGAATTACTAAAAACACAATTGAAATAACTATAATTAAAGCAGCAAGCAATAACGCAATTGTAATTGGACTCATAGTTCACAGCTCCTTTTGATAATAAAGTTCTTTTGCAGTTTTTATTCCCTTTTTACTGAAGATTAAACCTTTTAAAATTAATACTCTCATGCAAAAGTAAAAGCAAGAGCTACCAAATCGGTAACTCTTGCTTTCTGTTTAAAATTTTAAATTATTTTTCTAAAACTTTTAAAGCTTCTCGGTTAAATGCTGGAAGGTCATCTGGTGTTCTACTTGTTACAAAGTTACCATCTACAATTACTTCGGCATCTTTCACGTTAGCTCCTGCGTTTTCTAAATCTTTACGGACGGATACAAAACTCGTTAATTCTTTTCCTTTTAATTCATCCGTATCGATAAGGAACTGTGGTCCGTGACAAATCGAAAACACCGGTTTATCAGCTTTAAAGAATTCTTTTGCAAACGCACTGTTTTTTGGATTGATTCGTAGAATATCTGGAGAAAATCCGCCAGGAACAAGTAACGCATCGTAATCATTTGCCTTCACATCTTCAATGCCTTTATCAGCTTGTATTTCATTTCCATTTTTTCCTGTGATTGTTTTATTTGCTTCATCACTAATAATATCCACTGTATGACCTGCTTCTTTATAAGCCTCTACAGGATTAGTTAGTTCAATTTCTTCCACCATATCTGTTGCAAGAACTGCAATGTGTTTACTCATATTTATCTACTCTCCTTATAATTTTATTCTACTAGCCACTTTTAAATAATTCAAACGATGCGTTTATAGTTAGATCATTTGATCAAAGGTTGTAATTCAACTGCGACATTCCCTTTTAATGCACGTGAAATCATACAACTTTCATCTGCTTTTTTGACAAGCTCAGACAATTTCTTATAATTGGCGTCAGTTGCAGTGTTATCTAGAGAAATATAAGGTTTATGAATAATCTTTTGATAAGTACTAACGCCATGTTTAAATTCAACGATACCTTCAGATGCCAAGCTTATTTCTTTTAAAGGAAGAGAAGCACGTTCAATCATGGCAGCAAGTGTTATTAAATAACATGTCGCAGCAGCGCCGAGTAACATCTCATCAGGATTAGTTCCGATACTAGGCCCGTCCATCTCAGACGGGATTGAAATCTTTGTTTTAAGCTCACCTGCATCAATATAACCACTTGAGTTTCTACCCCCAGGCCAACTTGCTTGTAAATGAAAATGATGCATTGTCATTTGATCACCTCTTTTTAGATATTTTTTTATAAAAATTGAACCATTAATTGAATATAAAGCTGCGTGAGGGCATAAAATACAAGACAAAATTTCCAATTAAATTTAATGCCATTCGTAAATGAATTCAAGCCATTGGCAGCACTTAAGACAATTAAAGGTAAAATAAGTGGTGAAATTAAAATTGAAATCACACTTCCTGAAGTAATCGCAAGAACAATTAATTCAGGTGGATAGGGTAAAGTGAGCGTGTTTAAAATCCCAGCTACTAAGACCATAACGGTTAAAGGACCTAAGCCTAATATACCTAAAATGATAACAATGAAAGGGAGTAAGTACAATGGATTTAACCATGATACATGACTTTCTAAATAGTTAATTCCTGCAACCACATTCGTAGCAAAATTTGTTTGATTTAAAGCATAAATTAACACACCTACTGAAAGCATTAAGACTAAAGAAGGGGATTGCTTATTTAATCCTTCAGTGACATATTGTTTAGCAATCATTTCAAATTTATAGATTCTTTGTTTATAAATATAAAAAATA
>DATGUU010000111.1:0-17017 GCA_035301085.1 Pseudogracilibacillus sp. | reverse complement strand
GCCTAAGAAAGACTGTACGACTAGTGAAACGATAACGACTAGGAGAGAAATTAAAAAGCCATGAACCATGGGTGCAATTCCAGACTGTTTCATTTCATTTAAGTCGGTTTTTAGTCCGATAGCTCCCAGTGCCATGATCATCAAAAATTTACTAGCATCTTTAAAGAGAGCGGAAACAGTTACTGGAATAAAACCTACACTGTTCAACAAAGCCATCGCTAGAAAGCCTAAAATAAACCAAGGGAACACATTTTTTAAACTCCCCATGACATCCGTTGAATGACCTTCTGTTGTTGCGTTTTTTTTCTTTGTTAAATGAACTTGAATAAGCGAAAAGATAATTGCGATCGGAATAATAGATAGCGTCCGAGTAAGTTTTACCATCGTCGCAAAATCTCCGGCAGCTTCACTGAAAGCATAACCTGCGGCGACCACGCTCGAGGTATCATTTACTGCGGTTCCTGTCCACAACCCGTAAGCAACATCTGACAATGAAAGCCAGCGCCCAAATAAAGGGAATAAAATAATCATTAAAATATCAAAAATAAAAGTAGAAGACATAGCATAAGAAATTTGATGATCTTCTGCTTCAATGATTGGGGAAACAGCCGCAATTGCAGAACCACCACAAATCCCTGTCCCTGAAGAAATTAGACTAGAAAGACGCCAATCGAGTCCTAATAATTTTCCTAATAAGTAGCCACCACCAAAAGCAGCAATCAAGGTAAAGACCATCACAATTAATGAAAATTTACCGGCCTCAAGAATGGTGGTAATGTTTAAGCTAGCACCCAGTAAAATAATTGCAAATTTCAAAATACGCTTAGAAGCAAACATTACGCCGCTCTCGAGCTGAGAATTTTCAATCGGTTTAAAATAATTAAAAATCATGCCTAAAAATAATGCAAGGACAGAAGCTCCTATGTAGTCAACGGGCAAAATAAATTCAAATCCCTTCGCTACAATAGCAAGAACTAAAGTAAGTAAAACGCCTGGAAGCCACTTTTGGCTGTCCTTTTTAAATTGTTCAATCTGATCCATTTGTTAAATCTTTCCTTCCTACAATTTTTAATTATACCGTTTATTTCATAAAATGCGAACTTTTTAGACGTTTTTATTTAAAATATATTCTCAAAGTCTCATATTGTGCAATTTATTGTTACAATAGGAACAGAAAATACAGAAAGTATGAAGCCGATGAAAATTTTAATTATTGAAGATGATACAGTTATTGCAAATGCTTTGAAAAATGAATTAGAAAAATCAGAATATGAAGTTACACTCATTCAAGATTTTTCAAATATAATGGATAAATTCCATGAAGTTCAACCCCATTTAGTTTTGATCGACATTAATCTTCCGTACCACAACGGTTATTATTGGTGTAGCCAAATTCGGGTAGAGTCGAATGTACCGATTATTTTTATATCGTCTCTTTCTGACAAAATGGATCAGATGATGGCGATTCAAATGGGGGGCGATGATTATATTCCAAAACCAATTGACTTACAGTTAACAGCAGCAAAAATTCAAGCACTACTGCGTCGAACTTATGATTTTGCTACACCGCAAAGTAATGAACTAATTTTTCATGGCGTGCGTTTAGATCCACAAAAATCTGAAATGTCTTTTAAAAACCAAAATATTTCTTTGACTTTTACAGAACTGCAAATAATGACTTGTTTATTTGAACATGGTGAAAAATTTGCGACACGTGAAGAAATCCTAGATTTTTGTTGGCAGAATGATCAATTTATTGATGATAATACGTTGGCTGTAAACATTTCACGGTTGCGTAAAAAAATGAAAGAAATACAGTTAACTGATTTTATTGAAACAAAGAAAAAAGTAGGGTATCGATTAGCAAGCGAGGCGGTATTAGATGATTAAAGCATTTTTAAAGCAAAATATCTCTTCTATTGCTTTAGTTTTCAGTTCATTAGTTATGTTTGCAATTGTTTTTGGTTTGTTCCAATTAGGTTGGGAGATTTACTGGATTACAGCGGGGCTTATCTTATTACTACTTTTTTTATACCTCATTTATCAAAGTATCCACTTTCAACGAGAAAAGAATTTGGAAGATCAGGTGAATGAGCTAGTAGAAACATTAAATGATGAACGAAATAATAATCGTTTAATGCGCCAGGACATTGAAGAATATTTTTTGTTGTGGGTACATCAAATTAAAACACCTATTACAGCAAGTTATTTATTGTTAGCTGAAGAAGATTTTGAAAACAAATCACTCCTGCAACAAGAAGTCCTTAAAATCGAGAATTATTCAAATATGGCTTTAAATTATTTGAAAATTCTTAATCCTACAAATGATATGGATTTTCAGTACGTTACTATTGATGAAGTAATGAATCCATTATTGAAAAAATATCGAGTTCAATTTATTTATTCAAACATTACCCTGCATTATGAAAAAGATAAACATACGATTTTGACAGAACCGAATTTAACGAGTTTAATGATTGAACAAATCTTAAGCAATGCTTTGAAGTATACAAAAGAAGGGGATATTTGGATAGATTTTGATCAAAATACAAAACAGTTATCTATTAAAGACAACGGAATAGGTATTCGAGAGGAAGACTTACCCAAAATATTTAATAAAGGATATGCGGGAATGAATGGACAATTGGAGACAAAATCGAGCGGAATTGGTCTCTATCTTGTTCAACTGATCTCAAAGAGATTAAGACAACCTGTTTATGTAGAATCGGAGCTTGGAGTAGGTTCAACCTTTACTATTCAATTGTTTGATGCATAACTTACAATATTGTAAGGTTGATGACCAAAATTGTAAGAATAGATACAGGCAAGAATTTAGAGGGTTCGGTAAACTAGTTTTGTAAGATTCAAAGGAGGAAATTTAATGTTACTTGATGTCAAACATGTAAAAAAAGTTTATCGAACACGTGGAAATGAAACAATGGCTTTACGAGATGTTGATTTTGGTGTGCAAAAAGGTGAGTTTGTCGCGATTATGGGAGAGTCTGGTTCAGGAAAATCCACACTTCTTAATATAACAGCGACTTTTGATGAACCCACTGAAGGAAAAGTAGAATTAAATGGACAAGATCTAAGTAAAATACCAAGTGACCAAATTGCAAAATTCAGAAGAGAAGAATTGGGATTTGTCTTTCAAGATTTTAATGTCTTAGATACCTTTAATAATAAAGACAATATTTTACTGCCACTCGTACTATCTGATGTCCCACGTCGAGAAATGGAACAACGCATAGAAAAAGTAAGTTCGTTTTTAGGGATTAAACCTTTATTAAAAAAGTATCCATATGAAATTTCTGGTGGACAAAGACAACGTGTCGCCATCGCTCGGGCGTTAATTAACGAACCTAAATTATTATTAGCGGATGAACCAACTGGGAACCTTGATTCTTCCACTTCATCCCAAATATTAGATGTCTTAAGAAGCGTAAACGAAGCAGGAAATACCATCATGATGGTAACACACTCTTTAAAAGCTGCATCAGAAGCGAATCGAGTATTGTTTATTAAAGATGGAAAAATATTCCATGAAATTTATCGCGGAAAAGCAAGAAGCCAAGTATTCCAAGAAAGAATTGCAGACAGTCTATCGGTATTAAATGACCGAGGTGAAACAGAATGAAATTCTCTATCTTAAACAAAGTTGCTTTTAGAAGTATTCTTTCGCATAAACGACTATATTTTCCATTTCTGCTAGCTGTTTCATTATTGTTTTCTTTGGAATATATTTTGCTATCACTTTTGCAAAATGATTATGTAAATGAATTCCATCCGGATCTATCCATTATTATTGGAATGGGTGTCTTTTTTTCAACATTACTGATTGTCATCATTACTTTATATACAAGTAATTTTATTCAAAGCAATCAAACGAAAGAATTTGGATTATATACCGTTTTAGGTCTTGAGAAAAAGCATATTCGCTGGATCACGCTTATTCAAGCCTTCTTTAACTGGATAGTGACTGCAATATTTAGTGTTGCTCTAGGATATTTATCTGGGAGTTTAATGTTTGTTGGTTTGAATCGACTCATGCAAGACACCGGGGCAGGGCTGATGGACTATCCATTTCAAATAAAAACAGCCTTAGGAACCGCTTTGGTTTTACTTGGAACATTTTTTGTAAGTTTTATTTTCCATGCCTTTAAAATTGGGCGACTAAATCCAATCGAATTGCTTCGAAGTGCTCACGAAGGCCAAGGGGAACCAAAAGGACGTTGGTGGTTGATGATTTTAGGGTTGATTACTCTAGTTGGTGGCTATTATATTGCGCTAACAACGAATGATGTCCTAGGTTCTTTACAAAACATTTTTATTGCGATCTTTTTAGTGATTATTGGAACGTATCTTTTATTTCTTTCACTGTCCATTTTTATATTAAAAGCTTTACGTAAGAATAAAAAGATTTACTATAAACCGAATAATTTCTTATCTATTTCAGGAATGCTGCACCGAATGAATAATAATGCGGTAAGTTTAGCAAGTATTGCTATTTTAAGTAGTGGCGTCATTTTAGTTATGGGACTTACTTTATCTCTTTTCCGAACAATGGAATCTCAAATTCAAGGGGCCATGCCTTATGATTACGAAATCAGAACGGTAAGTGCTGAAAGTTATGAAAATGAACCTTCTGAAAATGAGGAGATTTTGAATCAAGTCATCATCGAAGCTAAAAATCATGGGGAGATTTCAGAGGATAATATTCGAACAACTCTGTCAGTCAGTGGTTATTTAGATGGAAGAGAACTGACCCCTTTACCAGCAAATAATACGCCTGAATTTGAAGAGTTAAGGGCAGCAGGCCAACCGCTTTATATTATTGTAGAAACAGTCGATTCTTATAACAATTATATGCAGCAGTCTGAAGCAATTAATGAAAACGAAGTATTGATTTCATCAAATTTATTAGATCTTAAAGATTTCCCAACGCTAGAAATTAATGGATCGGAATATAATACGAAAGCAGTGGCAGAAGATGTTATTCCTTCAAACTATGGGGTAGAAGTATTATATATAGCTTTACCTAGTGAAGAAGAAGTAGAACAAGTTCGTGAAAATCACCTTCTCTATAACACACGAGAAGAACGTTATGAACCGTACTCATATACAACAAGCGCCACTTTCAATGTAGAAAATAATCAAAAAGAAGTGGATGCGTTCTTGCGAGGAGCTGGAGAAGAACAGATTTTAGCTGTAGAATCTCAAGAAGATATCCGCCAATCAATGTATACCTTATATGGAGGATTATTCTTTATCGGAATGGTTGTCAGTACGGTGTTAATTATAGGAACTGTTTTAATGCTTTACTTCAAACAAGTTTCAGAAGGTTTTGAAGACAAAGAAAATTATAAGATTATGCGACAAGTTGGCTTACCTGAAGATTTAATTCAAAAAACGATTCGTTCACAAATCGTATGGATTTTCTTGTTACCTATTGCTGTGGCGATTATTCATAACCTATTCGCTTCAAAGATTATTTATATACTGCTTGGTTTATTTGGAAAAAGAGATTTTACCATCTTTAGTACAAGTTATTTTGGAATCTTAGTAGTTTTTGCGGTCGTTTATTTAATCTTTTATCAATTCACCTCACGCGCTTACTACAATATTATTAATGAATCAGAATAATTTTAGCGATGTAGAATAAATAAGAACTCTTAGTAAGGGTTCTTATTTTTAAAAAGAGGAGGTTAAGTTTAAGAAGAAATTTTTTAAATGGAACGCTGGAATAATTCAGCACAATAATTAATACTTTACTGCCCTTGAAGTTGAATCAAGCATTCAATTTTAAGGGTAGTTTTTTAAAAAATATATTTAATCTCATGAATAAAAAATATTTCCTTGAAACTATACATGTATGTCGTTATAATTTAATTATTAAAATGACACCTATGTATAGTTATTTATTAAGGAATGATTTTATGGCACCAAAAGTTAGTGAAGAATATAAAAGAGAAAGAAAAAAAGACTTAATAAAATTTGCTGGAAAAGTATTTACAGAGAAAGGATTCGTGCACACATCCATGCAAGATATTATGGACGAAGCCAACGTCTCAAGGGGTACATTATATAGTTATTTTGATAATATAGAGCATGTCTTTCTTGAAGTATTAAAATACGAAGACCAAAAAGATATTGAATATTTTAAGGCAACAAATGGAGATAACATGTGGAAACAATTAATAAGCTGGATTGAGGAACAACGATTATATATTCAAAAAATTGATCAAACTTTACTTCGTGCGAGGGCTGAATTTTTCTTATCTTCCAATTATGCGAATGATAAAAATAATTATCCATATATATCTAAACGATATAATCAATTGATTCGGCTAATTAAAGAAATGTTAGACAAAGGAAAAGTAAAAGATGAATTCAGACCACAACAATCTACAGAAGCCATTGCAAAGTACCTTGTTTCGTTTATAAATGGGCTTATGCTAGACACTTTTCAATTAGGGTATGAGCAAACAGGTGTAGAAGAACAATTTGCGATTTTATTTTTTACTTTAGAAAAATTAATTAGTCCAATTACATTAAACAAGGAGTGAATATAATGCTGTTTGAATCATCAAGAATAAAATTAAGAAAAATGACAATAGAAGACACAGAGCTTTATCATAAGTGGCGAAATGATTTAGAAGTGATGCAATCTACGAGTCCTTCTTTAGATATTTATCCTTTGGAAGCCACTAAAAAATTTGTAGAGAATGTTATGTTAGGTTCCCATGCCGCTAAAAGCTATATTATGGTTGAAAGAGAAAATGAAATGCCAATTGGTGTACTATCACTAATCAACATTGATTTTAAAAATAGAAATACAGAATGTATTATCGATATTGGAGAAAAAGAATATTGGGGGAAGGGATACGGTAAAGAAGGTTTGAAGTTGTTATTAGACTTTGCTTTTTACGAAATGAATCTTCATCGAGTTTCTCTTAAAGTTTTTTCATTTAATGAGAGGGCGATTCGCTTATATACTAAAATAGGCTTTCAAAAAGAAGGAACCAGCAGACAAAGTTTATTTAGAAATGGCCAATGGTATGACGTAATCCATATGGGTCTTTTACAAGAAGACTACTTTGAATTACAAGGGGAAAAATATTAATAATGACAATCTCTATAAGATGAGTACATTTCTTATAGGGATTTAAATTTTAATTAAGATTTTTAGTAATAAATTGAAAGTGGTATGAAGTTTGTTATACTTAAAGTGATAATTTAGATATAATTCTAGGAAGAAAGTGATTGTATGGACAACAAGAACTAATCAAAAACTAAACAATCTACGAAGAAAAAATTCCGTAATTTTCTAATTATTGTTTCAATACCTCTTATTAGTAGTGTGATTAGTGAATTTATCAGTAATCCTCACAATAAAGAACGTGCGAATAGCTCGACGGCATCTAATCATACAATTATTATTGATGATTATTATTGGGTGACTACTACGTCAGCAAATGAATCGAAACTTGTTTACACTGAAGATCCAACGCATTCAACTTCTACATATGATGAAGTTTTTAATCATAGTGTAGATAAGCTTAATTGGACGGAAGATTATATTTTGGTAGGTTCTAAATCTCGAGCAACTAGAAACTATTCCTATATGATCTTAGATCGCCAAACAACTGAAACTGAACGCTATCTAAATGATGAGGAGTTTGAAAAAGCTAAAGATGCTAAAGGGATTGAAGCAGATCTTTTAAATAAAAAATATTTTGATTGGTATTAAAATCTATAAATAGACAATAAAAAGGGGAATTTAGGTGAGAAAATATGACAAACCTAAGTATAAAAGAATCTCAATAATGTTAGTCTTAACTTTTATATTAATTATAGCTTTTCCGTTTTTAGTAATAAAATTTGGGAATTATTATGCAAATCCTCATAATAAGTATCGAGCGGAACATGCGACATCAACTGGACATACGATAATTATTGATGATCATTATTGGGTAAGTACCACTTCAGCAAGTGAATCTAAACTTGTCTATACTGAACAACCGATAAATTCTTCACCATCAGTATATGATGAGATTTATAGCCATAGCGTAGATAAACTCAATTGGACAGAAGATTTTATATTAGTAGGTGCTGAATCTGAATCTACTGGAAATTTTTCTTATATGATATTAGATCGAGAAACAGGGGATACTGAGGGTTATGCTAATGAAGATGAGTTTGAAAAAGGCAAAGAAGAAAAAAGAATTGATGTTGATGTCTTAGATAAAAAGTACTTTGATTGGTATTAGATTTTTGATATATATTCGAAAAGAGTGATTCTAAATGAAATTTTGGCCAAACTTGTCACTAGAAGAAAAAATGAAACGAGCAAAATTGATCTATCCAATAATCGTATTTATTGGTTTCATTGTATTTTTCTGGAAACTAGATATCATCCCAGCTATTTTAATAAGTATGTTTATGGTCGTGAGCCTTTCACAAGATTATAGAATGCTAAAAATTGAAAATAAATTAGAAAAAGTGAATAAGTAATATAAAAGAGAGCAATGAAAATTGATTAGGATTTTCATTGCTCTTTATTAATATTAAATTTATTTATCTTTCAATCCCAGCGATCCCTACAGCACCTGGACCACCATGGCTTGATATAACCGCACCCGCACTTATCCAATCATTTGTCAGACTACCATTGTCTTTTAATAGATCATAAATTCTTGCTTTGAGGTTGCTATCAACATCCGGGGCACCACCTACAAGAACCGTTTCAGGATCAATATTAAAGTTTTTGAAAAAGTCATCAATCATTTTTTTCAAACAACGTTCAAAGGATCCACGATATTTTTTCCCAGAAACAAGGTAACCATTTTCTAAAACAATGGTTGGATGAAGTTTTAATAGATTTGCGCCATGGAAAGCTAAGTTTGACACACGTCCACCAGCTTTTAGATAAAGAAGCGTTTGCGGCAAAAAGACCATATGCGTACGTTCCCGAATGTCTTCAACAAAAGCAATAACTTCTTCCGGAGTTATCTCAGGATTATCTTCAATAAATTCAGCAGCTGCTTTTACAACAACAGTGAGCCCTATACTTACATGTTTGGCATCAATTAAATGAATGTTTCCAAACTCTTCAGCTGCAATATTTGCAGCATTAAATGAAACAGTCGTAACGGCAGAGTATGCAATATGAATAATATGTGTATCAGGATATTTGTCGAAAATTTGTTGAAAGACCTTTGTATTATCTTGTGGTGTTGTTCCTGAGGTTTTAGGTAATATCTCATTTTGATCATAGTAATCGAAAACGGTTTGAACATCAAAACTACCATCATCATAAGTCTGATCACCCATTGTGACATGCATTGGAACGATATATATATTATAACGCTCAATTAATTCTTTAGGTAAATCAGAACCACTTTCTGTTGTAATAATAAATTTTGTCATAGTAACCTCCATATGTGTTGGAAGAAAAACCGAATATTTATTTAATCATACCATATAAGCTGAATTTCAAAAAGAACTATTCCAAAGAGGAGCTCAAGCTTCCAAATTATGAAATGTAAATAAGGCTAATCTATTTAAATTTGAGTTGATTTTCCATATGATAAAATAAAGAATAAAATATTTAATGAATATAGATTGCTTGTAGAGAAAAAATTCTTTTATAATAGAATGAGGATTATGAAGTAAAGGGACTGAGAAGAATGGACAGACAACAATATTACGACTCAATATACCATGCGATTAAAAAAGGAGAGCGAGATGAATTTCGCGAATTATTTTTAAAATTACATGAGCGAGATCAGGTCGAGGTATTTCATCTACTTTATCCAGATAAAAAAGTAAAAATTACTGAATTTCTACAACCAGAAGAATTTGCTGAATTATTTGAGGAAATGGATTTTGATAATCAATTAGCTGCTTTTTATTATTTACCGGACACCTATTTACAAAACGTTTTTTCTTATATAGCGGATGATGATGTCGTACAATTTATTAGCCAGCTAGATGAAGAAAAACGTAATGAAGTTTTAGCGGTCATGAAACGTGAGGATTTAGAAGAGATTGACTCTTTATTGCAACAAGAATTGGAAACCGCTGGAGCAATAATGACAACAGAATTAATTCGTGTCTCCACAGAAGAAACAGCGGATGATGTGATTGCAGATATGCGTTTAATTGGTGCACAAGCTGAAACGATTTATTATATTTACGTCGTAAATCAAAGCAATCAACTAACAGGCGTACTCTCTTTGCGAGATGTTTTACTTTCACCAGGAGATACGAAAGTAGAAGAAATAATGAATACACAAACTATTTCCGTCCCTCAAGATATGGATCAAGAAGAAGTGGCTCGTATTATTCAAGAATATGATCTTTTAGCTGTACCCGTCATTGATCGTGAAGACACTCTACTTGGGATTGTGACAGTTGATGATGTGATTGATATTATTCATGATGAGATGACAGAAGACTTTCACCGTTTCGGGGGTATTTCTGGTTCAGATGAAGAGAGAACTGAGGAAGAAACGATTCTACAAATGACAAAGAATCGACTTCCATGGATTATTATTTTAATCTTTTTAGGTTTAATTTCTGCAAATTTAATTGGCGCTTACGAAGAGACTTTAGCTCAAGTTGTTGCCTTAGCAGCTTTTATGCCAATTATTCTTGATTCTGCTGGGAATGTTGGGACACAATCTTTAGCTGTCTCAGTACGTCGATTAACTTTAAATGAAGAAACTGAGGATAGTTTTTGGGAAATGTTAGGAAAAGAATTTGGTTCAGGGATCTTAATTGGTCTGGCTTCTGCTTTTACAATTGGAGTTTTATCTTATATTCTTTATAGTAATTTGGTTCTTTCCATCATTATTAGTTCGTCTTTATTAATTACATTGAGTGTATCAACAGTTATTGGATCAGTGGTGCCTGCATTATTCGATAAAGTGGGGATTGATCCGGCAGTAGCGTCAGGTCCTTTTATCACAACTACTAATGATACATTTGCTTTAATTATATATTTTAGCTTAGCTAGTTACTTCATTCAACATTTATAAAATCTTTTCATTGAAGTACCTTTTTCTGTGTTATACTATCTAAGGAAAATTGAATAATATATTTGGGGTGCTTTAAAAAGCTGAGATTATACTCATGAACCTGATTCAGTTAACACTGGCGTAGGGAAATATATTTATATACACGATGAAAGTACCCAAATCATGTCTTGATTTGGGTTTTTATTTTGTATAAATGTGAAAAGCCTCCAAGTATAAAAATATTTGGAGGTATTTTTTATGGCAAATAGTAGTATTGCAATACAAATTTTACCGCTTGACTCATCAGAAGAAAACACGTTAGAAGTAGTCGATCGGGTAGTAGAATATATTCAATCAAAAACGGATCAATATGAAGTATCTTCATTTGAAACGACAGTTGAAGGTGACTATCAAGAAGTGATGAGGATATTAACAGAAGCTATTAAAATAGCTGGAGACATTCATCCAAACATTTTTGCGAATGTCAAAGTTCGTTATAAGGGTGAGGGACAGGTGCTGACAACGGATGAAAAAACTTCAAAATATCGTAAATAATTATGCTGCTTTGATTTTGGGCATTGGTTTTCTTCTGCTTTGGGAGACAGCAGGTTATTTAGGTTGGTTACCACAATTTATTATTCCAACACCAAGTGAAATATTCAAAGCATTAATTCAAGAATGGCAAACACTCATTTATAACAGTGCAATTACACTTTATCAAGCGATGGCTGGTTTATTGATTGGAATTTTACTAGCCTTTGCATTAGCCATTGGAATGGATCGAATTCCTTGGATAAGGAGAGCCTTTTATCCTTATTTAATTGTGAGTCAAACAATTCCTACCGTTGCAATTGCTCCCATACTCGTGTTATGGCTTGGATATGGCATGACGCCAAAAATTGTCTTGGTCATCCTAACGACCTTATTTCCGATTGTGATTAATGTGTTAGAGGGTTTTGCTTCGGTAGATAAAGATGCTGAAAATTTACTTCAACTGATGGGCGCTGACTATCAACAAATTTTACGACATGTAAAACTGCCGGCAAGTTTATCTTACTTTTTTAGCGGATTGAAAATTAGTGTGTCCTATGCTTTCGTTGGCTCAGTTATTGCCGAATGGCTAGGCGGCTTTGAAGGTTTGGGTGTTTACATGATTCGTGCTAAAAATGCTTTTTCTTATGACAATATGTTTGCGGCCATCGTAGTAATTTCAGCAGTAAGTTTATTTTTACTTGGTATTGTAGCACTCATTGAGCGATGGGTAACTCCATGGCAGTATAAAGATTATAAATAAAGGATGAATCAATTAATGAACAAATTTAGAAATATTATTTTAGGAAGTTTATCTGTTTTGTTTTTATTTATTTTAGCAGCTTGCCAAACGGAAGAGGCAACTGAAAGTAATGAACAAATTGAAATCGAATTTATTTTAGATTGGGTACCAAACACGAATCATACAGGTTTATTTGTAGCTGAAGAAATGGACTATTTTGAAGAGGCAGGATTGGATGTAACGATTCGTCGTCCACCTGAGGGTAGTGTGACAGAATTAGTAGGAACAGGAAGCGCACAATTTGGCATTGACTTTCAAGATATATTAGCTACTCGTTTTGAACAAGAAGTCCCAGTAACTGCAGTAGCAGCTATTATTGATGAGAACACAGCGGGTATTATTTCTCATGAAGAAGATGGTATTCAAACAGCTGCGGATATTGAAGGGCAGTCATATGGAACTTGGAATGATCCGATTGAATTAGCACTACTCGAATATATTATGGAAGAAGATGGTGGTGACTTTGATCAAGTAGAACTTATTCCAAATCAGGCCGATAATTCAGTTGTTGGTTTAGCCAACGATATGTTTGATTCAGCCAACATTTATTATGCTTGGGATGGCGTTATGGCTGAGTATCAAGAAGTTCCAACGAATTTCTTTTATTTCAAGGATTATGCAGAAGAGCTAAACTTTTATTCGCCAGTCGTTATCGCAAATAACGATTATCTAGAAAATAATCCTGAAGAATCAGAAGCATTTATTCAAGCAGTTAAACGTGGTTATCAGTATGCGATGGAAAATCCTGAAAAGGCTGCAGATATACTGATTCAAAATGCTCCAGAACTAGAGGATCAAAGAGATTTTGTTGTTGCTTCACAAGAATGGATTAGTGAACAATATGCCCAAACACCAGAAGAATGGGGCTATATTGATGAAGAACGCTGGAATGCTTTTTATACTTGGTTACTTGAAAATGATTTAATTGGAACAGACTTAACAGAAGAACCGCTCTTTACAAATGAATTTCTAGGAGAATAAAAATGTTGGAAGTGAAGAATGTAAGCTTTGCCTATGAAAATCATCAAGTACTAAAAGATATTAATTTACATGTTAAAGATGGGGAAACTGTAGCGATTCTTGGACGAAGTGGAGTTGGGAAAACAACACTTTTCCAACTCATTACAGCACTTTTACCGCTTCAAGATGGAACAATTTCTTTAGAAAAATCTTCTGATATCAAAGGTAAAATTAGTTACATGCTCCAAAAGGACATGCTTTATCGACATTATACGGTGGTTGAAAATATAATGCTGCCTCGAATTATTGCAGGAGGTACAAAACAAGAAGCAGAAAATATTGCTTTAAATTTACTGGAACAATTTAAGATGTCCAAATGGGCAAATTATTATCCTCATGCTTTAAGTGGAGGCATGCGTCAGCGAATTGCATTTTTGAGAACCGCTGCTTTCCAACGACAATGGTTGCTTTTAGATGAGGCATTTAGTGCATTAGATGCATTTACCAGGAGACAATTGCATAAGTGGTTTTTAGAAACAAAAGAAAAAGTTGGTTGGTCTTCTTTACTAATTACTCATGATGTAGATGAAGCACTTATTTTAGGCGATCGTGTGTATGTCATTTCAGGACAACCAGGAACGATTACCTACGAATTAGAAACGAATTTTAAAATAGATGATATAGAAGAAGTCATTTTTGAATCAGAATTTCTAGAGGCAAAGAAAAAACTACTCAATGCTTTAGAAACAGATAAAGATAAAATAGTCACATGATAAATATGTGTTGGATAATTTAATACAATCTAAGCCTGAGATGTTAGAATATCTCAGGCTTTTTTTTGAAGTATAAATAATATGATGTGTATATGAATGAAGTGTTCTTCCAGGGGAGAAAGAAAATTTAGAACTGTGGCGTTCCCACAAGCGAAATTAATCGTTATATTTTTCAAATTCATTCAGATAACTATTAAGGAGAATTAATTGAGTAGTAAAATTTGGACTTAACAGATTGTAAAAGAATTTTTAACTGGAAATTTACGCGCATACGATATATTAGTTTAAGAAAAAGAAATAATAAAAAATAATTATATATCGAAATTTACAATTGCTCTTTTAGGTATCGCATTCCAACCATTTGTAAAGGAGCTTTTATAAAAATTAACAGTATTTTAACCTTGGAAGCATTTACATTATTTTATGCATTCTGATATACTTAAATACTTGATAAAAACCTATGAAGTTGAATCAAGTATAGAAAAATTGATAAAGAAAATAAACTAAAGAGGTGGCATCATTGCAAGTAAGATTTGAAGATATTAACATGGCTTTTGATGAAAATACAGTATTAGATAATATTAATTTTGAAATACCAGAAAATGAGCTAGTTACTATATTAGGACCAAGTGGATGTGGAAAATCTACAACTTTGATGTTAATTTCTGGATTGATTTTTCCAAATAGTGGGAAAATTTATTTTGGAGATAAGGAAGTAACAAATTTAGATGCAGTGGATCGTAAGGTAGGGATGGTATTTCAAAACTATGCACTTTACCCTCATCTAACTGTTTCAGAAAATATTCAATTTCCTTTGAAAATGCAAAAAGTTCCAAAGGCCGAGCGTATTGAACGTGCAATGGAATTAGCGAAACTTGTAAAGATTGAAGAGCATATCAACAAAAAACCTGGAGAATTATCTGGTGGACAACAACAAAGAGTCGCTATCGCAAGGGCATTATCAAAACGTCCTTCACTTCTACTTATGGATGAGCCGCTATCTAACTTAGACGCTCGATTAAGAATTGAAATGCGCGAAGAGATACGGCGTATTCAACAAGAAACAAATATTACGACTATTTTTGTTACACATGATCAAGAAGAAGCCTTATCGATTTCAGATAATATTATGGTATTAAATGAAGGATACATTCAACAATACAGTACACCGACCGAATTGTACAACCATCCAGAGAACTTATTTGTCGCTAAATTTTTGGGAACACCGATTATAAACTCCCTAACCATTGATACAGGATTAAATCTACCGTCGTTTAATATAAGTGATCAAGAACTGCAATCAGCTAAAACAATCGCTATTCGTCCGGAAAATTTATATGAAGTAGATAATGAAAATGAAGCATTAATTTCAGGAACGGTTCGTTTTGTAGAGGTCATTGGGAAGAATATTACGGTACATGTAGACACTGAGTTTGGTGAAATTGTAGCCACAGAACTTGGTTTTGTTCATGAACAAGGAGATTCTATTTATCTTTCAGTAAACGAAGAAGATTTATTACTCTTTAACCATGAGGGGAATATCATTCAAAGAGGTGTTTTAAAATGATGCAAAAACCTACATGGAAGAGTACGTTAAAGTCTCTTTTATATTTAGCGCCTGCATTAATTTTTATAGGAATTTTTAATATTTATCCTATTTTCAAATCCTTAGCAATGAGTTTTTATGAAGATTATAATATTTTTTCTGGTGAAGTAGGAAGTTATGGCTTTTCAAATTTTATCGAAATATTTTCTGATCCGAGTTTTTACACAGCAATTCGTAACACATTTATTTTCGTGTTAGGTGTCGTACCGACTTCAATTATTCTTTCGTTATTTATCGCTATAATGTTAAATCGAATAAATGTACTCTCAAGCTTCTTCCGCTCAATTTATTTTTTACCTTTTGTTACAAGTACCGTAGCCGTTTCAATTGTTTGGAATTGGCTGTACCACACAAGATATGGTTTGATAAATTACTTTCTTAGTTTTGTTGGGATTGACCCAATTGCTTGGCTAACGAATCCAGATTTTGCTTTGCCTGCGTTAATTATTATGAGTGTTTGGAAAGGGTTGGGTTATAATATCATTCTTTTTCTAGTAGGCCTCAATAATATTGATGAAAACTATTATCGAGCTGCTAGAGTTGATGGGGCAGATAATTGGCAACAATTTGTGAATATAACCATTCCATTGCTCAGTCCATATATTTTATTAGTAAGTATTATTGGAGTTATTAATAGTTTCAAAGTCTTTACGGAAGTTTATTCATTATTTTCAGGAAGACCTGGCCCAGCAGGCTCCGCATTAACTATGGTCTTTTATATCTATGAAAAGTTTTATACAGAATATCAATATGGGGTAGCGACAGCGGCAGGTATCGTACTATTCTTAATCATTTTAATCTTTACTTTACTCCAGCGTTGGATCAGTCGAAAATTTATTTATAATTAGGCAAGGAGAAAATAAATGAATCAACAACAAAAAAATAAATCGTTAGATATAATCATCTATATTTTATTGGCTCTCGGAGCTTTGACAATGTTGCTTCCATTCTTTTGGATGATTTCGACATCACTAAAAACTCCAGGTGAAGCAGTAGCTATGCCACCTGTTTGGATACCAAACATTTTTCAAATTGAAAATTATGAACAGGCATTAGCAGCAGCACCTTTTGGTCAGTATTTTTTAAATAGTGTAATTGTCACGGCTATTTCAACTTTAGGTGAATTGTTTACAACTATTTTGGCTGCGTATGCTTTCGCACGGTTAGAATTCTATGGGAAAAATATTTTGTTTGTTATTTTAATTTCAACGATGATGGTCCCTGGAGAATTACTCATTATTCCAAATTTTGTGACACTTTCGAATTGGGAATTAATCAATACATATGCTTCGTTATTTTTACCGTTTTTAGCAAGTATCTTTTC
>DATGUU010000110.1:0-3309 GCA_035301085.1 Pseudogracilibacillus sp. | reverse complement strand
GAAAAAGAAATTAGTCCTGAAAACTATGAAAAGTTTAAAAAGACTACTGCCCGATTAAATAAATTAGAACTATATGAAGCCTATAAGAACTCTTTGCTTCTCGTTATGGAACTTCGAAATCTCGTTGAAAAACAGTATCAGTTAACCGTTAGCGATGATTTCTTAGGCAAACTGTTTAATTATATGAACGAATAAATAAAAAGCCTGTATCTCAAGTGATAACTGAGATACAGGCTTTAATTGTTATTTACTTTAAATACATGTTCTCAAAGTGAAAGTATTGATTATAATGGAGTTTTAATAATTTACTCTTGATAAGATCCTGATCCAAGCCGAGAAGATAATCATGTAACTGCTCGGTTACAGGATGTGTGTAAAGGTGTTGGATTGGAGTTTTTTGATCATTATATTGTAGGAAAAGAGTCTGTTTATTCGTATGAAAGAGATTCTTTCGTATTTAAGTCAAGTAATAAAGAATATAGTCAGATAGTTAAGTCTGAGAAACATATAAATAAAGATGTTGAATTTGAGTTGTAAGAGTAAAAAGACAAGCTCTAAAAATATAGAGCTTGTCTTTTTATTTCTTCATATTTTCTACTTCCTCTTTTAAAAAGTAAAGCTGTTGTGCTATTTCATCGAATTTCTTTTGAAATATTTCAGCTTGATAAAGGGTCTCGCCCTTTTTCAAATTTGTTATTTGTTCTTGTAACTCTTCCACTGTTTTTGCAACATCAATGTTTTGGCCTTGCATGTATAACACCTCCATTTTTACTTACCTAAGTTTTTTAATATTTCTGATGCGTCTATAAAATTCCTCTCGTTTTCAGCGTCCTTTTTATTAATCATGGGATTTTGATTGCCACTCTTGATTACTTCTAATTCTCTTTCTAATGACGACACTCTCTCTTCTAAATTGAATTTGTCACTAGAGTTAGAACTTAATTGTTGCTCAGAAGTGATATAATTACGTATTGCTTTTCTTATAAATTCTGAATGTGATCGTTGTGGTAAACTTTCAATCCACGAATGAATATCGCTGTCTTTTTCTTTATTATAAACAAATACTTTTCTCACGTCTGTATCATCCATTTTATCGCCCCTTCCTAATTATTATAAATTTGAAGCGAGTTTATAATAACCTTTCAGGTTCGCTGTTTGTGAGTTTTCTGCAAATACAATATTTGATTCACCAAAAACTTCTGTGAAGTAATCTTTTATGATGTTTACTCCCCCACCAGTTACAACGAACTTATCTACACTATCACGATTTGTAAGTGTTCGATCAATTTCGGATAAACGCTTATCTATAAAGTCCATAATAACATGTTTAGCAATATCCTCAAATGAATACTTTCTTCGCTCAGATACGACTGCAACTAAATCATTTCGTCTGAATCCTTCGTCAACATATGATGGGTCAAGTCCTTTAATGTTATGTTTTTGTTCTAATTCTTTGGCGATAATCCGGTGTAAATCATTCATGCCTTCATAGAATGTTTCTGACTTATCACTTAATCTTTTAAAGTTCTTAAATGTGTCCATAATCGTTGTTCCTGCACCAAAGTCAACAACTGTGATCGTGCTAGTAAGTAACTCTTCATCAATTAATCCTTCATCATTCATATAAAGATTAAGAAGTGTGCCTGTTGGTTGTTCTACAATCCTAACATCCGTCACGTTGATAACACGTTGTTGACCATTTCGAGTCATTACATGTTTTTGTTCTAAAAACTTCTTGTAGTTACTTTCATCTTCTGTGCCGATTTCAGCTGAGGGTAATGCTGTTACAATCGTTACATCCATAAGTTCTTCATCTGTAAAATCACTTGCTAGTTCACTTAAAATGAACGTGCATAGTAGTTTAAAGCGTTTTTGTGTATAACGGTTGTTGTGTGTATAAGTTGGAATTAAAGCTTCTGGCTCAACTGCATCTGCAATGCCTTCCCCCCAAATATATTTAACTCCATCATCTAATTGGCTTTCGTAAGTTTCATATCCATTATTCTTTTGATCAGTTAAAGCTAGTAATGAACTTGTTCCCACTGAAGTTTCTCTAGCAATCATACTTGGTGCAACAATAGTTCTTTTTCCATTAGTAGCTTTTACATAACCATTTCCTAAGTCAAATGCAAATGCTGTTTTTGTCATAACAATCAAATCCCTTCATTTTTATATGCCTCATTAATCATAATATATCATACTAAGTCATAAACTTCAACTAATTTAGTCATAATAAATCATATTAAATCATAACTTTAGTTAGAATTAACGTTTTTATATCATAATATATCATAACTAAAGGTGTGTTTTGTGTCTTCAAGTCATACTAAGTCATAATAAGACGTGTGGAAGCGCTTGTGTACTTTCGGTTTTCCTCACTTATTTATAAATGACTAAATTACTTCAAAAAATCTTGAAAAGCGCTTATAGTTATTCTCAGATTGATACTCTTCAATTATTTCCGTTAAGTTATTTTCGTTTTGATTTAATTTTTTATATCTTAAATTTTTTGAATGAGCCAATTGTAGTTCATATTCATTTTCAGGGTTTAATTCAATCTTTGTGATAGGGAAGTACTTTTTATTTTCATAGATTTCCTCTAAGCTAACTTCGATAATTTCAGGATTTAAAAGCTGTTTTGGCTCGGTAAACTTAAATCGTTGTTCAGATGTTTTTTTATCTAACTTTTTTATTTTGAATTTGTTCTTAATTAATTCTTCTTTCTTAAATGGTTTTTTAATGGAGAGTAGATTAATCGTTTGCTTATCTATGTTTGAATATTTGTTTTCGTGTAAATGATATATAATTCCTTCAAATTCGATCAGGGATGTAGCGACAACATTCCATTTTGTTTTTGGTTTATCTTTGTTGTTAATCTTTTGAAATTCTTTACTTGGCTCAGGCTTTTTAATGTTAAATCCTCTTTTTAGACCTACCTCATCTTTTTCTGGGAGATCTTCCACAGTTGGTTCAGTTTCTTCACTATTTTTTTCTATTTCAACTTCCTTGTGTTCAAGTAAAATAAAATAACTTACTTTGTTCTCTTCTTTTATTTTGTAGATAAGGTCGCTGAACGGTTCTTTATTTTCAATCATTTGCTTGATATTTAATTTCGTAGTGTTTATCCTAATGTTTGTATAGCTTTGCTTTTTTATAATCATCTATAGTTCTCTCCTTGATGGTTTATATTGATTGTGTACTCTCATATCGTTTGTTGGGCGACTTGAAGGAACGAAAGACATCAGTCGAATAACACATAAAGCCCCGATAGCAATTGACCCGTCCAGTGGGATGTTTTTCTTCCCTACT
>DATGUU010000109.1:0-3512 GCA_035301085.1 Pseudogracilibacillus sp. | reverse complement strand
AAATATATTGGCGACATCTTCACAGCAATCCGCCACTTCTTCTAATTCCTCGTAAATTTCTTTATATTGTATAATACGAATTGGATCTTTTTCTTTTTTGAATAATTGTTTAATGGACTCACGGCGAATCCCATCACATTTTGACTCATAATCTTTAATTAATATAGCATGTTGTCGCATATCTAATAATTTTTTCTTATTTAATAAATCAACAGCTTTGTCGATTTCGATAACACTTAATTGGATAGCCTCTACAAACTGAACCATAAAGTCATCAGCTTCTGTGATTTCATACATTTCAAACATTGCTGCAGCACTCTCTAATCCGTCTAACACATCATCCATATGCATCGCTAATGCTAAAATGTCTTCTCGTTCAATAGGGGTAATAAAAACTTTATTTAAATTATGAATCACTTTATGTACAAGTGTGTCACCTTGTGTTTCGTAATTTTTTACAACATTGAAAAACTCTTTTGTATCTGACTTATTTCTCAACTTATATTCCGTAAAATAGTTTGTACTTTCGACAAGATTTGCTGAGATTTCCTTAAGATATACAGAGAACTGGTCTTCCTTTTTAAAAAACACTGCTTTTGGCCGCCTTTCATAAGGTTTTACCTTTTTAAATATTTAAAGTACGCATGGCAATACCACATATATATAGTCTCTTTATTTTTACCATAACTATCATAACGTAAATTCATTAATTGTAATAGTTTTTCCTCCTTATGTAACATAAAAATTATATTCTCTATTTATTTTCGATAAAAATAGAGTGGAGATGCCTCCACTCTATTATAATACTTCTTTTTATTTATCGTAAAATTCTTCTGGAAAAGGACCAATATGTCGTTTATGATATAATAATGGCGCTTTTTCTGTTGCATCCACTTGCTTCACATGACCAAATAACGTCGTATGGTCTCCTACCTCCACTGTTTTAAATGTGTCGCATTCCAACTTCGCCATTGCATCCGTTAACAATGGTAAGCCGTTTTCAGACAACGTCCACTCACAATTATCAAATCTTTCTTCTTCTTTCGTCGAAAATAATACAGCTAAATCACGCTGATCAGCCGCAAGAATATTAATTGCAAATTTATTAATTTTTCTGAACGTCTCATATGTTGTTACATTTTGATCAATCGACCATAAAACTAATAACGGATCAATTGAAACAGTGGCAAAAGAATTAACAGTTAAACCGATTGGTTCATTATCTTCATTTATAGCTGTGACAACACAAATACCTGTCGGATAATTTCCCAATGCCTTTTTAAACATCGCTACTTGCTCGATATTCTCTCCCATTTTCCCAACCCCTATATATTTTTAAGTAAATTATTTAATACATCGATCATATTATAATCATTAGTATACCTGTTTTATTTGATAAATTAAACCTTCATGACTGAATGACCAATCTAGATACATATCATTTATTTCTGTGCTAAAATTGTTCACCATCGTTAACGTGATTTATGATGAAACAGTTTTCAATACAGAAACTTACATCTAAAAGTCTAGCTTCATTTATTGGAGCCTGGTTTATTATTTGATCGCACTAGAAGCAAGCGCAATTCACATTTTCTCTCTATGATATATACCTTTTAAAATGAAAGTTCGACAAAAACCATGAAATTATTACCCAGGAAATAAAAAATAGACAGAAATAATCTAACTATTTCTGTCGAATCTTTTCTAACATTAGGCAGCAGGATTTGCTTCTAATTCAATTGTAATTTTGTTACCTACTAAAAATCCAACTGTTTCTAATGCTTAGTTCCAAGTCAGACCAAACTCTTTTCAGGCATTCTAGTTTTCTGCCGTAAAACCTGCTACATCCTAACCAATCCTATGGATCAACTGCTTTATCTTCAAACTCAGCTGTAATTAAACATATCCATTTTAAGTTACTTTTATAATAAAACATATTGCGAAAATCAATTTATGATTTTCGCAATATGTTCATTCCCTTCCTTTATTCATTATCTTTCACTTTAGTTTCTTCAATTGTTTGATCGAACTTTTCTAAGTTTTTTCTAGCAAATTCTTTTCCGCCTAAACCGAATGCTAGACCAAACGCTAATGCTAGACCACCTAGAATGAGAATAAATGCTGATGACACGATTGAAGTAGCTATGCCTAACTGTGTTAATGCCATGAATACCGCTAATACTAAGATAGCATATTTAGCAAAACCTGCTATTAAACCAATTGCTGGGCCATTTAACATATCTTTAAACACTTTTTCCACAAGATTTGCTACAATAAGCGCTACTCCAAGGATTAAAACCGCTGCTAGTACATTCGGTAAATAAGCTGTAATTACCGTTGCAATTTCAACTAGGAAGTTTAGCTTAATTAATGTCAGTGCTTGAACTGTTAAGAAAAAGATGATTAATACTTGTACAATGTAACCAACTATTTTCGACGGTGTCATTGTATTACTATCTATATCTTTGTTACCAAGTTTCATGTTTGCAGTTATGTTATTAAATCCTAGACGCGCTAGCAAATCACCAACAAGATCTCCTAAGAATTTACCAGCCCAAACTGCAACCATAATAATTACTGCTGCTACAATAATATTCGGAACCAAGTCCATCACTTGATGTAACATACTAATTGCTGGATCCGTAATTCCTTTTAGTTCTAATTTTTCTAATGCTGAAATAACTACTGGAATTAAAATTAATACAAATACAACATTTCCAACAAACGAAGCTAATGTTGTCTCTTCAAACACTTTTTCTAATTTTAACTTTTTGACTACTTTTTCTGAACCTACTGCTTGTAATAAATTCACAATAAGACTTTTCACAAACTTAGCAACAAACCAACCTATTGCAAAAATAATTACTGCAGAAATTAGTCTAGGGATAAATGCTAAAACAGTATCTAATACGCTACTAAACGGTTCAGCAACGCCTGCAATGTCTAATGCATTTAATATTCCTGGTACAAAAAGCAAGATAATAAGGTAAAATGCAATTTTTCCTGTTGCTGTAATATATTCACTTGCCTTTTCAGGGGTATCAGCTACTCGTAAACGTACAAAAAGATTAGCTAAGTTTAGCTTTTTTCCACCTGTAGTTACTAGCCATTGTGCAATTATTCCTAGTATAAATGCAAAAGCTAAAATAATCGCAGCTTTTAATACAGCCGGAATGAATGCTAAAATTGTAGAAATTAATTCTGCCAATGGATTAGCAATCATATCTAGATTTAAAATATTAAAAAATAGAATAAATACGACTACTAATAACACATAATAGATTACTTTGCTTATAATCTTCCCTGTGTCCACCTTAGAATCTGAATCTGTGCTGCGAAACTTACTAAATACTTTTTCTTCAAGGTTCGCTTTTTTAATTCCTTTCTCTACACCGCTTGCTATCATCTTTGCAATAATCCAACCTATTAATAAAACGATTAATGCAATAATGAGATTTTGCAACATCGGTAAAATATTTGACGAAAAGTAAACTTCAAAATCGTCCATTAAT
>DATGUU010000108.1:0-3163 GCA_035301085.1 Pseudogracilibacillus sp. | reverse complement strand
AATCTTAGGTGTACCAATTGCTGATACATTGGTTGCAATTGTTCGCCGATATGTAAATCGTCAACCATTATCAGTAGCAGATCGTTCACATTTACACCATCGATTGGTTAAATTCGGATTTACTCATAAACAAACTGTCTTGGTGATTTATGCATTAAGTATTATGTTTAGTTTATCAGCGATTCTATTCTCTATGGCAACTGTTTGGGGTTCTGTACTCATCTTTGCGAGTGCGTTAATTACACTGCAAATACTGATTGAGAATTTGGAACTCATCAGTGTTGATTACAAGCCACTGACTAAGCTATTCAGAGGATTGGTACAAAATACAAAACAATTATAAAAGCCATGTATGAAATTTCATACATGGCTTTTATATACTAGGATTTTCAATCTCATCTTCAATGTCGCGCGTTTTGTATTATTAAATTTAATATACACCTTAATGTCTTTCTCTAATTCTTCGAATGTGTTTATAAGAAGTTAATCGATACATTTCCTCCTTCACTATGAAATAATATTTTCGTCGGGATAATAGTATTTTCTATCTGAATAATTGTATCTCGAACTAAGGCAATGTTATTATGCCGGGATAATTCGTATGCTATAATTTTATTTTTGTTATAATTTAAGATTGCACTTAAAATAAGCTTTTGAAGTTTTTAACGGTTTGGTATTCTGCTCTATATGTGTTTGCGTGACATCAAATCTCTTTCCATTTCTTCTAACTTTATTCTGTTTCAAGGTATCATTTTGTGCTTTTAATGCCTCAATTTCTGTTCGTAACTTTTCTACTCTTCATTGTATATATCTCGGATTTGGGAGAATGAGTTTTAAATCTTCACCCTTAGTATAATTGATAACACATGTTCGAATAGTCCCATGAGTTGGAATATTATATTTACGAGCTAATACACGTATAGGACCCTTTTCTTTAGCTAATTCACGATAACTTTTCTCTTCATGAAGAAACATTTTAATATATCTCTCAAGTTCCTGAACAGGATGTTTATATTAGAATGCATTCAAAAAAACCTTACAGTAGTTTTGTTTTTAAGCATTTACTTTAGGAGCATATCAGTGGAAATTATTTTTATAATTTAAAAATAGCATAATAAAATTAATAAAAGGGTATGTTTGTTAAAATAGGAAAACATCATATAATTTAATTTTTAAAATATAATATTACTTATCAGAAATATAATGTATACTTTATTAATAGATTATAAATTATTCATTAATAAAAGGGGATTCTATTTAATGAAAACAGAAAACTATGTTATAACGACTACGTTACGTGATAATTTTGGTGGCCGAACAAAGGCCTTGCTACAAAGAAGTCTACTACTCTCAAAAGAATTCGGATTGAATTTTACTTTTATTACAGGGAACTTTAATCCAAATTATTATCAGATTTATGAATTATATAAGAAACAGGGATATGTAAGTTCTGACGCAAAGTTTATAAATATTTATGATTATATAGCAGGAAGAGACTATCAATATAGAAGAAAAAAACGACGTACATATAAATTGAAAAGTTATGATATTCAAGAGGTTGAAGAAGGAGAAATTTATCGTTATTTTAAGAATGGAGAATATGTAAAGTATCGAAAATTTGATTCGGAAAGTGGAGCCTTAATATTTGAGGATATAATGGATTTATACAATAGAAAAAGAAAAGAAAGGTTAGAATATAATGATTTTGGATATCTAACTAGGAAGACTATTTATAAAACAGGGACACTTCAAATAAGTACGCAACTTTATTATGATGATAAAGGGAAAGTATATTTAGAAAAGTGGTTTAAAGGTGGAAACTCTAATCCTTCAAAAATTCTTTTGTTTCAGAAAGACGGCATTAAAGAATTTCAAACAGAAAAGAAATTTTTAAAATATGCATTAAATCTTATTTTAACAGATAACTCAAATACATTTTGTGATGCACGTTTATTTGATAAACCTTTACTAGAATGTAAAGTAAGTACAAGAAAGATTTGTATTTTACATAGTTCGCATTTAATGGATGGAACTATAAGGAACTCTTATAAATATTTATTAAATCATCAAGAGAAAGTAGATGATTTGGTGGTACTAACTGAAGAGCAACATGAAGACTTATTAAATTATGGAATTCAGCCCAATAAGATGACTATCATACCTCATAGTATTGCGATGAAACAACAAACTGAAAAAAATAACTTTAAAAACCGAAAGAAGGAAATTGCGTTTGTTGGTCGTCTTGTAGCTGAAAAGCAAATTGATCATGGTATAAAAGCTTTTGAATTAATAGCCAATCATTATCCTGAATGGAATTTTTCTATTTATGGAGATGGAGCAGAATTTGAAACATTAAATAATTTAATTAAAGAACGAGGATTACAAGAAAGAGTGACTCTTAAAGGTTTTACAGATAATCCAAAAAAGGCATTCCAAAATGCTGCATTCTCTATTGTTACGAGTCAATATGAAGGTTTTGGTTTAATTATTTTAGAAAGCATTAATGAAGGATGTCCAGTTTTATCTTATGATTTTAAATATGGTCCAAAAGATATTATCGTTGAAAATCAAACTGGTAAAATTGTCGAAAAAAATGATATTAAAAGGCTCGCACAAGGAATGAAGGATATGATCGATACTCCATTAACTGGTGAGATAAAGTTAGATGAAAAATTTGATGAGATTCATTATTTAAAGAATTGGAAAAAAGTTCTTTTATAAAAAATCATTTCTTCTATCTAAATTGATAGAAGAAATGATTTTTTAAATTCGTTATTGATTATATTGTTGCTGTTGATTAGGATCTTGCTGTTGTTGGTTTGGATTTTGTTGCTCTTGATACTGATTATTTTCTTGTTGATTAGGGTCTTGTTGGTTAGGATCTTGTTGTTGATTCTGTTCCTGTTCCCCAGCATTCGGATCTTGCTCTTCATTTTCTTGTGGAACCTCAGGATTTTCCCGATACGTTTCGATTTGTGTGTCATTGTTTTTTAATGGTAAATCTAGATGTTTTTGTAGCTTGTGTTTAATATCTACAAGACCTTCTTCTTCAAGTTGCCAATAATATGTTCCAGAAGGCTGATAATCTCGACCTTTTAATGAAAGTGTTTCGATATCAGGTTTACCATTTGTACCATATTTAATGAGACTCTTAATATCTGAG
>DATGUU010000107.1:0-5896 GCA_035301085.1 Pseudogracilibacillus sp. | reverse complement strand
ATTATTTTAGCTTTAATTATAGCATTTGTAATATTTATCTAAATTCATAAAATCACCGAGTTAAAATAGTAATTCTGACGATGAAAAAATCGTGAATTACTATTTTTTATGCAAAAAACTTATGCTATAACAGCATTTAACCCTTTAATAAAGGATTTAAAAAACATTTGCTTTAAAAGTAATGCTGTTATACAATAGATTTAAATTAATTTTAATATGTAATAGGAGGATTTATTATGTCAGAATATATTAATCTAGGTAAAATTCAGGTAGCAAAAAATTTATATGATTTTGTTAACGAAGAAGCGTTGGAAGATGCAGAATTAAAACAAGATAAGTTTTGGAATGATTTTCAACAAATAGTAAGCGATTTCACGCCAAGAAATGAAGAATTGCTTAAAGAACGTCAAAATATCCAAGATAAAATTGATACATGGCATAAAGAAAATGAAAACTTTGACCCTGCTACATATAAAGCTTTTTTAAAAGAGATCGGATATTTAGAAGAAGAAGTGGAAGACTTTAATATTAATGTTACAAATGTAGATGATGAAATCGCAACGACAGGTGGACCGCAACTAGTCGTACCAATTAATAATGCACGTTATGCAATTAACGCTGCAAATGCTAGATGGGGATCGCTATATGATGCGTTATATGGATCAGATATAATTAGTGAAGAAAACGGCCAAGAAAAAGGTTCTTCTTATAATGAAAAACGTGGTTCAATAGTTATTGAGCAAGGTCGCGAGTTTTTAGACGAATCCACTCCACTAGAAACTGGAACTCATTCACAAGCAAAGCATTACAGTGTAGTAAATAATGAATTACAAGTAAGTTTAAATTCAGGTGAAACTGTAGGTTTAAAAAACAAACAACAATTTAAGGGATATCAAGGTCACGACGAAACACCTTCGTCTATACTATTAGAAAATAATGGTCTCCATATCGACATACAAATCGATCCAACGAGTCAAGTTGGAAAAACTGATGATGCTGGCATTAAAGATATCGTAATGGAATCTGCAATTACGAGTATTATGGACTGTGAAGATGCAGTAAGTGCAGTAGACGCAGAAGATAAATTGGGCGTCTATAAAAATTGGTTAGGTTTAATACGTGGTGAATTAACGACTAAAGTTAATAAAGGTAGTCGCACATTTGAACGTAAATTTAATGAAGATAGAATTTATACAGCACCTGGTGGTGGCGAAATTACTTTGCCTGGTCGTGTGCTTATGTTAATTAGAAATGTTGGTCATTTATTACGTAATGATTCAGTTTTAAATGAAGATGGAACAGAAGCTTATGAAGGAATTTTAGATGCAGTATTTACAAGTTTAATGGCTAAACATAATTTACTAGGTAAAGGTAAGTATATAAATTCCAAAAAAGGTTCAATTTATATTGTTAAACCAAAAATGCATGGCTCAAAAGAAGTTAAATTTACGAATGATTTATTCGCCCGTGTAGAAGATATGTTAGATTTAGAAAGAAATACACTTAAAGTTGGTGTCATGGATGAAGAGCGCCGTACAAGTCTTAATTTAAAAAATTGTATTAATGAAGTTAAGGAACGTGCAATTTTTATTAATACAGGTTTCTTAGACCGTACAGGTGATGAAATTCATACATCAATGAATGTAGGACCAATGGTTCGTAAAGGTGATATGAAAAATGCTACATGGTTAAATTCATATGAAAAAAATAATGTTCAAACTGGACTTGAAACAGGTTTCCAAGGAAATGCTCAAATAGGAAAAGGGATGTGGGCAATGCCTGACAAGATGGCTGCGATGGTTGAGCAAAAAGTAGGTCATGTAAAAGCAGGGGCTAATACAGCTTGGGTACCTTCACCGACTGCAGGAACTCTTCACGCTATTCATTACCATCAAATAGATTTCAGAAAAGTACAAGATGAGATTCTAAAAAATAGCATGAATGTAGATTATGAAGATGATATTTTAGAAATTCCAATTGAACCAAATCCAATATGGACAGAAGATGAAATTCAAGACGAGTTAGATAATAACGCTCAAACAATGTTAGGTTATGTTGTTCGCTGGGTAGAACAGGGCGTTGGGACATCTAAAGTACCTGATATTCAAGATGTTGGTTTAATGGAAGACCGTGCGACACTTAGAATTACGAGTCAAATGATGGCTAATTGGCTGCATCACGAGATATGTACAGTTGATCAAGTAGAAGAAACATTACAAAGAATGGCTGTTATAGTTGATGAACAAAATGAAGGCGATGAAACATATATTAAAATGTCACCTGATTTTGATTACTCAATTGCTTTTCAAGCTGCGCGCGAATTAGTATTTGAAGGTCATTTACAACCAAATGGTTATACAGAGCCAATTCTACATCGTCGTCGAATTGAAGCTAAGAAAAAACAAAATGTGAAATAATTTAAAAAAACTACTGAAAATTATGGATTTTAATTTTCAGTAGTTTTTTCTTTTGGAAATATAATGTGTTCTACTAGATCATATTCATAAGCAAGTTGAATAAGTGCTGATATTTCATATAATAATATCAGTTCACTAGGTAAATGACTATCGCTTATTTCATCTGTAACAACATTATTATTTAACCAAAATGTTTGCATTAATCGTTTGATCGTTACTTCATGAACTGTTAAATCAACGTCTGTATTATAAACCATATGTTCAGCTAAAGATTCGACCGCATCTTCAATGAATAATTTTTCTTCTGTAGTTAATTGAACATTCTCGATAGAAATATTTTTTAAATTAGTTAAGTGATAAACCATTAATTTCAAGTTATCGATTTGATTACGTGCAATGAAAAAATCTTCTTTTTTACTACCAGCTAAAGGATGGAAATTTGTTTCATCTTTTTGAAATCGAATCAATTCTTCTGTCTTTTTTGTCTGTTTACTTAAAACATTAAGTAATCTATTAACTTTTTTAGAAGAACTTTTTTCAAAATTAATGATAGTTAAAATTGCACGACCAATACTTCTATACAATTTATTTATATTATCATTAATTTCTTTAATGTAATTTGGCGGTAAGATAAACATGTTTACGATAGTAGAAACAATTAATCCAATTGACGTTGTTCCGAGACGAACTAAAAATGATAAAAAATAATTATCATACACAACTTCAATCATAGCGACTGCTGTTATTGTTGCAACAAGTAAACCTGCATGTAATTTAAATTTATAACTTGTAACAATCGTAAATACAGCAGCAAGAGTGTAAGTAATAGGTGAATTACCAAAAAGGGCAATGAAAAGTACTGCATAAGCAGATCCGATTGCAGAAGCGGGAAAGCGTATAAGCCCTTTTTTAATCGAGTCAGATACAGTAGGTTCTAATGTAACAATAGCTGTAATAACAGCAAAAACTGGTGGCCAGCCTAATAATTGACATATAAGTGCAGTAAAAAAAATTGCGACACCTGTCTTTATAACTCGAACACCTAAAAAATCAAAAAATTTCATAACTAAAACCTCACAGTGTATATAGTAGAAACTAATTATAATTATACCAAACTATTCAGAATAAAGATAAATTAAAAAAAATTAAAAAAAGACTTGCAATTTTCTGACATTATACTATACTGTAATATAACAGATAGACAAACAATCATCTGTTATATATAAACGGAGGTGTCAAACATGGAGATGATAAAAGAAGAGGTAACTTGTCCAGAGTGTGGTTCACACGTCTCAGCTAGAAGTTATACACTTGTATGTGATTATTGTTTGTCGAAAAAAGACGATTAATAAAATCATTTTAAAACAAATAAATTAAATTATATAAACACTTGCAATTTTCAGATAATGTATTATACTGTATTAGAACAGGTTAAAAAAGTCTTAACTTGATATATAAAAGTGGAGGTGCCAAACATGAATTTAAGTAGAGAAAATGTAACTTGTCCAGAGTGTGGCTCACATGTGTCAGCTAGAAGTTACACACTTGTATGTGATTATTGTTTGTCAAAAAAAGAAGATTAAAAGTCTAGCCATTGTTATATATCACAGTAATTTATTAACTTAATAAATAAAACAGGAATCATATAATAGGAGGAATTTATAAATGTTTAAAGAAAGAGCAAAAGAACTACAAAAAGATTGGGATACAAATCCGAGATGGAAAGGGATTAAACGTCCATATTCAGCAGAAGACGTTATTCGTTTAAGAGGTTCAATTGACATAGAATATACATTTGCTAATATGGGTTCAAAAAAACTTTGGGAATTAGTAAATGAAGAAAATTATGTAAACTCACTCGGTGCTCTAACAGGAAATCAGGCAGTACAACAAGTTAAAGCAGGATTAAAAGCTATTTACTTAAGTGGTTGGCAAGTTGCAGCAGATGCAAATATGGCAGGAGAAATGTATCCAGACCAAAGTTTGTATCCAGTAAACAGTGTGCCACAAGTTGTTCGTCGAATTAATAATGCTTTACAACGTGCAGACCAAGTTGAATACTCAGAAGGTAAAAATGATATCGACTATTTTGCACCAATTGTAGCAGACGCTGAAGCAGGGTTCGGTGGTCACTTAAACGTATTTGAATTAATGAAATCAATGATCGAAGCAGGTGCTTCAGGTGTTCATTTTGAAGACCAACTAGCTTCAGAGAAAAAGTGTGGTCACTTAGGTGGTAAAGTATTATTACCAACTCAAGTAGCTATTAAAAACTTAGTTGCAGCTCGTTTTGCAGCTGACGTAATGGGTACACCTACTGTTATTATGGCGCGTACGGATGCAAACGCAGCTGACTTAATAACAAGTGATGTTGATGAAACAGATGCAGAATTTATTACAGGTGAGCGTACTGTAGAAGGATTCTACCGTACAAAAGCTGGTCTTGACCAAGCAATTGCACGTGGACTTTCGTATGCACCGTATGCAGATTTAATCTGGTGTGAAACAGCTGAACCAGATTTAGATGAAGCACGTCGTTTTGCTGAAGCGATTCATGCAGAATATCCAGATCAATTATTAGCTTATAACTGTTCGCCATCATTTAACTGGGAAAAGCATATGTCTGAAGAAGATATGGATAACTTCCAGAAAGAAATTGCTAAGATGGGTTATAAGTATCAGTTCGTAACACTGGCTGGTTTCCACACATTAAATTACAGCATGTTTGAACTTGCTGAACAATATAAAGATAAAGGTATGGGAGCATATTCTCGTCTAGTTCAAGGAAAAGAATTTGCTGCTGAGAGCAAGGGTTATACTGCAACTCGTCACCAGCGTGAAGTTGGTACAGGTTACTTTGATGAAGTTGCTCAAGTAATTGCAGAAGATGAATCGTCTACAGTTGCCCTAGAAGGATCAACTGAAGCAGAACAATTTTAATTAATATGATAATACAATAAGAAGTTTCAGTTAAAACTGAAACTTCTTATTGTTTGTAATTATAAACAATAAATTATAATAATGATCTTTTATTAACAAAGTTATTTTAAAAGTCGATTTAAAAAAATCGGTTAATAAAATATCAAGTAATTAATAGTATTCAAACGTTATATTACGAAAAACATCGTTGTCACCTCATAAAACGAGTTCTAAATAGTTTAAATGAAAAATACATACGAAATTAGTCTTATACAAGATTTGTAATGTGTATGTAATAACATGTATATTATTTAGGTGAGATTGTTTGTGCGCTTAATTTAATTTTTAAATTTTAATTGAATAATTTTAATGAAAAATTAACTAAAATAATTTTAAAAGTAGTAAAGATTTAGTTTAAGGTTAATCTCACAAACTCACGATAATAAAAGTTGAGGTGAAAGAATAAAATGGATATGTTAGAAAGACTATTTCCCAAAATACCATTGGGAGAATTAGTTGTAACTTTTGTAGACTTTTTAAAGCAGGTATTATCAGGTCTA
>DATGUU010000106.1:0-28892 GCA_035301085.1 Pseudogracilibacillus sp. | reverse complement strand
TCACTGGGTCAACGCCCACATGCCATTGCGGATCGCCCAATGATCTTAACTCCCAGCATAAGCCCAAGGCTGGGCGCCTCAGGCAAACACAAGGAACTTCATCGATATGCCCTTTGGCAGATTTTTAGGCCTGCCTTCAGGAATAAAGGCTTGACTAGAATACTGCACCATTTCATTATTATATCAATTATATCATATTCTTAGAAAAATACGAATAGATTTAATGGTCTCTTTCACCAAAATAGGTGATTAATTCAAGTAACATGTTTTTATTAGCACTTGTTTTAGCAAGTTCAATTTCTGCATTTTTCATATAATTTTCTTTTTGCTTAATCGCTCCTGTTAGACCTAATAAGTTAGGAAACGTACTTTTTTCATTCGTTTCATCACTTCCTACAGGTTTTCCTAATTTTGTTTCATCACCAGTTACATCTAAAATATCATCTTGAATTTGAAAAATAAGTCCTAAGTAATAAGCAAAACGCTCTAGGTGTTTCAAATCTTTTTCTGGAGCCTTAGCTAGTGACGCTCCGATTAAAATAGCATATTTAATTAATTCACCCGTTTTAAATTCATGCACACGCTCTAGTGCTTTTATATCAACTTTTTGTTTTTCAGCTTGCATATCATATATTTGGCCACCTACCATACCAGATGGACCACTACTTTTTGCTAATAATTGAATTGATCTTACTTTTTCTGCGTCTGTTAATAGTGAGTCGTTCGCGACAACTTCAAAACTATATGTCAGTAAAGCATCACCTGCTAAAATTGCTGTCGCTTCATCAAACATTTTATGATTTGTAGGCTTTCCGCGTCTAATATCATCATCATCCATTGCAGGTAAATCATCGTGAATCAATGAATATGTATGAATCATTTCAAGCGCTGCTGCAGATGATATAACTTTATCATTCATTGTTTGATAAGCTTCATAACTTAACATGAGTAAAACAGGCCTTAATCTTTTACCTCCTGCCATTAATGAATAATGCATTGAGTCTTTTAATTGTTTAGGAGCATTTATCTTTTCAATATAATCATTTAAGCTTTCTTCAATAATTAATTTCTTTTTAAGTAGATAATCCTCTAAATTTTCGACCATCGATTAGTCCTCCTGTATGTCAAACAATGTTGGTTGATTATTTTCATCTAAGATTTGAGTCATTTGTTTTTCAGCATTTGATAGCACTTTATCGCATATTTTTGAAAGTTCCATACCTTTTTCATAATATTTAATTGCTTTTTCGATTGGAACATTGGGCTCTTCTAGTTTTTTTACAATGTCATCTAATTGTTCTAAAGCTTCTTCAAATGTTAGTTCTTTATTAGCCAATTTCTTCGCTCCTCTTATCAATCACTTCGCATAATAATTTTCCGTCATTTAATTGGACATCAACTTTATCATTTTTTTCTACATCATTAATTGATTTAACAAGTTGTGTCTCATTTTCTTTATAAATTAAAGAAAAACCCCTTTTCATAGTTGCTAGTGGGTTTAATAAAATTAATTTATCAAGCGATGAAGTGAATTTATTTTCATTATAAGTAAATATGCGTTCAAAATTATGTTTGTTTAATTCTTTTAATCGGTTTAGTTTATGTTTTGCTTCACTTAATTTTCTTTCAGGATGCTGATAATATAGCTGCTGTTTTAATGTTGAAAATTGTGTTTGTTTATTTGATAAAACACGTTGGTAATTATGTTTTAATTTGTCTGTTGTTTGATCTAAATACTGTTCTTTTGTTAAAACAAATTGTAATGGATTTTTAAATACATACGACGTTTGTAATTCATTTAATTTATTTTGCTTTATTTTAAACAATTGCGTAATTGATCTGAATAATCGTTCTTGATATTGTTGATTATTTGTCATTAGTTCAATTAAAGATGGTACAGCAAGTTCAGCTGCACCTGTCGGTGTTGGTGCTCTTAAGTCGGATATATAATCACTAATTGTAACATCAGTTTCATGTCCAATACCTGTAATAATCGGTATCTTCGAACGATATATCGCTTCAGCAACTTTAATATCATTAAATGCCCATAAATCTTCAATCGATCCACCACCTCGACTGAGAATGATACAATCATATTCGTTTATTTTATTAGCTAAATTAATTGAGTTTACGATAGAATCAATTGCTAATTCACCTTGAACCAAGGTTGGAATAATTGTTGTTTTAGCAATTGGATAGCGTCTTTTCAGAGTGGTTAAAATATCTCTAACCGCTGCACCTGTTGGTGAAGTAATAATAGCAATATGATTTGGATATTTTGGAATGTCTTTTTTTAAGTCTACATTAAAATAACCTTTTTCTCTTAATTTTTCTTTTAATTGTTCAAATGCTAAATACAGTGCTCCAATCCCATCAGGTTGCATTTCTCTAATATAGAGTTGATACTGGCCGTGTGGTTCATAGACACCTAAATTTCCTTTTATTAAGACTTCCATACCGTTCTCTGGTACAAATTTTAAGTTACGATTATTTCCTGCAAACATCACCGCTCTAATTTGCGCTTGATTATCTTTAATCGTTAAATACATATGACCTCGACTATGATGACTAAAATTAGAAATCTCACCTTTTAAATAAACAGTTTGTAGATGAGGATCTCTTTCTATTTTTTGTTTAATGTATTTAGTTAATGCTGAAACTGAAAGATATCTATTTTCCAATTTGCTTCGCTGCTTTTACAGTATTTTTAAGTAACATTGTTATTGTCATCGGGCCAACACCTTTAGGAACAGGTGTAATATATGATGCTTTTTCTTTTGCTGATTCAAAATCAACATCACCTGTTAATGTTCCTGCGTCAGTTCGATTCACACCAACATCAATAACAACCGCACCTTCTTTAATATCGTCTGCATTAATAACATGTTCTTTACCAATTGCGACAATTAAAATATCTGCATCTGTTGTATATTTTTTTAAATCTTTTGTTTTAGAATGACAATATGTTACAGTGGCACTTTCATTTAATAATAATTGACCAACTGGTTTACCAACAATATTACTTCTACCAAGTACGACGGCATGTTTACCAGCTATTTCAATATTACGCGACTTTAACATTGTAATAATTCCAAAAGGTGTACATGGTAAAAAAGTATTTTCTCCTAACATCATTTTACCAACACTAATAGGATGGAATCCATCAACATCCTTTGCAGGATTAATTGTTTCAATTACATGTTGTTCATTAATTTGCTCAGGTAAAGGTAATTGTACAAGAATCCCATGAACACTTGAATCATTATTTAACTCTTCAATTTTTTCTAGTAATGTTTTTTCAGTTGTTTCTTTAGGTAATTCAATTATTTCTGAGCTCATTCCAACTTCTGCTGATGCTTTCTTTTTTCCTTTAACATAAGAATGAGAAGCAGGATCATCACCTACGATAATTACTGTTAAGTGTGGTGTTATATTTTGTTTTTTTAATTCAGTTATTTCAATTTTTAATTCATCACGAATTTCTTGCGCTAAATCTTTGCCATTAATCACTTCTGCTGACATATGTATTACTCCCCTAATTAGATTATTTTAGATAAAACACCATTAATAAATTGCCCAGATTTTTCATCGCCATATTTATGAGCAAGTTCGATTGCTTCATTTATGGAAACATTAACTGGAATATCATCTAAATATTTAATTTCATAAGTTGCAATTCTTAAGATTGTTCTCTCAGCATAAGGCAATCGCTCTAATGCCCAATTCTCTAAATGAGTACTTATGAGTAAATCAATTGCTTCTACATTTTCTATTACGCCACGAATGACAGTTTCTAAATATGGATCATCATTTTTTATATCGATTTCTATCTCATTTATATCTAATTGAAATAAGGTTTGAAAAGCTTTCTCTCTTGCTTCATGACGTTTCATTGCATTAACTCCTTGTATTATAATCTCTTTCAAATACTATCAGATTTAACCATATTTAGCTAGAAAATACAACAAGAAAAAGTCAAAAGGAATAACCCTTTTGACTTCTTTAAATCAACTTTTTATTTTTTCTCAATCTCGATAATTGGATTATCTTCTAAGAAGTTTGTGTTAAAATCTCCTGCTTTAAATACTTCATTATCCATTATTTGTGAATGGAATGGAATTGTTGTATGTATACCTTCAACGACAAACTCATCAAGCGCACGTTTCATGCGTTTAATAGCTTCTTCTCTTGTTGGCGCATAAGAAATAAGTTTAGCAACCATTGAATCATAGAATGGCGAGATTGTATATCCTGGATAAACAGCTGAATCCACACGCACACCAAATCCACCTGGTGCTAAATACATGTCTACCTTACCTGGTGAAGGCATAAAGTCTTTATATGGGTTTTCAGCGTTAATTCTACACTCAATTGACCAACCCGTTAGTTGAATATCTTCTTGTTTATAGGCTAGTTCTTCGCCATTGGCAACGCGAATTTGTTCTTTAATCAAGTCAATTCCAGTTACCATTTCAGTTACAGTATGTTCTACTTGAATACGCGTATTCATTTCCATGAAATAAAACTTCTGGTCAACACGATCAAAGATATATTCAATCGTACCTGCTCCTCTGTAATCAACTGCTTTAGCAGCTTTAACTGAAGCTTCTCCCATTTCTTTTCTAATTTCAGGTGTAATAGCTGGAGATGGAGTCTCCTCAACTAATTTTTGTAGACGTCTTTGAATTGAACAATCACGCTCACCTAAGTGAATAACATTTCCATGCTCATCAGCAAGGACTTGAATTTCAACGTGACGGAAATCTTCAATGAACTTTTCTAAATAAACACCTGGGTTACCAAATGCTGTTTCGGCTTCTTTTTGAGTGATTTTCATGCCTGACTTTAATGATTCTTCATCACGAGCAACACGAATACCACGTCCACCTCCACCAGCAGTAGCTTTAATAATTACTGGATAACCAATTTCTTCAGCTACCTTGATTGCATCGGCTTCGTCTTTTAACACACCATCAGAACCAGGTACGATTGGAACGCCTGCTTTTGCCATTGTTTTACGAGCAACGTCTTTAATTCCCATTCTATTAATGGAATCAGCTGAAGGACCAATAAATTTAATCCCACATTCTTCACATACTTCTGCAAAGTCAGCATTTTCAGCTAAAAATCCATAACCTGGATGAATCGCATCTGACCCTGTTGCTGAAGCAACAGAAATAACGTTTGTAATATTTAAATAACTGTCAGTTCCTGCAGCTGGACCAATACAATAAGCTTCATCTGCTAATTGAACATGCAAAGATTCCTTATCTGCTTCTGAATATACTGCTACCGTTTGAATATCGAGTTCTTTACAAGCTCTAATAATTCGAACTGCAATTTCTCCTCGGTTAGCGATTAATATTTTTTTAATCAATTGAATCGCCCCTTACTTCGTTTTTACTTTAAATAATGGTTGACCGTATTCTACTAATTCGCCATCATTTACAAGAATTTCTACAATTTCCCCGTTTAATTCAGCCTCAATTTCATTAAATAATTTCATAGCTTCTACAATACATACAATTGTGTCTTCGCCAATTTTATCACCAATAGCAACATAAGGGTCACTTTCAGGTGATGGTTTTTGATAAAATGTTCCAACCATTGGAGAAAGAATTTCTTCTAAATCTTCTGATGCTTCTGTTGTTTCTGCTGCTGGTGCTTCTTCTTTTGCAGCTGGTGTTGGCGCTTGAGCTGCTGGTGCAGGAGCTGGTGTTGGTGTTACTGGAGCTGCAGCTTCAACAACAGGTGCTTCTACTTGAGTAGTACCAGTTGCAGTTTTTTTAATTTTAATTTTCGAATCATCTTTCTCATAAGAAAATTCATTAATAGTAGACTTATCGATTAAACGAATTAATTCACGCATTTCTTGAACTTTAAACATATTAAACTCCCCTTTTATATATATATAATACTCTACCTTTATATTAACACAGTTTTATGAATTTGTCGGAATCTTTTCTAATTTGTAATATTCTGATACTATAAAGTTATAAAATGTAGTTTAACTGGTATTAAAATCGTTAAGCGGTTATTTGATTTTTAAATTTAAGCATTAGAACGGGAAATATAACTACCATCATCTGTACTAATGATTAATTTATCACCTTGGTTAATAAATAGTGGGACTTGAACGACTAAACCAGTTTCTAATGTCGCAGCCTTTGATCCACCACTTACAGTGTCTCCTTTTAGGCCAGGCTCGGTTTCAACAACTTCTAATTCAACGTTTTTAGGTAAATTAACACCCAATACTTCGCCTTCAAACATATTAATGTCAACTTCCATATTTTCTTTAATAAATTTTAATTCATTTTCAATTCGTTCAGTTTGAATTTCTAGTTGATTGTAGTTATTAATATCCATGAATGTATGTGTTGTTCCAGCAGCATATAAATATTGCATTTTATTGTGTTCAATGTGTGCTCGCTTTAAACGTTCACCGGCACGAAATGTTTTTTCTTGAATGTTCTGGTTTCTTAAATTACGTAATTTAGTTCGAACAAATGCAGCACCTTTTCCTGGTTTAACATGTTGAAATTCAATTACTTGCCAAATATCATTATCGTACTCTACAGTTGTTCCTGTTCTAAAATCGTTAACAGATATCATTTATCGCATCTCCTTTATAAAATAATTAATTCTTTATCTGAATGAGTGAGACGTTTATTACCTTCTTTTGTAACAACAATATCATCTTCAATACGACAACCACCCACATCAGGCACATAAATACCCGGTTCTACAGTAACAACCATATTTTCCTCTAAAATTGTCTCTGCAGATGAAGCTAATCTCGGATTTTCATGCACTTCTAAGCCAAGCCCATGACCTGTTGAATGGCCAAAATATTCACCATAACCTTTTTCAGTAATATAATCACGTGTTAAAGCATCTGCTTCTTTTCCAGACATTCCTGCTTTAATTCCTGAAACACCTAGTAACTGAGCTTGTAGAACCGTATCATAAATCTCAGTTAATTCATCACTTATTTCACCTACAGCAATTGTCCTTGTAATATCAGAACAATATCCTTGATAAAGCGCTCCAAAGTCCATCGTGACTAGCTCACCTGATTTGATTACTTTTTCTGAAGCAACACCATGTGGTAATGCTCCCCGATATCCAGAGGCAACAATAATATCAAAGCTTGATGACGTTGCACCTTCAGCACGCATTAATCGTTCAAGTTCATTTGCTACATCTATTTCTTTAACACCCGGTTTGATATAATTTAATATTTCAGTAAATGCATGATCAGCAATATCAGCAGCTACTTGCATAACAGCCAATTCTTCAGGTGTTTTAATAATTCTAATATTTTCAACAATATTATGCGTTGGAATTAATTTTACATTAGTAAATTCATGAGTAAAGTCTGTATACTCTTTAAAAGTTACGTCATTTTCTTCAAAAGCTAATCGTTTTACTTGATATGTATGTAACTGATTTTTAACCTCTGCTAATATCGGTCCAATATGCTCTACAACTTCAAAATCAGATGTTTGATTTGTTGCTTGTTCAATATATCTGAAATCAGTTATTAATATAGCTTTATCTAAGGTAACAAGCAAATAGCCACTAGTTCCTGTGAAATCAGATAAGTAACGCCTATTATATGGATTGGTGATTAAAATAGCATCTAAGTTATCTTTATTTAAAGCATCTCTCACTTTATTTAATTTAGTCATCTAATATATTTCACCCCTCATTCTAACTCTCCCTCTAAGTTTATCATATTTTTTCATTTTCTGATAATAAATTTTAATCATTTAGGTATTAAACTAGTTATTTTAGGTTATTTTTAGTAAAATGATTAGTAGGAGTTAATATCGTTTTGAAAAGAGTAAAACAACTCTAGTGAACAAGTAATTGTTGAAAGTAGGATGTTTAATGCAACGAATCCGCTTCAAGGTGAATTGTTAATATAATTAAAAATTCATATGCTTGTATATAATCACTCATTAAAAAACATTAAAATGATGGTGTTATTGCAAACTATGACAACACAATCTTAGATGATGTGCAAAGAAAGGAAGTATAATTAATGCGCAAGACTAGTTCATTACTGTTATATTTCTTTTTAGGATTAATAATAGTGGGGTTAGCGACTCAATTGATTAAAAATCCTGGACAATTCATAACAAGTATTTTGATCTTGTTAGGTGTAGCATTTATTGTCTTTATTATTATGAGATCTGTATTAGATAACAGACAAGGATTAAATGATCCAGAATCAAAAAAATATAAAGAAGCAGTTAAACAATCCCAAAAGAAATATGGAAAACCTGTTTCTCCTAAAAATATTAAAAAGAAAAAAACAGAGACAAATAAATCTTCTCAAAGAAAAAAACGGAGAAGGAAAAGCCATTTAAAAGTTATTAAAGGGCAAAAAAAAGATTCGAACAAATAAATTGTTCGAATCTTTTTATTTAGGAGGATTTTCACTTGCTTCATGTACTTTTTTCAAGTCTTCAACTCTTGTCGGATCTTCTTTAAAGTATTCAATTAAATCAGTCATCCTATCAATCGAATTCCAACTTAGGTGATGTTCTATTCCTTCAACATCATCATATATATTCTCTTCATCAACACCTATGATTTCTAAAAATTCTTCTAATAAATCATGACGTTTGACTAATTTCTTTCCTATCTTTTTACCTTTTTCTGTTAAGACAAATCCTCTATATTTTTCATAATCTAAATAACCATCTCGGTCTAATTTTTGCACCATTTTTGTTACTGATGATGGATGCACTTCTAATTGCTCAGCTAAATCTGAAACACGTGCATAACCTTTATTTTCAATAAGATCATATATACGTTCGATATAATCTTCCATACTCGGAGTTGGTACTGGCATAAAATCTCCTCTTTTCAATTGTTTATAGAGCAAAAATGTTGCCCTCTATAATATATATCAAAAAATAAAGTTTCTCAAGTATTGTTACTACTGAGTTTCTAGAAGTTAAATAAGTTGCCCTTCTTTTGCAATGAGTTTAAAAGATTTTATGCGATCTGCATATTCATACGTATTAGTTACTAACATAAGTTCATCTGTTTGATATAGTTCACACAATTCATTTAATTGTTGAATGACTGATTGAGGATTCCCAACAATCATCTTACTCATTGTTTTTTTTATTTTTGCTTCTTGTTCTTGCGTTCCTTTAAATCGCTCAGCTTCTTCATATGAAGGAATTTGTGAATAAACTGGTTTTTCATTAAATGATGTCCACAAAGCGGTTGATCTAGCAATTTTTTTAGCTTCTTTAGTTGTTTCTGCACAAATGACAGAAACAGCAATCATGGTTTTTGGTGTTTGCTTATATGTTTGATTGAATGTTTCTTTATAGCGTGAAATTATTTCTGGACCTTGTAAATCACTCATAAAATGACCAAACACATAATTTAATTTTTCACTAACAGCCAATTCAGCACTTTTTTCACTTGTACCTAGCATCCACAGATTAGGTTGTTTATTCGGCAAAGGCGCAGCTTTAATTTTATTATACAAACTATTATCATGTGTTTGATTCTTAATAAAACGATTGAGCGTTCTTATTGATTCAGGATAATCACGAACATTTTCTAAATAATTACCGGACAAAGCAATTGATACTTCTGCTGATCCTCCTGGTGCTCTTCCTAAGCCTAAATCAATTCTTTCTGGAAATAATACACTTAACAAATTATAAGTTTCTGCTATTTTAAATGGACTATAGTGCGGTAATAACACAGCCCCTGCACCTAAATTTATTTTGTTAGTTTGAGTTCCTACTAAAGTTAATAAGGTATCAGGATTTGGACAAGCTAAACCAATAAAATCGTGATGTTCAGCAACCCAATAACGACTATAACCTAATTTTTCTGCTGACTTTGCTAATTGAACAGATGCTTCAAACGCATCTTTTACTTTAACTCCTGCTGGTACAGGCACCTGATCTAAAATACTTAATTTCATTTATAACGTCACTCCTTTAAATCTATAAAATGGTGAAATTGCTTCGTGTTTTGCTTTTTCGATTGTTTCGATAAATTTCTTTAACGCTAAACTTTGTTTATTTTCACGACGATAAATAAAGATTGTTTTAATTTCACTAAATTCTTTAGGTAGGTCATGACATTTAATTAAGCCACTCGCCTCATAATGTTCAACAGCAGAATAAGGAACATAAGCAATACCTAAACCTGATATGACACTTCCTAATGTTGTTTCTAGTGTTCCTAACTCCATTACTTTAGATGGTTTGATTCTTTCATGATTTAGCCATTCATTTAATTTTAACCTGTATCCACAACCATCACTAAATCCAAGAATTGGCAAGTGAATTATATCGGATATTTTTTCCAATTTAGGGTCAGAAATTAATACTAATCTTTCATTAAACACTTCAATTTCATTTAAATGTTTATGACTTGTATTAATATTTTTTGTTACAAAAGCACCATCGAGTTCATAATTAATTACTTTATTTCTTAATTCTGTTGTCACGCCTGTCGATAATGTTAAATCAACATCTTTAAAATTCTTATTATATTTTGAAAGAATTAAAGGTAGTTTTATGACCGTTTCTACAGTCGCTATATCAAGTTTACCTTGAGGGTTTTCACTTTCATTTAACGCTTCTTTCATCTCTTGTGAAACTGATAAAATTTTATTTGCATAATCAATTAAAATTTTTCCTTCACTTGTTAAAATCATACCATTTTTATTACGATGGAATAATTTAACTGATAATGTTTTTTCTAATTTTTGAATTCGTGAACTTATATTTGATTGAACATAACTTAATTTTTCCGCAGTTTTACTAATACTTTTTTCTTCAGCAACAGTAACAAATATTTCTAAATCTCTTAAGTTCATCAAATCACCTCTAATTTATATGATATCATAATTAGTGATATTAAACATGATTTATAATCATTTTACATGATACAACTTATAGTGTTTAATAGTAAGTAACATAAAAGAAGAAAGTAGATGATGATTAGTGAAACCAAAAAATATTTTATTAGGTGCTTTTTTAGCTATTCTTGCTAGTTCTTCATACGGTGCAATGTTCCCGGTAGCTGATGATGCATTTAATTATATCAGTCCTTATTATTTTACGCTTTATCGTTATGTTCCAGTTACGATAGTTTTAATGATTATGCTGTTATTTTTTGAAGGAAAAAAAGCATTTAAAACAGATGGTCAAGGATTAATTCTTTGGATGTTTGGTATTATGGGCTTTGTATTTTATAACTTACTTATATTCGTTGGTCAAGACATGATTGGTGATGATGGGGTTTTAATTGCTTCAATTATGGAAGGTGCTGCACCAATCATTTCGATTATTGTAATGTGGATCGCTTATAAAAATAAACCAAGTTTATTTACGTTCATAACCATTGTCGTTGCTTTTATTGGAGTATACTTCGTAGTAACAAATGGAGATGCAAGTCTTTTATTCGGTGATAACAGATTATTCCCTCTCCTTATCTTATTTATTGCAGCGTTAGGTTGGGCTGTTTATACAATCGGTGGTAGTCACTTTAATAAATGGTCAGTGCTTAGATACTCAACATTAAGTGCACTTTATGGTACAGCAACAGCTGTTGTTGTTGTAATGATTGGATCATTTATGGGACTTATTCCAGTGCCAACAATTGAAGAATCACTAAGCGTTAAATACCATATGGCATTTATGATTATTCTACCAGGTATCATTGCTTTACTTGGTTGGAACAAAGCAGTACAAATTTTAACTCCAATTAACGCTATTTTATTTATTAACTTTGCCCCAGTAACAACAATCATTATTAGAATGATTCAAGGACACAAAATTGGATCATTTGAAATCTTTGGTGTTGCGCTTGTTATCATAAGTATCATTGCAAATAACATATACCAGCGTTATGTTAATAAGAAGATAGAAGAAAAACATGAATATCAAAAAAAAAGTGCGTAAAAATCTAAATTGAATAAATAAATATTAAAACCGTTAATTTTTTATTATAGTTAACGGTTTTTTTAACGAAATAGAACGTTTATGGTTAATATGAATTAATAATAAATAAAATTACATTCACAATTTTTATTTTTGATTACCCACTACATGCAGTAAAGTTTTTCTAGATTAAGATTTTGATTTATATAATTTTAAAATATATGATTTAAAAACAAAAACCGTATGGAATTAATTCCATACGGTTTGTTTGTTGCTTATTTATACGCCACACTTAAGTTGTGCACCACAGCTTGTACATGTGTTACAGCCACCAATTTCGGCTACATGACCTTCTCTACATACTGGACAACGATCTCCTAATTCAGATCCTATTGTGACGTTTGTTTTTTCTAATTCTTGAATTGTATCCATTAAAACAACTTTTGGTTGTGTTTCAATTGTATAACTATCTTCTTCATTATCATCAAAGTTATTTTGTTCAGCTTTTAATGTAAGTACTTGTGAGTCTCTACTTCCATCCACGTATACTGTTCCACCTTTTGCACCACCGTTATATAGACGTTGGTAAACACTTTCTACTTGTTCTACAGAATAGCCACGTGGCGCATTTACAGTTTTAGAAATCGAACTATCAACCCATCTTTGAATGACACACTGTGTATCAGCATGCGCTTCTGGTTCTAAGTCCATTGCAGAAACGAACCACTCAGGTAAGTCATTCTCATCTGCGTCAGGATTTCGATCTAAATACTCCTGAACAATTTTCGCTTTTACTTCAATAAATTTACCTAAACGGCCACTTCTAAAGTAAGAAAATGAGAAGTATGGTTCCAGACCTGTACTTACACCAACCATTGTACCTGTTGATCCTGTTGGAGCAACTGTTAGTAAGTGCGAATTACGAATACCATACTTTAAGATATCTTCGCGTATATCTTCTGGTAAAGTCTTCATATAACCTGTGTTAATAAATTTATGACGTAATTCTTGCGTTTCTTCTTCTGTTTTGCCAATTAAGAATGGAAAGCTTCCCTTTTCTTTTGCAATTTCAATTGATGTACGGTAAGCCGTTGTTGCAATTGTTTCAAAGATTTGATCAACTAACTTATTACCTTCATCTGAACCGTATTTTGTTTCAGTATAAATAAGTAAGTCATGTAATCCCATAACACCAAGACCTACACGTCTTTCCCCTAATGCTTGTTTCTTATTTGCTTCTAAGAAATAAGGTGTTGCATCAATAACGTTGTCTTGCATACGTACACCTGTTGCAACTGTTGATTTAATTTTTTCAAAATTAATTGTTTTTTCATCTTTATTAGCCATTTCAGCTAAGTTAACTGCAGCTAAATTACATACTGAATAAGGTGCAAGTGGTTGCTCACCACAAGGGTTCGTTGCTACTACTTGATCACCATATGCTTTAGCATTTGTTGCGTCATTCGCATTATCAATAAAGAAAATACCAGGTTCTGCTGAATATGTCGCACAAACATTAATTAAATCCCATAAGTCTTTTGCTCTAATTTCACGATAAACTTTAACACCATAACCCATTTCTTCCCAGCGTCTTACATCACCAATTTTTTGCCATTGTTCATTGTAAGCAGCCATTTCTTCTTCGTTATAATTTTCCACATCAGGGAATTTCAGTTGATACATTGTATCATTTTCAACTGCTTCCATAAATTCTTTTGTAATCGCAACAGAAATATTTGCTCCTGTTAAGAAGTCAGAGTTTTGAACACTGTATGTTCCACCTGTTCTTAATTTTAATTCTGCTTCTTTCATCGCTTCTTCTGTGAAACCACCATTCCCAGGAATCGGCTTATAGTTAAGTATACTTTGGTACATATCTTTTTCTGTTTCAGTTAACGGTGTGAAATCAAGTTTTTCTTCAGCCATTTGCCTGATTTGCTCATCTTCAGTATTTTCAATTAAATATCTCAAAATTCTTGGGTTCTGCATTTTTGAAATAATAAATTCAATAATATCAGGATGTGAATCAACAAGCATAATCATTTGTGCACCTCGACGAGATCCACCTTGCTCAACTAAGTGAGTTAATTTAGCGATATCATCTAACCAAGAAACCGAACCTGATGATTTACCATTAACACCTCTTGCGAGTGTATTACGTGGTCTTAATGTTGATCCATTAGTACCAACACCACCACCTCGTGACATAATTTCCATAACTTCTTTACGGTGATCTGAAATACCTTCTCTTGAATCTTCAATATAAGGCATCACATAACAGTTAAAATAAGTTACGTCTGTTTCAGAACCTGCACCATAAAGAACACGGCCTGCTGGAATAAAGTTTAGGTTAGATAATTCATTATTAAACTCTTCAAACCATTTTGTCTGTTCTTCTTCAGTTGCCTCAACAGAAGATAAGCCTGTCGCATTACGTTTAGCAATTTGTTCATAAAAAATTTCAAGCGGCTTATCTAAAGCATCAATATTTCTTTTTATAATACCTGTTTCAATCTCTTGTTCATTGTCTAAAATATTCATAAATTCTGGATCTACTTTAATATAAGCTTGTTTTGTTTCCATATTTAAATCCTGAATAATTCCATAACCTCTAGCAGGAAATTGTGGATCAGCTTTAACTGTTAAGACAACAAAATCTCCATTTTTTAATGTTTTCTTTTCTGTATCTTTAAATGCATAACGGTCAAGCATAACTAATCTTGACACACCATCGTGTGTTAATTTCATATCGCTTGTAATGGGATGCACTTGATCAAATAATTTAATATCTTCGTTCAATTGTTCAATATTAATCTCGTTTGTGTTTGTCTTAATTGTTGACATATTGCCACTCCTTCAAAAACTCTATTATTAATATATTTTTAACATAAATCTATATCTTGTGTTTAAATCATACAATATCATCTATATATTGTAAAGGGACTTATTAAAATTAATTTATCTTGGCTTTTTACTTGACAACATAAAGACGCTTATAACAATTTTTCAGCGTATTTTTTATAATCTTTGTGTTATTGTTTAATTCCATTTATAATAAAAAGGTACGTGTTTAATTTTATTTATTTGGAGGCATAAAGATGATTTTTCTATATTCTATCTTAATTTTCATTTTGATTTTTGGAGTTATGTATTTGTTTAGAAATTTCCAACAGAAAAAATATCTAAATATTTTAAGCCAAGATCAATTTATCAAAGGATATCGAAAAGCTCAACTAATCGACATTAGAGAACCACAAGAATTTGATCGTGGTTATATTAGAGGCGCAAGAAACATTCCTCTTACTCAAATGAAGCAACGATTAATTGAACTAAGACAAGATAAACCAGTTTATTTATATGGGCAAGGTAATGGCCGCTCAAAGCGTGCAGCTCACTTGCTTTATAAAAATAACTATCAAAAGATTTATATGCTTGATGGTGGATTTAAAAAGTGGACGGGGAAAGTTGATAGCAAGTAAGTCATTTACCCCAAAAAAAGATCTTAACAGATTGTTCTGTTAAGATCTTTTTTTTAATGACCGAACCCAGGAACTAAAATAAATTCAGTATACCACGTAAATCCTACCATAAACACTGTTAAATAAGCCCCAAATAAATACATATACATTCTTTCTGATAGCTTTAAATAACTAAGTGTTAGGAAAAAAGCTGTTTGAACTAAAAATAATAGTGCAGTATTAAACATATCGCCTACAAAGAACATAATTGTGAAAATCCCTGTCCAAAAGGCAAGAACACGAAACATACGATCCATGCTTATTTCCCCTCCTTCTTTAAACATAACCTAATACATATACATTATAGACCAGCTTATCTTGATTGTAAATTAATTACTTGTTTATCAAGCTAAAACTTTAACCTTATAACTACAAACATGACAGCCATCAACCATATTACCCAATTCATCAAATTTTATATCTGTAAATAATGCTTGAAACATTCCTTTTAAAAATTCTTGATGTAATTGACAAATGACTTCATTATCATCTGTTAGTAATTCTTTAAACGGACAATTATGAATAGTGTATGATATATTTTGTTTTTCTTCATCATAATCAAATGATGCATAAAGTCCTAAAATTTCGGATGTCTCAGATAGTAATCGCACCTTTTCTTGGGGAGAGAGATTTTTTTCATCTGATGATGTTTTAAGCTGATCAATCATTTTTTTACCATAATCTGCTCCAACTTCAGCTAAGACAGCCTGACCTGTATCACCTAATTTAGCAATTGCTTCTAAAGCAATAGATGAAAGAAGCTTATAATCTCTGTAAGGGAAACTTATTTCTGTTGCTTCTTTACTAATCACATACAGCCTACTTGGTCTTCCGCTTCTTTTTTCTTGATTAATATAGGATTCAATAAGCTTAACATCGGTTAATTTAGTTAAATGAAGCCGAGCAACATTTGGATGGATTCCAATTTCTTCTGAAACTTCTTTTACAGTAACGGGATTTTTTGCTTTAATTAAATACTCATAAATAGTATACCTCGTTGGATCACTTAATACATTTGTTAATTCGAGTGTTTTTGCTTTCAATCACATCACCTCTTCTAAAGTAAACTATACTTTTATTATAAGCTATTTAGAATTAAAATGCTTATAAGTAGATGATTATTTAATTTTTATCTCATATGCTGTTTCATAAATTGACTGATTGTTTAACCTAATTGAATTAAATAATAAATATTTATTCTCAAATTGATGATCTAATCGAACAGTTATTTCGCCTTGAGGGTATTTATAATAATGATTAATATCTAATCCTTCATTTCTTTCTTCACTTAACTTTAAAAGATCTACTTGACTCATTTGTAAAAGTGTCTCTACTTCGAGTTGGTCAAGTACAATTTCTGCTTCTCTTATCGCATTAAGAGATAATTTTACTGCACCGGTAAATAAGATAAAGATCAGTGATGCAGAAACAAGCACAAAGACAAGAACATGACCCCGCTCATTATTAATTAACTTTAAAGAGTTTCTCATACTGTTCACCATCTTTTAATTCAATCTTCACTTGAACACCCGTTTCAAGGTGATTTGTTTCAAATAAAACGATATCCCGAAGGTAAATTTCATGTCCGCGATTATCAACTTTTCTTCGAATTAATTGATCATATTGTTCGATAATTGCTACTTCACCTGAAGGCAAATAAAAATGTAGTTTATTATCTTTTGCTAAAATAACATCTGCTCGGTGAATGTCATCAGTAATAAACATCATAAATTTATAAGGGGATAACTCGAGTTCCGTTAGTGACTTTACTTCAAATAAAAGATGATAAAGGAGTGGTAGAGAAATTAAGACCATTGTTAAAGCAATTAATGTGCTAATTAATGTAAAACCTCCTTCTTGATGCTTATTTCTTACCATAATAGCACCTCTTTTCTTCAACTTGTTTTGGATTAATCCACTGGCCACAAACCTCTACCTGATTTCCTTGATAATCAATCGTATATGTTATTAAATCTGTTTCCATTGTTCTTGGATCCATAGTATCTAAAGCTAATTCTTCTACTAAACCGTTATGAATCTGATGAGCAGCAAATAGTCTTGTTTGTAGTACGGCTTGTTCTCTTTTAATCAAAATTATACTTGGAACAATGGTCATGACCAAAAGGACTACAACTGAAAAAGAAATCAATGTTTGAATCAATGAAAAACCTTTTTCCTTATGAAACGACAAGATAAAACCCACCCTTACCAAATGGAAATATTAATTCATATTTCTTTTTTCCCTGATAAAAAATAACTCGACCAGGCGTTTTAAATGTGCCATTATGTTGATAAACAATACTACTAAACACACGTGTTTCGATAGTAACGTTATCTGGATACTTATTTTCTTTAATCAGCTGTTGTGTTGAATTTTTAACAAGTTTATAACTTTCTTGATAAAAAGTTAATTCATAGAAGTCATCTGTTAAATAATTCTCTGACTGGACAAGGTTAATATCAGACTTTAACTCTTCAAAAAAATAATCAAGCTTTGAATCAGTTATTTGACTATATATGACTGGTGCAATAAGCGTCAGCATAATCACTTTAATCGCGAGGACAACTAAGACTTCTATTAATGAAAAAGCGGACTCTTGATTAATTTGCTGAAACTTTACCATTTGAAATTGTTAAGCTACTACCATTTTTACATGTTTTTTGATTGTCATTAATATAATCAGCATTCGCGAGTGCATCAATCGAGCCTATTTTACTTCCATTATCTAATTCATACATATCTGCTTGTCCTTGAACGGTAACAATTAATGCATCACACCCCTCATCATGCATCGTACCTGTTTTGCCACCTAAGTTAGGAACAATTAATAAAATTAACACCGTAATAATTAATAAGACGACTAACATTTCAATGAGCGTAAATCCTTTTTCATTTTTAAACATTCAACTACCTCCTATTATATTGTTTGCATTAATTGAATCATTGGCCACATTAAAGTTGCATAGATAAAAACAATAAATAAAGCGATCATAATAAAAAAAATGGGCTGTATTTTTGAAATAAAATTATCTGTTTTTAATTTAATTTGATCGTTAATTTGTTCACTATAGATACTTAAGTCTCTTTCTAATAATTGTGCATCAATATTTGATTCAAAAATTTGAGCGATATTTGTTTCTAAAAAAACCATTTGTATAATTAAATGACTTAAGTTCTCACCATTCTTTAGTTGATTAGTCATTAACTTAGCATAATGATTAATAATCATATTTTCTTTTTGTGCTGATAGATGATTTAGTATTATTTTTAACGACACACCTGTTTTTAAAAACATACTCATTTGTAATGAAAAATAATAAGATATTTGCAGTTTAATTAACTGACGATAAAAGGGTATTTTTTGATAAACTTTTATCAATTGTTCAATATCTAACTTTTTATGCAGCCGTGTAAAGACAAGCCAAGCAATTAAAAGTACGATTGTCGAGATAATAAAAACATTACTTAAACCATCAATAATCATAATTGAATAAATAACTGATTTTGCTGAGTCACTATCCATTAAGAAAAAATTAATAAATGAAGGTAAAACAAATTGTTTTATTAAAATGAGGATAATAAAGAAGAAAACAAATAACACGAGTGGATATCTTATCGTTTGTTTAATTTTAGCAATGTTATTAATTCGGTATGCATACATTTGTTGACATTTCTCTATCGTTTTAACAAGATCATGATTTACTTTAATAAACGTCATATAGGTCACAATCGATTGATGGAAATTTAATTGAGAAAATGTTTCATCTAAAGGGATACCTTGCTTGAGTAATGTACTAAATTTTTGAGCAAGCGGTTTTAAATATGGATCCCACTCCATTTTCTCGAGCGATTCTAATAATGGATACCCATATGATAAGAAACGGTGAAGTCTTTCTAAAAAATAATTTTGTCTTTTATCAGATAATTTGTCACGTCTTTTCATAAATCTTTTCTTCTTCGGATATGAATCCATAAAGTTGAGCCCTCTTTCGTAATGCTTTAAATGATAAAAAAGTCGCATGATTCATTTTTGTCGGTGTAATAATCTCGGCGATTGCTGCACGTCTTTTTAATTGATTAATTTCTTTAAGTAAAATAAGTTCTAATGAAACAACCGATTTCACTGTTTGATTTATTTCTAAATCTGAAATGCCCATTTCTTTTAAGCGCTCAAGCGTTCCTTGCGCACTACTTGCATGAATCGTTGTTAAAACAAGATGTCCTGTTAAAGCAGCACGAAAAGCATATTCAGCAGTTAATGCATCTCTTATCTCACCAAGTAAAATTACATCAGGATCATGTCTTAAAATCGCTTTTAAACCATTTTCATAAGTGATTTGTGCTGCATTATTTATTTGTATTTGAATCACGTCAGTTAAGCTTCTTTCAATCGGATCTTCGAGTGTAATTATTTGAGCACTTCTTAATAGAAGTAGCTCTTCGATTAAGCTATACATCAACGTTGTTTTTCCTGAACCTGTTGAACCTGAAAAAATGACAAGTCCAGAAGTTAAATCAAGAAGTTTTAAAATTTCTTTATTTTGAAATGGGAATAAACATAATTTATTTAGAGGGTAGCGTCTAGTTTGAGGTAGGATGCGAATCGTTAAACTCTCTGAATATTTAACAGGTAGCGTTGAGAGTCTTAGTGAGTATTTATCACCATTACTCTCATAGTCAAGCGCCCCATCTTGAGGTCTAAATGATTCACCGATATCCATTGAAGCGGAAAATTTTAAATGAAGTAAGATAATCGTATATTGTTTAAAGTTTAATGATTTCTTTAAGATACGCTTCCCATTAATCCGGTAAAAAACTTTGACATTCGCTTCATCGACATAAAAGTGAATGTCTGTTGCTTCTGCTTCAAAAGCGATAACTAATATTTGATTGATAATTTTTTCAGCATGGTTCATTCTATATCACCTCCTTTAAAATGCTCTATAATCATATTCGTTAAAAGGGGGTGATTTCCTTTATATTTAACAAAAATAAAAAAGTAGGAGACTTAGTGCTCCTACTTTTTTAAAATTGGTTCGTATAAGGGTTCGTTGTTTTTTCAAGGCCTATTTTTGTCGACGTTCCGTGCCCTGGATAAACTGTATAATCATCCGGTAAAGTATATAATTTATTCATAATACTATTTGCTAGGACTTCTAAGCTACCACCTGGTAAATCTGTTCGCCCAATACCATGGTGGAATAAAACATCGCCACTAACAATAAATGCATGATCATTAAAAACAAATGAAATACTTCCTGGTGAATGCCCAGGTGTATGAAGGACTTCAAAGTTAAAGTCACCAATTTGATGCTTGCCCTCAGCTAATAATTTATCCGGCTTAGTCGTTTTAATTCCTCCGTCAGCACCTAAAAATAAGACTGAACGATTTAAGTCAGGGTCCTCTAACCAATCTGCTTCTGCTTCATGCATGTAGACATCGACTTGATGCGTTTTTCTTAGTTTATCTAATCCACCAATATGATCAAAATGTGCATGTGTTAAAAAAATTGCTTCAAGTGTTAGCTCTTCTGCTTCTAAGTAACTCGTAATAACATGCGGGTCACCACCTGGATCAATCACTAATGCTCGGTCATTTTGTCTAATAATATAACAATTTGTCCCAAGTGGACCTAATGATAATGTTTTAACTTTCATTCAATTTAACCCCCGTCATATAATAATGTTAAATCTTTATCTGCTCTGATGAATAATGCTCGACAAATCTCAAGCAATATTATAGAATGTTAATCAGTAGTACAGTTACATACTAATACAAATTTATTTCTATTAGCAACCTTTTGTGTTCTAGAATTACATAAGGAGGATGTAAAGAATATGATCTTAGCAATTATACTTTTAATTGTAGCATTACTTGCAGTTGTATCTGTTTTCCGTCAAGTGAAGTTTAAGAACTATTTTGCACTTGGTTTCTCAGCGATTGCAGCAGTTAGCTTTGGATTTTTCTCAGTTATGACAATTGTTTGTGAGTTAACTACTTCAGGTCTTTGTCCTTAAACAAAAGCTACACATGTTTTAAAAGCTATCATTATTAATGATAGCTTTTTTAATTTTCACTTTTTAATAAACGACGCTCTTTTCGTACAATTAAAATAAATTTAAGATATAAGTCTTGTTCAATAAAACCATTGTCTTTTAATTCATTTAATTCAAACTCAATTAAATCAAGGTCTGTTAGTTTGTCCCCTGTGTAAATAAAAGCATTGTATGCACGTAAGTATTTTCTAACATCATACATTGTTCCACTCATCATAATCACTCTTTACTTTTCTTAATTTTATCATACATAGCTTGAAACCTATCTTGCTCACTTGTTTGACTCATTGCCTTTTCAATATAAATATCTGCTTGGGTAATATTATTTTGTTCATAATGAAGAATTGCTAAATTATAATATGCTTCTGGAAAATGTGATTCTTTTTCGATACTTGCTTCTAAATCCTTTTGAGCATCATCATATTCTTTTAATTCAATATGAGCATATGCACGTTGGAATAACAATTTTGCTTCCACATCATTTGGCATCTCTAATCCACGCGTGGCATAATCGATTGCCGCTTCATAGTCTGCTTGTTTAATACTTTCTTCTGTTTGCATGAGTAAGTACTGCGGATCTGCTTCATTTGCTTCAATTCCATAAACAATTAATCCGAAAATAAATATACTATAAACAATAAGTGATACGAATGATGCTTTATAGTTCTTTTTATAAGGTAAGCTCACAATAGCTGAGGCAAGAAATCCAGCAATTAGTCCACCTAAATGGGCGCCCATATCAATATTAGGAATCAAGATTCCTATAAATAAATTAAGTACTAAGACAAAAATGATATTTCGTCCCATCGTTTGGAAAAAGAGTTTTTTGTAATTCACGCCAAAATAAAGTAACGCACCAAACATCCCAAATAACGCACCTGATGCACCTGCTGATACACTAGTCGATAGAGCAAAACTTGTTAAACTCCCACCGATTCCAGAAAGAAAATAAATTACTAAAAATCGTTTGGATCCATACATCCGCTCCAGTAAAAAACCGAGATAATAAAGTGCCAGCATATTCATAAATAAATGGAGTAATCCAATATGTAAAAACATCGAACTAATTGCTCGCCACCACTCACCTGCAATCATCGCTGGATTATATTTTGCTCCATATTCAATTAATGTCGGGATATGTGCACTTCCACCGTTCATTTCGATTAAAAAAAACATAAACAGATTTATCGCTATTAATAAATACGTAAAAAATGGTTTACCATAGTTAAACACTTGTTCTGTTTGTTGTTTTTGACGATAAACATCTTGAATTAAAATCTTTTTTTTCACGTCGGCTTGATCATCACTTATCTCTTTAATCGCATAATTCATATTTAAATGTTGATTTAAACGATTTGTTTCTGAGATTAGATTATCGTGAGCTAAATAAAAAATTGACATGTTATATACTATTTTATCATTTAATCTTAAAGGTTTTAATAAATCTTCCCAATCATCTACCGGCACTTCATCAGCAACATAAATATTCGTAATATTGACTGTTTTTTGTGTCAGCTTTTTAGATAATGCTCGAGCTCGTTGAAAAACGGTCGTCATATCTGACTTTAAATGATTCTTCCAATTAAATGAGCGATGAATGATTCTGACAATGTGTTCTTCTCGGTTAATATTTTTAGCTAACCAAATCTCACTTGCTTTCATATTAAAATATAACACTTCAAAATTTTCTTCTGTAACAAGGTGAGCTGATAAATCATATAAGAGGGATTTTTCTTCAAACGACATAGGACACCTCCCTGTTCATTAGTCTACTTGAAAAAATCTTGCTTCCGTTACTAAATAGTCCACACTAATATCGTATACATTAATCGGTATTTCTTCTATCAGTTGAGATTCAGCTAAAATCGACACTGTATGATGCTGATAATCACTTAAGAAGCGGTCAAAGTAACCTTTACCAAATCCAATCCGGTAACCACGTTGATCAAAGACAACTCCCGGAACAATCATTAAATCAATCGCTTGCTTATCACATTGATATTTGACATCTTGATGACGTGGTTCATATAAATTATATGCACCTAACTGCAAATCGTCGAACGATTGAATCAAACAATATCTCATCGTATGTGCTACTTCATCTGTAATTGGAACATAGACATCTTTACTCTCACGCCATGCTTGATCAATAATCGCATAAGTATCCCATTCAATATCAGTACTTAAGGTTATTCCAATCACCTGCGCTTGTTTCCAAATCTCTGAATTAAATAGATTAGCATGAATCCGTTTGGTTAGTTCTGCTTTTTCCGATTGAGATAATTCGCTTAATTTTTTAAGCATCGTCTGTCGGAGGTCTTTTTTCATTTTAACACGCCACCTTATAAAATAATATAAACAAAAAACTCCTACCATGATTGATAAGAGTTTAAAGTTTGTGCTTATTTTTTAGCTTCACGATGTAAAGTATGTTTTCTTAAACGCGGAGAGTACTTCATTAGTTCAACACGTTCTGTATTATTACGATTATTTTTTGTCGTGATATAGTTTTTGTCTTTAGTCTCTGTACATTCTAATGTGATGTTAACACGCATTTTTATCCCTCCAAACGAATCATAAATTCTTTAGTATACCTCCCTAATAATACCAAATCAATCACAATCTAGCAACAATCTAGACAGATTATTATTTGAAACATTATATTTAGCTAGTTTAAAAGTAATAATTTATAATGCTCCTTACTTATTCTTCAATATTTATCCTAATAAATTCAATAGATTAAAAATATACCTTAAATATTATAACCATATTTTACAATTAATGATTTCCATTCTTTTTGATATATATCGTAATCATTTATCCGACACATAATCATCTTTTTATTTCTTCTGATATGATTATTTTTATATTTACGTTTAAATAGGAAGTTTAGTAAAAAAACTTCTTAAAAATAGTGTATATTTACTTCTATTATAACATAATTTATAATTTTTCTATTTTATTATTTAGTGCTAGGTTTTTTTATTCAATCAAATTCTCTCACATATTAGGTCTTAGAATTATCTTTTGAAATAAAAAAACACCGGCTATTAGACCGGTGCTTTTTAATGATGATTCATTATTTATTACTATTCTTCATCGCAAAATACGTATCCATGATCCCCATACCAATCGCATGATTAATTGGAGTAATTCCTGGTCTATTTTTTGATAAGTGTGGAATCACTACGGCAAATGCAATTTCTGGGTCGTCGTAAGGTGCATAACCTACAAGAGATAAGTTTTCTGTTTCGATTTTTTTACCATTAATATAGAGTTCGTTTTCTGCAGTTCCTGTTTTACCAGCTGGGTTATAATACTTACTGGACCAATGACGATAACCAGTACCACCTGGTTCTTGGAATGCGCCACGAAAACCTTGTTGAATTCTTTTTATTTGTTTATCGGAAATATTCATTTTATTTAAAACTTCAGTCTCATTAGTTTTATAAACTGGACCAATTGAGTCGTCATTTGACGGGTGATGAATATTTTTAATCAGTTTAGGTTTAATCCGATATCCACCATTTGCGATTGTGGAGATATATTGGGCTAGTTGTAAGGTTGTATACGTATCATACTGACCAATTGCAAAGTCGAGTACTTGACCTGGTTCTGGGTTTGGTCCTTGATATCCAGTTGATTCAGTTGGGAAATCAATTCCGGTTGTAACACCTAATCCTGTTTGATTAAAGGTATTTCTAAACTTTTGAATACTACCAGCATCTGATCTTAATCTACCTAAATCTGGGAACGGATGTCTCATATCGCCACCTAATTGCATCGCAATATAAAACATATAAACGTTGGATGAACGTCTAAGCGCATCTTTATCATTAACCGGTCCCAATGTACCAACTGAAGACTTTGTTGATTTATCTTGGAAACGTAATGGTCTATCAATAAACACAGTTCCTGGTTTGATAACTCCTTCTTCAAAGCCTGAAGCAACTGTTGCTCCTTTAATTGTTGAACCTGGAATATGAGCATCAAAGATTGTTTTAGAACTGATACTGGAATATTTTTTACTCTTCCGGTCATAATGGATACCGCTCATAGCTAAAAGTTCACCTGTTTTAGGATTCATCGCCACAGCTATCGCATCTTCTAAATGCGGGCTACTGCTTACGTTTCTTTGCAGTTCTCTTAAGACAATATCATCGACTTTCTTTTGGAAATCCATATCAATAGAAAGGACGAGGTCTTTTCCTCGCTCACCTTCAACAATCGTTTTACTGTCAACAACTTTACCTGATTTAGTCGTAGTATATTGTACTTGTTCTTTTCTACCTTTTAATTCATCTTCATAAAATTCTTCTAAACCACTCTTACCCACACGATCATTTCGATTATATCCACGTGACATAAAGTATTCTTCTTTTTCTTCTGGAATTCCTTCTTTTACACTTGTGATATTACCGATAAATGACCTAAAGGTATCTTTAAATAAATAATCTCTTTCCCAATCAGTTGTCGCATTTATGCCTGGTAAGTCACCTAAGTTCTCAGCAATTCTTGCATATTCTTCGATACTAATATTATCATTTTTTATCGTATGCGGTGTCAGTGAATAAGCTTTATCTAATTCACCTTTAATCGCAATCACAGGATGTTCTGACTTATCAATCGATTTTAAGTGTTCTTCTGTAATTCGTTCTAACGTTAGATTGTATAAATCTGTGTCATCTAAGTCTTTTTTTTCTTCATCATTGGTTAAGTCTAAAGCTGCTTCTTCATTTAATAAATACCAATATTCTTTCTTTTGTCTGTCGGTAATGTTTTCAACTATCTCTTTATCTAATTGAATATAATCGACCAATTTTTGAGCAAGTGCTAACTTATCCTCTGCTTGCACACCTTTTGGTGGTGTGTATGTAATTGAATATAGCGGATTGTTCGTCACGACTGGTTCATGATTACGATCATAAATATGCCCTCGTGGTACGGGGATCTTTGTTACGTCATCTACCGTTCGCTCAATTTCTTTTTGATAAGCTTCACCTTCAAGGATTTGAACAATCCCTAATTGAACAATTAAAAGAGCAAACATAATAAAGACAGCAAAGAAAAATATATTTAAACGAAAGGGAATTTTTATATCATATTTATTTTTATTATTATTCACAGCATTTCCCCTATTCTTATTCATTTTAGCAATATGTATTCTTTATTATACCTCTATCAACTCTGTGAATTCAAATAAAAAAACACGAGATAGGATATCTCGTGTTCTATAAATTTGATTATTTATTTAGCTTCGTTATAATTCTTTTCTACTTCTTCCCAATTAACAACATTCCAGAAGTTCTCTGCATACTCTGGACGTCTGTTTTGGTATTTTAGGTAGTAAGCATGCTCCCAAACGTCTAAGCCTAGAAGTGGTGTCTTACCTTCCATTAGTGGTGAGTCTTGGTTTGGTGTACTCATAATTTCTACTTCGCCATTATTTAATACAAGCCAAGCCCAACCTGAACCGAAGCGAGTTGCTGCTGCTTTTTGGAATTCTTCTTTGAATTTATCAAAGCTACCAAATTTAGCATCAATTTTCTCAGCTACTTTACCTGTTGGATTGCCGCCACCATTTGGTGAAAGAACTTTCCAGAATAGGCTATGGTTAGCATGACCTCCGCCGTTATTACGAACAGCAGTTTGAATATCTGCTGGTAGTGCATCAATATCACTAATTAATTCTTCAATGCTTTTAGCTTGTAGATCATCATGACCTTCAAGTGCACCATTTAAGTTAGTAACATACGTATTATGGTGTTTCGTATGGTGAATGTTCATAGTTTCTTTATCAATCGTTGGTTCTAATGCATCATATTCATAAGGTAATTCTGGTAATTCAAATTTTGACATAATTATAACATCTCCTCTAAAAGTATTGTGTTATTAAGGAATGATTGCCATCCCTAACTCCAAGGTTATCAAATCAATTGTTTGAGTGCAAGCTTTTCGTTTAAATAATTCAATCTAATTGAGAATATAATTATTCTTTTCTCATTTCATTAAGGTATTTTTCCATTCGTTTATTATCTTTTGAATCTTTTACAACTAATATCGCATGAATTGCCCCAGGGAACCAAAAGATCGCTGTTAAAATTAAGTTTAAAAAAGCTTGGATTGGTTTTCCTGAAAACAAGACTGCAACAGGTGGTAAGACAACGGCAAGTAAATACATCATTTCTATTCCTCCTGACTTGAACTAATTCTATTATAACAAAACAAATGTCAATTTAGCTATCGATTAATTTTTATATTGAAAAGAAAATCTAAATACTTATCTTTCCTTTTGTGAAGTAACAAAACAATAATTAAATATTATTCATTTATTTATTATTTTGAGTATAATATAAATAGGAGGCGATTATGATGAGTAGATCAAACATTTTACTAAAGCATGAAGAAAGAATGAGTTTAATGGATGCTGCAAGTTTACTTGAATCAATTGCTAAAAAATTACGTGAAGAAGGTAGTGTTACAATTAATCTTGGTAAACAGTCAGAAACTGTCACACCTGCTGAACAAGTCAAATTAGAAATTGAACTTGAAGAATCAAATGGAGAGTATGAATTAGAGTTTGAATTAGAATGGCGCGAAAGTGATAAGAATAAAGGAAGTATCTCTATTTCATAAATGAACTATAAAAAAACCAAGTAGCTTAACTAAATAAGCTACTTGGTTTTTATCTTTATAATGCATTGATTGAACGAACAGCTAAATAATCACCTGTTTCAATCACTTTCCAATTCACAGATAAAAATTCTTTTAACAAAGGAATCATTGCTTTATCAAGAACTAATTCACTAATACCATCTTCTAATACTTTAAAATCGACTTCTTTTTGTTTATTAAATTTAAGTTCAACTAAGTTAATTAATCCATTAATTGTTAAAAACTTTACTTGATAACCATCTTTAATAACGGATTTATATTTCTCTTGTTCTTTGAATGCCATTTCCTTAAGAACATTAAAATCAAACCGATCATCTAAATCTTTCCAGCGCTCAACAGACGCATCATCAACTTTAAGCAAGGATTCGTTTGAAATACCTTGTTTTCTTAAATTTTCTATCATATATGCTTCGCTTAATGTAATTGATTCAACAGTCATTATATCACTCAATTCTTTTAGTATTAATTATATATTAACATATACACTAGTATTAAACAGCTTGTTAGAAATATTAATTGCAATATATATACGAAAAAAACCAAGCATATATGCTTGGTTTTCTATATGGCTCAAGACGGAATCGAACCGCCGACACAAGGATTTTCAGTCCTTTGCTCTACCGACTGAGCTATTGAGCCAATAAGGAGGAAGAGGGATTCGAACCCCCGCGGGCTTTGACACCCCTGTTGGTTTTCAAGACCAAT
>DATGUU010000105.1:0-15314 GCA_035301085.1 Pseudogracilibacillus sp. | reverse complement strand
TCCCATAATTTAAAGGGCCTTTATTACAAAGACAGTGACATCGATAAAACGAGTGATAATGTTATATTTGATGAAGATATGTTGAACCGGACAAAAAAGCAACTTCAATATTTTATAGAGAAAATAAAAGGAAATATAGGGATAAAAGTTTACTAGACTTAGAAGAGGAGCTAACTGCTAATAAATAGTATTGGGTGCCTGTCACCTCCCAACACAGGCAAGATAAGGTGCAGCAGACCAATACTTACTTTTCGGGTCAACCTTCACCATCACAAATATGGGAGCAACAGGTGTAGAGTACTTCACATCGATCTTAAATTCACCAGAATCAGGGCTCCTTGGTGTCGGTGCACTGCCAGAGGATTAACATTAAATGATGATCAGAAAGTTGAGATGGAAAAAGTCATTCCGTTCAGTTTAACTTTCGATCATCAGATTTTAGCGGTGCGGACGAAGCGGAGTTTTTACAGAAAATCTGATTAGCAACCTAGAAAATCAAATGGAATCGATTGGTCAAAGTTCAAATAAAGAATTTCTAACGATTGCTCAAGCGGTGTCTTTGAATTTCAACATCCGATTGTAAACTACTAATAAATACCAGTAGTTTTCTCCGCTAGAAGTGAAAGCTGGAAATAACTGTTTTAGATGTATTGATTGATTTTGTATATAAATAAACCTATCTATTTAAAATAGATAGGTTTGTCCCTTTTCCAAGTTTTTAATGACGCCGATTGAAATGGAATCCGCACCATGATAGGAACTGTAGCAAGGAAATTAATACTTTCTTTTTTAAATTGAAAGTGAGATCCTTTTGTTCTCACATGGACCCATCCATTTTCAACGAGTATCTTTTTAACTTTTCTAAAATTCATAGTATATTTTTCCCCTCAAGTGAATCTATTGAAATCTCCTGTTTTCAATAGATTCACTTGAGGGTATATTAGGTAATCGTAATTACCTCACCAATTAGCATATTTATAGCTATAAATATAAAGTTTATTTAAGGATTTTAAAGCATATTTAGTTTTAAAAGGATAAGCCTAGTTGGTTATGAATATTATGAATATGAAAGGGTGACTAAATTTTACCATTTATTAAAGATTTATCAAACTTGTAATTGACACGTGTTCAACACGTGTTATAATTAGAGGTGTATATCATGGAAGAAGGTGGTACGAATATGGAACAGAATTACACATTTGCAGCTTTGTTTGATTATTCAGAAGAAGACTATATAAATATCTCGTTTCCAGATTTCGAAGGTTTAATAACTAGTGTTAGACGTGAAGAAGACCCTATTATGGCAGCGCAAGATATATTAACTCTAGCCTTGGTAGATTTAGAATCGGAAAATAAAAAGTTACCGACGTCAGTAAGTTTAGATGAAATTAACATTAATAAAAAGGAAAAAATGGTTTTTATTAATGTATGGATGCCTTACCATAGATCTAAAATGAAAGAAGTATATGTAAAGAAAACATTGACAATTCCTTCGTGGTTAAATATTCTTGCTATGAATAATAGTATTAATTTTTCGGAAACACTAACTAAATCATTGAAAGAGGAATTGAAGTTAGTAGATTAAAATCATATCCTTTTACTATTTGTATTAAGAGTGTTGACATACTAAGTATTACAGACGAGGAATTCGTGCTAATGCAAACTAAACGATGGTAAAGCACTTAATCATTAAATAAGGCAACTATGTGATGAAGATGATACTGATGAATCATTCTCCATTTTAGGTAAGGTTTCTGACAAATATTTTTTACAAATAGGAAAGGGTTATTTATTAAACTACAACTTTTTAATATAACATTCAAATGGATTGATGTGCAATTATTATCTCTAAAAACCCTGCCGTTTACCCTGCCGAAATGGATTTTTGACCAAATATAAAGAATAAATTAGATAGGAAAAGGAGCTAAATCTTGAGGGATTTAGCTCCTTTTTTAATACTGCTTATTCCACAATCGCACCCGAATCTTGAAATACAATCCTTCATAAAAGTTGAATTCCTTGTTCCTAAAATCTATTTTACGTATAAACAGAAAAAGACCATACGATTAAAAACATACTCACTATTCCCTAAAGAACAGATCCCCATATCCAACGACTTATAGTCTTAGGCGGATTCTGTTCACTTTCCTTGTATTCTTTTATTAAAGCAAGCTTCCTTTCCATACTTCTTTTCAGAGAAGCGAGAAAAATAAATCCGATTACAATGAAACCAATAGTTATCCAAAGTAACGAATCCATTTCTACACCTCCTTTTTATGAGTTAAAGTACGACTCAACACACTATCTATTTATCACTTTAACATAAATTCCAATTGACATTGAAGAAAGTTTTTTGCAATCAATTATCAGCACGATTGCGATATAGAGCAATCACCTATTAAGCAATCATTGACTGCATACATTATAAAATCGAAATGTATCTAAAGTAAAAGTCATCTCTTTTGTTTTTCTAAAATTAAGTCTTAATCATTTGCTAACAACTCAGTTGTGTAAGATAATACAAAAAGTATATATCAAATTAACGAATCCATTTTTAATTAATAGAATAGAGTCTATGTCTACTTAGTAAATGATTTAATCTGGAGTGACGTATGACAAGGGAGATTTCATTATGAATGAATTATTGTTTACTATTTTTTTAGGACTGTCCATACTATCAACAGGTGTTGTTGCTGGAACCGTCTTTGCTTATGGCAACTCAGTCATGCCAGGCTTGAAGCATGCTGATGATCGTACGTTTGTTTTATCGATTCGACACCTTACATCATCCGTAGCCAACCCAATGTTTCTGATGTTTTCAAACGGTGCTCTTGTAACACAAATTGGTTTTGTTATTTTAGCAATCATTTTACAAAAATCTAATGCAGTTATATTAGGCTCAGTTGCTTTAGTTTTTTATGTTGCAACTTTGCTCATTACTTTCCTAGGGAACTTACCATTAAATAAAGCAATTATTAATGCCGATATACCAACCAATGATTCGAAATGGAATGAACTAAGAGTCCAATTTGAATCACGCTGGACTTTTTGGAATCATGCACGTACTATCACATGTATTATAAGTGTCTCTTTAATCATCCTAGCTTTGTTGATTAATTAATGTTAACTGAATGATTTTTGTGTGCGTGTTGTAAATATAACACCAATAATAACTCCAAGTGTCCCGATAATTTTGAAAATCGTAATTGATTCGTTCATCCACACGTAAGCTACAAACATTGTAATAACAGGAATAAAATTCATTAAGACTGAAGCGCGTGATGCTGATAATAAATCCACCGCACGATTATAAAAAATGAGTGCAATTGAAGATGGAAAGATACCTAAATAAATGAGTCCTGCGATCTGATAAGTTTCAAAAGAAGGAATTCCTACTATTAGCCATTCCATAGCGACAAAAGGTATTAAGATAATACTTGATAGGCAAGTCATCGCGAAAATAGCACCAATAGGTGGAAATAGGTGCATATGTTTTTTAACCATAATTGAATAAATAGCCCAGGACAAAATGGCACCAATCATAATTGCATCACCAATATTCCATTCAATAAGCGTTAGTTTAAAAATATTTCCATTCATTACGACAAAAAGTGCTCCTAAAAATGACAGTATGACTCCAGTCCACTGAATTTTGCGTAATCTTTCTTTTAAAAGAAAGAAGCTGAAAACTGCTGTCATCGCTGGCACCATGGCTTCAAGAACAGAGACATTCGTTGCACTTGTAAATTGTAAAGATACATAAATAAAAGTATTAAATAATAGAATCCCTGTAACACCCAGCATCATAAATGCTTTTTTATGCCTTAAAAAAGTTGACCGGTAGTCCCATGCACTCTGAAATCCAAAAGGAAATAATACGATGAAAGCAATAAATAACCGAAAAAAAGTAATCGTCAGTGGAGGTAACTTATTAATTCCTTTTCCAACAAGAATATTACCTGAATAAAAGATAACGACAAAAATCATTAAGATATACGGGTATATAAAGATCATCTCCATTTAACTTCATCAAAAATGAGTCATTTGAACACATGAATATGTGAAGAGTTCATATCTTACTTATAAACATCTATATATCAATGATTTTTTATAACAACTTGCTCTACATTTAATTTTTTTCTAAGAGATGCATTATGATAGATAATGTCTGCGATATCTTTAGGATTCATAAGACCACGAGTCATTGACTCATCTAAAATACCATCCCAGAATTCTGTTGCTATGCCGCCCATATAAGCACCAAATATATGAATATCTGTATCTTTTAACTCAACGAGTAAACTTTCGTGGAAACCGCGCATACCAAATTTGCTCGCACAGTAAACTGACTCGGTCTCTTTTCCTTCTAATCCAGCTGTTGAAACGATGTTTAAAATACTGCCGCTATTATTTTCTTTCATGTCAGGGAGGACTTCTTGTGTACAGAAAATTGTCCCTTTTAAATTGATGTCGATCATTTGGTGGACAGCTTTTTCCGTTATCTTTTCAGTTAAATCAAAAATACCAACACCTGCATTGTTAACGAGAACATTTACATGACCAAGGCTATCTTTAATTTTAGCGAAAACATCTGCTACCTCTTTTTTAGATGAAACATCTACAGCGAAAATTGAATAACTGTCGTTTGGTAATGTTTTTGCAGTGCGCTCCAACTTATCTTTCGTTCTTCCTAATAAACAAATATGAAAACCATCATTTGAATATTTCTTCGCTAGGGATGCGCCTAAACCGCTTCCAGCACCTGTAATTACTGCAATTTTATTAGTCAACATTTAATCAATCCTTTCTCATTTTTGTAGTATAGATAATTAATTTTATCATAAGTGAATGTAATTTTTCTAAAGATTCTGATATTATAATTATTAAAACACTTTACTATAGTGTTTAACAAACTAGTATGTACAGAAAATAGGTGGTGAAGCTTATGAACTGGCCAGTTTTAAAAGATAATAAATGGTGTATATCATTAATAATAACATTGATATTTTTATTCGCCTCGATAATTTTAGCATATAGAGAAATTGAATATTGGGTTCCTTTATTAATAATTTCGATACTTATTTCAAGTTATAGCGTAAAAAGGGCTTCAAAATTAACGTATGGTGATAAACGATAAGGCGCGTAATAAAAAAATATCAATTTTGTCACACTTTTCACTTATAGTAAAGTTATAGCTCATAACTTATTGGTATGAGCTATGGCTTTTTGTTTTCTTAAAATATAACTACATTTTAGCAAATAGTCTACGCTTGATTTCCAGATAGTTTTCAATTTCAAAAAAGAGATAAAACAGATTAGCTCTTACTTCAAACTCTTCTCTTGTTGTAGGTAGTGGTGTCTCTCTTATCGTGCTCATACATATATTAAGCTTTTCAAGTGAATCGGTTGTTGTGTCTGTTGCATCGACATTATCACTTAAGTATTTAAAGAAATCTGCAAGCATTGTTTTTTGTTGGTAAGGAATTTCTGATGAAGCGGCAATGGCAATGATTTTCATCATTTGTTTAAGTAGCTCTAATTGATCTTCTCTCATTTCTAAGTAGTGATAGTCTTTATCTTTTTTTCTTAAGAAATGATTTTCGACATCAAGAATAGCGATACTTTTAGCTTTTTCTATTAGACTTTCTACTTCAACAATTTCTTTACCATCCCAATCTCTCTCACTGTCCCTTAAAAAAGCAGCAAATTCATCAAGGATAATCTTAAATTTATTTTCAATCTCTTTCTTATATATATTTATTTCAGGTTGTAAGTTAGGCATGATACTGTTGACAAGCAAGGCAATACCCATACCGATTAAAATAATATAAAGTTCATTTAAAAAAACAGACACGTTAGCTTTTTCCAATGCATAGACGTGTAAGAGAACAACGATACTGGTCAAAAATCCGCCTTGGATACGAAGTTTTACTAGTAGAGGAAAAAATAAAAGTGAAAATAAAGCAAATGTAATGGGATGGTAACCAAATAATTCTAAAAAAGGAGCACCTAAAAATAACGCTAAGAGTGATGCGATAAATTTCTCTCGCATTGTTAATAATGTTTTTTTCTTTGAATCTTCAATACATATAATGACAATTATTGCGGCAAACGTTGCAAACTCTAAATCAAATAAAGTTGCAAGCCAAATCGCAAGACCTGCACCTATAGCCATTTTAATTGTTCTATGACTTATCCCAACCATACTATGCACCATCCTTATGAGCCCATATAGGCATATTAAAAAGGAAATTCTTCTGTACTACTTAAATCAATAAAGAAAGGGTAAATAATAAAAACAATAATTGCTAATAAAGGAATTAAACCAAGGAAGATTGCACTTGGCAGATTAAAGAAAAGATTCAATAGAAGTGGCAATAAAACAATAAGACTTAAAAAAGGTGCTCTTTTTCGAGATTTTTTTGATTGGTATTGTATTTCTCCACACCAAGGACAAGACATTCCAGGCATAAGTGTCATCGTTTTTTTAATCGTTTGCTTCCACGTCCACTTTTGATGACAGTTTTGACAAGTAGGCATAATCATAACTCCTTTTACTCAAGCCATTTATATTAAGACAGCTTTTAATAATGTTGATTTAATATATGTTTAATAGCTATCTTATCATATAAAGTTTATTCCTTAAATATGTGCCTTGTTATAATAGTAAATTTACAATTATAAAAAAGTTTTATATTTTAATTTATGGGAATAATGCCTATAAGAATAAAAGTACACGAATTTAAATGGAGGGATGAGATGAGAGATATTTACAAGCTATTAAAAAACGGAAATAAATCTGCCTTTCTAGCAGGTGTAGTCAATACGATTATTGCAGGTTTAAAAGGTGGTGCATTTTTTCTAACAGGTAATGTTGCTATGTTTGCAGAGCTTCTCCATTCAATTGGTGATGCTGCGAATCAATTTTTTGTCTTTATTGGATCTGCTTTATCTAAAAAAGCACCTACCCCGAGATTCCCAAATGGTTTTGGGAGGATTGTAAACTTAGTTTGTTTAGTTGCGGTTGTTGTTGTTGCGATTATGTCTTATGAAGCAATTAAAGAAGGCTGGCATCACATTATGAATCCAGTTCAATCGACGGGTATTATTATTAATTTATCTGTTCTGGGCATTGCTATTATATTAGAGTTCATTGTTCTTTATAAAGCAGGTAAAGAGATATTGCACGAGGTTGATATGAAAGGAAAAGGGATTGAACCTATTACCCTAGGTTTTCGTTATTTAAACAAGGCAAAACCGCCGACCAAACTTGTTTTTATGGAAGATTTTGTAGCGACTTTAGGAGGGATTTTAGCATTTATCGCAATTATACTCTCACATTACTTTGGATTAATCATTTCAGAGGGGATTGTTTCAATAATTATTGGTCTGATGATGTTTTATATTGTAGGTAAAATATTCATGGAAAATGCCCGTGGAGCAATTGGAGAAACAGATGAAGAGATGCTTAAACATATTGCCGCAATTGTAGCGAAAGAGCCTGATGTGAAAGATATTCAGTGGCTAGAGGTTGTTAAAGAAGGTGAGTATCTTCATGTCGAAGTGATCGTAGAAGTTAATCCGTCTCACACAATTAGTTATTTAGATGATGTACGTGATCGACTGATAGGTATTATATTGAATCAAAAAGGTGTCCGTGATGTGATAATTTCATTTGATGAAGACGACGGAGTGAAAACCTGGACGGGAAGTAATGAAGAAGGAATCGATCAAGCATTTCAGATGAAATACCCACAATAAAAAGCAGCATAGAGATGAGCTCTATGTTGCTTTATTTTTAAAATTATTCTTCGTGAAAGCTTCTTGGAAAAGCGCCAAGTTTTCTTTTGTGATATAAAAGCGGTGCTTCATCTTGAACACTGATATTAAATACTTCGCCAATTAAAATGACATGATCGCCAGCTTCTATTCTTTTAAAGACTTTACATTGTAATGAAGCCATCACATCAGAAATAAGTGGCAATCGTTGTTCAGATAAATCCCAATCACACTTGGCAAATCGGCCTTCCTCACTTCCAGCGAATATCGAAGCGATATCTGCTTGATTATGTGCTAAGATATTGACTGCAAATTGATCAGTTTTCATAAACTTATCAAAAGTTGAAACAGTGTTGTCAATTGACCACGAGATAAGAAGTGGATCTAATGATACAGAAGCGAATGAATTTACTGTTAATCCAATCGGTTTATCATTTTCATCAATTGAAGTTACAACATTAACGCCAGTAGGATAATTAGACATGGCTTCTTTAAATAGATTTATTTTTTCAGTATAGTTTCCCATGTTTTATCTCCTTAATTATTATTTTTTTAGCTTTATTTATTAACCAGATCATTAAAGTTTTATAGACACTCTAAATTATACTACAAATAATCATTATTATTTAGCTAAATTAATTAATATTAAATGATCATGATTATTTAAATCCTTTAAAGCTGTGAGACTAAAGAAGAAATAAGATGAATTGGATGGCACTACAAAAATCTTTATTAGCATAACTTGATATATCAGAATATTCTGAAAGTTTATTGCTCTAGTATTAAAACCATGATACAATAACAACAGACATAAAAATAATTAAAAGTCAAATTTTTAACAGTTTAAAATTGAATAGTATAGACATGGACGGGCTCAAACTGGATTAAAGACATAAATTTATCATCGTTTTTCAAACAGGTAAATTTATTTTTTTATCTCAATTTTGAAGAAAGGAGGACTTATATGGAAACGAATTTAAAGTCAATTAAAGGTATCGGTGTAGAAAATGAAAAAAAATTATTTAAAGCAAACATTAAAGATGTTGAAACATTTATTAAACGAACGGAAACGCCTGAAAAAAGAACAGTACTTGCTAAAGAAACAGAAATTTCCCTTACGAGTATCTATAACTGGGCCAAGCAAGCTGAATTAATGAGCGTGAAAGGAATTAGTCCGGATGATGCTAATTTACTTGTTAGAAGCGGAATCAGAAGTATTGATGATTTAGTAGCAGTTAATGCGATAGACCTTTTATCGTTTATTAGAACGTTAACATCAAAAACAGTTACTGTTCGTCGTGGTCCCTCTTTAACAGATATTCAGAAGTGGCAAAAAAATGCCGAAAGCATCACTTCTAAATTTAAAATCAATCCAGATGACGAAGAAAACAATTATATCTTTCCAAATAACCTTAAAAAAGCTGAGTTTAAAGCTTATAAACAAGCACCCACTCAAAAAGAAGATGTTAAAGAAAGTGGATTTTTTAGTGATTTCTCAGAGATTATTACAGAAATTGGCGCAGGCATTGCAGGTGCGCAACATCAATTAGATCTTAGTTCAATTGAAATACAAAATACTATTCTTGAAGATGAAGAATTAGCAGGTTATGGCTTAAATGCAACTTGGTATACAATGCCAGATATTAATTTTAATCTAAAAATGGAATATATGGTTGTCGAAGAAAAATCAAAAGTTCATCCAGAAAAAACGACTAAAAGAATCAACATTATTCCATCAAACGCAAAGTATAATAACTTCTTTCAATCAACACGAAAAGAACAAAGTAGTTTAGACATTAAATTTATGCCAGTACCTCCGCCAGAGAGGTTGACAGAAAGAAACTATATGCCAGATTTAATCGGTCTGAGTGAAATAGAAGCGAAAGAAGAACTTGAATTAAATAATATAAAATTAAAAGAAATAATTACAGTAGCTGGGACAACAACAAATGATAAAAATTCTGAAGTGACTTATCAGTCGATTAATCCAGGGAAAATAATTTTAATTAATGAACAAGTTATTTTAGAAGTCACTCAAAATAATTAAAATATTTAAAGAAAGGAGATGTCTTATGCCGAATAATGATAAAAAGAAGTTAGTCATACCTGAAATTAAAGGCATGCCTCATTTAAAAAATCTAGAAGAAATAATTAATCAAAAAAATCTTATGTATGAAAATGTTCTCTGGGAAAAATCAAAAATAGAAACAGATAATTTAAAGTTAATAGATAAAATAACCGAGAAAGATAAAGAAGTAAAAAATGTGTTAAAAGAAAAAACAGAAATTGAAACAAGATATCTAAAAATGAATGAAGAGATTCAAAAGCAACTTCAACAAAAAAATTTAGAAATTGAACGCTTACAGAATCAAATTGAAAAAATCCCCACAATTAAAAATACCGATGAACATCTAATGAAAGAACTCATGCAAACAAGAATTAAATTCCAAGAAGTAGACATGAAGAATAATTATAATGTTCAAGAATTAATTCAAACAAAGTCAAAATTACATTTATATGAAGAAAGAATACAAATAGCGAATAAACAAATCAATGATTTTAATAAAATTATTGAAAATCATCAAAAAGAAAAGAGTGATGTAAAAACAGAATTAGAAGTGATTAAAACTAAAGTTAAGCATTCTTATTCTGCGGTAGACATGTCAAATTATTTAAATACAACAATTGAATCATTTAATAGCCAAGTAAATGAAGTTGATAATTCAGTGAATTATATTATTAATGAGATGGATGTTGATTTAAAAGCGCAAGTTTACCGAGATGAATTAGATAATATTTTATTAAGTAGTCCGGAAATAGGTTCTAATAATGAAGATAATATGAGTTCGATAAAATTCTCGATTAGAGCAGTGCCAAAGCTATAAAATTTCATAAAATAAAAAGGAGGAAATACAATGGCAAATGTTGGTCAAGAACTGTTAAATGTACCTTTTGGAGATATGGTATTAAAGCTTGCAACAGCTATTGCAGAAGGTCAATATAAGCTCGACCAAACGAGTTGTGAAATTGCAAAATTCATGGGAGATGTTAAGGCTGCGCCAGTCAGTCTTCCTGATTTAACAGTAGGTGAGGGAGAGGGAAGCACGATAGAGACATCTTTGATAGGTGCAGGTTTCCAACCGACGTTTTATCAATTTACAGATACGATAATTGAAGTCAAAATGGCAATCACTATGAATAAGTCGACTGAGAAATCAGCTTCAGTGAGTGCAAAAGGAGGCTTTGCATGTTTTTCAGCTTCAGTTAATGCATCTTATTCTTCAAAATATTCATATAGTGTAGAAGGTTCTAGTTTATTAAGAACAAAAATTACACCGGTGCCGCCTAATAACTTTATGCAAAGAATATTGGATATGAAAGCACAGCAGGTCCAACAGAAATTTGAATTAGATTTAAGAAAACAAGAGATAGCATTACAAAAAGAACAAGATGAAGTAGATAAAAAAATAGAAGCAGCTGAACAAGAAGTCTAAAAATAAAAAGGGGGATTAATGATGAGTATTGGCCAAGAACTCTTAAATGTTCCTTTCCCAGACATGGTGTTTAAACTAGCGTCTGCCATAGCGAAAAGCCAGGCTAACCTTGACCGAGAAACAATTGAAATATTAAAGGTCATGGGTAATAAAGAACTTGCACCAGTTTATTTACCAGCTGTAAAGATTGGTGAAGATGGGGAACTTGAAGAAGCAGATATAGAAACTTCAATGATTGGTGCAGGATTCCAACCGACATTTTATCAATTTGCAGAAACAGTTATTGAAGTAAAAATGACGATTACAATGAACCGAGAAAATTCAACAGATAAAAAGCATCAAGGAGAACAAAAAACAACATCAACATCAAGTAGATGGTGGGGTCTAGCCAAGCAATCAGTTGTAACGACAACACCAATTGATGCAACTTATTCAAGTAAGTACACATATAGTCAAGAAGGATCAAGTTTACTTCGGACTAGATTAGTACCTGTTCCACCTAATGCAATAATTCAAAGACAGTTAGATTTAAGGTCACAAGCTATGCAAATGGAGTTTGAACTTCAAATGAAGGAGCTTGAACTTGCACTGGAAGAGAAAAGAGCGAAAATGGAGGATGCAACATAAAAATGAATTATTTAAGTAAGAACTTTAAAAGGTTTTAAATTTAGTAATCATTACCTAATTTAGAACCTTTTAAAGTTTGATGATTTAGGAGTGAATAAAATGAAAGAAAATAAAGTAAACAATTATAAAGAAGATCAAAATAATGTTTTTGAAGAATCATTAATTTTAAATGTAGATATATTTTCTAGTGAGTATGAAGATGAAGAAAAAGAAGGAGTAGTTAATGAAGAGGAGCATGTTAAAGATGATACAAGGATTAGTCAGAAGGTGAAAGCTGAAACAGTTAACCAAGAGCACATGTTACCTTTTGAAGATAAAGAATTAATTCTAAATATTGATGATTTATTTAAAGAAAGTGACATAAATAAGCATCTGTTTATTATCGATCACCCTATCCCAAAAAAGAAGTCAAACGATAAAAAAGCAGATCATTTTAAAAATATAAAAAATAAGAATAGTAAATTGCTTGCAACACAAATCTCTCTAGCTAATAAAGAACGAAAAAAAACCAAGCGTTCAAATGAAAGTGTATTACTGGATCCTAAAATAAATGTAGACTGCGTTAGTAATTTTACAATGAAAATAGATATAAATGAAGGTTTGCAATTTAATCCAACAGAGAAAAGCTTAATGAATAGCGATGACAATATAATCAATACTCAAACAAAAATGTTTATAAATAGCTTAAAGATAGAGGGGGTATAAATGGACAAAAAAATCTTTGAAGAGATAGCAAGAGAGTTAAAAATGTTAAATAATGAAGCAGTAGAATTAATAAAAATAAAGAAATATGAAGAAGCTAAAAAAATGTATCAAATCGCAAGTAATATTTCTGAACTTGTCGGTTATAAACAAGGTGTTGGCATGAGTGCTTATAGTTTGGCTAACATTGAAATTATCAAAAAAGATCATATTGCTGCCCTACATTATGCAGAGCTTGCCTATGCAAATTACTCAGAACTTGTAGATAAAGAAGAAGCTTCTAGTTTGATAAAAAAACTAGCGCTCCAATTAGTAAGGGATGGGATTGAACAAGAAAAACAAAGGAATATTGATGAGGCATTAAAGTTTTTTAATTATGCTTTACCACACCTAAATAAGAAAAGAAAAGAGGTCATTTTATATGAAATAACTATGTTAAGGAGGATGAAGACAGGTGAATAAAAATATTATCGCAGATACGTTAATGAATTATAATAAACAAGGTGTTTTGGCCTTATCTTTGGGTGACTATGAAAAAGCACTTGAATGTTTTAAAAAAAGTTATTATATAGAAAGTGAAATCAAGCTATCACAAGAAAAAGGCAAGACCTTGATTAATATTGCAAATACAATGATGTTATTAAATAAGCCAGAACAAGCACTAGAGACAGCTGATGAGGCATTAGATATATTTAAGCAATTGAATTATAAACAAGATTATTTATTAACATTATTACTAATCGCCAACATTCAAATACATTTAAAGAATTTTAAACAATCTGAAACCATTTTATTAAAAATGCTAAAAGAAACGCTTCAAAATAATGTCAAAGGAGAAATTTACCTTAGCCTTCATGAAGTTTATTTAAAAAACAAAGAAAATTATCAAGCACAAGAAAGTATTACAAAAGCCATTCAGTATTTTGAAAGCAGTCAAGAGAAAAATAAATTAACACAAACATTATTAACTAGAGCAGATTTTTTCAAAACAATTAATAGAGCTGATTTAGCAGCAATGGATTTAAATAAAGTCGATTATTTATCTAATGAAGTGACCTTATAAAAATATACAACAATACATTCAAGTAAATATTTAATTAAAAGAAGTAATTATTTAATAATATGTTTTTCAATGTATTTTAAGTCTTTATTTGTGATTGGCTCTCTTTTTAAACCTTGAACTTGCCACAGACCAAAGTGTCTAATTTTCTCAACAGGACTATGATTACCTAACCAGTTTTTTGTAGGCTTTGAATCGCCTTGAGCAATTGTGGCAATGATTGCCATTTCTAAATAAAGCCGGTAAGCTTTATCATTTACTTCAATTAAAACAAAGCTGAAATTATCGTTTATTTCTTTAGTAATTCGCTTTTCTAATGCCGCTTCTTTAGCCAAGTCACGATAAGGTAAATTACGTAAACGATTGATACGCTCAGTATTTGACACATTCCACACATCAATATAAGAATCATTATTTATTGTTAAATAAGTACGACCAATATTTTTCCTAAAAATACTCCGGTCTTTTGTTTCAATTTGATAATGTTGAATCATACGTGCAGGTAATTTATTATTCCCTGTATGTGTTCCTACTCTCACAACACGGTCCATATTTAAATAAGTTTCCCCTTTTTCAAATAATATATAAATTCCATTATTAATTAATTTATCAGGATTAAATAAGTTATTATAACGTTTAGCCTGATTAAATATTTTATGTAGTTGGTAAGATTTATTTTTTGTAGATTGATCCATTTGTAAGCTCCTTTAAATGACTTTGGTTGGATTATATCATAAGTCATCCTTGTTATTGAAAAGGTATTTATGTTTAAGAAATTTAAAATAGGCAATGATTACTTTAAAGGAGTGTTATAATGCGATTGTTAAAATTAATATTAAGAGTCGGATTAGCATTAGTCGGTGGTAGTTTAGTAGGTAAATTTGCAATGAACAAAAGTTCTAATCAATATGAAGAATTAAAACAACCACCCCTATCACCCCCAGGTATTGTTTTTCCAATTGTCTGGTCAGCTTTATACGCAGCAATGGGAATTGCTTATCATATCGTAAAAGAAAGTAAGGCGAATAAAGACGTTTCAATCATTTATTACACACAACTGGGTTTAAATTATTTATGGTCATTTTTGTATTTTAAATTTAGATTAAGAGGCCTTGCTTTAATTGAAGTATTTACTTTATTAGCCTCAGTTATTCTTACAACTGTAAGATTTTATGAAAAAAATAAAGTTGCAGGTTTAATGTTAATTCCATATATTTGTTGGGTGGCATTTGCTACTTATTTAAATGCAGGAGGATGGTATTTAAATCGTGAAAAGAGCTGCAAATAATGATTGCTTATTAACTTACTTTAATTGACTAATGAGGTATATAGTCGTATTATTAAAGAATCAAAAAACAAATAAATGTATCACGTATAATCTTAAGAATAAGGCTTAAGAGTTTCTACCAAACCACCGTAAAAGGTTTGACTACGTATTAAGATAATTTTACTTTTTAAGGGAATTGTCTTTTTACTTAGATTTGAAACACTCTAACTTCTTAGGAGTGTTTTTGGACCGGTTACACTAAGTTAGACAGATTCACTAAGGTCATATAAACTTGATTCAACAAACAGAGGAGAATCGGTTATGACTAAAAGAAAAAGAAGGACGTTTTCAAAAGAATTTAAAAAACAGGTCGTTCAATTATATG
>DATGUU010000104.1:0-2109 GCA_035301085.1 Pseudogracilibacillus sp. | reverse complement strand
ACAAATTAGTGTTTATATGGAGTTGAAAAAGGTTATAGTAACATACCGTTTAAGCTAAGAGAGGAGCGTAAACTTATGGTACAAATAAATAAAATACTCGTTGCTTTTGATGGTTCTAAGCATGGTTTAAAAGCACTCGATTACGCAAAGAATCTTACAATAGATAATCACGCTCTACTTACCGTTCTTTATGTTCATGATGATATTTATGAAAAACGAATGAATGTTAGTAAAACAAGTACAGGCGATGAATTTATCCAAAATGCGCCTGGTCCATTAGTTGATAACGATCCGGTTGGACCTGTTGAAGAACGAAACGTTACGATAGATAAAATTCCTTTTCAAATTACTTCAATTGCAAAAGAAAAATTAATTGATCTCAATAATGTTATTTTCGAAAGGCTAGTTGGCCGGCCATCTGAGGAAATAGTTGATTATGCAACAGACAATCACATCGATGTGATTGTCATTGGTAACAGAGGCATTGGTGCGCTTGAAAAGTTTGTAACAGGTAGTGTTAGTGACAAAGTAACGAAACATGCCAATTGTTCTGTATTTGTAGTGAAATAAATAAAAAAGAATTGGTTCGCCAATTCTTTTTATTTTGTTTTTTAAATTGTCCTTATAAAGCCTTTTTGTTATGGTTGTTATAAATAACTTAAGAGAGGATAAGATTAATAATATGCGAATTGCGATTGCTTATGGGCTGAGGATATCAATTTTACTTTATACCCTCGCACATATTATTTATTCATTTAGTGAACATCCTCAATTATTACAAGTTCTTTCAATATCTGGAATAGCTATGATTGTTTTCGCCCTATTATCGATTCCCATTTCAGATTTAAAATTACCTATATTTATTTTAATTATTGCAACAACTATTTTATTATTTGCCGACGCTAACCCCTTATATGGCTTATTTGTTGGTGTAAGAGAAATGCGCAATATTATCGGTTTACTTGTTGTTATCCCGTTAATTAAATGGGTCTTACAAGAGGAAAACTATGTTGAAGATATGATGAGTGTCTTTAATCAATTTATTAATACGAGTAAGAAATTTTATTTCTCACTCGTTTCACTAACTCAAATCCTTGCTTACTTTTTATTATTTGCTTCAATTCCGACAATGTATCAATTAACTGATGTCTTTTTTAAAGACCGTAAAGTAGACATGTGGGAATATTATAAAGGTACGGCATTACTACGTGGTTTTAGTTTATCGACTTTATGGGTCGTAACTATTCCAAGTTTTATTGTTGTCGTTGATACTTTAAACGCATCAATCTATTTATCGATTGCTCAAGGATTTGGTATTGCTCTAGTCGGTACGTTGATTGCTGTGTTATTTATGGCTTTAGAAGAACGTCGTCGGGACATTAAGTTAACACCAATTATCCAAGAAGAGATGGATCACATTTTACTTGATGCGTCAACTGATGAAAAAGCAAAGAAGAAAAATGTCATTGAATTTATTTTACTCTTTGTTTCTTTATTTGGAACAATCTTTTTAATTTATGGCATTTGGAATATTCCATTACTTATTCTTATTCCACTTGTCATTATTGTTTGGATGTTTATCTTTTATATTTATAAACAACGCACACATAAGTTTAAAATGATTGCTAAACAATATCTTTCTGAAGGGTTAAAAAATCAAACTTCTTCTTTAGTTTTAATGTTAACGATTGGTGTTTTGATTTACTCTTTAAATCAAACAAACTTTGCTGTTAACGTCGTTGAAGGGATTAATACATTAGAAAGTTACGTATCTTTGTTAAATCCATTATACTTACTTCCATTTATTGTGATTATTTTAGGTATGTTAGGTTTAGGTCCTTTAACCGTTATGGTTTTGGTCGCTGGGATTTTAAATTCATTAAGCTTACCTTACCCTCCTGAATTAATCGTACTTGCTATCACTTCAGGAAGCGTTATTTCCATTTTAATTTCACCACTTATTTTACCGTTAATTGTCTTAAGTGCTGCTAACGGCTTAAGTTCCTTTACAAATGGAGTTAAATTTAATTGGAAATTTGGGCTTGTTTTTTATATTGTGACACAAATTTATATTCAAATTATGGTTCAGTTTATAGTTAATTAAATCGT
>DATGUU010000103.1:0-98343 GCA_035301085.1 Pseudogracilibacillus sp. | reverse complement strand
TGTAAAAGAATATATTTATTATTATAATCATAAGAGAATAAAAGCAAAATTGACTGGCATGAGTCCGGTTGAATACCGTCAACATACCAGCCAATTAGCTGCATAACTATTTAGTCTAACTTTTGGGGTTCAGTACAAAATCTTCTCAAGTATGGGTTTTTTTAAATCTCATCTTTTTTATTTTAACATTAGTTATTAACTATTTGGGATCGTCTGGATTCTTTAACGGAAAAGGTCAAGCAGAAGTCTCAGCCAAGAATTCTACTTTAATTACTCCAGCAGGATTTGCATTTTCAATCTGGGGAATTATTTATAGTTTATTATTAATTACCTTAATTTACTTTTTCGCAAAAAGAAAAGATCCCGTAGTTACTCAGTTAATTCAATTCATATCTCCACTGTTTATCGTGAGTTGTTTACTGAATATGGGTTGGATCATTTCCTTTTCTTATGAATTAATGTGGTTATCAACCGTGTTGATTTTGGGAATGACATTACCATTACTTTTAATCATAGAAAGAATTTATAAGCATCGAGCAGATTTCCCAACTGGTTTAGCTGGATTTAGTTTTACTTTATATGGTGCCTGGGTATTTATCGCAAGCATTCTTAATATTGCAATCTTATTAGTGCAATTAAATTGGGATGGCTTTGGAATTTCTGATTCAATTTGGACAATCATTACCTTATTCCTTGCTATTGGCTTTGTCTTATTTTATTTATCCTTGTATAAAAATGCGATATTTCCAATCAGTTTAGCCTGGGCTTTCTTTGGAATTTATAGTTCGTATAGTAATGGTGAAATCAATCCTGCTATGGGGGCAACAATCCAAGGCGTCTTGCTCTTAGGTATGGTTGTTTTTGTATTATCAGCTATTTTGACATTTATTAAAAATGGCAATTCAATATTTCCAAAAATAACTAAGTAAAAAAATCGCTGAATAGACGGAAAAGTCTACTCAGCGATTTTTTATTAAAATTCAATGATTAAATGAATTTAAATTGAAACTGATTCATGTTTATCTTCTTCATTTATAACATCTAGCTCAAAACCTAGATCTTCTAACATTTGATAATCTTCTTTTCTAGCTTGACCACCTGTTGTTAAATAATCACCAATAAAAATAGAGTTAGCCGCAAATAAACCTAAAGGTTGTAAACTTCTTAAATTTACTTCTCTTCCACCAGAGATACGAATTTCTTTATCAGGATGCATAAAGCGGAATAAAGCGAGAACTTTTAAACAGTAAACAGGTGTTAATTCATTTGTACCCTCTAGTTTTGTGCCATCAATTGCGTGAAGGAAGTTAACAGGAATTGAATCTGCATTTAACTCACCAAGTGCTACTCCCATATCATAAACGTCTTCTTTTGTTTCCTTCATACCAACAATAACACCAGAACAAGGTGAAATACCTACGTCACGAACACTTTCTACTGTCCCAACACGATCGTCATATGTATGTGATGTCGTAATGTTCGGGTGATGATTTTTAGATGTATTAATATTATGATTATATCGATCAACACCTGCATTTTTGAGCTTTTCAGCTTGTCCATCTTTCAAAATACCTAAGCACGCACAGACGCGCATGTCTTCATAGTCTTCTTTTATTTCTTTCACTGCATTTGTTACAGTATCTAAAACTCGATTAGTCGGTCCACGACCGCTTGCAACAATACAATAGGTGCTTGATTTTAATTCGTGTGCACGTCTAGCACCCTCAATGATTTCTTCTTTAGTCATCATTGTATTTTTTTCAATTGGTGCTTTAGCGTCGATTGATTGTGCACAATAGCCACAGTTTTCAGCACAGTTACCTGTTCTTGTACTAATAATCATATTTAATTTTATTTTTTTGCCAAAATAATGTTTTCTAATTTGAAATGCGGCATCCATCAATTGTAAAATATCGTCTTCATCTGAATCTAAAATTGATAGTGCTTCTGTTTTAGTAATATTATGTCCATCTAATACTTGTTCTGCAAGATTATGCCACTTAAACATTAAGTATTCCTCCTCATATTATTGTTATTCAACTTTAGGTTGAGCACTTGTTAAACCATACTTGTTTAAACGTACTGCAAAAAGACCAGCTAAAATAGCTAAAGCGATATCTTTTGGTAAAGGAACAATCATCCAAAGCCAAGCCAATTGATAACTAACAGCTTCAGGAGCATCAAACCATAATTGATACGCTGCGTACATCCAGTTAGTTCCAATTAGGTAATTAATAGCTGTAGCGATTAATGCTGCTAAGATATAAGCAGTAGTTGATTTTTTATATTCAACTATTTTTCCAGCTACGTATGCAATTAAAATGAAAGATACAATAAATCCAAACGTAGGAGATAAAGCCATTGCTACGCCACCTTTAAATTGTGCAAAAACAGGAACGCCCGCTAAACCAAGCATCATATAAACAAACATTGTAAATGCGCCCAGCCTACTACCTAAAACTAACCCTGCTAAAACAGCAAAAAAAGTTTGTAAGGTAATTGGTACACCACCGACTACTAAGAAAGGTGCGATTGAAGTCATGTTTGCACCAATTGCAGTTAGAGCAACAAACATAGCTCCTAATGTTAAATCAAAAGTCTTATTTCTTTTCCCCATTTTTTTACTCCTTTCAATTGTGCACCTTTTATTATAATGGTATACAATGATTTTATCATAGCATTATTTTATCTGAATGCAAATAGATATATAAAAAAACTCTTTAATTGAGTTAATTTTCTCTCAATTAAAGAGCATACATACTTAAGTCTTATCCGATAATTAAACCGTGAGGATCTAATTTTCGTAATGAATTTACTTCTTCATCAGTTGGCTGTGGTACATATGACCAATCTTTTGCTATTGCAATTGGAAAACTACTATTTTCTTGTACATCATCTAAAGTGTATCCTTCAAATAGTTGAAGAAGAGTGAGTTTTTTTGTTACGTCATCAAATCCATAAATACCTAATTGGGTAATAACTCGGTAAGGACCTGTATTTTTTGGTAGACCTGCATCTTCTCTAGAATTTTCACCTGTTAAGTAACCAGGACTTGTTAAAAAATCTACTTCTTTAACAAATTTATATTTATCTTGGCGCATTAAAATAATAGTCTTTTCACAAAAAGAAGCAATATCTGCACCGCCACCTGAACCAGGTAAGCGTACTTTTGGTTTTTCCCAGTCTCCGATTATCGTAGTATTTAAATTTCCATATATGTCAATTTGTGCACCACCTAAAAATCCATATTGAATCCAACCGGCTTGAGCTAAACTCATTACATAGTCGATTGAGCCAACGATGGTGCCTTGTTCATATGTTAAAGATTCACTTACTTGGATTGGTAATCGACCAGAAGGTTGGCCACCAACACCTCCACCTTCATAGACAAATAATAAATTTGGAGCATGCGTTTTTAATGCTAAAATTGAAGCAAGTAAAGGCATCCCCGTGCCAACATAAATTGCTGTGTCTGTCGGTAACAATTTTGCTCCTGCTATAATCATCTTTTCTGTTTCATTAATCATTATCTCAACCCCTTCTAGCGACTTTTGGATAAGGACTTAGTCCTTTTTCAATTTTTTGCAGTTCATGTAATACTTTAACACTACCTATTTTATCTAAATAATCGTAATGATCATTTGTTTCATGGACATATTTAGTTAAATAATCTGTAATCTTTTTATCATCTAATGAAGCATCGAGCCAAATTTGCCATTGATCCTCATCAAATGAATAAAGTCCAGGTACTTGATTAGGATGTGAACCAAAAGGAACTTCAACAACTGCATCAACAACAAAAAATGGTATTTTAGTTAATGCGGGATCATTGGTAATAACCTCGTCACTAACAATCTCTTCAGCAGTGATAATAACATGTTTGGCTGCGTGTGCTATTTCGACATCATTTGTCACATTGCCATCAATTTGACAATTACCATATTTATCAGCTCTGTGTACGTGAATGATTGCGACATCTGGATGACAAGCAGGTAAGAGTTCAATTGGCTCATTTGTAAATGGATCTGTAATCGTTTTTGAGCCACTATAATGTAACGTATCTGTCCCTAAACTTGTCCGTGTTGGATAAAATGATAAACCTTTCATTGCTGCAGTAAAACGCCACTGATATCCTGCATTTGTCATCTCTGATAAAACTTTTAATCGACCACTTTCAACTGCAGCACGAGCAGGACGAGACAATCCGCGAATTTCATCAGCAAATGCATAAGCAACTTCAATTTGTGTAACATTACCTGAAGCGATAAGTACATTGGCGTCATTTTGTGATGCTTTGCCTCCAAGTGTTAAGTCTTTAATCTCTTGACGAATAATTTCATAAACAGCTGCCATTGGATTTCGAACAGCTCCAAAACCGCCTAGAACTAAATAATCGTTACTTTTAACACCATTTTTTATTGCTTCAGATAATGTCGTTAACTTATCTTTTTTTACCATTGATTTATGTTTTAAACGATAAGCTCTCATATCATCAGGGTGCACCCAACCATGAATTTTATTTTGATTTTCTTCTGACATATTAACTCCTCCTTAACGTCGATTGACAGCTTTTGCTGCTTTATCTCCAGTGTATTGAATCAGTTGGACTATAATAATTAAAATAATGACTGTTGCAAGCATAATTCCATTTTCAAAACGGTAGTAACCAAAACGAATCGCTAAATCACCAATACCTCCACCACCAACCATTCCTGCCATCGCTGAGTAACCTAGCGTACTAATAATTGTAACTGTTAAACCTGCAATCATTCCTGGTCTTGCTTCTGGTAATAAAACATCTTTTATAATAAGCCATGGAGATGCACCACATGATTCAGCGGCTTCGATAACGCCTGTGTCAATTTCTCGTAAAGAACCTTCAACTAAACGAGCGTAAAATGGAATAGCGGCAACGGTTAAAGAAACACTTGCAGCAATGGGTCCAGTAGTCGTCCCAAGTAATAATTTTGTAAAAGGCAATAAAACAACAAGTAAAATAATATAAGGAATCGATCGAATAATATTAATAATTGTACCGGAAATGTTTTGAATAAATTGATTTTGCCAAAACATACCTTTATTAGTTACAAACAAACCTACCCCTAAAGGAATACCAATTAAAGCGGCAAGAACAATTGCTATGCTCATCATTAATGCAGTTTCTGTTAATGCGTTCCAAAAATCAACCAACATTTTGTAACACCTCCAAGTGACTTGTTGATGCTTTAATATAATTTAATGCTTTAGTTAATTCATCATCATTACCTATTACTTCAATAATTAATGTGCCTAATGGTTGATCTTGAATATATGTAATTTGTCCATGTAAAATATTTACAAAAACATCAAATTTGGTTAGAGTTTGGGCGATGACACCATCTTCAGCAGATGACCCCCTAAAGGTGATTTTTATAATCGAACCTTTTCGATCCATCAGTAGTCGATCGGGTAGAGATAAGGAATGAATAGTTTGTACAAATTTTTTAGTTAATGCTTGTTTAGGGTTTGCAAAAATATCATAAACTGATCCTATCTCAATTACTTTGCCATTTTCCATAACAGCAATACGGTGACATACTTCTTTAATAACTTCCATTTCATGCGTAATTAGCACAATCGTAATGCCAAGTTTTTCATTAATTTCTTTAAGTAAATTTAAAATAGCTACAGTTGTCGTTGGATCCAGTGCACTAGTCGCTTCATCACATAAAAGTACTTTAGGATTATTTGCTAAAGCTCTTGCAATTCCAACACGTTGTTTTTGACCACCTGATAATTGAGCAGGATAATGATTAGCTCGGTCAGTTAAGCCGACCAAATCTAATAATTCAAGTACACGTATTTTAATTTCAGACTTCTTTTTCCCAGCAGCTTTTAATGAAAAGGCAATATTGTCATAAACAGTTTTAGAACTGATTAAATAAAAATGTTGAAATATCATTCCTACTTTTAATCTTTCTTTACGGACTTCACGATCAGTTAGTTTAGTAAAATCCTTGTTATCAATCCACACTTTTCCAGTGGTAGGTCTTTCTAGTAAATTTAAACAGCGAAGTAGAGTGCTTTTTCCAGCTCCGCTATAGCCAATTATACCGAATATTTCACCTTTCTTGATGTTAAAACTAACGTCATCTACAGCTATCACATCATCGTATGTTTTTGTTACATGTTCAATTCTAATCACTATTTTTCCTCCAGTTCATTTTGATAGGGTGGTTTTACATAACCTTGGGCATGCTCATTTGTGTAGTCTAGAAATGCTTCTGATTTGTAAGCTTTTTCTAATGCTTTAGCAAAGGGTTCGTTTTCTTCGCCATTACGCAGTGTCACATATATTAAATAATCTTCTGGTGTATCTTCGATAGCAACAGAATCAGTTAATTTTAAATCAGCTGCTAGTGCAAAATTACCGTTAATGAAAGCAAAATCAGCATCACTTAATGAACGAGGTGTTTGTGCTGCTTCTATCGGTTGAACATCTAAATTATACGGATTATCGATAATATCTTTTTCCGAAGCAGTTGTTTGTTTAACAGAGTCATCAATTGTTACCCAACCGAAATCAACTAACATATGTAATGAGCGTGCTAGATTTGTTGGATCGTTAGGTAATGTGATTTTCATTCCATCTTTAATATCTTCAAGTGAATTATGTTTATCAGAATATAAAGCAATGGGAGCTGTTGGTACAGCATAAGATGCGACTAAATCCATATTATGATCCTCGTTAAATTGTTCTAAATAGATGGCATTTTGAAAAACATTGACATCAACTGCATTTTCTTCTAATGCTTTATTGGGTTGAATATAATCACTAAACTCAGTCACATTAACTGTATAGCCTTCTTTTTCTAATAAAGGCGCAATTCCTTCTTTTAATTGATCGCTATAGGGTCCAGCAGTTGCTCCAATGTTTATTTCTGTTTTTTCATTGCCACTTGAAACTTCCTCGTTTGACGCACATGCACCTAAAGCAAATAAAGCTAAACTAACGATAAATAAATGAATGATTTTTTTCATAATAATATCTCCTTTTATATTTTTATATTTTGAAAATTCAGTTATTTGAAATTATAAATTCATTTTAATTACCTCATTTCAAATTAAAAAGCGATCTCTTATGAAGATATAAGAGATCGCTTTACACTAATAATAAAGATATTGTGATAAGCAATTCCCTTATATTTCGAATTATAAAAAATAATTCGCTGGATTTAGCACCGTTTGAAAACTACTTCAATGGTTGCCTAGGTGTCACAGGGCCAGTCCCTCAACCTATCTTTATAAGAGTTTGCGTTACTTTAATTTAATTTTTATTTGATGATGAATCTCATCTTATTATAGAACAATATAATTGTCAAACTATTCATGAAATAATGAGTGACTTTAAAAATTCAATTGTAACTACTAAGTTATATACTTAATATTGCAATTAACTCGTCCATTTAAAACTACCACCAAAAACATCGCGTACATCATGAACAACGACAAGAGCATTATCATCGATTGAATTAATAATCTTTTTTAATTTAAAAAGCTGGTATTTATGAATAATCATATATGCCATATCTGTAGGTTCTCTTAAATAAAGTCCGTAACCTTCGAAAACAGTCGCACTAATTTGAAGTTGTTCAGTAACTTCTTCGATAATTTCAGGGGCATCGTGTGAAATAACACTTACAGCTTTCCTAGAATCAAGACCATCGATAATAATATCAGTTGCTTTTTTACCGATAAATAATGAAATAACTGTATATAATGTGTTTAAAGGTCCAATTACAAGATAACCAGAAAAGACAATGATAGTATCTAAAACGAGATTAGTACGTGTTAATTCCCAACCCCAGTTATGGTTAAACATGCGAGCAATAATGCTCGTTCCGCCCATCGAACTTCCTGTCCTAAAAATTAATCCTGTACCTATACCACTTAAGACCCCAGCAAAAATAGCAGAAACAAGTGGGTCAGCTAAAGGATCAATATTGGATTCAGTCAGAATAATGAGTAAAGAAATTAAAGGCGCTGTAATAAGTGTTAAAAGAGTAATTCGTTTAGGTAATGCACGGTAGCCAATCAAAATAATAATTGATGATAAAATAAAATTAATAAGACCTGGTGACCAATCAAACACATAGTGTAAAATAATTGACGCACCAGCAAGTCCCCCATCAGCAAAGTTATTTGGTATAATAAGTAAATTTATAGCTAAAGCGTATAATAAAGAACCCATTATGATCATGAATAAGTCTTTTGAAAATTTCAGCAAGTGATACCCTCCTCATAATATTAACGGAAGAGTATTTTACTTAGTTTGTTTACTAAATTCAAACTTTCGGTATTAAAAAATAAAAGAATGGCAGAAGCCATTTGTTAAATAGTTTCTGATCTCTTTTATGGAGAAGTATCTAAATTAAACCCTTCAATTTCAACATTATCTTCAATTTCTAAAAGTAAGCAGCGTTTACCTTCATAAGTAATATATTTTACATTTTTTAAATGTTTTGGGTCAATTGCAATTTTGGCGATTTCTGTATTAATTTTTACTTTTTTAGGTAATAAACTCTCTGTTTTAAATGAATATTGGTCATCATCAAAAATAGTTTGTAAAGTATCTTTGACTGTTTCAGTATCAATATTCTCAACACCGCTTGATGTTAAAATGTGTTCCACATCATGATAGTCAAGATCAGGAACATTGGGTTCTTCTTCATCTTTACTATCTTGGATAATCTGATCAATTTCTTCATAAATATTAGAAAGTGTATCTGCATCGACCTGGTCACCTGCTAATTTGTTTACGACAAGTTCAAAGCTGTCTTTACTTTCAGCAGCAGTCATCATCTCTTCACACTCAAGCACTTCATCAATAAATGTTTCGTCAGGCTCATTAGCTTTTCCAGCGCTATATAATATATGATTCACATCAGAAGCACCATCATGCATAGCTGGAAAAAGAAAACCAGTTAATGGTTTTGTTAAATTTATGACGGGATCAACATGGTGAGCAGACTTGAATTCTTTTTCAATATAGTCAAACGTATAACTTGTTTCAGGTTGATCTGTTTTATTTAAACTACATAAAATAAATTTATTATCATAAATATGATCATTGCCGCCCTCATCAGAATTAGGGTCACGTTTTTTAACGGGTTTACGATACTCACCTTGAACAAAAGTCACAACCGTATCAAAATCATAAACTTTAGTTGAAAAGATCTTTTCAACCATTTCAAGCATCAATCTTTCTTTATCTGTTTGATTATTCGCTTGGATAGATTGATAAAGTGTGTGTTGAGCAGCATTATCCATTGCGGATTCGCGTTTAAATTTTAAAGTAAATAATTTAGCATCAACTGTGCCAGACAAGACCTTTTTAAAATTGTTTAAAAATAAATCCTGTGTCTCTATTTCAAGCATTTCAAATGGAGTAGATTCGTGATGAAAAATCTCTCCAGTTTCTTTTTGAACATATACATTAAATAGATGATTAATCGTCAGATATTCATTATCTGGTTTAAATTGCCTTCTAAAATGGGAAATTTCTTTTTTATTCATTATTTAACACCTCTTCTGCGATTATACATGTTTTATCAGTAAATGCATTAATGAAATCTTTGATGAAAGACGATCTATAAGTATTCTAAATTAGTGAGTATCATTTAATCTTATTAGGAAGAAATTAATCAATAAAATGAGCATTTATTTAAAAAATAAATTTAAAAGTGTTATACTATATATTGGAATATGTGATACTCAACAAGATTGCGCTTTTGAAATAATTATTTAAGAGAGAGCAACGGTGTTCTTTCTGAAAATTTAAAGAAGTAAGGAAGGATATAAAATGGTTAAAAAACAAACAAATACAGACGTAATAATGATTGGTGCGGGAATTATGAGCGCAACATTAGGAACGATGTTAAAAGAATTAGACCCAGATATGGACATGACTCTTTTTGAAAAGTTAAATCAACCTGGTGAAGAAAGTTCAAACGAATGGAATAATGCTGGAACAGGTCATTCAGCACTATGCGAATTAAACTATACAAATGAAAATGAAGACGGTTCTATAGATATTACAAAAGCTGTTAAAATTAATGAAGAATTCCAAGTAACTAAACAATTTTGGTCTTATCTGGTTAAAAAAGGTTTAATTAAAGATCCAGAGGAGTTTATCATGCCTCTCCCTCACATCAGCTTAGTTCATGGTGAAGATAACGTTGATTTCTTAAAAAGAAGATATGATGCCTTATCAGATAACCCTCTATTTGAAGGGATGGTATTTTCTGACGATCCTAAAGAATTAGAAGCCTGGATGCCACTCATTATGGAAGGGCGAGAAGGCAATGAACCAATTGCTGGTACGAAAATTGACGGGGGAACAGATGTAAACTTCGGAGAGTTAACTCGCAAGTTATTAAATCACTTAGAAGAAGAAAAGGTTAACGTTAATTATAATAGTACTGTAGAAGACATAAAAAGGTTAGAAAATGGACGTTGGGAAGTAAAAGTACGTAATCATATGTCAGATACACTTGAATTCCATGTCGCTAAATTTGTCTTTATTGGTGCAGGTGGAGCAGCATTACCATTACTTCAAAAAACAGGAATTCCTGAAAGTAAACAACTAGGTGGATTCCCAGTAAGTGGTGTATTCTTTGTTTGTAATAATCCAGAAGTAGCTAAGCAACATTATGCTAAAGTGTACGGTAAAGCAGCAGTAGGAGCACCTCCAATGTCTGTACCGCACTTAGATACACGTTATATTGAAGGTGAAAGAACATTAATGTTTGGTCCTTTTGCAGGATTTTCACCTAAGTTCCTTAAGACAGGCTCTAATATGGATTTAATTGGATCTGTGAAACCAAATAATGTATTGACGATGCTTTCTGCAGGAGCGAAAAACTTATCACTGACTAAATACCTCATTTCACAACTAATGTTGAATAAAGAACAACGTATGGAAGAATTACGTCAATTTATTCCAAACGCTAAGAGTGAAGATTGGGAAAGTGTAACAGCAGGTCAGCGCGTTCAAGTAATTAAAGATACTGATGCAGGCGGTAAAGGAACATTACAGTTTGGTACAGAACTTGTTACAGCAGAAGATGGTTCAATTGCAGCCCTTCTAGGTGCATCACCTGGTGCATCAACAGCTGTTCAAGTTATGATTGATTTAATGCATCGTAGTTTCCCGGAAAAAATGGATGAATGGGAACCAAAGTTAAAAGAAATGATTCCATCTTATGGTAAGAAACTTGTTGAAAATAAAGAATTGATTCGTGATATTCAAAGCACAACAAATGAAATGCTTGGTTTAGAAGAGCAGTTACCAAAAGTTTAAATCTTTACAAAAAACCTTCTCCTAATTTTAGGAGAAGGTTTTTTCATTATTTTTTTTCCTCCCAGCACTCAGCATTTTTAAGTCCTGGAATGGAATTTGCTTTAAATACTGGGTTTAATCCCATTTTACGTTGTTTTGAAAAGTCTTCTAATACTTTAAAGGCAACTTTACCAAGTAAAGCAATCGCAAATAAGTTGATAATAGCCATCAGACCCATAAATAAATCAGCCATTGACCAAACAATTTCAACAGTAGCTAGTGATCCAAACATGATCATAATGAGAACTAAAACACGATAAGCAATTAACCAAGAATTATGTGCTTTTATAAACTCTATATTGGTTTCACCATAATAGTAATTACCAATAATTGAACTAAATGCAAAGAATAAAATAGCAAAAGCAATAAAATATGTTGCCCATTGTCCCACATGAAGCGCTAGTGATTCCTGGGTTAAAATAATTCCGTTTTGCTCACCAGTTGTGTATAGGCCAGCTAAAATAATTATAAATGCAGTTGCTGAACAAATGATGATAGTATCAAAGAATACACCTAAACTTTGAACTAATCCTTGTTTAGCAGGGTGTGAAACATTTGCTGTTGCAGCTGCGTTTGGTACACTTCCCATTCCTGCTTCATTTGAGAATAACCCACGACGAATCCCTTGTAGTAATGCTGCACCAATTCCACCACCAACGACTTCTCTTAAACCAAAAGCGCTGTCAATAATTAATTTAAATACGGCTGGAATTTCTGAAAAATTCATAATTACAACATAAAAAGCAACAATTAAATAAAATACAGCCATAATCGGTACAATTAATTGTGTGACTTTAACGATTCTTGTGACTCCACCAAAAATAACAACTGAAGCGACAAGCACAAGAATAATTCCAACTACCCAATCAGGGATATTAAATACATCCATAAACGATTGACTAATCGTATTTGATTGAACTGCATTAAAAATAAATCCAAAACAAAGCGTTAGCAAAATCGCAAAAACTATTCCTAACTTACGGTATCCGAGTGCTCGTTCTATATAATAAGCTGGTCCACCACGGAACATGCCCTTATCTTCTATTTTGTATACTTGAGCTAAAGTACTTTCAATAAAAGCTGTTGCCATACCAATAATAGCAATAATCCACATCCAAAAAACAGCACCAGGACCACCTATTCCAATGGCTAGAGCAACACCAGTGATGTTTCCTGTACCAACTCGAGAAGCAGCACTAATGGTAAATGCTTGGAAAGGTGAAACACCGTCATCATTATCTTTTCTTTCAACAATTAACCGAAACATCTCACCAAATAAGCGTATCTGTACGAATCTTGTGCGAATCGTAAAATAGACACCAATCAGAAGCAAAGCACCAATTAAAATATATGTCCAAATAAAATCGTTAAATGGACCAACAAGCCAGTCTAAAATAATCATCATTTCCACCTCATTATCAAAAATCAAAATATGTAAAAACATAAAAAAATCTGTTTATTTAATATGTTCTAAGATAGATTACATAAGTAGATATGCGCTGTCAAATAATACTTTAACTAAATTGATTTAATTAAATATTCTGACACAAACGTGTATTAAACAATACATTTTAATAACAGAAAAATAAACAGTATAATGGAGAAAGTACAATAAGATTATTTAGGAAATAAATAGGAGGTTTCAAAAGTGGTTTCATTTATCGAAGAAAATTATGTCCGTTGTGTTTGGCCCGGCTTGTCATTGCCCTTAGGTAAAAATGGTGATTTCTTAGAAAAATATTTTAAAATAAAATATGATATGAATATTGAACATTTGGAGCAAACAAAGACATTACCTGGTAATGGCCCACAAGGCGGAAGGGTCGATCAGATTTTTAATGTGAACAACGATAGCATAGAAAAGTTAAAATCGATTAAAGAAAAAGAAGGCATTCGCTATGTGGAAGAAATAATTTTAAGAAATGAACAACATATTTATAATGAACGAATTTATTTAAGATATTTAATGAATGCAGAAACCAAATTAATTAAATCAGGTGAAATTTCAAAAGAAAATAAATATCAAGCAAGTAGATAATTAGACTATTAAATTGATTGATAAAAAATATTTTGCTCGATTTTAAAATGCAAACAATCTATTATACGATAAACAAATCGCCAGTGTCAACTATAAAATTTGTAAAAAAACAGAAAATATGCTATTATAATAGTTAGAATACTTTTACAATAAAGTCATAATTCGTACACAGTTTCTTTTAAACAGAGGATGTGTACGAATGTTTAATTTAGAGATAAATTAAACATAATAAGGAGCGTGGGTTGATGAATTTAATTAATGAGGAAATAACTCATAAGATATTTGGAGAAGGAAAAATTGTTAAATTAGATGAATATATTATTACAATCGATTTTGAAAATGATGTAAAAGATTTTGTCTATCCGGATGTGTTCAGAGAGTTTGTAACATTAAAAAATGCTGATGTTGCTAAATCTTTAAATGAAATTCTCGTTCAAAGAGAAGAAGAAAAAGCAGCACATGATCGAAAAATAGAAGCTAAAAAAATGGAGCAAATTGCTGAAAACAAACGTAGAGAGAAAATGAGAAATCATAAAATACATGAAAGTTCACAAATTGTTTTTTCACTTGATGAAGAAGAAGAACAAAATGTGTTTACTGATTGGACGATCTTTACTGGAAGAGTTCAAAGTGGTAAAAATGAAGGCAAACCAAACAGAGTTACACGTTTAAGCCCAAATAGTGCTGCAGTTATGACAGTACGTAGAGACGATGAAGACGAAACTAACAGAAAGATATTAGGTCTTTATATGGTAGAAGAATCATTCTTTGGTAATCAAATTGATGATGGTATGATTTCAGCGCATCCAGAGTTTAGAATAGAACTATCTGATCAAGAAGCTGAAAAAATGCTATTTTGGAATTATTATATAAATAAAAATTATCCACACCGTACAACGTGGAATTCTGGTAAGTACCGTTATTTCGACAATATTTGGACAGCCCAAATATTAAAAGATATTATTTCAATTAAGACAGATGAAGCTGAAAGAAATCAGGTTGAGCAATTTTTAGAATACTTCTGTGATATTAATGCACTTGATATAAATAATATTCCTGAACCGGCTGGTGCTTTAAAACAATCTAAATAAACAATTAATAAATAAAATGAAGACTTCTCATAAGTTTATAAACTTATGAGAAGTCTTTTCTTTCGTTTTAATGTAAACTAGCAATGTAGGAAATAATCATCTAATGAAAGGATTCGAATGTTGAGATGACAAATAATTTTTGGAATAATTTACCGCGTCCGTTCTTTGTTTTAGCACCAATGGAAGATGTAACGGATGTTGTTTTTCGTCATGTGATTAGTCAAGCAGGACGACCTGATGTGTTTTTTACTGAATTTACAAATACAGAAAGTTTTTGTCACCCTGAAGGTATTTTCAGTGTGCAAGGACGTTTAACTTTTACAGAAGATGAACAACCCATTGTTGCTCATATTTGGGGTGATAAGCCGAGCCATTTTCGAGAAATGAGTAAAGGGATGAAAGAGCTAGGTTTTAAGGGTGTCGATATTAATATGGGTTGTCCCGTTCATAACGTTGCCACACAAGGTAAAGGAAGCGGTTTGATTAACCATCCTGACACTGCAGCTGAAATCATTCAAGCCTCTAAAGCAGGGGGCTTACCAGTTAGCGTTAAGACACGATTAGGTTATCTCAAAGTTAATGAATGGCGCGAGTGGTTAAGTCATATTTTAAAACAAGACATTGCAAATTTATCGATTCATCTTCGTACAAAAAAAGAGATGAGCGATGTGGATGCACATTGGGAATTGATTCCTGAGATCAAACAATTAAGAGATGAAATCGCACCTCAAACACTTTTAACAATTAATGGTGACATACCTGATTATAAAACAGGTATGGAATTAGTTGAAAAATATGGTGTTGATGGTGTAATGATTGGCAGAGGTGTATTTAAAAACCCTTACGCATTTGAAAAAGAACCAAAAGAACATACTAGTGAAGAATTACTAGATCTATTTAAGTTGCATCTTGATTTATATGATGAGTATTCAGAAAAACTTGAACTACGTCCCTTCATTGCTTTGCGTCGATTCTTTAAAATATATGTACGAGGATTTCCTGGAGCAAGTGAATTAAGGAACGAGTTAATGACAACAAATTCAACAGATGAAGTACGGGAATTATTAAGTCGTCATCAGGTTGAAGTATAAAAATATGAAAAGAGGAATAAATCATGGCAGAAATTATAAAAGGTAAAACAGCAATTATCACTGGTGCTGGAAAAGGTATCGGACGTCAAACAGCATTAGCTTTAGCTAAAGAAGGTGTTTCTTTAGGGTTAATTGCAAGAACTAAAGAAGATTTAGAAAATGTAGCTAAAGAAATTAGGGCAGAAGGTGTTGACGTAGCAATTGCAACAGCTGATGTATCAAATAATGAAGAAGTTATTAAAGCAGTTGAATCCGTAACAAATGAATTAGGTTCAGTTGATATTTTAATCAATAATGCTGGAATTGCAAAGTTTGGTGGTTTTTTAGAGTTAGAAATAGAAGAATGGGAACGAATCATTCAAGTAAATCTACTCGGTATGTATTATGTAACACGTGCAGTCTTACCTAAAATGATTGAACAAAAGTCAGGCGACATTATAAACATATCATCAACTGCTGGAGAAAAGGGTGGACCAATTACAAGTGCTTATAGTGCTTCAAAATTTGGCGTATTAGGACTTACTGAGTCTTTAGCTATGGAAGCAAGAAAGCATGATATTCGTGTATCAGCATTAACACCGAGTACTGTTGTAACAGACTTGGCAATTAATGAAGGTTTAGTTAAAGGCGATGAAGAAGATGTTCTCCAACCTGAAGATATGGCAGAATTAATCGTTGCAAGTTTGAAACTAAATAAGCGCGTATTTTTAAAAACAGCAGGATTATGGACGACAAACCCGTAAAAAATTAATAAAACTGTAAGGATTTTTATGATCGAGAATCCTTGCAGTTTTTTTGTTTTTTAATTATTTTTGAAATAATCAGTATATTCTGTTTACTTGACTAATAACTTATGGTAATATAAACAAATAAGAAAAACGAATCATTAGTAATGATTAAAAAATCATGTAAGCGTTTTAAGAAAGGGGTTGGAGTAAGAAGAGATAAGTCTAAACTTAATAAGATGGTTAAGTTTAATTATGAGTAACAATGCCTATTAAAACGAGATATTTCTTAGAAACTACATGTAACAAAAAAGAATAAAAAGAGGTGATTATATGGAAACTTCATTCAGTCCACAAGACGTAGCCGCAATTAATAAAAGATTCAAAAAACAAGTGACACGCGTTACCGGAATTGGATCTTTATTACTTGTTCTTTATGTGGCTAGTCGTTAAACGTAGGAGACAAACAAGGTCTAATGAGAAATATCACCTTTTATCCTAAGGTATTGTTGAAAATTTAATTCAGTCAAATAAAACGCCCACTAAAGTTAGCTTTTAAACTAATTTTAGTGGGCGTTTTAATATATATAATTTTATAAATAAGTCTAGATTTGTGCAGTTATTGTGTGATTGTTTAATAAACATGATATATTGGTATAAGAGTACTAAATAGACATTTATAATTATTTAACTGTAGAGACATAAATGGTGCTAAGGATGTGAATAAATTGAGTCAAATTGTTTTGATTTCAGGTAGTCCTTCTGCAGAATCAAGTTCGGATAAAGTATTAGATTTTGTAGGTTCATTGATTAAAAAACAAGGTCATCACGTTGAAAAAATTACGGTGACTGATTTACCTGCAGAAGACTTGGTTTACGGACGTTATAATGGTAAGGCTATTAAAGAAGTGACGAAGAAAATCAAAAAAGCAGATGGTATTGTAATTGCATCACCTGTTTATAAATCTGCATATACAGGAGTTCTAAAAGCATTACTCGATATCTTGCCACAAGATGTATTTCAAAGTAAAGTCGTGCTCCCTATTATGGTAGGTGGAAGTTACAAGCATTTATTAGCCATAGAATATACATTAAAACCGATTATTTCTATTTTAAAAGGAAATAGTTTAAATGGCGTCTATATTGTAGATAATCAAGTAGATAAAAAATTGGAAAATCCAATTATTGATCAACAAATAGACAACCGTATTATAAAGCAATTAGAAGATTTCGAAGAAGCTTTACAAGAAATCGAAGTGTCAATTACAAAATAAAAAGTACTGATTAATGAATAACCATTAATCAGTACTTTTTTAGATTTACTTAGTAAATACGTTTAATAAATAATATTAAGTAAAACATTAATAATCCTCTTCTTCAGTTAGTTCGGTTATTGAAACAAAATTATTTGTTTCAAACTGTTTTTTGATAAATTCTTTTTCATTTATTGTTAACGTACCCTCTTCATAAATCCACCAAATTACAGATGATAAATTAGCCTCTTTATTTTGTAGTTTTATTCCTGTTGTTAAATAAGCATCTAAAAGACCAAAAAAATGCGTTGCTTGTTCAGATTCAACAGCTTCAATTAATAAATCTGGTGTAAAAGTTGCTCGGAAAATGAGTGTGGCACCTGCAATAATACTCCCCATAAAAAATAATTGAAATGATGCTGTATGATTAAATGAATTCATTAAAATAATTCGACTGCTTTGTTCGATTTCCATTTTGGCACAAATCATATGAGAGACAGTTAAAAGACTTCTATAATCAAATAGTGCGCTTCTAGGAATATCTTTGGTACTTGAAGTAAATAATTGACTAGAAAAATCATTTTCATCTAGAGAAATATTGATTTCTTTTTCTGAAGCATTATTTATAATTTCTAAAAAACTGTGCCAATATAAGTTACCTTTTCCTGTTTTAATTTTTAAAATATCACTATTTAACTCTCTCACCTGATTAAAATTGAAATGATGGATAATAATTGCGCTTGGATTTGAATGTTTAATAAATGTGTTAATTTCCGCCAAAGTTGCTTTTATATTAATAGGGACAACAATAGCACCTATTTTTTGAATCGCTAAATAGCTAATCATAAATTCCAAAGTATTTGGCATAAATAAAATTATTTTTTCTTGTTGCTTGATACCTTTAGTGATTAGTCCATTTGCAAATAGGTTAACTTGTTCACTTAATTCCAAATATGTTAAATGACCATATTCTGTTTTAACTGCATAGTGACCAGGGTTTTTACGTGTATGCTTATCTAAATAATAGGAGCTATTCATCTTTATTCCTCCTTAAATTTATGTTTGTTAGGTGTAAATGTATGTATTATTATTTTATTACATTTAATAAATAATTAATAGTCTATTGCGAATATTCAGTTAATTTGTTAAGCTAGTATTAACAATAAAACTGTCTAATCATAGGAAAATGGGAGGTATAAAATCTGACTCAAAGAGGTGAGTCCAATGCGTGTTTTTATTCAAGATTATTATTTAATCTTTATGATTGTGCTACTTAGTCTGTCGATTTTGATTATGTTAAGAACAGTCACCGGAACATTTATTCAAGTATTGTTTTTTGGAGTAATGCTCTGGGTGAGTCAAATGGATATTACTTGGTTAATTAGTTTACTATTTACAGTACAATTGGTTTTTACGTTTTATTTAATGTATCGATTAAAAAAAGCGATTGATTATAATTTTCAATTAGTCCTTGAAAAAACACATTTAATTGATCGTTATTATACTAAGACTGATTATAGTGGTAGTAAAAAATCATTTTTCTTTTAAAGAAAAACAGTCGCTCATATATAAATGAGCGACTGTTTTATTTATCTCCAAATTGGTTTTTATACATTGCTTTTGCTGCTTTTGGTGCGGTATAGAATGTCGTTAAGAGTAAGAGTACAACGGGTACGGCGGTTACGACAATAAATGACTGTAAGGCGTTAACACTACCTTCACCTAAGGTAACTAATACAATCGCAACAGCACCCATGACAATGGCGTAAAAGGCTCTTAACCATCTTGGTGGATTTCCATCACCAGAAATCGCCATTGAAATAGTAAGTGACATTGAGTCGGTTGTAGTCAATACAAAGATCGTTGTAGCTAGTAAAAATAAAGCTCCAAACATTGTACTTACTGGTAAGTTTTGAGTGATAGCCATCATTGCAGCTGGTGGACCAGCTTCAGCTAAAGCATCAGAAACAGAACCAGGAACATTTATTTCTTGAGAAATTCCAGTTCCCCCAACAACAGTAAACCAAAACGTTGTCACAACTGGTGCAATCACTGCCACAGCTAAAACTAATTCACGAATTGTACGTCCTCTTGAAATACGACTCGTAAATAGAGCCATCATAGGACCATATCCAACAAACCATGCAAAGAAAAATACTGTCCAAAAGCCTAACCATTCTTCATCACCACGGAAAGTATTTAATGAAACAAACTCATTAACATATAAGCCAAGTGCACCGAAGAAGTTATTAAAGATAAACATTGCTGGTCCTAATATTAAGACCCCAATAATTAAACCAATTGCTAAAATAACGTTAAAACTACTTAAAAATTGAATCCCTTTATGAATCCCTGTTACAGCTGAAATAGCTGCTCCAGCAACTAAGATTACGATAATTGAAATGTGAAGAGTTAAATTATCTTCAATTCCTGTTAAGATGTTAACACCATAACTTGCTTGTAAACCTAAGAATCCAATTGGTCCAATCGTACCTGCTGCAACTGAAATAATTGAAAAAGCATCAACAAATGTACCAAATGGACTGTTTTTCATTATTTTATCGCCAAAGATTGGGTAAAGAAGAGATCTTGGTTTAAGCGGCATCCCTTTATGATAGTGTGCATACATTAAAACAATTGTTCCAAGAGTTCCTAAAACTGTCCAAGATAGGAATCCCCAATCAACAAAGCTCATTGTAAGAGCTGGAATAATTGCTTCTAAAGAGCCAGCTTCGATTCCAGAAAATTGTGGGTGGGGTGGAACTGTTAGGAAGTGACTTAGCGGCTCTGCAGCAGCCCAAAATATTCCTCCCCCTGCAAGTAATGTACACATGATAATTGAAATCCATTTAAAAGTACTCATTTCTGGTTTATCTAAATTTCCTAATCTGATCTTTCCGAATTTAGAAAAACCTAAAAATAAGGCAATAAAGAATGTTCCCAGTAAAACAAATTGGTATAATACACCAAAATATGTTGCAGATAAACCAAATAAATAGTCCACCGTATTTGTGACAAACTCAGCATTAATAAGTGCAATGACTACAAAGAGTAATAAAACGCTCCCACTGATAATAAATGATGGAAAATCGAATGATGCTTTCTTGCTGTTCGTGCTTTTCATTATTTTGACTCCTTATTTTAGTTAGTAACAATATGACATTTCTTGAGATATAAGTCCCAATTACTAACTAGTTTTCTTTAATTGCACAAAACAACCTAAAAAACTAATTAGGATTTAATAGTTTTAAACAAATAATAGAATGATGCATTACTTAAAAGCATCATTGCATAGTTTCACATCATAAAGGATTTAATTATCTTTGTAAAGTTATTAATTTGCTTTCCAAAATTAATTTTTAAAAAATAAAAACACCCTTTAAATTAGATTTTTAATCTAACTTTAAGGGTGCGTTACATCTAAAGCTATTTTTTATAAAATTATAATTATTTCATCCACTCAGGTTTACCAAAGCCTTCGAATTCATTGTCAATAATCTCTTCGAATTCTGGCGATTCAACAACCTCTTTAATATCCTTTGCCCAGTCTTTTTCTAAATCACTTGAATTTACGACAACGCGGTTACGATAATCATCAGGCATATCTTCTAGTGCAATCGCATCAAGTAAATCAAAATCAGCTGCTAAAGCAAAGTTTCCTGGAACAGCAGATAAATCTTCACTTTCTACAGTACGTGGTAATTGCCCAGCTTCGACTTCATGGAAAATTAAATTTTTATTATTAGTTTCAATATCACTTAAAGCTGCTGTTAGCGGGTCAGTCCCTTCAGCAATTGAGATTAATCCTTCATCTTCAAGCATAATGAGTGTTCGAGCTAAATTGACTGGATCATTTGCGATAGTTAACGTACTACCATCTTCTATTTCTTCTACTGAATTAAATTTATTAGAAAATAAACCCATCGGAGCAGTAGGGACAATAATAAGTTCGGCTAAATCCATATTATTTTCTTCGGCAAATGCTTCATAATATATTTTATGTTGAAATAAATTTGCATCAATATCACCATTATCCAGTGCGTTGTTTGGTTGAACATAATCACTAAACTCGATATTTTCAACGTCATAGCCTTTTTCTTCAAGTAATGGTTTAATTGCTTTATTGACCATATCACTATAAGGACCAGTCGTAGCACCAAATGTGATTGTTTCTTTATTTGAATCATCTTCAGTAGCATCTTTAGTATTAGAATCATTTGATCCACAAGCAGCAAGTATCAATGTAAGTAAACTAATTAAAATAAGTATATTAAATTTTTTCATATTATAATCTCCTTTTATAAGTTATCAATTAACGTTTATTAATTTTTTTTGCGATAAAGTCTCCAGAAAACTGAATAACTTGAACAAGTACAATTAAAACAACAACAGTTGTATACATAACAACATTATCGTATCGATAATATCCATAACGAATCGCTAGGTCTCCGATACCACCTCCTCCAACAGTACCGGCCATTGCAGAATAACCTATTAAGCTAATAATTGTAATTGTTAATCCACTGACAATACCTGGTTTGGCTTCTGGTAAAATAATATCTTTAATAATTGTCCAAGGTTTTGCACCAACAGAAACAGCCGCTTCAATAACACCGCGATCAATTTCTCGTGCGGAGGATTCAACCATGCGTGCAAAAAAAGGAATCGCAGCAATTGATAAAGGAACAGCTGCTGCAGTAGGTCCAATTTGAGTGCCTAATAATAAGTTTGTAAATGGTAGTAAAAAAACAAGAAGAATAATAAATGGAATCGATCTAACTAAGTTTGTAATGATTCCTGCAACGCTTTTAATAAAGCGGTTTTCTAAAATAAGCCCATTATCTGTTACATATAAAACGATACCTAAAGGCATCCCAATAAGTAATGCAATCAATATAGCAATCCCAACCATATAAATTGTTTCAAAAAAAGCTTTATTTAATTCAGGTAAAATATTAATGATTGCGTCCATGTTGAATCACCTCCACTTGTTTCATTCGTTTTTCTAAATAAACTAAAGCTTCTTTAATCGCATCAGACTTCCCAAGAAGTTCCATAATAAAAATACCTAAGGGTTCATCACGTATGTATTCAATTTTACCGTGTAAAATATTTCCCGAAACAGGATATGCTTGAAGCATGTCTGAAACGATTGCTTCATTAGCAATTGTGCCTTCAAATTGTAATTTAACAACGGTCCCTGTACAAGTAGCCATTAATTCTTTAGGAATATTAAATTCTAAAATAGTTTCAATAAATTTCTTAGTTAAATCATTTTTAGGGTTTGAGAATATATCATACGTTCGACCCTCTTCAATGACTTTACCATTTTGCATTACTGCACATCGATGGCAAATTTCTTTGACTACTTCCATTTCATGGGTAATAAGGACGATTGTAATGCCCAGCTCTTCATTAATTTTTTTAAGTAAATTTAAAATTGATTTTGTTGTACTAGGATCAAGAGCAGAAGTAGCTTCATCAGATAATAAAACTTTAGGATTATTAGCAATCGCACGTGCAATACTGACGCGTTGTTTTTGACCGCCACTTAATTGTGCAGGAAAATGATCAGCTTTATCTGCTAGACCAACAAGCTCTAGTAATTCTTTAACACGTTCCTTCCGCTTTTTAACAGGGACGCCAGCAACTTGTAAGGAAAATGCAATATTTTCAGCAGCAGTTTTTGATGAAGCTAAATGAAAGCCTTGAAAAATCATACCAATTGACTGTCTTGCTTGTCGTAATTCTTGAATCGACATCTTTGTTAAATTTGTATCATCAATGAAAATCTCACCACTTGTTGGTCGTTCTAATAAATTAATACACCGTAGTAATGTACTTTTACCTGCGCCACTATATCCGACAATTCCAAATATCTCGCCTTTATTTATATGTAAATTAACATCGCTAACAGCGGTGATTTTACCATTCTTTCCAGGGTAAATTTTATTTACCTGTCGTATATCAATCATTTCAATTCCTCCTTGAGCGAAAATAAAATCCTCTTTCAATTTGAAAGAGGATTTATCTATATGTATCCTTATCTTTCAGAAAGTTGCATTCTGCAGGAAGAAGCACCAACTCCTTGTTTTAGGAAGGTTGCTGTGATGTCATAAGGCCTGTACCTTCAATCACTCTTGATAAGTTATATTTAATTTTATATTCAAATCATACGCTTCTAACATTTTTTTGTCAATTAATAGTTATCAGAATAAATTAAGTTTTCCAATACGTTCGGCAGCTTCTTTTAATCTTTCTTCTGAATCAAGCAACCCAAATCTAACATACCCTTCACCTAAGCTACCAAAACCACTACCATCAGCTACCACAACATGAGCTTTTTCAAGTAATAAGTCTGCGAATTGTTTCGATGTATAACCTTGTGGAACTTTAAACCATGCGAAAAAAGTACCTTTTGGTGCAGTTACTTTCCAACCAATTTCATTTAAACTTGTCACTAAGACATCGCGACGGCGTTCATAAATATCAACGAGTTCTTGTACATAAGATAAGTCGCCTGAAATTGCGACGGTTGCTGCTTCTTGAATTGCCCCAAATAAACTCGTAAATAAATGATCTTGTAATAAATTAATTGTTCTAATAATCGAAGGATTACCTACTGCAAACGCTACTCGCCAGCCAGCCATGTTATATGTTTTTGATAGTGTATACATTTCAATACCTATATCTTTAGCCCCTTTTGAACTTAAAAAGCTAGGCTGTTTAATCCCGTCAAATCCAATTGCACCATAAGCAAAATCGTGAACAACGCAAAAGTCATGTTGTTTTGCTAGCGCTACAGTTTCATCAAAAAATTCTTTTGTTGCTACACCTGAAGTAGGATTATTAGGATAGTTTAAAAACATCATTTTTGCTTTTTCTAAAACATCTTTTGGAATTTTTTTATAATCAGGAAGAAAATTATTTTCTTCTAATAATGGCATCAATTCATGCTTAGCATCGGCTAAAGCAACGCCAGATAAATAATCGGGGTATCCTGGGTTAGGGACTAACGCCGTATCACCTGGATTAAGAATACATTGACTAATTTCAAATAGACCTATTTTTGAGCCAAACATTAAGGCAACTTCGTTATCCGGATCTAAATCAACATCGTATTCTTGTTTATAAAATTGAGCAACGGCTTCTCTAAATGAAGGATATCCCTGAAAGGGTGAATATCTATGATGCTTTGGATTTGCAGCAGCTTTTTGTAGAGCTTCTACAATATGGTCAGAAGTGGGTAAGTCTGGGTTTCCTTGTCCTAAATTAATCACATCATGTCCTTCATTGACTAATTCTTGAACACGTTTATTTAATTTTGCAAAGAATTGATCAGGTAATCGTTTAATTGCATCAGATTGTTCAAATTGTTTCATTTCTCTCACTCCTTATAATGTATTTATTATTTTAGCATATTAAGATGAATATGGATGCTAAAGTATATTTGACTAAAATGTTTTAATTGTTGAAATAAAAAAGAAGCGCTAATTATTACCCAAGGAGAAAGTGGTAAAGTAGGTGTATACAAAGATTCAACAGGGAAATTACACTATTTAGATATGGCGTGTACGCATTTTGGATGTCAGGTAAAATGGAATGATGGAGATAAGACATGGGATTGTCCATGTCATGGTTCAAGATTTAGTGCGATGGGTGACGTCGTGGCAGGTCCAGCTACTAAACCACTTAAGAAGCTTTAAAAATAAATAAGTTATCAACATTAAAAAATGATTGTCATGCGATTGTCACATGATATTCGTTAGAAAAAGTATAAAGCGGGTATAATATAAGTAGAGAGTATTTCTCTATATTTATTTAATATGAATCTTTTTTAATACAAGGAGGAAATATAGATGGCACGTTTAGATGGTAAAGTCACAATTATTACAGGATCAGCACAAGGTATGGGTGAAGCACACGCACGTAAATTTATAGATGAAGGTGCTAAAGTTGTTATTACAGATTTAAATGAAGAAAAAGGACAAGCACTGGCAGATGAATTAGGCGAGAATGCAATGTTTGTAAAACAAAATGTAACAAGTGAAGAAGACTGGAAAAATGTGATTGAAGAAACAGAAAAAAAATTCGGTCCAGTCAATGTTTTAGTCAATAATGCTGGTATTACAATGTCTAAATCAATTGAAGAGACAACATTAGATGATTATAATAAAATTGTCCAAATTAACCAAGTCTCTGTGTTCTTAGGAATGCGTGCAGTCATGCCGTCGATGAGAAAAGCAGGTAATGGTTCAATCATTAATATTTCATCAATGAATGGTCTAGTAGGTGGAGCGATTGGATACACAGATACGAAATTTGCTGTTCGTGGTATGACAAAAGCAGCAGCAATGGAATTTTCACCTCAAGGTGTTCGTGTAAATTCTGTACACCCGGGTGTCATTGAAACACCAATGATTATGCAAGAAGATGTCAAAGAACAAGTTGAGGCATTTGCTAAAACTATTCCAATGAAACGTATTGCTAAAGTTGAAGAGGTTTCTAATCTTGTTTTATTCTTAGCATCAGATGACTCTAGTTATTCAACAGGTTCAGAATTTGTCATTGATGGTGGACTAACAGCACAGTAAGAACTAGTCTATAAAGCGTCTATCTCTTTTGATGAGGGATATTGTTAGAGTAGTAGTAAAAAAACACATATGTTCAAAAAAACGCCTTATTCATATCGAATAAGGCGTTTTTTTTAAGTGATTAACAGCGATCTGTTTCACACCTACTGTTATTTTTATCGTTTGAATTAATCGATTCAAAAGGCGTTGATGAGTGTTCTTCTACTAGTTTATTTAAAGCTTGTGTAAAAGCTGCTTCAGGTTGAGCTCCAGAAACAAGGTACTTTCTGTTGAAGATAAATGAAGGAACACTTGTAATGCCTAATTGACTTGCTTCATTGATATCAAAAGTAACATCAGAAGCAAAAGCACTTGTATCTTCTAAAGTAGTTATGACATCTTGTTTATTTAAACCACTAGCTTTGGCAAGTTGTGTTAACGTCTCAATATTTCCAATATCTTTTGAGTCAGTAAAGTGTGCCTGGAATATTTTTTCAACAAGTGTGCTAGCTTTATTATGTTTACTAGCTAACTTCATCAAACGATGAGCAGCAAGTGTGTTTGTCGGTTTCATTGTTTCAAAATTAAATGTTAATCCGCTTTCTTTTGCTTTATTAGCTACACCTGCCATCATTTCTTTTGTGCGTTCTATCCCACCGAATTTTTTGGCCATACTTTCATAATAATTTTGTCCACTATATGGAGGCGTACTTGGATCTAATTGAAAGCTTTTAAATTCAACGGTAAACTTCTCTTTGTTAGGTGATTTATTAAGAGCTTCTTCAAATGTTTTTTTACCTATATAACAAAAAGGACAAGCAAAATCCGACCAAATTTCAATTTTCATATTTATTGCTCCTTATAAGATGATTTTAAATGTCTTTATCGATTAGTTTATTTAATATAATAAATTAGCTACTCTTAATAATTTAAAGAGTAGCTAAAATAATTATAGTGATTCAATAGCGTTTTTAACAGTTTGTTCTCCAGAAACAACTTGGAATTCTTTGTGGATTGTTGATTCATTTTCTAAACAAGCTAAAATGACTTCGGCAACATCTTCACGTGGAATTTCATTACGCCCAACAGTCTCAGCCGCTTCGACTTTACCAATCCCTTGATCGTTTGTTAACAGACCAGGATGAATAATCGTATATTTTAAGTCTGTTTTACGTAACCAATCATCGGCATAATGTTTAGCCACAACATAAGGTGCAAAATTAGGTGACTCAGAAATCGCGCTCTGGATTGCTTCACGTGTTGTATCAAAAGAGCTAATCATAATATAACGCTGAACACCTGCATTTTGTGTTGCTTTAATTGATTTAATCGCTGCATCTAAGTCAATGAGCATTGTTTTATCCGGACCAGTATGAGGACCAGAGCCAGCAGTGAATACAACAGCATCAACATCTTTTGCAGCTGCTTCAATTTGTTTCGTATCGCTTTCCAGATCAACTAAGACTGTTTCTGCTCCTAAATCCTCAAAAAAAGCAGCTTGTTCAGTTTTACGAATCATTGCTTTAGCTTTAATTGAATCAGTATTTTGAATCTTTTTAACCAAATGTTTTCCAACTTGACCATTTGCACCAATAATAAGTACTTTCATTCATATCCGTCCTTTCAAAGTAAGTGTTAATTTCATACTAACGAAAATTAATCTTTAAGTCTAGATATAGAGGTTACACAGAAGCATTATGATTTTTATTACGCCAAGTTAAAAAGGAACTAAAAATGACAAAAACTAAAATAGTAACGGCAAGAAGTCCATACTGAAATCTAATTGTTGAAAATCCAGCAAGCAAACCAATACTGTCTAAGATGACAGGTGAGGTAAACTGACCTACAAAAATAAGACTTGAGACGATTGCAATTGCTTTATCTGCTTGATAAGGTTTGACGACATCAAGCACTTTAAGTGTCAGGAATGGGAATAAGCTACCTTGACCAAATCCAATTAAGGTCACACTAATTATGACAAGCGTTAAACTATTAGTAAAAGCTAAAGTGAAAAAAGCAATTCCCATTGAAAATAACATCACAGGCATGAGATATTTTTTTAAAGTAAGTTCAATTTGAACGAGTAATAAGCTCGTAATCATTCCACCAACTGTTGCAAAAGCAACAACCGTCCCTGCAATAGCCGCACCACCTAAATTATTTTCTTCTAAAAATAGGGCCATATTTGTTGACACAGAATAATAAGCTAACATAATTCCACCCATAGCAAATCCATACATATAAACAATGCCTGGTATTTTGACTTTACCTTCATTTTTAGGTGGCTTTTGAACTGCACCTTTAGGTAAGTATAAAAAGACGAGAATAAAAATAATCGCACCTAAGAGGTAAACATTAAAAGGTGCTTGCCAACTTAATGTTGCAAGCCAACCGGCAAATAACATTGTTAAAATCCCACCGAAATTACTAAAAGCAGAGTTTAAACCCATCATTTTAGTTCTTTCTTTACCAATAAAATAGTCGTTAATTAAAGAGTCGGCTAAAGGCATTAATAAACCAACACCAATACCTAAAAGTAATCTAAAACCAATAATAATTTCAATTGTTGAAGCGAATTGAGGTCCGATTCCTCCAACGATGTATATAATTATTCCAATTAATACAATGGATCGTTTAGTCATTTTAGTTGTAAGGTAACTCGCTACAAAAGAAAATGGAATAATCATTAATGAAGGAACGGTTAAAATAAGTTTGATTAGCGTAGAACTTGCATCAGGAAATGCTTGGGCGATCACACCAAGTGCAGGTGAAATAGCCGCACCAGCCATGACAGTTGCCATAGAAATAGCAATAATGGTAGGCTTTAACATTTTATTAATTATCATCACATCCATTTATTATATTTCTAAGAGATAGTAATATACCATATTATGTAAATTATGAGTTAACTTCAATTAAACAGCTTACAATTTATCTTCAGATAACTTTTAATCAAATAATAACTTGGTTTTATTGGTTTAGATTTAAAAACAATAAAATTGCCTTTTTATACCCTGTATAGTATATTGAGTATAATATAAATTGTAGGAGGGTATTTCATTATGTATTTAAAAACCTTTACAGATGAAAAATTAGCACAAAATGCTTACTTAGTAGGATGTCAACAAACTGGAGAGGCAATTATTATTGATCCACCTCGCCATTTCAATCATATAATTGAAGATGCAGCAAAAGAAGGATTAGAAATAACAGCAGCAGCAGATACACATATTCATGCTGATTATGTTTCAGGCGCACGTGAATTAGCGATTAAACACGGAGCAAAACTTTATCTATCAGATGAAGGTGATAAAGACTGGAAATATGAATTTACAGATGGAATAAAATCAGAATTGCTTAAAGAAGGTTCAAAAATAAATATTGGAAAAGTTGAACTAGAAGTAATGTATACACCAGGACACACGCCAGAAAGTTTATCATTTATTTTAACTGATTTTGGTGGTGGAGCAACAGAACCAATGGGAATCTTCACAGGAGATTTTGTTTTTGTAGGTGATGTGGGACGTCCGGATTTATTAGAAGAAGCAGCAGGGATAATGGATACAGCAGATGCTGGTGCAAGAGATATGTTTAATTCACTAAAAAGATTCAAAGCATTACCAGATCATCTGATTGTTTGGCCAGGGCACGGTGCTGGATCTGCTTGTGGTAAATCACTTGGGTCAGTTCCAACAACAACAGTCGGGTACGAAAAGCAAGTTAATTGGGCATTAAAAATTGATGAAGAAGAAGCATTTGTAAAAGAATTGCTTGCAGATCAACCAGAAGCACCAACTTATTTTGCTAAAATGAAAGAAGTTAATAAAGTTGGACCAGCTCTTTTAGAAGAAAAAGACATACCGCTTATTTTAAATAAGAATGAATTAAATGAATGGTTAGAAAAAGGAAAGACTTTAATTCTTGATACACGTTCTGCTGAGGAAGCTCAGTCAACGTTAATTGAAGGTTCAATTAATATTCCATTTGACTCGAAATTCACAAATTGGGTCGGTTGGTTAGCGAAATATGACGAACAGTTATTGCTATTAACAAAAGATGGCGAACGTAAAGAAGTTCAACAAGCGCTAGAATCAATAGGGTTCGATGTAATTGGGGCATTTATTGATGAAAATGTTATTTCTGAAGTTGAAACAAATGCCTATCAGACAATTTCAATGAAAGAATTTATTAAAGAAATTGATAATGAAGATGTGTTCGTTGTTGATGTAAGAAATAAAACAGAATGGAATGCAGGTCATTTCGAACAAGCAAATCATCTTTTCTTAGGTAAATTACGACAGTTACCATTACCAGAAAATAAACGTATTATGGTTCACTGTGAAACAGGTGCACGTTCAGCAGTTGCTGCGAGCATACTTAAAGCACGTGGTTGTAAAGATGTCAATCATATGAGAAGTTCATATGCTGAAACAATTAAACAGATGTAATAGAGAGCGTCTTATTTAAATAAGACGCTTTTTTATTTGAATAATAATGCTAACAATATTCAATCAATACTTCAATTTCTTTGGAATGTTAATTAATTATGCTAAAATGGTACATTAGTATCTTATATATTAATCTAAGAATTAGATTTGGAAAGTTGGTTGTTTATGGAAGATAAGAGGATGTTAGAAAAAAAGCCTTCGATTAAAATGATACCTTTGATGACGATTTTGCTCTCAGGTGCGTTTATTACAATTTTAAATCAAACGCTTTTAGGAACAGCATTACCAGTAATTATGATTGATTTGAATTTAACTGAAAGTACAGTTCAGTGGTTACAATCGGTTTTTATGTTAGTAAATGGAATTATGATTCCCGTAACGGCATTTTTAATTCAACGCTTTTCAACACGTGGTTTATTTTTAACTGCGATGAGCTTATTTGCACTTGGAACTGCAATTTCAGCTGTCGCACCAACGTTTTCGCTCTTAATGTTAGGTAGAATTTTTCAAGCATCAGGAGCTGGAATCATGATGCCTTTACTTCAAACGATTTTATTTTTAGTTTTTCCAATTGAAAAAAGAGGACAAGCGATGGGAATGTTTGGTCTTATCATTGCTTTTGCTCCTGCGATTGGACCAACATTATCAGGTTGGTTAGTTGATCAATTCCATTGGAGAAGCGTCTTTTTTGTTGTCTTGCCAATCGCGTTATTTACAATTGTCGGTGCATTTATTTTCTTGAAAAATGTAACTGAACAAAAAGCTATTAAAGTAGATGTGACGTCGATTATTTTATCAACATTAGGTTTCGGTGGACTTTTATATGGTTTTAGTATCGCTGGAAATGTAGGTTGGGGAAATGCTCAAGTTTATGGCACAATGATTTTAGGTGCAATCTCACTCGCTATCTTTATTGCGCGACAACTGAAATTAGAAGAGCCGATGTTAGAGTTTAGAGTGTTTCAATATAAAATCTATAGCTTGACTACAGGACTAAGTATGATTGTATTTATGTCAATGATCGGAACGGCAGTTATTTTACCATTATTTATGCAAAATATGCTTGAAGTATCTGCTCTTGATTCTGGTTTAGTCTTACTTCCAGGTGCGATAGTAACGGGGTTAATGAACCCTATTACAGGAAGGCTATTTGATATGTATGGTGCGAGATGGTTAGCAATTATAGGCTTTACAATATTAGTAATTACGACTTATTTATTTACTAATCTTACAACAGATACCTCACTAACCTATCTGGCAGTGATGAATATGATTCGAATGTCATCTATTTCTATGGTAATGATGCCTGTGACAACAGCAGGACTTAATGAATTACCTGATTATTTGATTCCACATGGAACAGCAATGAGTAATACATTTAGACAAATGGCAGGTGCAATTGGAACAGCTGTATTAGTCACAATCATGTCAACGACTGCGATTCCAAAAGCAGGATTAAACGGATTAATTCATGGTGTAAATATGTCATTTTACGCAGCAACAGTGATCGCTGTTATCGGTTTAATTCTTTCATTTTATATTAAAAGTAAACCACAAACATAAAAAATCGAACGCGCTTTTAGAATCTGTCTAAAAGCACGTTCGATTTTTTTATCTAAATAAGTCTAAGAAGCGGTCCCAGAAGTTTTTTGGAGTCTCTTCTTCTTTGGGTTTATCTTCAGGTTCATCTTTTTCAATCGCTTCAGTTTGAAAAACAAATTGGACAACACCAATGTTTTTATTTAAATCAGAAACAAAAGAAAGTGGTTCAAAATCTGAGAAATCAAAGTCTTCCATAAATTTATCAATTTCAGATTCAAGTTGACCAGAAAGATCTTTTGTTTCCTCTCTAAGTTCTTGAGTTCCATCTTGTAATTGACTGATACCATCTTTTAAATCAGATGTACCTTTAGCTAATTGATTGGTTCCTTGATTGAGCTCATTATAAGATGTTGCTAATTGATTAAGACCATCTGTATAGGCAACTAAACCATTATGAAACTTTTTGTATTCTGTAGCAAACTGTGATAAGCCACTAGTTAATTCATTTAAATCATCTAACATAGATAAGCTACCCATCGCGCCATCAATGCCTTGTGAAAATTGATCAATTTCATCTGCCATCTCAATTATCGAACCTTTAGCATCATTAGGTACCTCTGTTTTAATACCATCTAAAAGATTAACAGATTCCCCCATTAATTCTAGTCGTTTAATACTTTGGTTAATTTGTTCATCGATTAAATTTTTATTTTCTTGAGCTTTTTTTTCTAGATCTGCTTGTAGGTCTTCGTCTATTTCTTCGTTATCTGCACCTGTCTGGAGCTGACTTTCTTGAATGCTCGTATTAATGTCATTTAAAAGTTGAATAAGCTGTTCAATCTCACTTTCGTTTAAAGTGATATCAGGTAAATTATCAACTTCTGTTTGTATTTGACCAACGAACCTTGCAATCTTTCTTAATTCACTAGACAGAGAATTTAAAGTATCTGGTATTTGTTTTAAATCACTATCTATTCCACTAGGTATTTCGGGTATATTTCCAAGCATCTGATTAATTTGATTAAAAGCATTCAGAATCTCTTCAGAGCCGTTAATGAGTTGATCAGACGAGTTATTTAATTCATTTATTCCGTTTAAAAATTGATCTGATCCATTACTTAACTCAAAAGCTCCTTTACTTAATTCAGTAGCCCCATCTTCTAATTCGGCAACTCCGTCATTAATATCACGAATAGCATTTGATAAAGCTTGCATATCGCTTGATAATTCTTTTGTATCAGGACTTTCAAAGCCAATGTTAGCGGGAACTGCGCTCATTTCAATAGGTTCCATTTTAAAATCTGTTACATCAGTTGTCACAATCATAACTTCTTCTTTATCAGGCATGACACTAAAAGTCATTAATTTATTTTTACCTTCATTAGCCTCGGTACCTTTAGGTGCAATGATATTTTTAAAGTGAAGCGGGTCAAACGTTAAATTAACTTGTAAGAGATAATATTCAAAAAAAGTTGGATCAATATCTTCATTTTTTTTAGTTTCAATTTGAATAGTTAATTCACCACTCGCACCTAAAAGGTCTTTTGGCTCCATTTTTTCTCCATCTAGCAGATATGTAATTGATATATCCCATGGTAAAGATTGTTTTTTAAGCGCACCTTGATAATAAAACTCTTCATTTGCTTTAAAATGGACTTCATTTTCGTTTTTTATTGTAACATCGGTTAAGTCTGTTAAATTACGAACATTATCATATGTTCCGTAATCAATAAATTGACCAGCTTGATCAATTTGAAATGAATTAACAACATACATATCATTTACATTTCCATTAGCAGATAAATTTGCATAAATAACTTCATCCTTAACATAAGTTTTATTTTCATCTGTTTTCGCTAAAGCAGTAATTGGAATCATTGTGAAAATAAGAATAAAGCTGATGAAACTAATGCCAAGACGTTTTAATAACAAGTAATCACTTCCTTTTTTTATAAAAATTAGGTTTCCAAGTTGTTTTTTCGATGAATCTATCAAAGACAAGTAATAAAGCCGGTAATAACAAGACGACAAGTGTAAATGCAAGTAATGTTCCGCGTCCAAGTAAGATACCAATCGATGAAATAATTGGGTCTGATGAAGTAAACCATAAAATAAATCCAACACTTGAAAGAATTGATGCAGGTACAGCTATTGAAAAAATATTTTCATTAATTGTTTTTTTAATCGCATCTTTAGCACTCATCTCTTGGCGGAAATTGGTGTAACTTTCTGAAAATAAAATACCGTAATCCACTGTTGCAGCTAATTGAACAATACTAATAATTAAATAACCAATATACACCAGTGGATCATTTGAGAAGTATGGTACGGCTAAGTTTATCCAAACAGATGCTTGAATAGTTAATAGTAAAACAATTGGCATAGAAATAGACTTGAATGTGATAAATAACACAAGTCCGATTGTGACAACAGTTAAAATATTAACTAGTGTATTATCTTTTTCGACAATGACTTTCATATCAGATAATGTCACACTCTCACCAGTTGCGTGGAAGGTATCACCATAATATTTTTTCGTAATGTCCCTAACTTTATCAACAAATGCAAAAGCTTCTTTACCTTCGGTGTCAGTCGTTGCATTTAAAATAATCCGACTATAATTTTCGGAAAAGAATTGATCTTTTGCCGACTCATCTAAATATTCAGGCGGAATTGCTACACCTACAGCACTGGTATAGGAAATAATACTTTTTATTTCAGGTAATGTATCAAGTTCACTTGTTAATTTGTCTTCACGCGCTAAATCACCCTCAGGAACGAGTAACACAAGTGGGGTATATTTATCAAAAGCTTCGTCAATTTTAATCGTATCTTGACCCGCACGTGTGTCTTCGGGAATATCGCCCATTCCATAAATAAAGTTTGTTTTACTTTGAGCAATAAATGCTGGAATGAGAACAATTGCGATTAATATAAGGACAGGAATTCTTAATTTGATTAAATATTTACCGATATTGTATTTATTCGGAATCCATTGTTTATGACGCGTTTTTTCAATTAAAGGGAATAATAACAATGTTAAAGCTGGTAAGAAAACCATAATACTAATAAAGCTAAGTAAAATCCCTTTTACTAAATTAATCCCTAAATCTGCTCCAATTTCAAAGTCCATAAAGGTCAGTGCCATGAAACCAAAAAAAGTAGTAGCAGCACTAGCTGTAATAGCAGGAAAAGAACGTCTAATTGCTAAAGTCATCGCTTCAGTTGGATCTTCTATTCGGTCTTTGTAGTCATCAAACCGATGTAAGAGAAATATAGCATAATCAAGAGAAACAGCTAGTTGCAAAATTGGGGCAACAGATTGTGAAATAAAAGAAATCTCACCAACAAATAAGTTTGTTCCTAAATTTATTAAAATAGAAATACCAATTGCAATTAAGAAAAAAACAGGTTCAATCCATGAACGTGTTGAAAGTAATAAAATTAAAATAATGATGGGTACTAAAATTGCTGCTGCATTAAAAGTTTCTTGACCAGTTGCTTTTTGAGAAATTGCAACATCAAGAGCATCTCCAGCAAGTGCATTTTCTTCACCGATTATGTTATAAATTTCATCTGTAACTGGAACCTCCTTACCTTCTTCAACTTCAAAGGTAAATAGAGCATGATTATTTTTATAATATGTATCAAGAATGTCTTTATCAACCAGTTCAAGTGGTGTCTTTAAATCAACGACATCGTCAAGCCACATCACACCAGAGATACCATCTACATCTGATAATTGTTTTTTCATCTGGAGAGCTTCTTGGATATTAACATCTTTAATCATAACGCGCGTATTAGCGATATTTCCGGAAAATTCTTCATCCATAACATCAATCGCGACTGTAGAAGGGGCATTAGCAGGTAAATAGTCTGTCATATTGTAATTAACTGAAACGCCAAATTGGGCAATACCACCAACTATAGCTAAAATTGAAAATATAATTACAATCATTTTTTTATGTTTTAACATTTTTCTTATAAAATTGATGAATCTTCATCCTCTCAAGCAAATGACATTACAAAGTAAAAAGTTAGTTATTATTATACGTGGACAATATTAAGTTATCAAAGTTAAGTAACTATTAACGATCATTAAATGATATCAAGCTTTCTTGTTACAAAGACACTAAATAATTAACAAATTTTACGAGAGAAAATAACGTATCGTTTAAAAATAGTTATTAAGCAAAAAAGTTTGCTAACCATTTATTTTGTTAAAATCATATCAATATGCGGAATATTATCATCTAGATAAACATCAGAGATTTGTTTGAACCCCAAAGATGAATAAAAATTTTTTAAGTGATGTTGAGCTTGAATTTTAATTGTCTGCTCTTGCCATTCATTTATAATATAATGAATCGCTTTTTGCATAATTTTAGTTGCATAACCTTGAAAGCGGTAGTCTTTTAATACGAGGACTCGACCAATTGAAACTTCGTTATATTTAGTATGTTTAGGTAAAATGCGCACATAAGCAATTAAGTTTTCATTGCTTTTCAAAAATAAGTGCATGGCTTGTTGATCATAATTATCTATTTCAGGATAAGCACAGCTTTGTTCAACAACAAAAATATCAACTCTTGCTTTTAGAATGCTATAAAGTTCAAAAACAGATAAGTCTTGAAACTTTTTCAAAGTCCAAGTCATCAGCAAAGCCCTCCTTACTTAGTGTTGTCAAATCAATTGTTAAAAGATAGATAAATCATATCATTCATTAATAACTGACTCAACAAAATGAGTAAGCTTAAATAAAGAGTTGTTGTTTATTCAGACTATGTTAGAATAATAAAAAGATCCTTTGTCGACATTCGACACATAACTAAATGAAAGCGGATACATGAATGTATTAATATAATAAAAGGAGTGATTAAATATGAAGATATTAGTAACTGAATTAATGTGGGAAGATGGCCTCAATGACTTAAAAAATAAAGGGTACGAAGTGGATTATGACATGGAATTATCCAGAAAACGTAAAGAGTTAATTAAATTACTTCCTAATTATGATGCTGTGATTGTTAGAAATGAAACAAAAGTTGATACTGAATTTTTAAATGCTGCTAAAAAAACTCAAGTTATAGGACGTTTAGGCGTAGGCTTAGATAACATTGATTTGACTGGTGCAAAAGAACGCCAGATACCTGTTATTTCTGCACGAAATGCTAATGCAACATCTGTTTCTGAATATGTAATAGCTGCAATGTTAGATGCCTCTCGTTCATTAAGACTAGCAAATGAGGATGTCAGAAAGGGAAATTGGAATCGTAAACAATTTACAGGTATTGAATTAAATAACCGAGTCCTTGGATTAATTGGAATGGGTGAAATATCACATCGGGTTGCTAAACGTGCAAAAGTCTTTGGAATGGACGTGATTGGTTATGATCCATTTGTCGCCCCCTTTGATCATGTTGTTCAAGAAACGGGCATTAAACAAGTTGCAACAGTCACAGAAATTCTAAAAGTCTCTGACTTTGTTTCTGTGCATGTGCCATTAACAGAATCAACGAAATATTTATTAGATCTACCTGCCTTTAAATTAATGAAACCAAGTGCTTATGTGATTAACTCTGCACGTGGTGGCATTATCAATGAAGCAAATCTTGTAGAGGCAGTAAAAAATAAAGATATTGCGGGTGCTTATTTAGACGTTTTAGAAAAAGAACCAATTGAAAAAGATTCACCTCTAGCAACTTCTCAAGGTATCATTTTGTCACCGCATATTGCAGGACTTACTGTTGAAGCGCAGTCGCGAACAGCTATGTTAATCTCAGAAGAAGTGGATCGTGTATTAAACGGTGAAAAATCACTTTGTCAGGTAAATTAAATCAAGAAGTGAAAAATAATCTCTAAAAGATAAAGAGTTAAACGACACGAAGCATTTAAGCCGTTACCACGTTAGCCTATATTAGGCTGATATATTCATGAAGCAGACATTGTCATTCCTGTTTAGGAAAAATATGCTAAGGTAGATATATGGGAAATTATTGAGAATTTGTTAGAGCATGTTTTAATCAGAAGCGGTATGCAATCTTTAATCACTAATGATTAACCGTATCTAAAGTAAAAAAAAAGGGGAACTTTTGTAAATTCATATTCTAATATTTAAAAAAGCATTCCCTGAAGCGGAGCTTGAACAATGAGTCCTTATTTACATGAACATGATGAATAAATTTTTATCGAAAGGAAATCATGATGAAATTATCAATTTTAGATTTAGCTACAATTTATAATAATGAAACGCCTGAAGAGACATTAAGAAATTCAACAGAACTTGTTCAATTAGCTGATAAGTTAGGGTATACGAGATATTGGTTTGCCGAACACCATAATACAGCATATCAAATGAGCACATCACCAGATATCTTAGTAGCACATGCTGCTGCACTTACAAAAAACATTCGAATCGGTTCTGGTGGTATTATGATCCCAAACCATAGTCCTTTAAAAGTAGTTGAAAATTTTTCGTTACTTGAAGCACTTCATCCTGGAAGAATAGATTTAGGAATGGGTCGCGCTTCAGGTACAGACGGTTTGACAAATGCTGTGTTAAGAAATAATAATGAACCTTTAACTGGTGAGATGATTATGAGTCAACTTATGCAAATCCTAGCATTTTTTGATCAAGACTTTCCTGAAGCTCATCCGTATAATAAAATTACACCATCAGCAAGTAAATCATTAAGGCCAGATATATTTATGTTAGGTTCAAGTGATGGTGGCATGAGTATTGCTTCACAATTAGGTTTAGGTTTTGCTTTTGCTGGTCAAATCAATCCGAGTATCGCCGTGCCGATGTTAAAAGCTTACCGAAAAAACTTTAAACCCTCTAAATATTTAAATAAGCCCTATAGTATGCTTGCAATGATTGTTGTTTGTGCCGAAACCGATGAAGAAGCAAAAGAGATAGCACACCCTGCAGAATTACAATGGGTTAGGTGGATGACAGGACAATACAAATTACCACCACCTACACTAAAAGAAGCGCGTGAACATGTTTATACAGATGAAGAAAAACAGGTTCGAAAAGAAAATAAAGATAAGTTTATAATCGGTAATCCTGAACGTGTAAAAGAGCAAATTTTACAATATCAAAAAGAAACAGAAATAGATGAATTGATTATTGCTAATATGATTACAGATAAACCAGCACGTCATAAATCTTATGAATTATTAGCAGAAGCATTTAACTTACAGCAATAATATAAACCACCTAGAGATACTAACGTCTTTAGGTGGTTTATTATTTTTTTATTTAATTTTTATGCGTGATAAAATTAAGGTTTAAGTGTTCATATGATGTAGTTTGATAAAGATCAACTAATCCTTTTTTTAAAATATCTTGTTGAGTAAGTCTTTTTTGTTTTAATAAAACCGAAAATGAAGGGACTTGTGGTAAGCCTGTTAAAGCAATCGCATCTTTACTTACCCACTTTGCATCAATAAGATTTGTTTTAATCGTTTGAATAGAAATTGGAATACCATTTTTGAAAAAATAATGTTGGTTATCCGGACTTGTACCTGGTTCGTTTAAACAAACGTATAAAGAAATATTATCAGCAAATTTTAACAACGCCAAATGTTGCCAAAAAACTTCAGACTTAATGTGAGGGTATTGTTTTAAAATGCGTTTAATTCTATTTCGCTCATGATTTAAATATAAAAGCACGTCATCGGTTTCATCGTTTTTCATAAAATCAATATAATGAGCGCTGCATAAAGCTGCAGCATAAGGATCTTTTTGTTCTACTTTATTGACACCCTCAGTATAAAGAACTGTTTTAGGTATGATTGGAAAATTGATAAAAGAATAAGGTTCATTTATTTTATCATTCCAAAAAGGTTGTTTATCAAAGAAATCCCAACCATAATCATGCATTTGAATAGCGTATAAAACAGAATTTACCATAGAATCGTTATTTAAAAAATGACCTTTCCAATGTGTTATGATTTCTTTAGAAATGTGTGCATGGTGATGTTGTTCAATCATAATAAATGAATCATTCTGTTTGCGAATAATCATATTAAATGCACCCTTTCTTTAAATAAAGTATAGCAAATGCTTATCTATTAATAAAGTAAGCTTGGTATGCTAATGGAAGATAAACTATTTTTAAGCTCGAAATAAAAGAATGGTGTATGATAAGAAGAGGTATTCAATGCTAGGAGGAATAAATGTGCAAATTATTATATCTCATATTAATACAGATTTTGATGCATTAGCTTCAATGATTGCAGCTCAAAAACTCTATCCGAATGCACAAGTTATTATTTCAGATAAACAAAATGTCACTGTCAGTCAATTCTTAACAATTTATCGTGAAAAATTAAATTTAATTCAAGATAGTCAAATTGATTTTCAAGAAGTGACAGAGCTAATAATGGTGGATGAGGCTTCGTTAGCTCGTGTGAGCGATTATACAAATGAATTAAACCATGAAAAACTAAAGATAATTATTTATGATCATCACCTTAAAGCGGCAGATGATGTGAAAGAATATACAGGTAAAATTGAACCTGTCGGAGCAGCAGTCACGCTTTTAATTGAAGAAATAAAAGAAAAGAAATTAACGCTATCACCATTTGAAGCAACATTATTTGGATTAGGTATTTATACAGATACAAGTGCATTTACAAACAACAATACGACAGCACGCGATCTAGAAGCAGCAAGTTATTTAATGCAAAAAGGAATGGATTTAGAAATTATTAATCGTTTTTCAGATGAAATACTCCATCCAGAGCAACAAAATATATTAAATCATTTGTTTCAAAACTTAACACCATATTATATTGATGGCTTACAAATTGTAGTAAGTACATACCAAGCAGATAAGTACACAAAAGGACTAGCAACACTCGTTGAAAAACTAGCTGAAATTACAGATGCTGATGCAACACTAATTGTCGTTCGAATGAAAAATCGAATCTATATTATTGGCCGTGCACATTCTGAGCGCGTTAATTTAATTCCGCTTCTAAATAGGTGGGATGGTGGCGGTCACCAACAAGCAGGTTCAGCGTCAATAAAAAATGGAAACTTTACAGAAATTATTAAAGATGTCGAAAATAATCTTGAATCAATGCTAATGCCAGCAATTACAGCACGTGACATGATGACACATCCGGTTAAAACAATTTTACCAGAAACAACGATTGATGAAGCGGGTCATTTAATGTTCCGATATGGACATAGTGGCTTTCCGGTTGTTGAAAAAGGTAAGTTGTTAGGGATGCTTACACGACGTGACTTAGAAAAAGCAACCCATCATGGCTTAGGTCATGCGCCAGTCAAAGCTTATATGAGCACACAAGTCGTTACAATTAATCCAGATACAACAGAAGAAGAGATTCAGCAACTGATTATAGACCGTAATATCGGACGCATTCCAGTTGTTGAAAATGATCAGTTGATCGGTATTGTCTCCAGAACAAACATTATTGAAATGATGCATAATAAGAAATTGAAAGAAAATCTTGGAAAAACAAAACGTTTGAACTTAAAAACTAATTTACAAACAGATATGGCAGAGCAATTGCCTGAAGAGATATATCAATTATTGAAAAAAATAAGTCGAAGTGCTAAAGAAGCAAATATGCCGGTTTACTTAATCGGAGGCATTGTTAGAGACATTTTATTGAAACAACCAAATGATGATGTGGATTTAGTTGTTGAAGGAAATGGTATGGTATTTGCTAAAAAGCTATATGAAGATTATGGTGGCGAAGTGATCTATCATGAAAGTTTTAAAACAGCTACATGGACGCACCCATCAGGAATAGAGATTGATATTACATCTTCACGCTTAGAATATTATGAACATCCTGCAGCCTTACCAGATGTTGAGACATCAACATTAAAAGAAGATTTATACCGTCGTGATTTTACAATTAATGCGATGGCGATTTATTTAAATGAAGATGCTTTTGGAAAGCTAATAGATCCATTTAAAGGTCAACTTGACCTAAGAGAAAAAAGAATAAAAATCTTGCACAACTTAAGTTTCATTGAAGATCCAACACGTATCTTGCGCGGTATTCGATTTGAAACACGATTTAACTTTAAAATGGATGAACAAACAGAAAATCTTGCCCTGCAATCTATTTCAAGTATGACAGACGTATCAGCTAATCGAATTTTAGGGGAAATAATGCGATTATTTAAAGAAGAGAACCCTGTTAAGTCAATTCATCGACTGTTTGAACTTAAGTTTTATGAGCAATTTGGCGTGAAAAAAATACACGAAGAAAAAAGTTTAAATCATGCAATGCGTCTACACGAATTATATAAAAACAATAAAATGATAAATCAATCCGGATGGTTTGCTTATTATGTGATGCCATTTTATGAAGCAAATAACTTAAATAAAGCAAAATCATTTGCTTTAACAAAGCATGATAATAAATTTATAAAAGAAGTTGTTGATTTAGCTGAAATCGATAAGTGGGATAAGATTAAGCAAATGGGTGATTTACATCCTTTCTTGAAAGATTATTCTACAGAAGCCATATTATTTTATATCACTAAACAACCAACTGCAAACGAGTCATTAATTATTGATTATTTACAGAAACGACATGAATTACCAACACTTTTAACAGGAAAAGATTTAATTAACCAAGGTTTAAAGCCAAGTAATTATTTCTCTAAGTTATTGTCAGATTTAGATATAGCGATACTAAATGATGAAGTAAACAATAAAGAAGAAGCTTTAAGGTGGCTAGACAAACAAATAAATTTAAAAAGCTGACTCTTAAATTAAGTCGGCTTTTTAAGTTTTAAAGATAACGATTCGGGGGAAGTAAAAACTAATTGAAAAAAGAAAGGGGGAGAGAAAAGTTGAAAAAGAAAGTGGGCTTAATTCCATCACCTGATTTACCAGCAAAAATTATTAATCAAGTTGCTGATCAACTAAAAACAAGCCTTGAAAACCAAGTTAGTTCACAAATAGATTGGGATATCGAAGTAAAAGTTGGTATATTTGTCGGTGCAGCAGAATATGTGAATGAAATAATGAATCAAGTGATTGAATTCAAAGAAACCCATGGATGGGATTATGCTATTTCCATTACCGACTTACCAAGCTTTTCTGAGGAAAAAGCGGTGATTGCTGATGTGAGTACGACACATCATGTTGGAATTATTTCTCTCCCTTCATTTGGTGCCTTTCCGTTAAAGAAAAGAATTAGTAAAGCGATAACGCATATAACTGAATTACTTTATAAACATAATGAAGACGATATTGAAAAAGAAGTGACAACACGAATAGATTGGCGATTTTTATTTTCAAAAGTTATGCGAGTTGAGCCAGAAGAAGATGCCGAAACAGATATTAGATTCGTGTTAAATTCTAAAATAATTGGTTGGTTAAGAATCTTATCAGGCATGGTTTTTGCTAATCGCCCTTGGCGAGCAATCGGTGCACTTAAAAAAATGCTAACACTTGCTTTTGCAACAGGTATTTATATTTCAATATTTTCAACACCCTGGCAATTAAGTGTTTCATATACTCCTAAACGCTTTATCGCACTAATGATACTGTCGATGTTAGGTATGGTCGTTTGGATTATTTTTGCACATCATCTATGGGAAAAACCAACGTCAAAAAGTCAAAGTCAGTACCGGCGACTTTACAATGTGACGACAGTTATTACTTTATTTGTGATTACATTTATTAACTATCTCGTTTTATTTATCTTGTTTTTATTAAGTATCTCTTTATTTGTTCCAGAAGGTATCTTTGATGAGGTAATAAATGAAGGTGCTGATGAATCTATAGAAAATTATCTAAGGTTAGCTTGGTTAACAACTTCACTGAGCATACTTGTTGGTGCTGTGGGAGCGACAGTTGAAAAAGAAGAAAAAATACGTGAAGTGACTTACTCCTACCGACAAAGAAATAGATATTATGAAATAGAAAAACAAGACGAAAGAGACGAAGATGCCAAAACGTCATACGATGGTGTCCAGCAATCGCACAAGGAGCAGGATGAATCATGAAAAAATCCTATCAAGTAGGTTTAATCGCATCACCAGAGTTGGCAGAGAATCTGGCAGGAAAAATCGTCGATAAATTACCTACTTATTTAATGCATCATATATCAGACCAAGTGAAATGGCATGTTGAATATGACGTTGACCCCCTAACAGGCGCAGCTGAAACAATTGAAGAACTATTTACAAAAGCAAAACACTTAAAAGAGCTATATGAATGGGATTATATCGTTTGTTTAACTGATTTACCTGTTTTTCATCAACAATACGTTGTTGCTAGTGATATTAACAAAGATAAAAATGTTATTTTAATTTCTTTACCTGCCTTTGGCTGGGGATCACTTGTAAAAAAAATCAGTCGTACAATTATTTATATGTTTAAAGATGTTGATAATCAAGATTTTAATTTAAAGACAAATCAAAGATCTAGTTTAATTTGGCGTGACTTTCCAATCTCACCTGTTAAAAGGATGAATTTAACTTTAAAAGAAACAAAAAATAAGCATATTCGGTATGTAGTGTATCCAAAATATAGTGGATTAATTCGTTTATTACTCGGCATGACTTATGCAAATAACCCACTTCAAATGATGTCGAGTTTAACGGGAGTAGTTGCCATTGCTTTTACAACGGGTGGATTCGGACTCGCATTTACAACAATGTGGAAATTAAGTCATTTATTTTCAAATTGGCGACTAAGTGCAATTACTGCTGCAGCAATTATCGGCATGTCAGCATGGGTAATTATCGCTCATGAATTGTGGGAGCCTGTTAAAACAAGTGCACATAAACGAGTTAGTAGACTGTACAACTTAACAACGCTATCAACTTTGTTAATTGCTGTGAGTGTATATTACCTTGTGGTATTTAGTTTATTTTTAATGTTGTCATCTATTTTAATTCCACCTGGTTTTCTAGGAGAGACATTAAACTTAAGTTCATCAGCAACATGGATAGATTATGTTAATATAGCTTGGTTTGCAGCTTCACTATCGACAATAACTGGTGCCATTGGTGTGGGATTAGAAAGTGAAAGTGTTGTTCGAGATAGTACTTATGGCTACAGACAAAGGTATCGATATAAACAAGTGTTAAAGAATGAAACTAAAAAAAAGAAACAACAATCATAAAATGATTAAATTTTATGTAATCTATTAGCCGAAGCTTCTTAGATTGACAAAGAATTACACAAACCGTAATCTGTAAGATACGATTGATTTCTAAGGAGGATTTATTATGACAGAAACAAGAAATACTGAAATTCATTTAACAAGTCGACCTGTAGGAATGCCTACAATGGATAACTTTGAATTTGTTGAAACATCAATCCCTACTCCAAAAGAAAATGAACTATTGGTGAGAACATTGTACTTATCAGTTGATCCATATATGAGAGGAAGAATGAATGATGCTAAGTCGTACATTCCTCCATTTGAATTAAACGAAGCAATATCTGGTGGCATTGTTGCCGAAGTCGTTGAATCAAAACTTGAAGATTTTAAGCAAGGTGATATTGTTACAGGAAACTTAAAGTGGTCTGAATATAGCCTTGTAAATGAAAAAGAAGTACGAAAAATTGATCCTACTCTTGCCCCGATATCTAGCCACTTAGGTGTGTTAGGTATGCCAGGTTTAACAGCATATTTTGGTTTATTAGATATTGGTAAGCCAAAAGAAAATGAAACAGTAGTTATCTCAGGCGCTTCAGGTGCTGTTGGATCTCTTGTTGGTCAAATTGCTAAATTAAAAGGTGCAAAAGTAGTTGGTATCGCAGGAACAGCTGAAAAAGTAAATTATTTACTTGATGAATTAAGATTTGATGCTGCTATAAATTACAAAGATAATGATTTTAAAACAAAATTGAAAAATGCACTACCAGAAGGTGTTGATATTTATTATGATAATGTTGGTGGTGACATTTCAGACGAAGTTATGACATATATGAATAGAAATTCACGCATTCCAGTATGTGGTGCTATTTCAGCATATAATTTAACAACACCTGATGTGGGGCCACGCGTTCAAGGTCTATTAATAAAAAATAGTGTGTTAATGCAAGGCTTTACGGTTGGAAATTATTCAGACGATTTTCATATTGCTGCTAGAGATTTAGGTAAATGGCTAAAAGAAGGTAAGATAAAATATGAAGAAACGATCGTCGAAGGGTTTGATCAAACCATTAATGCATTTCTTGGATTATTTAAGGGAACAAACATAGGAAAGCAAATTGTGAAAGTTGCCGAACCAAAATATGCTAAGTGAAAATAAAAGCAACCTACTTCAATTGTGAAGTAGGTTGCTTTTATTTTAAGACAGATTTATATTGGTAAATTGCGTTTTTTAAAAATGAGAATGCTAAGCACATAGCCAATTATCCCAATGACCATAAAGATAGTTAAAGACAACCAGATATTTGCATCTCCATTTGCTATTTTGCTAGGTTCATATAAGGAAAATAAACTAAAGCTTCTGATCCATTCAATCTCAGCAACAATTTTACCAATCATGTCTATGCCATAAAAAATAAATGTAATCCCGCCCGCTAGTGCGAAAGCATTCTTTTCATCATTAAATAAAGTAGAAATAAGAAGTGAATAGCCGCCTATTGCAAAAAATAAAAGAAAGCCAATTAAATTGATTTGAAAAAACTCAAACAAAGCAAGCTCACTCTCTGAGCCTATTGATAATTTAGCAAAAAAATAACCAGAACCGAAAGTGACAATGTGAATCATTAATAATCCGCTAATTAATACAACAATTTGTGTGGTAGCTATTTTAGCACGCGAAACACGAGTAGAAAGTAGATAAGCCATTGACCCTTGATCAACAAGTCTGGCAATTAAGTGAATGGAGATAATGATTGTAAAAACACCTACAATAAATAAATAAAATAAACCATAATATTCCACTGCAATAAACTGACTATAAGTACTCATAGATTCTAATCCTAAAGCACGCATTAACGCTTCTGGAAAAATAACTAACATTTCATCAATTTGTGCCATGTTATCTTCTATCATAGGAAAAAGAGTTGTCATCAGTGAAACATAAATGGCTGAACCTATAGCAAAACCAAGAAACATTTTCATATTAGTTTTCATCATTTGCTTATAGAGAGATAAACTCATAAGGACACGTCCTCTCTTTTGTAATACTCCATAAAAGTATGCTCAAGACTCATGTCATCTGCACTAATATTCTTGACGTGATATTTAGACAAAGTATTAAAAAACATGTCATAATTATTTTGAATATCAATTCGAACAATAAAATCATTAACTTTTTCAACAGTTAGTTCTGATTCAAGTAGAGCAATAACATCTTCTTTTTTTGACAGAGTGATGTTAAAAGACTTTCGTTGCATTGAATGGAGTTCATGAATATCTTTGATTGTAACAATTTTACCTTCTCTTATTATTGCAATTCTGTCACATGTCCGTTCAATTTCAGGTAAACTATGAGAAGATATTAAGAATGTTTTTCCTCTAGATTTTTCTTTTAAAACAAGGTCTATAAATGTTTTTTGCATTAAAGGATCGAGGCCAGCAGTAGGTTCATCAAGAATATAAATATCTGGATCGTGCATAAAGGTAGTAATAATTCCTACTTTTTGCTTTGTTCCTTTTGACATCTTTCTAATTGATAATTTTGTATCGAGTTGAAATAATTCAATCAAGTCTTCTCGTCTAGACTTGTTGTTTATACCTTGCATTCCTACCATCATATTTAAAAAAGACTCTCCTGTTAAACCATCTAAAAAAGAGATTTCCCCAGGAAGATATCCAAGCGATTTACGAACTTCTGACTGGTTTTTCCAAGTATCTAAATTATTTATCGTTGTTTGACCTACTTGGGGTTTCATATAACCCATTAAATGGCGAATTGTCGTTGTCTTTCCACTACCATTAGGGCCAAGAAAACCAAAAACTTCACCTTTATTAACATTGAAACTAACATCAAAAATACCTTTTCCATTTGAGAAATCTTGTGTAAGGTTTTTAATTTCAATCATTTTAGCCCTCCTATTTTACAAAATTAAATCTAAGAAAAAACATTTTCCGAGAAAATAATTCGTACCTTAAATATACCATTAAACATAAAAAAATATACCTGTTTTTTCATGTTTTTTTAATTTAATAGTAACCGTTTTCATTGTTGTGACAATGTCCGAAATGAACGAATATTCAGACATTGAGAAAACTCGATTAATTCACAATAAAACAGTGGAAAAAAAAAAAAAAAATGTATAATACAGAGGCAAACAAAATTTTTAGAAAGTTTGCAAAATAATAAGGAGGTATACATAGATGAATTTAAAAAGATGGTCAATCCTTACATTGTTTTTTGCGCTTAGTATTTTGCTAGCAGCATGCGGTGGAGACGATAGTAAAGGAAATGATAAAGAATCAGGATCAAACGGTGAAGAAGGACTTGCAGCAGAGCAAGTATTAGATGTTAACATAAAATCAGAACCACCTTCATTACATCCAGGAATGTCGACTGATACAACATCAAGTGCTGTATTGTATCAAGTTTTTGAAGGATTAACGCGAGTAGATCAAGATGAAGAAATTGTACCAGGAATGGCTGAAAGCTGGGATGTTTCTGAAGATGAATTGACTTATACATTTAAATTACGTGAAGATGCAACATGGACAAATGGAGACCCAGTAACAGCAAGTGATTTTGAATATGCGTGGAAATGGGTATTAGATCCAGAAAATCCAGATGCAGACTATGCGTATCAGTTATATCCGATTAAAGGAGCAGAAGATGCTAAAGAAAACGGTGGATCATTAGATGATGTAGGAATTACAGTTGAAGATGATCAGACACTAGTAGTTGAGTTAGAACAACCAACAGAATATTTCTTAGAGTTAACAGCATTTTATACTTATTATCCAATTAATGAAGAAGTAACATCAGCTAATGAAGACTGGTCACTTGATGCAGGAGACGATTTTGTAACTAATGGACCATTTAAATTAGTAGATTGGGCTCATAAAGATAGTATTACAATTGAAAAGAATGAAGATTACTGGGATGCAGATACAGTTAAGTTAGAAACAATTAACATGAACATGATTGAAGAAGAATCAACAGAGTTACAATTATTCCAAAATGGCGACCTTGACTGGGTAGGAGATCCTACAGGTTCAGTGCCATTAGCAGCAATTAAGTCAATGAAAGAAAATGATGAATTAGAAATAACTGACCGTGGTGGACTATACTATTATACGTTTAACCATGAAGAAGAACCATTTAACAATGAAAATATTCGTAAAGCATTTGCTTTATCATTAGATCGTCAAAGTATTGTTGATAATGTTACACAAGGTGAACAAAAGCCAGCTATGGCATTAGTACCACCTTCAATGTTTGAAGAAAATGAAGAAGGTTACTTTAAAGATAATGACGTTGAAAAAGCAAAAGAATATTTAGAAAAAGGTTTAGAAGAAATGGGACTTGATACACTACCAACAGTTTATTTATCTTATAATACAGATGAAGGGCATGCAGCAATTGCACAAGCAGCTCAAGAAATGTGGAAAAATAATCTAGAAGTTGATGTAGAATTAAGTAACGAAGAGTGGGCAGTATACCTTGATTCACTAGGTGAGGGAGATTATCAAATAGGTCGTATCGGTTGGATTGCTGACTTTAACGACGCAATTAACTTCTTAGAAATCTTTGAATCAACAGGTGGAAATAACTATACGAACTGGGAAAATGATGAGTATAAGGAATTAATTAAAAAGTCACGTACAGAGCTTGATTCAGACAAACGTCGTGATATTTTAAGAGAAGCAGAAGCATTATTTATGGATCAAATGGTAATTAATCCAGTTTACTTCTATACAAACCTTTATGCACATCAAGATAATGTGAAGGATATTACGGTATCACCAATTGGAACTATCCAGTACAAGTGGGGTTATATTGCTGAAGAGTAATAATAATTAGTTTTTAAGAGGGGTGATCTCTGGTCACCCCTTATTTATTTGAACAAGAATAACTTGGATAATTTTAAAATAAAGATTATTTTATATAAGTAAAATGAATGGATTTTATTATTGGAGGTGCAAACAAGTGTTAAAATATATCTTAAAAAGATTAGTTTATATTGTTATTTCATTGTTTTTTATCGTAACAATTACCTTTTTCCTGATGCAAGCTGCACCAGGTGGACCGTTTACATCTGAAAGAAAAGTCCCACCTAAGATTGAAGAACAATTGAATGAAGCTTACGGTTTAAACGAACCATTATATATTCAATATAAAGATTATTTAGTCAATGTTGCTAAATGGGATTTCGGACCATCTTTTAAACAAAAGGGGCAAAGTGTTAATAGTATTATTAATAGAAGTTTCCCTTACTCGTTTATATTAGGATTAGAAGCAATTTTCTTAGCCTTATCAGTGGGTGTATTTTTAGGAGTGTTAGCAGCGCTCTATCATAATAAGTTTGGAGATTATGCTGCGATGATATTTGCAGTATTAGGAATTTCAGTACCTAGCTTTATCCTAGCTACAATTTTACAATACGTTTTTGCCTTCAAATTACAAATGCTGCCTGTGGCAAGATTTGACACATTTGCACATAGTATTTTACCGGCAATAGCGTTAGCAACAACACCGCTAGCATTTATTGCACGTTTAATGCGATCAAGTATGTTAGATGTACTTAACTCAGACTACATAAAAACAGCTAAAGCAAAAGGATTAAGTGGTCGTGTTACGATTTATCGACACGGCATAAGAAATGCAATTTTACCAGTTATATCATACATAGGGCCGCTCGTTATAGCTATACTAACAGGTAGTTTTATAATCGAAAGAATTTTTGCTATACCTGGGTTAGGAAATGAATTTGTTGAAAGTATTACAAATCGAGATTATACCGTAATTATGGGTACAACAGTGTTCTTTAGTGTTTTATTACTAGTTTCAATTTTAATTGTTGATATTATTTACGGACTAATCGATCCTCGTATCAAAATCACTGGGAAAAAGGAGGATTAATAATGTCACACACACAAATTAAAGAGTCAGATTTCGAACCGATACATTATGATGATTCAGATGCTGAAAGGATAGCTGGCGAAAGTACATCATTTTGGAAAGATGCATGGCGTCGTTTTAAGCAAAATAAATTAGCGATTTTTGGTATTATTGTCATTGTTCTTCTAGCTATAATGTCACTGACAGGAACATTGATATCAGGACAAAACTACTCAGATAATGATTTAATTAATGCAAACCAATCACCATCTATGGAACATTGGTTTGGAACAGATAACTTAGGACGTGACTTGTTTGCAAGAACATGGTATGGGGCACGTATTTCATTATTTATTGGATTAACCGCTGCTTTTATCGATTTAGTTATCGGAGTAATCTGGGGAACAATCTCAGGTTATGTTGGTGGGCGTGTTGATGAATATATGATGCGTATTGCTGATATATTATCAGGTGTTCCTTATTTACTTGTTGTTATTTTATTAATGGTTATTATGCCACAAGGATTATGGACGTTAATAATTGCCATGACAATTACGGGATGGATAGGTATGGCCCGAATTGTTCGAGGCGAAGTTTTAAAATTAAAATCAGAAGAATTTATTCTAGCATCAAAATCATTAGGTGCTAATACAATGCGAATTATGACAAAACACCTAATACCAAATGCTATTGGTGCAATTCTTGTCACATTAACATTAACAATTCCAAATGCGATTTTTACTGAAGCATTTTTAAGTTTCTTAGGTTTAGGCGTACCAGCTCCACAAGCGAGTTGGGGTACAATGACATCTGATGCATTAGCGTCATTACGTTATTATCCTTATCAGTTATTCTTCCCAGCATTCTTTATATGTTTAACGATGTTAGCATTTAACGTTGTTGGAGATGGAATGAGAGATGCATTAGATCCAAAAGACCGCCGTTAGTTGGGAGGGAGTAAATTATGAAAAAAATATTAGAAGTAAATAACTTATCAATATCTTTTCACACTTATGGTGGAGAAGTTCAAGCTGTACGTAATGTTAACTTCGATTTACATGAAGGTGAAACACTTGCTATTGTTGGAGAATCTGGATCTGGAAAAAGTGTAACAGTTCAATCGGTTATGCGATTATTATCAATGCCACCAGGAGAGTTTAAGTCCGGCTCGATACTAATGAACGGTGAAGATATTGTTCGTAAAACAGAAAAAGAAATGGAAAAAATTCGAGGACAAGAAATAGGTATGATATTCCAAGACCCAATGACGTCTTTAAATCCAACAATGAAAGTTGGACGTCAGATTACAGAAGGTTTAATTAAACACCAAAATATGTCCAAAGAAGAAGCAAAAAAACGCGGATTAGAATTATTAAGATTAGTTGGAATTCCTAATCCAGAAAGACGAATTAATCAATATCCGCATGAGTATTCAGGCGGGATGAGACAACGTGCAGTAATTGCGATTGCACTTTCTTGTGATCCGAAAATCTTAATTGCTGATGAGCCAACAACAGCACTTGATGTAACAATTCAAGCTCAAATTTTAGAGCTACTACGCGATATTCAAAGCAAAAGAAAAACAGGTATCGTTTTAATTACTCATGATTTAGGTGTCGTAGCCAATGCAGCAGATCGTGTTGCGGTTATGTATGGTGGAAAAATTGTCGAAACAGGTACAGTTGATGAAATATTTTATCAACCAAAGCATCCTTATACATGGGGATTACTTGGTTCTATGCCTAAGGTAGATGATGCAAAAGGAGTTTTACAATCGATTCCTGGATCACCACCTGATTTAAAAGATCCACCAAAAGGATGTCCATTTGCAGCACGATGTCCACATGCGATGAAAGTCTGTGATCAGCATATGCCAGACTATATTGAGTCATCAAGTACTCAAAAAACAGCATGTTGGTTATTAGACGAACGTGCACCAAAAGTAGCACCTCCAGAAAATATTCTTGCAGGAGGAGATAGGTAAATGGAAATTTCAAAAGAAAAGATTTTACAAATAAAAAATTTGAAAAAACATTTTTCGATAGATCGTAAAACGGTTTTAAAAGCAGTTGATGGCATTACGTTTGATATCCATAAAGGTGAAACCTTTGGTTTAGTTGGTGAATCAGGATGTGGTAAGTCAACTGCAGGTAGAACAATTTTAGGATTATATGAAGCAACTGATGGTGAAGTGATTTTTAAAGATAAAAGTGTCCATGATAAAAAATCTAAAAAAGATTTAAAAGAATTAAACCAAAATATGCAAATGATTTTTCAAGATCCATATGCATCATTAAATCCTCGTATGACTGTTATAGATATTATTTCAGAAGGTTTAGATATTCATGGTCTTGTTAAAGATAAAACAGAGCGTGTTAATCGAGTCAATGAATTATTAGAAATAGTAGGATTAAACCGTGAACATAGAAATCGGTATCCACATGAATTTAGTGGAGGACAACGACAGAGAATAGGTATTGCACGTGCTTTAGCAGTAAATCCAGAATTTATTGTTGCTGATGAACCAATTTCTGCACTTGATGTATCAATTCAAGCGCAAGTCGTTAACTTATTAAAAGAATTACAAGAAGAACGTAATTTAACCTACTTATTTATTGCGCATGATTTATCGATGGTTCGTCATATTAGTGATCGTGTTGGTGTAATGTATTTAGGTAATATGGCAGAAATTGCAACAAGTGAAGCATTATATGATGATCCACTTCATCCATATACACAAATTTTACTAAGTGCAGTCCCTGTGCCTGACCCGGAATTAGAAAGAACAAGAAAAAGAATTGAAGTAAAGGGAGAATTACCAAGTCCAATTGATCCACCAAGTGGATGTGTTTTTAGAACGCGTTGTCCTTTTGCAACTGATATTTGTAGTGAAGAAAAACCTGAATTTAAAGAACGTAAACCAGGTCACTTTGTTGCATGTCATATGCATGATGATCGTTATAAAGATAAATTCACACAAAATTAAAAGAAGCTGAGACACTCAGCTTCTTTTTTTATAATATTTATTAACGAAATAAAGTTTAAACAAAAGGAGCATAACAAATGAAGAGACGTAAATTAAGAGACTTAGGAATCTCTATTGGCATCTTACCAGTAGGAGCTAAAAATTGTCTGACAGATGTGCCTGGAGTCCATGTAGGGCATAAAACACTTCATTATCCACTTGAAAATAATGAATACGCCAGTACGGGTGTAACAGCTATCTTACCTCATGGAGATAATCTGTTTCGTTATAAAGTCGCCGCTGCAGCACATGTAATAAATGGATATGGTAAAACAACTGGTTTAGTTCAATTGGATGAATTAGGGAGATTAGAGTCCCCGATTATGTTAACAAATACATTTGGTGTTCCTGCTGTAACACAAGGTACGTTAGAATACTTATTAGAACAAAATCCTGACATTGGCAATACAATCGGCACAGTTAATGTTGTTGTTGGTGAATGTAATGATAGTTATTTAAATAGCATTAGAAAATTTTTAGTAGAACCAAATCATGCTAAACAAGCGATCAATAATGCAACGACAGATCAAGCGAAAGAAGGTGCGGTGGGCGCTGGAATGGGAATGGTTTGTTGTGATTATAAAGGAGGAATTGGCACGTCGTCTCGATTAATTAGCAGTAGTAAAATGAATCGAACATATACAATTGGCTGTCTTGTGTTAAGCAATTTTGGCCAAGAAAAAGATTTATTACGCCATCAGATTTTTTCAAAACAAGCCAAGTTAAATGAAAAGCAATCAAGTAAAGAGTCTGATGGATCTATCATGATTATATTAGCAACAAATGCACCTTTAAATGAACGGCAATTAAAGAGACTAGCTAAACGAGCAGGTATTGGATTAGGCAAATCAGGAAGCCAAATCGCTCATGGAAGTGGTGATGTTGTTATTGCTTTTTCAACAGCACAAACATTCTCTACCCAAACTTCAAATCATGAAGAAACACTCATACAACTACGTGAAGATCATCCAATTATGAATGAATTATTTAGGGGAGTAGCTGAAGTAACTGAAGAAGCCATTTTAAACTCATTAACACAAGCAAGGACAACTGTAGGTAGGCAAGGGCGAGTCGTTGAAGCGCTCGATTATCATTTAATTAAGTCATAATAATCGATATAACACTACTTATAATTGTTAAAGTTATTCCTGCAATGATAATACTTACCGTAAAAGGAAACTCAAAAAAAGCGTCATTAACAAATTTATCTTTTCTTTCTAATTGATCAGCCATTTGTCCAGCTTTACTAAATTGACTAAAGACTTTTTTAACGTGATGAATATATGTTTGAAAAAAGCCAGAACTTAATATATGGATTGTTGCACCGATAATCGTTAAACCCAAAGCACATGCAAATAAAATATTTAAAAATGTGATTAAATGCACCGAATTCTCTTGCCAAAGTGTAAAAAACAGACTAAGTATTGTCATAAACACAATTATAATACTCACTTGTTTCAACATATAAATACCTCCATGAAAGATAGTGCCTGGTAAAAATGTCGCTTTACTGTATTTTATCTGAAGTTAGCAAGCAAGTATACTTTAAATACGTAAAAAACTATTTAATATAAGTAATTAAATAGTCAGTGCAATCTTGCAAAAAGCGAAAAAACATTGTATAGTTGTAACATCTAAAAGTGTTGTAAGCGTAATCATTATAATTGCTTAGAGAAGGAAATAACTAGAGGTAAAAGAAATTAATTAAAGGGGGAAATTTTTTGAAGAAATTATTTTTATTATTAACAATCATATTTGTCTTTTTAATTGTTGGTTGCGGATTTGATGATAGTTCAGAAAAATCTGAAGGAACTAAATCAGACTCAGGAACTGACACTGCAACAATTACTTTAATGGAAGGTTCAGAAATACCAACGCTAGATTCATCACATGCACATGATAGTGTAGGATTCTCTACGTTAAATAATATCAATGAAGGTTTATATCGTGGTGATGAAAACCATGAACCTCAACTTGCTTTAGCAGAAACGCATGATACTAACGATGATGAAACTGTACATACATTCACATTACGAGATTCAAATTGGAGTAATGGTGAAAAAGTAACCGCTAATGATTTTGAATACGCATGGAAACGAACATTAGAAGTGTCTGGACATTATAGTGATATGTTTGTCACTGCTAATGTAAAAAATGCTCAAGCAATTTTAGATGAAGAAATGGATTCAGAAGAACTAGGAGTAAAAGCAATAGATGAAAGCACACTTGAAGTAACTTTAGAAAGTCCAAATCCATTATTTAAACAATTGTTAACGTTTCCAACATTCTTTCCATTATATGAATCATTTGTAGAAGATGCAGGTGAACAATATGGAACAGAAGCGGATAAAATCTTATTTAATGGAGCATTTGTTTTAGATTCATGGAAACATGATCAAGGTTGGGTTTTAAAGAAAAATGAAGATTACTGGGATGCAGATTCAGTTAAATTAGAAGAAATTACTGTAAATGTTGTTAAAGAATCATCTACAGCAGTTAATTTATGGGAAACAGGTGAATTAGATCGTGTAGAGCTGTCATCTTCTTATGTAGATGAGTATGAAGACGATGAGAGCTATTTTACAGAAGAGAGACCATCAATTGTCTTTATGCGTGTTAATCATAATGAACCTGCATTTAAAAATGAAAATATTCGTAAAGCAATTGATATGGCAATTGATAAAGAAGGTTTGACTGGTACGATTTTAAATGATGGATCTAAACCATTAAATGGTCTAGTACCAAAAGATTTTTCATTCTCTCCAAATGAAAATGAAGACTTTCGTGAGATAAACGGGGAATATAATGAAGGTACGAGTGATGAAGCACAATCTTTATTTGAAAAAGGCTTGTCAGATCTCAATGAAGAGAATTTATCATTTAAATTGACTGTGTCTGATGATGAAGCGCATCAAAAAGCAGCTGAATTTATTAAAAATCAATTAGAGAAAAATCTAACAGGCATGGAAGTAGAAATTAAAAAAGTTCCATTTGAAGCCCGTTTAGAACAAGAAAAAGCAGTTGATTATGATATGGTAATTTCCACTTGGGGACCTGATTATAATGACCCAATGACATTTTTAGATATGTGGATTACAGATGGATCAGCTAATAGAATGGATTTTTCAGACGAAGCGTATGATACTTTAATTGATGAAGCGAGAAAAGAAACAGATGATAAAAAACGATATGATAAACTTTTAGAAGCTGAAAAAAAATTAATGAACGAAATGCATATTATTCCATTATATCAAGATGTTGATGCTCTGTTAATGCGTCAAAACATTAAAGGAATGGTTCGCCATCCTGCAGCACCACAGTTTGATTATAAAAAAGTTGAAATAGAATAATGAACCTTTTAGTAAAAGAGCATGCATTGATTGTTATGTGAAAAAATTAATCATTTCAAGAATAGTAAATGGAATAGATTGCTTCGCATAGACGAGCTGTCTATTCCATTTGTTTTTTAAAAGTACATATAAAAATTAATGTTTTATAAATGCAAGTGATGAAATGAGGGATATCAGTGAGCAAATATATATTACAAAGATTTATCTATATGATGATTACACTATTTATTATCGTAACGATCACTTTTTTTGTTATGAGACTTTTGCCAGGAACTCCTTTTAGTAATCCAGAAAAGTTATCTGAAGCACAATTAAAAATAATGAATGCTAAATATGGACTTGATAAGCCGTTAGCAATACAATACTTTACTTATTTAGGAAATTTAATCCAAGGTGATTTAGGTTTATCTTTTCAATCACAAGGTAGAACAGTTATTAATGTCATCGCCAGCCGCATTGGTCCTTCTGCACTTATCGGCGGTCAAGCGATGATTATTGGCTTTATTATCGGACTTATTTTAGGTGTTATTTCTGCGCTTAAACATAATACAATTTTTGATTATGGTTCAGTATTTATTGCTGTACTAGGTATGTCGATACCTTCATTTGTTTTTGCAGCACTGATTCAATATTTTATAGGTGTTAAATTAGGGTGGTTACCTGTGGCCTTATGGGAAGGATATAGTTATTCGATTATGCCATCTATTGCCCTATCTGTATTAGTTATTGCAACTGTCGCAAGGTTTATTAGAAGTGAAATGCTTGAAGTGCTTGGGCAAGATTATGTTTTGACAGCTCGAGCAAAAGGGATTAGTGAAGAAGTAGTAATTATCAGACACGTTCTTCGTAATGCTTTAATTCCTGTCGTAACAGTTGTAGGACCATTAAGTGTGAGTATTATGACAGGAACGTTAGTCATTGAAAAGATATTTGCTGTTCCAGGACTTGGTGAACAATTCACCTTATCGATTTTAGTAAATGATTACAGTGTCATAATGGGGATTACTTTATTTTTTAGTGCCTTATTTATTTTCGTTATATTTTTAGTAGATGTATTATATGTTATTTTAGATCCAAGAATTAAGTTTAAGAGGGAGGGGTAATATGCGCAAACATGATTCCGAACTAGACGAATCGCTTTTTGTCCATGCTCCTTTAGAAGAAAGTAAATCAGAAGAAATAGCTTATCATCCGAAAGGTTTTTGGATTGAATCACTCCAACGCTTAAAGAAAAATCGAGGAGCGGTTATTGGATTTATCGTCATTATTATTATCTCGTTATTAGCAATTTTTGGACCTATGATGAATAAGTATGATTATAATACACAAGATTTAACACGTTCAAACTTGCCACCTTTAGTTGAGGGACTAGAACGTGTTGGTTTCGATGGAACAGACTCACATGGAAAAAATATTTATGAAGAACGCTCTATTAAAAATGAACCGGCATGGATAGGTACAGATGAATTTGGCCGTGATTTATGGACAAGGGTGTGGCGTGGTACTCAAATATCGATGTTGATTGCTCTAGTTGCTGCATTTTTAGATTTATTAATAGGTGTTATTTATGGGAGTGTGTCCGCTTTTTATGGGGGAAAAATAGACAATGTTATGCAAAGAATTATTGAGATTCTTGTCGGTATTCCAAATCTAATATTAATTATATTATTTATTCTCATATTTGAACCAGGTATTATTACAATTATCCTCGCGATGGTTATCACTGGTTGGGTTAATATGGCAAGAATCGTCCGTGGTCAAATTTTACAGTTGAAAAGTCAAGAGTTTATTCTTGCATCAAGAGTTCTTGGTGCGTCAAATCGACAATTGATTTGGAAGCATTTAATACCTAATACAATGGGGCCGATTATCGTTACGTTGATGTTTACGATACCAACTGCAATTTTCTTTGAAGCTTTCCTTAGTTTTATCGGGATCGGTATACAACCACCCCTTGCTTCATTAGGAACACTCATAGAAGATGGGTATCAAGATATGAGGTTCTTCTCGTATAAATTAATATTCCCTGCCGTATTAATTAGTGCGATAATGATTAGCTTTAATGTACTTGGAGATGGGCTAAGAGATGCACTTGATCCAAAATTGAGAAAATAAAAGGAGAGGTTATCTTGAGTGAAAATATATTATCTGTAAAAGATTTAGAGGTTTCCTTTCAAACGTATAAAGGTAATTTAAAAGCAGTGCGGGGTGTCTCATTTGATTTGAAAAAAGGTGAAACACTCGCAATTATTGGTGAATCTGGCTCTGGAAAATCAGTCACAGCAAAAAGTATTATGAAATTATTACCTAAAAAAACAGTAATAAATCAAGGCTCGATTATGTATAAAGATAAAGATTTACTCGCATATACATACAAAGAAATAGAAAAGATTCGTGGTAGAGAAATATCGATGGTGTTTCAAGATCCAATGACAGCTCTGAATCCAACGATGAAAATTGGTAAGCAAGTGATGGAGGGATTACGCAAACATCAACGATTAAGTAAAAAAGAAGCGCGTAGGCGTGCAATACAGTTATTAGAACTTGTTGGGATACCTAATGCAGAAAAACGTTTAGATGGTTTCCCTCATGAATTTTCAGGAGGAATGAGACAACGAGTCGTAATTGCAATAGCACTCGCGTGTAATCCTGAAATCTTAATTGCAGATGAACCAACAACAGCGCTAGATGTAACGATTCAAGCGCAAATTTTAGAGTTAATGAAAGACATTCAAAAAGAATCAAAAACATCGATTATTCTAATAACCCATGATTTGGGCGTTGTTGCAAATATGGCTGACCGTGTTGCTGTGATGTATGCTGGAGAAGTGATGGAAACTGGAACGGCAAATGAAATATTTTATAACCCTAGGCACCCTTATACATGGGGATTATTGCAATCAATGCCTAAAATAAATCAAGGTGAACATCAACGTCTGATACCAATTGCAGGATCTCCACCAGATGTCAATTTAATTCATGATGGTTGTCCTTTTGCAGCACGCTGTCCTTATGTGATGAAGGTTTGTCATCATCATAATCCAGCACAAACTCAAGAATCTGAAACGCATAGCGTCGCTTGTTGGTTACAAGATATAAAAGCACCTGAAATTAAACAACCAGCTGGAATAAAAAGTGACGGTAGTTAAACATAATTTGTAATAAATGAAACTAAAAGGGGATAATAAAATGAAGCCACTTATCGGAATAACTGCTTCAATGGACTTACCTGGAAAAGAATATACTGCAAATAATGATTATATCGAGGCTATCACTCGAATGGGTGGTATCCCAATTGTTTTACCTTATCTATCAGATAAACAAGATATCAAAGTGATAGTTGAAAAACTTGATGGCTTATATGCAACAGGAGGATATGATATCGATCCAACGTTATTTAATGAAGAACCACATCCTAATTTAGGAAAAGTTGTTCCAAAACGAGATCAATTTGAGTTGATGCTTATAGAAGAAACACTCCGTGTAAATAAACCAATTTTAGCAGTTTGTCGGGGGGCTCAAGTATTAAATATTGTCGTAGGTGGCGATATGTATCAAGATATCTATCAACAAATAAAAGAACCTTTAATCCAACATCAACAACGTGCACCAGCTGGGCATGGCTCACATTTTGTTCAAGTTGAAAAAGATAGTTTATTATATAAATTAACAGAAATGGAACAATTTAAAGTTAATAGTCGTCATCATCAAGCTAATCGTCACGTACCAGAACCTTTGTTAATAAGTGGTCGTTCAAGCGATAATATTGTTGAAGCAATTGAGAGTATAACTCATGATTTTGTCCTTGGTTTACAGTGGCATCCAGAAAATATGTTAGCAGAACAAGATGATGAACCATCAACTAAAATATTTGCTGGATTTATTGAAGCATGCAAAGGAGGAAATGGTTAGAATGAAAGTCATAGATACACATTGCGATGCTTTATTAAAACTTCAACAAGGCATGCGACAAGGCTTAACATTAAATTATCGAAATGAACAAACAATCGAAACGAATCTAAATAGATTAAGAAAAGGAAATGTAAAAATTCAGTTTTATGCTATCTTTATTGATCCAGAGATTCCATCTGATGAAAAGTGGCAACATGCACTCGAACAAATCGACCTTTTTTATAGTGAAATTATTGGAAAAAATCCTGATATTAAACAGATTAAGAATTGGGAAGATATAGCAAAATTAAAAGAAAGAGAAATTGGTGCTGTATTAACACTTGAAGGTGCTGATGCGTTTGGTAATAGTCTTGTAAAACTACGCCATCTTTATCGGATGGGCGTTCTTTCAATTGGTTTAACTTGGAATAATGCCAATCTTTGTGCTGATGGTGTAGGCGAACCAAGAGGAAGCGGTCTTACATTATTAGGCAAAGAAGTAGTTAAGTTAAATAATGAGAATCGAATTTGGACAGATGTTTCACATTTATCCGTTAATAGCTTTTGGGATGTGATGGAACTAGCAGATTATCCCTTTGCAAGTCACTCAAATGCACGAGCAATCTGTGATCATCCAAGAAATTTAACAAATGATCAGATTGAAGCGATGTTTAATAAAAATGGTTTAATTCAGCTTGTCTTTAATCCACCGTTTATTAACGAGCAAAAACAGACTGCTACAATTTCTGATTTAATCACACATATCGATCATTTATGTGCGCTCGGCGGAGAGAAGCAAATTGGTTTTGGTTCTGACTTTGATGGGATAACTAGCTTTGTTAAAGATTTAGAAAACGCAAGTAAATATCCAGTTTTAATTAATGAATTGTTGAAGCATTATAATGAAGAACAAGTGCGTGGTTTTGCTTATGAAAACTTTATCGCGAATTTACCAAAATAAATAAATTTAATCAATGAAAAAGAAGCTGAAATCAGCTTCTTTTTTATTGATTATCTAGGCAGATGATTATACACTTATGCAATGAATAAAAAGGTAAAATTAATCTAGTTTAATCATCATCGACCGTAAATTTACTTTTTGGAAATAGGAGGTATTGTCTTGTCAACGACATTTATTTTAGCAATTATTATTTTTATATTAACGATTACATTTGTCATTTGGCAACCAAAGGGACTTGGTATTGGTTGGTCCGCTATTGGTGGTGCGATTATTGCATTACTCGTCGGAGTTGTTGGCTTTAATGACGTGATTTTTGTGACAGATATTGTTTGGAATGCCACTTTAGCATTTGTTGCAATTATTATTATTTCCCTCATTTTAGATGATATTGGTTTGTTTGAATGGGGAGCACTCCATATGGCTAAAATCGCTAAAGGTAATGGCATTAAGATGTTTATTTATATAAGTTTACTGGGTGCGATTGTAGCAGCTTTATTTGCTAATGATGGAGCGGCACTTATTTTAACACCAATCGTACTTGCAATGGTACGTCATTTGAAATTTGAAGAAAAAATGATTTTTCCATTTATTATGGCAAGTGGTTTTATCGCAGATACAACTTCGCTTCCCTTTGTAATTAGTAACTTAGTTAATATTGTCTCAGCTGATTTTTTTGGAATTGGCTTTGTTGAATATGCTTCACGAATGATTATCCCAAATCTATTTTCATTAATAGCAACAATTACTGTCTTACTGATTTATTTCAGGAAAAACATACCGAGAACCTATGATGTAGCTCATTTAGGTAGCCCAAAAGAAGCAATTAAAGATATGAGAATGTTTCGTATCGCTTGGTATGCACTCGGCCTATTATTAGTTGGCTATTTTGTGAGTGAATTTATTTATATACCTATCTCATTTATTGCGGGCGCTATTGCACTTTTCCTGATAATTATGGGTCACAAAAGTGATGCAGTTGATACACGTAAAGTGATTGTTAATGCACCGTGGGCTATTGTGTTTTTCTCAATTGGAATGTATGTTGTTGTTTATGGGCTAGGTAATGCAGGACTGACTGAAAATTTAGCTTATGTTATTCAAGAAGTAGCAGATCAAGGTCTATTTGTTGCAACGGTTGGTATGGGATTCATAGCAGCTTTTCTATCTTCAATTATGAATAACATGCCCACAGTCTTAATTGATGCTTTAGCGATTGCTGAAACCAATACAACAGGTACATTAAGAGAAGCACTAGTTTATGCAAATGTCATTGGTTCAGATTTAGGACCTAAAATTACACCTATAGGATCTTTAGCAACATTGATATGGTTGCATGTCCTTAATCAAAAAGGCATTAGAATATCTTGGGGAACATATTTTAAAACAGGTATAATTTTAACGCTGCCAATATTATTTATGACATTGGTCGGTCTTTATTTAACTTTACTACTATTTTAACTGGAGGAAATAACATGTCGAAAAAAATAATTTATTTTTTATGTACAGGTAATTCATGTAGAAGTCAAATGGCAGAAGGCTTTGCTAAAGTCTATTTAAATGATGAATGGGAAGTGAAGAGTGCTGGACTTGAAGCGCATGGATTAAATCCAAAAGCTGTCAAAGCGATGGAAGAAATCGGACTCGATATTTCAAATCAGAAATCTGAAATAATTAATACAGAAATTTTGAATCAAGCAACGTTAGCAGTTACACTTTGTGAAGATGCAGATGAGCGTTGTCCAGTCACACCCGCTCATGTAAAGCGTGAGCATTGGGGATTTGATGATCCAGCTAAAGCAACAGGAACAAAAGCAGAAATTTTGGGAGAGTTTGAACGCGTTCGCGATGAAATTGGGAAACGAATTAAACAATTTAAAGAAACGAACAAATAATTTTAAAAAAGACTGTTCAAAAAAAGTTTATTAATGTTTATAATGGGAATGTGTAATAAAATGAACGAAAGATCTGACTTGAGAGGAAGAAGACTTTATGTTTTTAATGGAAGCAAAGCGAATAGCTGTAGTAATAATCGGTTCGTTCTTACTAGCAATATCACTTAATTTCTTTTTAATTGAAGCAAACGTTTATGCCAGTGGTTTTAGTGGAGCGGCACAGCTATTATCAAGTGTATTTAAAGATTTTTTATCAATGAATATTAGTACAGGGATCTTAGTAATGATTTTAAATATACCTGTTTTAATTATTGGTTGGTTTAAAATCGGAAAAGGTTTTACCATTTACAGTATTCTTTCTGTAGCATTTGCAACACTATTTTTAGAGTTATTACCTATTTTATCAATCTCAGATGATATTATATTAAATGCCGTTGTTGGTGGTGTAATTGGTGGTGCTGGTGTAGGAATTTCCCTTAAATATGGTGCTTCAACAGGTGGAATGGATATTGTTGCGATGATTCTTTCGCGCCTTCAAGATAAACCAATTGGTATTTATTTCTTATCTTTGAACGCTGTGATTATTATTGCAGCAGGAATCTTATATGAACCAGAAAACGCATTATACACAATGCTCACGTTATATATTACAACATTGGTTATTGATGGCATTCATACACGTCACGAAAAAGTTACTGTTTTAATAGTCACATCAAAAGCAGAAGAACTCCAGCAAGCTATCCATAAAGAGTTAATCCGCGGGATTACAATTATTCCAGCTCGAGGAGCGTATTCAAAGGCAGATTCTAATATGCTTTATCTTGTTATCACTCGTTATGAATTATATGATTTAGAACGAGTTATTTCAGAAAATGATCCTAATGCATTTACAAATATTATTCAAACTGCAGGTATTTTTGGATTCTTTAGAAGAGATAGTGATCCAGTAAATGAAGAAAATATTCAAGAAACAAGATAATCTAGTTAAAACTAAACAAAGGAATAACACTTAGTTGTGTTATTCCTTTGTTTCTATTTGATTGTTTTTTAAGAACATATAAAGTGAGGCGCCAAAAATAGCAAAGTAACCGATGATACTCCAGATGTCAGGAATTTGACCAAATAGCATGATACTAATCAACCCAGAATAAACAACTGTTGAATAAAAGAATATTGATATTTCTTTAGCTGGTGCAAATTTATAAGCGACAGTAATCCCGAATTGACCGACTGTTGCAAATACACCAGCTGCAAGTAGATAAATCCATTGTTTACCTGTCATTGGTTCATACCAAATTAACACAATAGGAAGTAAGATTACTGTTGTAAAAGTGGAAAAATAAAAGACAACAGTATAAAACTTTTCCCGGTTACCAAGCACTCTTAAAACAGTGTAGGCACCACCAGCAAAAACAGCTGATAAAATACCAGCAAGATAAGGAATCGTATCTAAATTAAAAGCTGGTTTAATAACGAACAAGGTTCCTAAAAAAGCAATAATGACTGAAATAACTTGAAATCGCATGACATATTCTTTTAAAAAGATTGCTGCAAAAATGATTGTAATAAATGGACTCATTTTATTTAAAATATCAGCATCAGATAAAACAAGATGATCAATCGCATAAAAGTTTAGTAAAACACCTGTTGCTCCTAATGCTGAGCGTAGGAGTAAATATTTTTGGTTTTCACGTTTACCAAAAAAGCTTTCTTTATAATAAACGACGAAACCAAATGCAATAATCATAGAGACACCATTACGAAATAACGTTTTTTGAACGGTAGGTAAATCTCCAGATAATTTGACAAACATTGCCATTAGCGAAAAACCTAATGCAGAAAGTAATAATAGAAAAATCCCTTTATTTCGATCACTCACAAATATACTTAACCCCCAACTTAAATTATTACTACTCAACTATCTTAATACATTATATCTGAGGATGTAAATAATATGAATAAGTTACATTAAGAATTGAATTAAAATCATAAAATGTTTTCTTTGTATTTTATAAGGGTAATAAAAGAAAAAGGAGGGTTCTTCATGCCTATTAATATCAAACGCGCATATGACGAGTATGATAAAGCCGATGGTATGCGAATTCTAGTAGATCGGATGTGGCCACGTGGAATCAGCAAAGCAGAGGCTCATTTAGATGAGTGGGAAAAAGAAGTAGCACCAAGTGAAGAATTACGTAAATGGTTTGATCATGACCCGGAAAAATACAAATCATTCAAAGAGAAATATAAACAAGAAATGAAAGATAATAAATTACAAAAAGAATCATTAAATAAATTAAAAAAATGGACAAAACAACATGAAAAAAACATTACGCTTATTTATGGTGCAAAAGATGAAAAATACAATCATGCTAAAGTATTAAAAGAAATACTTGATCATCAATAAAACTAAAGAATTAGGGTGAGATTTTGCGTATAAAATATCTAAATATAGACGATGAAGCAGTCGTTACTCTTCGTCAAAGAGATCCTAAATTAAATCAACTAATTAAAGAAATAGGAAATCTTGAAATCGAATTAAGAACAGATTATTTTGCATCACTTGTGAGATCAATTGTCGGTCAACAAATATCGGTTACAGCGGCAACGACAATTTATCAACGCCTAAAAAATTTACTTAAAGAAAAAGTATCAGCTGAATCGATTCTTGAAAAATCACCAGAACAACTGAGAGAAGTTGGATTAACAAAACGAAAAGTAGAATATGTAAAAGATTTATCAGATAAAGTTTTAACAAAGCAAATAAATATTAATCAGTTAGATGATTATAGCGATCAAGAAGTAATAGAAACATTAATGAAAGTGAAAGGAATTGGTCAGTGGACAGCAGAAATGTTTCTCATTCTCACACTAGGTAGAGATGATGTGTTAGCTATTGGTGATGTCGGCATTCAACGCGCTGCTAGATGGCTTTATGATGTAGATAAATCAAAAAGACGTGAAATATTAATTGAAAAGTCACCACTTTGGCAGCCTTATCGTTCTGTTGTTTCTTTTTATTTGTGGGAAGCGATTCACTTAGATTTAGTAACGGATGAAAAAATTAAAACGATCTCATATAAATAATCAATGAGATCGTTTTTGATTTACTTAATTATGCTTGTCGACGTCTTGGGCGACGTGGCTCAGGCATATCTTTCATTTCATTAACAGAAACAACATCGTCTGTTTTCTTTTCAGGCTGTTCCCAGTGCGCTTTGTTACCTGGTAAATCGTCAAACCAAGCAGCATCTTTAGGACAATCTAAAACTATGAATTTTCCATAATCACCATCACGTGACTGGTGGAATTTTAAATAAGCTTTACCATTTTCAATCGCTAAAATCTCTAGTTTTCCAGCTGTATGGCTCATTGATAAGCGAACGCGCTTACCCAGACCAGAAGTACGAGCTTTTGCGCCTTCAACAATATTATAAGCTTCTTCAAGTGAGAGAACAAAGTCATCATTTCCACGGACAGGGCGATTAATAAAGAAATAATAAGGTGTCACACCAGCCCAAGATAACTTATCCAATAATTCACCTAACACAACAGGATCGTCATTAATACCTTTTAAAACAGGGGTCTGGTTAACAACAATAGCACCTGCATTATGTAGAGCTTCAAAACATTTATACGCTTCTTCAGTTAACTCACGAGGATGGTTGACGTGTGCCATAATATAAATTCGTTTTTCTGGTGTTGAATGTTTTTTGATGACATCGAGCAACTCCTGGTTTTTATAAATTGCCATAGGATTAAAAACAGGTAATTTAGAACCAACACGAATAATTTTAACATGATCCATTTCGCGTAAACGTGTAAAAATCATATCAAGTCTCCGAGCAGCTAATATTAAAGGATCTCCTCCCGTTAAAAGAACATTATTAATTTCCGGGGTTTTACTAATGTAATCAAGGCCTGGCTCAACATCAGACATTGCTTCTTTAACATCATTTCGGAAGAGACGCTTTCTAAAACAATAGCGGCAATAAGCACCACAAACTTCTGAACAAATTAAAAGGGCCGTCGTTTTATACTTGTGTTGACAACCTGGAACAACATAGTTGGTATCTTCATCAGAAGCATCCCAACGTCCATACTCTTCAGATAGCTCATGTGTATTAGGGATGACTAGTTTTTTGATTGGATCTTCTGGGTCATCCCAATTAATTAAATTTAAATAATACTCATTGACTCTGAAAACAAATTTGTCAGTAATTTTACTTAACTTTGCTCTTTCCTCTTCGGGAATTTGTGTAATACGATTAATATCAGTAATGTACCTTGGTAAACTCATAATTTTGTATTCTCCCATCTTTTTATTTAGCAATATATAAACGAAAGTTATGATAACTTTCGTTGCTAACACGTTTGAAAAAATAAATATAATTTCGTTGTTTAATTCAAAATAAAACATTATTTTATTAAATCTACACATAAAAAAGAAGTTTGAATATTCAAAAACTATACTGTATACGTTATCATAAGAAATGAACTTGTACAAATAAATTTTTATCATAATAAAAACCCTACACCTTCTAATTTACTGAGGTATAGGGTCAATGAGATTATTCTTCATTATTTAAATATGAAATAGATACTTTTAAATTAGCATTTTTTTCACGAATTTCATCAAGTAAATTTTTATCTTGCACATCATTTTTACTGCGAATAGCGTACGTATATAAAATCATTGTGCCAAGGTTTGTTGTTTCAATCCGACGCAGCACATGACTATCTGTATAGCGATTGAAAATATCATCAAACATATTATCATGGTTTAAGTTTTCAGGTACAGTTACTTTTAGAATTTGAGTATCTTTGCCTTTACCATATTGAAATTTATAAAGGAAATAAAATAATGTACTGGCAAATAAAGTTAAGATAATTGCTAAATCAAACATATATAAACCACTTGTCATCCCTACACAAAGTCCAAAGAAAATATAAGCGATATCTTTTGCATTAGTTACAGCACTACGGAAACGAATGAGTGAAAAAATCGCAAATAAACCAAATGCGACACCAGCGTTATCACTAATCACGTTCATAACAACAGAAACAATGACACTCATCATAATAATGGTATGAACAAAAGATTGTGAATAACGTTCACCTGTAAATGTAATTTGATAAACCACTGTAATAATTAAACTTAAAATTGTAGCCGTTAGCATAGCTAAAATAATCATTTTGACTGTTGGTGCGGTTGTTTGTTCTATTATAAATAAATCTTGAATAAATTCCATTTTAATCTCTCCCTTAAATATATGTATTCTCATTTAATGCAGTGTTTATAAATTCTTCAGACCTTAGAAGTTCAAAACTTGTACAATATTTTGAAGCGCTTCTTTGAACACATTCTAACTCTTGTAAAATCCGTGTTAACCATAGTGGAACACTGTCATCGACTTTTACTTCTAAGACAACAAGATCAGGGTCAATAAAGTGTTGACCATAAGGGCCATCTTCTAGTTTTAAATTGTGATTACGCGTTCGTAAATTAAGGTCAAATGTCATTCTGAAATCTGGATTGGTTTTTCCATGAAGTGCATGGCGATCATAACTAACTATCATTTCAGGTTTTAATTGATATAGTTTTCTAAAATGATCAATTTCTTTTAGTACTTGTAAATTCGACGTTTCATAATCTTCTAAAGGTACTTTCGAGTCATTTTCAAGATAGCGATACGCTTCTTTAAGCGGAATCAGCATACGTCTTTTGTTGACAACTTTATTATGTTTTTGTTTAACTTCAAAAAACGCAGGATCTTCTAAACTCGCATCGTTATAGACACGCAGTCGTAATTTTTGTCTAAAATCTAATTTGTTTTTTGTTTCAAAGTAAATTGTTTTGTCAGGACTTTCAAAATATAAACTGGTAACCGTATAATGACCATCGATACCAAACTTATCAGGTCGCATATACGGTTCTAAGCGTTCAATTAATGCATGATATTGTTTAGTCGTAATTAAGTACTTTTGTTCGCGTCTTCTAAAAATTTCAATGGCTGACAATTTTACATCTCCTTTCAACACCTGATTAATTAAAGCATAAATTAAAATTCTGAGTTGGTCCTTAAAAATAAATGAGAATTTGCTGAGAATAATAAAAAATAAACGAGCTACGATTTTAAATCATAGCTCGTTTAATTAATTTTCGTCTATTTCAACAAAAATAACTTCACCTGTATAAGCGTCGATAATTATTTCTGCTTCTCGTTCTCCATTTTCAATTTCTACTTCATAAATTAATCGACCATTTTTATCTTCTAAGTCAATATCGTCAATCACACCAGAAAATTGTTCTAACGCTATTTTACTAACTTTTTTTTGAGAAATAATAATATTATCTGATTTGATTTTATCTTTTTCTTCTGCTTGTTCTTGATTACTTTGTTTGTTTTCTTTTTGGCTTTCATTTGATGTTTCTTTTTTATTATCTTTATTAACTTCTTTATTAACTTCTTTATCAATTGTGATGACTTCACCTGAAATACCATTTAATTTTATGTGATAAATATTTTCATCATGAGCAACGTCAACATGATAAACAGGTTCGTTGTTTTTATTTCTTAAAATAGGTGTTGAAATTTCTCCAGCATACTGTTCGCTAACAATATCTTTTATCTCATCTTTAGTTAAAGCGGGTTCAGACGTTGCAGAGTTAGAGTTAATAAAACTAAAAAGTAAAATCAAAACACCAATTAAAACTGCGGTAATCGTTAATAATTTTTTCTTCATAAAATTTATCTCCCCTCATCAGTCTTTAATATACATAAGTAGAATGAAAATTAAGAGAGAATCAGATTAGAATTTGCTGAGAAAATTACTGAACTACTGGCAATTCAAAAATAAATTGAGTCCCTTTACCAGGCTCACTAAGGACAGAGATAAAGCCATTATGTTCATTAATAATCGTTTTTGCAATGGCTAAGCCTAGACCTGTTCCACCTGAAGTTCTACTCCGTGCCTCATCAACACGGTAAAAACGATTGAAAATATGTTTTTGTTCTTTTTTACTAATACCTGGTCCAAAATCAACGACAGCTATTTGAACATATCCTTGGATTAATTTAACATTTAATTCAATTGTTTTATCACTATATTTAAGTGCATTATCAATTAAAATATACATGACTTGTTCTAAACGTTTTTTATTTCCATAAACAAATAATGAAGGATAGTCAGAAGTAAGAATGATATTTCGACCAGTTGTATCAATGAAATTTTTTTGAACATGCTTAATTAAAATAATTAAATCAATATTATCGCGTGAAAATTCAACCTTATTACGATTTTTTGCTAGTTCTAACATTTGTTCGATAAGCAATTGCATTCTGTCAGTTTCTGAATCAATTGCTTCAATTGCTTCAGGTAATAATTCAGGTCGTTTTGTGCCATGTCTTTTAACTAGTTGAGAATAACCTTTAATAATTGAAATCGGTGTTTTTAACTCATGAGAAGCATCAGAAACAAATTGTTCTTGTTTTTTAAAGCTATCATTTAAGTGATCAATCATTTCATTAAATGTTGTTTCCATTTGATAGATTTCATCTTGTGAATGATTTTTTATGTCGATTTTTTCCCAATTATCTTGATTTGTATTGCGTTGCATCGTGTGAATAAATGTTTGAATCGGTTTAAGAATTACCCGACTTAGTACATTGCCAGCAAAAATAATTGGAATTAAAATAAATAATGTTGCAATGATTAGAACGTACATTAATGTTTGCATTGTGGTATGTAATGCAATTAAGTGTTGTGAAACTTGTAAGGTAACAATACTACCATCATGCCATATAATAGGTTTTTCAATCACTGCAACATTTGTTCCATTAGCATTTTTAATAATTTCACGAGATTCTTTAGTTGAATATTCTCTAGGCAAATTTGTAAAGTCACCTTTTTTTGTTATGGTCCGTACTGCAGGTTCACCATCATCTTTAGTTACTCGTATCATCCCATTTGTTGGTAGAAAAGCACTTAGTAATTCATTTTTTACAATATCAGGATTCGATTGTAAGTTTTGAACAATTGAATTTGTTTGATCTTGTAATTCATTCAACTCACTTTTGGCAGAGATTTGATAAAATAAAAAGTAGATGGATGCATTAACTAATAATATAAGTAAAACCATAAATACAGTAGTAAATAACTGAATTTTAGTTTGTAATTTCATTTAACTCAGTCCTTTATCGTATAGCCCACTCCACGAACAGTTTGAATATAGGCAGGTTTAAAATCTTTATCAATTTTTTGGCGTAAATAACGAATATAAACATCTACAATATTCGTATCGCCAAAATATTCAAAGCCCCACACCTTATCTAACAACTGATCTCTAGTTAGAACAATATTTTTATTAGTGAGTAAACAAACTAAAAGATCAAATTCTCGTGGGGTTAAATGAATAGTCGAATCTGCTCGTCTCACTTCGCGACTACCTAAATCAACAGATAAATCTCCGACTGTTAATTTTTCATTGCGGGGATTTATCTGTTTATTTCGGCGCAATTCAACACGAATACGAGCAAGTACTTCTTCAATTTGAAAAGGCTTTGTAATATAATCATTTGCACCTAAGTCAAGTCCACTTACTTTATCATAGACTTCATCCCGTGCAGTTAGTAAAATGATTGGTGTCGTTAAGTCTGTCTTACGAACTTTTCTTAATACTTCCATTCCACTTAATCCTGGTAACATAATATCAAGTAAAACTAAATCCCAGTTTTTCTCTTCAATTATTTTTAACGCATCTTCCCCATTATGAGCAATTTCAGTTGCATAGTTTTCATATTCAAGTTCTAATTGTAAAATTCTACTTAATTTTTCTTCATCTTCAACTATTAAAATAGAATGTTGATTCATAGAAATCACCTATCCAGTCGTCATTTTTATATATTGTAGCAAAATTATTAATAAAATCATAAATTTATCTGGAAACATAGATCATTGTTAATGTTATACTTATCTATAAAGTATTTAATTCATTATAAAGGTGGTATTTATATGAGATTAATTTTGAGGTCCTTATATTCAATGATTTTATTAGGAGCAGGTACGCTTCATTTTGTTCGAGAAAAGAGTTTTCGGAGAATTATTCCTCCAATATTACCGTTTAAAAAAGCGCTTGTTTTAATCACAGGTGTGTTTGAGATTATATTTTCAATAACCCTTTGGATAAGAAAAGGACAAGCACTGACAAGTAAGCTATTAGCTTTGTTTATGATTGCAGTTTTTCCAGCTAATATTTATATGGCAGTTAAAAGAATTCCTATTAGAGGAAAAGGAAAAGCAAACCCCTGGCTTGTTTATTTACGTTTACCACTTCAAATACCATTAATTATTGGTGCTTTAAAACTAGGCAGACGCGAGTAAAAAAGATCTCTCTTTTATATGAGTTATTTTAGAAAAGGTGATTATGTGGGTATAAAAAAAGATGAAATTATTTTAAGAGGCTTAAAAGCGAATAACTTAAAAAATTTAGATTTAAATATAAAGAAAGAACAAATTACTGTCTTTACCGGATTATCAGGCTCGGGAAAAAGTTCAGTTGTCTTCGATACGTTAGCAACAGAAAGTAGAAGACAAATGACATTGAATTATCCTTTGTATGTGAGAAATCAAATGCCCCGTTATGAACGTCCGCAAGCAGATTTAATGCAAAACTTAAGTCCGGTCGTAGTTGTTGAACAAAAACCAATCGGAGGAAATTCACGTTCAACTGTAGGAACTTATATAGATATTGATCCACTCATTAGATTGTTGTTTTCACGCATTGGGAATCCACCAGTTGAATCTGCTACAGATTTTTCAACACAAAGTAGCTTTGGAAGATGCCCTAAATGTAGTGGTTTTGGTAAAGTAGTCTCACCAGATGTGAATAAGTTAATCGATTTTGATAAATCATTAAAAGATTATGCCGTGCAGTTTAAACCATTATCTCCTTCAGGCTGGCAAGGACGATGGATGATCACTGGTGGCTTATTTGATCCAGATAAAAAAATAAAAGATTATTCACCTGAAGCATACAACTTGTTAATTTATGGCCCGCCAGAAGGTGAAAAAGTATATGCACCTTTTCATACGAAAAATGGTCCGCAACCTCACGAATGGGATGGCCTATTACCGAGATTTATCCGCTTATATATTAATCGCGATGTCTCAAAGTTAAAGCAAGTTACTCAAGATGATGTTTTAGCGATGTCATCACACCGCGACTGTCCAACCTGTAATGGATCAGGTTTAAATCCGCAAGTGTTAGCATGTAAAATAAATGATTTAAATATCGCACAATACAATCAATTAGAATTAATTGAATTATTAAAAGAATTAACTAAAATAACTGATCCACTTGGTAAATCAATTGCTACACAAGCAATACCACTTGTTAAACAACTGATCGACTTAGGCTTAAATTACTTAAGTTTATCAAGAAAGATGGGAACCTTATCTGGTGGTGAAGCACAACGTGTCAAAATTGCGCGTCACTTGGGAAGTAGTTTAAATAATTTGACTTATATTTTTGATGAACCTAGTGCAGGACTTCATCCAGAAGAAGTTAATTTACTTATTAATATGTTACAAACGATAAAAAATCAATATAATACCGTGATTGTGATAGAACATGATCTATCAGTAATTAAAGAAGCAGATGAAATAATCGAAATGGGGCCAGGAGCAGGTGTCAGTGGTGGGGAAGTAATTTATCAAGGAAAATTAGATGATTTAAAAAAGACACCAACTGCAGCGAGTTTACAGCATCAATTGATGATTAATCAATCACCACGCCAGAGTCAGGCAAGCTTTAATATTACACATGCAAATCACAATAATTTAAAAAATATTAGTTTAAACATACCTAAAAATAGTCTTGTTTCAGTTTGTGGCGTCTCTGGATCTGGAAAAAGTTCGCTGATGTTAGAAGCGTTTCCAGAAAAATATCCAGATGTCATTATGGTGAGTCAGGCTAGAATTGGCATATCGAGCCGATCAACGTTAGCAACGTATATGGGAATAATGGATGACATTCGTGATGTGTTTGCTAAAGAAACAAATCAACCTGCAGGATTATTTAGTTTTAATTCACTAGGTGCATGTCCGGTATGTAAAGGAAAAGGAGTCACTCAACCTGATGTGGCTTTTGCTGATCCAGTAACAGTCACATGCGAGTCATGTGCCGGAACGAGATACTCTGATGAAGCTTTATCTTATACACTACAAGGTAAACATATTGTTGACATTCTAAAATTAACGATTAACGAATCAGAACAATTTTTTAGTCGACCTAAAATTTTAAAAAGAATTAAGAAGCTTAAAGAAGTTGGATTAGGCTATTTAACATTAGGCCAAACGACAAGTTCTCTAAGTGGAGGAGAAGTGCAACGCTTAAAGCTTGCAAGTCATTTACAAAAAGAAGGACAAATTTACATCTTAGATGAACCTTCTCTTGGTTTGCATACTCATGATAATGATAAATTATTAGCTTTGTTCCAATTACTTGTTGATAAAGGAAATTCTGTCATTATTATCGAACATAATTTAAATTTTATTGCAGCGAGTGATTGGATTATTGAATTAGGTCCTGGTGGTGGGAAAAAAGGTGGTCACGTTATTTTTGAAGGTAGGCCAGAAGACATGTTACAAGTAAATACATTAACGTCAAAGTGGTTAAAAAAGTCTGACTAAATTTTAGTCAGACTTTTTTAATTGATAGCGAGCTTTATTAAATAATAAAGTATTAACAAACGAGTACCTAATTATAAATTAACTTTTTTGTCTATTTAAATGACGCGTTAACAAACGATATAAAATAACAGTAGTGACAATCATTAACCCTGCTCCTGTGAAGTACATTGCTTCATAACCAAATCCACCAACAATAATTCCCCAAACAAACGCACCAAGCGCGATGCCTAAATCATAAAAGATAAAGAACGTAGAAATCGCATGTCCACTTCGGTGGCTATCAGATTTTTGAATAGCAACAGTTTGAAATCCAGGTAGCAATGTTCCGTAACCTAAACCAATTAATCCAGCAGCAATAAGTAAGACAAGACTTGTTTCGGTAAAGCCTAGAACGATTAATCCTGCTGCAAAAATAAGTAAACTAGGGATTAAAACATAACGTGGTCCTTTTTCATCAAAAGCTCGTCCTAAATAAGGACGAAAAGCAATCATAACAATCGCAAATACTAAGAAGAAATAACTTGCTGTTGTAGCTAGACCAATTGCTTCAGCATAAACAGGAACAAATGAAAGGATACTCGCATAAGCAACCCCTACAAGCCCACTAATAAGTGCGATTGGAATCGCTTTTGGTTCGATTAAGTCTTTAAATCTAATTGCTAAAGTAACCTTTTCAACACGTTCTCTTTCTTCAATCCTTACAATTAAAGTACATAGGAAACTAATAACCATTAAAATACTCAAAACAATAAAGTATATATCAAAAGAAATAAATTGGAGTAATGATAAACCGATAAATGGTCCAATTACAATTGCCAAATTCATCGACATTGCAAAGTAACCCATGCCTGCACCTTTTCTTGATTTAGGAACAATATCTGCAGCAATAGCACTTGATGCCGTTGTAACAATACTAAAAGATATTCCGTGAATAAACCTTAAAATAAGCAATGAAACGAATTCATTCATAAATAAATAAAAGAAAGTTGTTAGTGCAAAAGCACCGACGCTTAAGACAAGCGTTCTTTTCTTACCAACGATATCCAATATCTTTGCTGAAAAAGGTCGAACAATAATAGCAGAAGCAAGCATAAATGTAACAATTAAACCAGCATTTGCTTGTGTTCCACCTAATTTATCAATTACATAGATTGGTAAAGTTGTCAGTAAAGAATAAAATACAGTAAATAAAATTAATTGTGTTAAAGCTAAACTAATAAAATCTTTTGTCCAAATTTTTTCTTTTGTTTTTGCAACCATCCTGAATAAACGCTCCTATCTAAAAATATCACTAAATATTTAATCATATCTATTCATTGTATCTTATAAAAGTAAATCTTGCTTACAATGAAATTATTAATGAATCAGCAAATAATTTTCTAATCTCATGATAAATCTAATATTTTAAATTTTTATAATATTTAAATAGTTATTTTACTTATGAATCTAAAAAATATATACTAACAGGTAGACAAGTTAAATATAATTTTTCATAGGAGGATTTTAAAATGTCAACAGATCGTTATCAAAAAGGAATCGATAAAATTCAAGAACTAACTAATTCACCAGATGATAATCCAACAGGCTTTATGGATATAGGTGAATCATTTAAAGATATTGCACCAGACTTAGAAAAATATGTAGTGGAATATGCATTTGGTGATATTTATTCGCGTCCAGGGATAAGTAATCATCAAAAAGTACTTGCAACAATTACAGCACTTGTCGCTCAAGGGAAACCGCAAATTGCGATGCATGTGAAAACAGGTCTTTCAGTAGGATTAACACCAGAAGAAATTGTAGGAAATATTATGCATTTACTTCCGTATGTTGGTTTTCCAAGCGTCTTAAATGCTTTAAATGCAGCTAAAGAAGTATTTAAAGAAGAAGGTGTAACAGTAGATACATCTGCTGTAGAGTAATATTGCTGAGGTTCTAATCATGCCTTCTTGCTGTTTAGAATCTTTTTTATAAAAAGGAGTGAATAAAGTGGAATTTTTATCAGTGAGACAAACAGAAGATATTGCTTATGTGAGTTTGGAAAATCCTAATGAATTTAATGCTTTATCTGAAAAATTAATGGAAGAATTAAAAGAGTTATTATTTAAAATTGGTCAAGAAAAAGCTGTTAAAGTAGTTGTTATTGAAGGATCAAAAAAAGCATTTTGTGTAGGTCATAGTTTAAAAGAAGTAGAAACTAAATCAGACCTTGAGGTTATGGAATTGTTTAGAACATGTGAAAGCTTAATGAAAACAATGCGTGAGATTCCACAAATTATTATCTCTAAAGTTGAAGGTGTTGCCGTTGCAGCAGGTAGTCAACTGGTAGCAGCAAGTGATTTAGCTGTTGCAAGCGATCAAGCACGCTTTGGTGTGCCAGGTATTAATAGTGGACTGTTTTGTAGTACGCCGGCCGTTTTTGTTAGTCGAAATATAGGCAGAAAAAAAGCAGCGGAATTATTATTTACCGGTAACTTAATGTCAGCGTTAGAGGCAGAAAGAGAAGGGCTTGTTAATAAAGTTGTACCAGTAGAAAAGCTTGACGAAGTAACAGATCAATTAGCAAAAGATATTACGAAACAAAGTTTAAATATTATTGCGATTGGTAAACGTCAATTTTATGAACAACTTAACATGGAGGATTTTCAAGCGCTCAACTACGCAACTGAAGTCATCGTAAGAAATAGTCAGCATCCTGATGCTAAAGAAGGAATTAGAGCATTTTTTGAAAAAAGAACCCCAATTTGGCCTGATAAATAATCAAACATATTTAAAGCGATAAATTAAATCATCCTGTATAATAATAACTAATAAATATACTAAAATTATGGAGTGGATTAAATTATGCTAGGTCATATGTCAAATGGTTATGTTGGAAAAGAAGTATTTAAAAGTGGTGTTCCTAAAGTATTAGGTGATGAGCAAGCGGCTCAGCAATTTGAAGAAGGTTTTAACATTTCAAGAAAAACAATGAAAATTGTTGGTATTTTTGAAATTATTGGATCGATGTTTTTATTTATGTCTGTTTTTAGTAAAAAATTTGTTCGCATAGGAACGGTTATCCTTAATGTTATCCTTGGTGTTGCGATTTATAAACATTTAACATCAGGTCATGGCTTTAAAGGTGCTAAACATGCGATGAATCTTTTTGGAATTAATGTCCTTAATTTTATAGACACGTTCCGTAAGAAATAATGAATCAAAAAACCCCACACATTTTAAATGCGTGGGGTTTTATTATTTTATTAAGCCACTTTATCTTTACCATGTAAAGCATCAACAATCGTTGTAATAGCTCCATCGCCAGTTACGTTACAGGCTGTACCAATACTGTCTTGTGCTAAATAAAGAGCGATCATTAAAGAAACCATTGTTGGACCAAATCCAAGCATCGCTTCAAGTAATCCAATAGCAGCCATCACCGCACCACCAGGTACACCAGGTGCAGCAATCATTGTCACACCAAGAACTAATAGAAAGGGTAAAATAGAACTAAAGCTAGCCATATCTCCTTGAATAAACATAACAGCAAGTGCTGTACATAATATTGTGATTGTACTACCAGCTAAATGAATATTTGCAAGAAGCGGTACTGTAAAATCAGCAACATTAGGACGTATTTTTAATTGTTTGGCACTTTGTAATGTAACCGGAATTGTTGCAGCTGATGATTGCGTACCTAAAGCTGTAAAGTATGCAGGTGACATCGTTTTTAACATCTGGAAGGGATTCTGTCTGCTCATCGTACCTGCTGTCACATAAATAGCAATTAAATATAATAAATGTAAAATAATAATAAGTAAAAACACTTTAGCAAAGACACTAATAATTGTCGAAACTGTACCAGTATATGTCATATTGGCAAAAATACCAAAGATATGAAAGGGTAAGAGTGGAATAATTACCTTATTAATAACAAGTTCGATAATCCCTTTAAATTCATTCATGATATTAAGTAGTGCACTAGCTTTAATCGCAGCAATACCAATCCCTAGAACAAATGCTAGTAATAAAGCAGTTAAAACGTCCATCGGTGGGTTAATTACAAATTCTAAGAAACCTTCTACCGCACCTTCACTTGGATCATCCAAATTAGCTGATGTTTGTCCTTTTAAAAGTGTAGGGTATAATCCTTTAGCAACAAAGAAAGCTACAATACCAGCAATTACGGTTGATGCATAAGCGATCAGTGCTGTTAAACCAAGTAATTTCCCTGCACCTTTACCTAATGAACCAATCCCCGGAACGATAAATCCTAAAATAATTAATGGAATAATAAAACCTAAGAAGCTTCCGAAAATATCATTAAAGGTCGTAAATACTTTTATGGACCACTCAGGAACAATTGACCCTAAGACAACCCCTAAAGCAATAGCAATGATAATTTTAAACAATAATTTAAATCCCTGCATTTATGTAACCTCCTTTTATGTATGATTATTAGTATAGCAAGTTTTTAGAATAAAGCGAATTATTAGTCATATAGGCTTAAAGCTTATAGAATTATGCAGTTAACAATCATATTTACTTTAAAATAACATAAAATAAATATGTCTATTTTATGAATAAATAATTGAAAGAGATTGTAAGGGTAAAAACAAATTGTGACAAATTACGCTCACACCTCCTAAATAAATGTTAAATTAAAACAAAAATCAATTGACTTAACAAGAAAAATGTTAGATAATAACATTAATAAAGTCTACCATAATGGGAGGTGGAGAAGATGGCAGCAGACAAACGTAGAAATAGAATAATTAATGAAATTAATAAATATGGAAAAGTTGAAATCGATCAATTAGCAAGTTTATTAAAAGTATCACCCATGACAATTCGTCGAGATTTAGCACTGTTAGAAACAGAGGGTAAGTTAATTAGAAGTTTTGGAGGGGCAGTCTCACCTCAATTACTTGTTAAAGAAACACCATTTAGGACGAAAGAAACTTATCAAGGTGAACAAAAAAGTCGGATCGCATTAAAAGCAATTAAGCATATTAAAGAAGGTCAAACATTACTACTTGATTCAGGAACAACGACATTAGAATTAGTACGCCTTTTAAAAGACAAAGAAAATTTAACGATTATTACAAATGATATTAAAATAGCAGCTGAACTCATTGATAGCAAGATAGAAGTGATCATGATTGGTGGTCATATGCAAAATGATGTTGGTGCTGTATTTGGATCTCAAGCAGCTGAGTTTATTGAGTCAATCCATGTTGACACATTCTTTTTAGGTGCCCATGCAGTTGATTTAAAAGCAGGTATCACTTCACCAAGTGTCGATAAATCATATTTTAAAAAATTGATGATGAAATCAGCAGAGAACACTTGGTTATTAGCAGATTCAAGTAAATTAAATAAAAAGGCTTTTTCTCATGTATGTGATTTATCAGACTTAACCGGATTTATTATAGATGATGACATTTCAAGTGAATTAAAGAAACAATATAGTGAAAGCGTCAGAGTGTTGTAATTAATTTGGCTATAATCATAAAGCGAGGAGAAAACTATGAAAATAGGTATCGTAGCAGACGATTTAACAGGTGCCAACGCAACAGGTGTCTTACTAAATAAACAAGGATTTACAAGTGCAACTGTTGTTCAAACAGATGAAATCGATACATCGATGGATATGAATGCAATATGTATAGATACAGATTCAAGATATGCTCCTGATGAAGTAGTAATTGATAAAGTATCAAAAGCGACACAACACTTCTTAAAATGGGGAGCAAAAGTAATTAGTAAACGAATTGATAGTACAATACGAGGTAAAATAGGCTTGGAAATCGATACAGTTTTAAAGGAAGTAGGTAATGGAAGTGTGGCGATAGTTGTAGGTGCATTTCCTGAATCTGGCAGAATTTGTTCTGGAGGATATTTACTTGTCAATGGTGTACCTGTTCAAGAAACAGATGTGGCATCTGATCCATTAAAAAGTATTCGTTCTTCCTATATACCCGGTATGATTGCTAATCAAAGTCATCATTTTGTCGGATACATTGGTTTAGATCAGGTATTAGCAAAAGATAATGCATTATTAGACGCAATGTCAGCCCAAATCAAACAAGGTAATCGGATTATTGTCATTGACGCTGTTCGTGATGAAGATATCGATGTGATTGCTGATGCGATGGCTCAAGTAAAAGATACCAAGCTAGTTCCAGTTGACCCTGGTCCATTAACAGCAGCTTATGCAGCGGCTTATTTTGATCAATTTGTTGCTCGTAAAAAAGTGATTGTTACGGTGGGAAGCGTCACACCATTATCTAAAAAGCAGTTGGCTTATGTGAGACGAAAAACACATACTATTCCTGTTGTTGTTTCTGCTGAAAGATTAGCTACACTGTCTACTTGGGATGACGAAGTAGCCAAAGGGACTAAAGAAGCAATGCAACGAATTAACGATAATGATGTTTTAGTTATTACAACTATTTCAAAAAATAGTGAATTGATTGATTTAGAAAAATTAGCAATTGAACAAAATACATCAAGTAATAAATTAGCAAAAAAAATTACTGATGGTTTAGCCCAAATTACTCGTAATGTTATGAAAAAATCACAGCATGATATTCAAGGATGTTTTACAAGTGGTGGAGATGTAACGAGTTCCTTATGTTCAGCAACTCAATCTTCAGGTATTTTATTAGAAGATGAAGTATTCCCGCTTGCTGCATTTGGAAGATTAATGAATGGTGAGTTTCCAGGACAACCAATCATCACCAAAGGTGGACTCATAGGTGATGAAAAAGCTATTTATAAATGTGTGAAATATTTCAACACCCAACATTCTAGAAAAAAGCTTTAACAAAAAAAGAATCTCATAGGAGGAATTAGCAATGCAAAATCAAAGAGAAATCATAGGTATCCCGATGGGTGACCCGGCAGGAATTGGACCAGAAATCACAGCGAAATCGTTAATGAATAAAGAAATTTATGATATGTGTCGTCCACTTGTTGTTGGAGACAAAGCAACATTTGCAAAGGCAATGGAAATTGTTGGAGCAGATTTAAATATTAATGTCATTACAGAAGCCAAAGAAGGTAAATATGAATATGGCACGATAGATTTTATTGATTTAGAAAATATTAATTTAGCTGAATTTGCTTATGGTGAAGTTCAAGCACAATGTGGTCAAGCTTCTTTTGATTATATCGAAAAAGTTGTTGATTTAGCTAATAAAGGTGATATAAAAGCAATCGCAACAACACCCATTAATAAAGAATCACTTCAAGCAGCAGAGGTACCATATATTGGGCACACTGAAATGTTAGAAGATTTAACAAATACAAAAGATCCTCTAACAATGTTCCAAGTCCAAGGCATGAGAATCTTTTTCTTAACACGTCACTTATCGATAAAAGATGCGATTGATCAAATGACAAAAGAACGCGTCCAAGATTATTTAAATCGTTGTGATGAAGCTTTACAACGTTTAGGCGTTGACGAGCGTAAATTAGCAGTTGCTGGTTTAAATCCACATAGTGGTGAAGGTGGATTATTTGGAAACGAAGAAATCGATGAAATAACACCTGGAATTGAAGCGGCTCAAAAAGATGGTATTGATGTTGTTGGTCCAGTTCCAGCAGACTCTGTATTCTACCAAGCATTAAATGGTAAGTACGATGCTGTCTTATCACTTTATCACGACCAAGGCCACATCGCTGCAAAAATGACAGATTTCCATAGAACAATCGCGATTACAAATGGTTTGCCATTTTTAAGAACATCGGTAGATCACGGAACAGCATTTGATATAGCTGGTAAAAATATTGCATCAAGTGTCAGTATGGAAGAGTGTATTAAATTAGCAGCACAGTATGGACCGAGATTTACAAAAGAAACAATTTAAATAATGATTTAAAATTGAGCTGAAGGTGTTAAGTCATCTTCAGCTTTTTTTAACAATAGACATGAGAAGGAGCGATTAATGTGGAAGTGTCTGGCACACAAATGATTCTTGGATTAATTATCGGAGTAGCAATTCTCATTTTATTAGTACTAAAAACAAAAGTACATGCCTTTATTGCCTTAATTATTGCTGCTTCTGTAACTGGTATCGTTGGAGGAATGAATCCAGCTGATGTTGTTAATGAAATCACAACCGGTTTTGGTACCACCTTAGGTTCAATCGGTATTGTTATTGGGTTTGGTGTCATGATGGGACGTATCTTAGAAGTTTCTGGTGCGGCTGAAAGACTTGCCTACACCCTCATTGAAAAATTAGGAAAACATAAAGAAGAATGGGCTATGGCAGCAGCAGGTTATGTTATTTCAATACCAATATTTGTTGATTCAGCTTTTGTTATTTTAAATCCTTTAGTAAAAGCATTATCAAGAAAAACAGGTAAATCAGTAGTTGCTTTGGGTGTCGCACTTGGTATTGGGCTTGCAGCAACTCACCATGCTATCCCACCTACACCAGGTCCGTTAGGTGTGGCCGGAATATTTGGTGCAGATATTGGAATGATGATTTTAGCTGGAATAATTTTTGCGATTCCGATTGTTATTGTTGGTGTTTTATACGCTAAGTGGATAGGCAATAAAATATATCAGTTACCAAACGAAGCAGGTGACGATTTCATTCGCCCTGATGAAAAGCGAGCATATGATGAGTTTTTAGAAGCGGTTAATGAACGTGGAAAAGAGTTGCCGTCATTTACTAAATCAATCATGCCGATTTTAGTGCCAATTATCTTAATATTCTTAAATACGACATTGGTTGCTTTAAATGAAACAGGTGTTTTTGTAACAAATGAAATCTTTCTTTCTTATACACAATTTATTGGAAATCCAATCATTGCTGTAGGTATCGGATTATTAATTGCAATTTATACCTTATCAAATCATTTGCGCAGATCTGAAACCTTAGATCGAATGGAAGAAGGCATAGCATCAGCAGGTATCATTCTACTTGTGACAGGAGCAGGTGGAGCTTTAGGTAATGTCTTAAGAGCAAGTGGAGCAGGGGATTATATTGCAACTCAAATTGCCCAGTGGCCGGTACCAGCTATCTTAGTACCTTTCTTTATTGCAACAGTTGTACGGTTAATTCAAGGTAGTGGAACAGTTGCGATGATTACCGGTGCATCGATTTCAGCTCCAATTCTTGTGCATTTAGATGTGAACTTAGTCTTAGCTGCACAAGCGGCAGCATTAGGTGCAATGATCTTTTCATATTTTAATGACAGTTTATTTTGGGTTGTTAACCGAATGTTAGGTATCAAAGAAGTTAAAGAACAATTACTCGTTTGGTCAGTTCCAACAACGCTAGGTTGGGGTGTCTCACTTGTGATGCTTCTTTTGGCTGATTTTGTTGTCAGATTATTTTTATAGGGGAGACCTTTTAATTCTGAATATTTCGTATATTCCGAATTATCATTCAGGTATTGCAAAATAATAAAAGACTGTGTATGATATTGGAAAACCTATAAATTTTCACAATTCAGACACATGTAAACGGTATCACAAAATTGTATAAAAAAACATTCACAACAAAATATTAATGAACTTAATATCAAAAATTAAAAAAAGTTAATATTTTAATGGTTTTTTAAATAACCATACACTTAAATGAATATCTATTCATTTTTTTAAAAAACAGTTAATTTATTTTAAATGAGCGGAGTGGTTTAATTGACTGAGAAATTATTAGATGTAAGAAATTTAAAAACATCTTTTAGAATTAAAGATGACTATTATCCAGCAGTAGATGATGTTTCATTACAAGTGAATAAAAATGAAGTTTTAGCAATAGTTGGTGAATCAGGTTCAGGAAAAAGTGCTTTTGCATTTTCAATTATGGGCTTGCATAATCGAGCGAAAATCGAAGGAAAGATACTTTATAAAGGAGAAGACCTAGTTAAGGCAAGTGCTAAACGATTGAACGAACTCCGTGGAAATGAAATAGGGATGGTTTTTCAAGACTCACTCTCAGCACTAAACCCCTTAATGACTATCGGCGATCAATTGGATGAAAGTTTACTTTTACATCAAAAAAAATTATCTAAAAAAGCACGTAAAAAAGAAGTAATTGAATTACTTAAAAAAGTAGAAATTGCTCGTCCAGAAAATACATATAACCAATACCCACATGAATTATCAGGAGGGATGAGGCAAAGAGTTGTGATTGCAATGGCTGTGGCCAACAATCCTGAATTGCTGATTGCAGATGAACCTACCACAGCTTTGGATGTGACAATTCAATCGCAAATATTTGATTTATTAAAAAAATTAAAAGAAGACACGCATGCCGGAATTATCCTCATTACTCATGACTTAGGCGTTGTTGCAGAAATGGCTGATCGAGTTGCTGTTATGTATGCAGGAGAAATTGTAGAAATTGCAGATGTTTATTCATTATTTGAAAATCCACTTCATCCATACACACGATCCCTCTTAAACTCAGTACCACAAGAAGGGGCACAAAAATCAAAGTTACATGTTATTCAAGGTATTGTACCATCTTTACAATTTTTACCCCGTAAAGGGTGCAGATTTAGCCACCGGACACCTTGGATTGATGAATCAGCTCATGAAGAAAATCCGGTATTACATGAAGTCGAAGAAGGACATTTTGTTCGTTGTACATGTTATCGTGAATTTTATTTTACCAATTATAGTCAGGGGGAAAAAGAACATGGCATTTCTTAAAGTTAAAAATTTAAAAGTTCATTTCCCTGTTAAAGGTGGTGTGTTTGGTCGAGTAGTTGACTATATTAAAGCAGTTGATGATGTTTCCTTAACACTTGAACAAGGTAAAACATACGGATTAGTAGGTGAATCAGGGTCTGGGAAAACAACGACCGGTCGTGCCATTATCGGTTTAAATGAAATTACAGACGGAACGATTCATTTTGATGGAAGAGATATGAGTCATGCGCATAAAGTACGTAAAGATATTAGTAAGGATATTCAAATGATCTTTCAAGATCCCTATTCATCATTAAATCCACGAAAGCGTGTACTTGATATTGTTGCTGAACCCTTACGTAACTTTGAGGAATTATCAAAAGAAGATGAGAAAAGACGCGTCTATGAATTACTTGATCAAGTTGATCTTAGTCCTGAGAGTATTTATAAATATCCACATGAATTCTCAGGTGGACAAAGACAAAGAATCGGGATTGCAAGAGCAATTGCACTAAAACCGAAATTAATTATTGCAGATGAACCTGTTTCAGCACTTGATGTATCTGTCCAAGCGCAAGTGTTAAATTTCATGCAAGATATTCAAAAAGAACTTAACCTTACATATTTAATTATAAGTCATGATTTAGGTGTTATTCGTCATATGTGCGATCGTGTTGGGATTATGAATAAAGGTCGATTCGTTGAAGAAGGTAATACAGAAGATATATTTAATAATCCAAAGCATATTTACACCAAACGATTGGTTGCTGCGATACCAGATATTAATCCAAGAAAACGAGACGAGCAACTCATGTTTCGTCAGCAAGTAAAAGAAGAATATGAAAATGATTATCATAATTATTTTGATGAAAATGGTATACCTTATGATTTAAAACCATTTACAGCGACGCATTCAGTGGCATTGCCTGAGAGAGGTTGATTTAAAATGTGGAAATTTACATTACGTCGAATTTTAATAATGATTCCCCAAGTATTTGTCTTAAGTGTCTTTATTTTTGTATTAGCAAAAATGATGCCGGGAGATGCATTAACGGGACTTATTGATCCAAATATTGATCAAGCAGCGATTGCTGCTAAACGAGAAGCATTAGGCTTAAATGATGCTTGGTATGTACAGTACTTTGATTGGATTAGAGGAGCATTTGTAGGTGACTTTGGTATGTCATTTAGATTTAAAATACCTGTATCTGAATTAATTGGTCAGCGAATGCTTAATACGTTTTGGTTAGCCTTAGTAACACTAATATTTACATATGCCTTAGCCCTACCATTAGGACTTATTAGTGGTAGATATAATGATTCATGGGCTGATAGATTTATTACAGGTTATACATACTTTGGCTTTGCGGCACCATTATTTATTACAGCTCTTTTAATGTTATGGTTTTTTGGCTATTCATTAGGTTGGTTCCCAACAAGTGGAAGTGTAACTCCTGGATTAACTCCGGGCACTTTTGAATATTTTTTAAGTAAATTTAATCACTTACTATTACCAGCACTTTCAATGAGTGTGATTGGAACTGTTTCAACCGTACAATATTTACGTACCGAAATCGTTGATACAAAGCAAAAGGATTTTATTATTACCGCCCGAGCGAAAGGTGCACCAGAAAGTAGAGTATACAATCGACATATTTTAAGAAATTCACTATTACCAATCGCAGCATTTTTCGGATTTGAATTAACAGGTTTAATTGGTGGAACAATATTTGTTGAGAATATATTCAGTTATCCAGGTATGGGACAATTATTTTTAGAATCAATCATTCAAAGAGACTTTAGTGTTGTGACAGCAGTAGTCTTAATACTTGGCATTGCATCGATCTTGGGTGCACTTATTTCAGACATTATATTGAGTCTTGTTGATCCACGTATTCGCATTAAATAAGAAACGGATAATACAGAGGTGATTTAAATGGAACCAGACAATATTAATATAGATGAACAAGCGCATGCTGTGGATCGAAGCCCATCAAGCTTAGGCATTCTTTGGCGTGAAATTTTACGAGATAAAATTGCTTTATTTTCTTTAATTTTATTAGTATTAATAGCGCTAATTGTTTATGGCACATCACTGTTTTTAGATCAAGCAGAGATAGTAAAAGTTGATTTACTAGCCATTTATGAACCACCATCATCTGAATACTTATTAGGAACAGATAAAGGTGGTCGAGATATTTTTGGACAACTTATTATTGGTACGCGTAACTCGTTATCAATAGGAATCTTAGTTACATTAATGACCGGTGTGATTGGCATTGTATTTGGACTTATTTCAGGTTATTACGGTGGAACAATCGATAATATTTTCATGCGTATTGTTGATTTCTTTTTAATTTTACCTTTTCTAATGATCGTAATTGTATTTGTTGCCATTGTACCTAAATATAGTGTCTTGTCTTTTTCGCTCATTATGACAGCATTCTTGTGGATGGGGATTGCTAGATTAATTAGATCAAAAGCCTTACAAGAAAGAGAACTAGATTATGTAAATGCATCAAAAACAATGGGGTCATCTGATTTAAAAATTATGTTTACTCAAGTGTTACCTAATTTAAGCTCCATTATTATTGTCACAATGACATTAAACTTAGCAGCAAATATTGGTTTAGAGTCAGGTTTATCATTCTTAGGATTCGGTTTTCCAGAAAGTACACCCAGTTTAGGAACATTGTTAAGTTATGCGACAAACCCACAAACACTAGAATATCGGTGGTGGGTGTGGTTACCTGCTGGTATTTTAATACTTATCTTAATGCTAAGTGTTAATAATGTCGGACAAGCATTAAAACGAGCAAGTGATGCAAGACAAAGACGTGGTTAATGTTATAAAAATAACGATTCGGCCGCGAATATTTACCACATGGCCGAAAAAATAAAACATATAAGGGGGAAAATTTTATGAGAAACACACGTTTTGGTAAGCTACTTTTTCCAGTAATCCTGATATTGTTGCTTCTATTAGCCGCATGTGGTGGAAGCGATGATTCAAAAGGCGAAAAAGGCGATAAAGCACAGAAAAAAGAAGACGGTATTTATTCAAAAGAAGATTTTGATCCAACAAAAACAAATGAAGGAGAAGCAATTGAAGGCGGGACATTGAATTTTGGTCTTGTTTCAGATACTGCATTTGATGGTACATTAAACTATAACTTCTATTCAGGAGCACCAGATGTAGAGGTGATTGATTGGTTTGATGAAGCATTATTAAGTATGGATGAAAACTATACATACACACAAGATGGTGCTGCAACATTTGAAGAAGAAGAGGGTCGTATTTTCACATTTACAATTAATGATGATGTTAATTGGCATGATGGTGAGCCATTAACTGCAGAAGATTGGCAGTTTGCTTTTGAAGTAATTGGTCATCCTGACTACGATGGTATTCGTTATGGATCAGACTTTACAAACATTGAAGGAATGGAAGAGTATCATGCAGGTGAAGCTGATGAGATCTCAGGTGTTAAAGTGATTGATGATAAAGTGTTAGAAGTAAGATATAAAGAGTCACACCCATCATTACTAACTGGTGGTATTTGGCCTTATGCATTAGCTAAGCACATATTTGGTGATATGGATGTAGCAGACATTTCTTCATCTAAAGAATTACGTGAAAATCCAATAGGAATTGGACCATTTAAAGTAGAAAGTGTTACGCCGGGTGAGTCAGTCGTATACTCTAAAAACGAAGATTATTGGCGTGGTGAACCAAACTTAGATGAAGTCGTTTTAAAAGTAGTTAACCCAGATGTTGTTGTTCAAGCTCTGGAAACAGGTGAAGTTGATATGGTTAATGACTTCCCAGCAGGACAATTTGCTGATAATGCAGACATGTCTAACGTAGAATTTTTAGGTGCTATTGATTTATATTATGCATATATCGGTTTTAAACTTGGTACATGGGACGCAGAAAAAGGTGAAGTAGCGACAGATTTAGATGGTATGAAAATGGGTGATATTAACTTAAGAAAAGCAATGGCTCATGCAATCGATACTGAAGCTGTAGGTGAGAAGCTATATAATGGATTACGTTGGAAAGCAACAACATTTATTCCACCGTCGCATCCGGAATATCACGATGATGAAAATCCAGGTCATGTCTATGACGTAGATAAAGCAAATGAAATTCTAGATGAAGCAGGTTATGAGTGGGCAGAAGGTGAAGAATTCCGTACGGATCCAGATGGAAATGAATTAGTGATGAATTTTGCTTCAATGTCTGGTGACGAGATTGCTGAACCTTTAGCAGATTTTTATATTCAATCATGGCATGAAGTTGGTTTAAACGTACAATTATTAGAAGGAAAACTACATGAATTTAACTCGTTTTATGAGCGTGTAGGTGAAACAGGAGAAGACGATCCTAAAATTGATATTTTTGCAGGAGCTTGGGGTGTAGGAAGTGACGTTGATCCACGTGGTCTTTATGGACGCGATGCAATGTTTAACTTCTCACGTTATTCAAGTGAAGAAAATGACAAAATATTAGCAGATGGTGTTTCTGAAGAAGCATTCGATACAAAATATCGTCAAGAGGTATACAAAGAGTGGCAACAATTAATGTTAGATGAAGTACCAGTTATTCCAACGCTTTATGCACTAGAAATTGTTCCAGTTAACAATCGTGTGATTAATTGGTCACTTGATGCTGCAGAAAAAATGTACCGTTATGAAGTAGCAGTTACTCAAGAAGAGCCAGTTAAAGCAGAAAAATAATAAAAATCCCTTCAACTCATTTAGTTGAAGGGATTTTTATGTGTGAAAAAGTTATTTTACAATCAAAACATCACATTGTGCATGGCGCATAATACTTTCTGTTACACTACCAATTAAAAAGCGCTCTACAGCATTGACACCTGTTGCTCCCATAACAATTAAATCAATATCTTCATCAGGAATAATTTCTTTTGTTAAGACAACTTTCGGCATGCCTCTTTTTAAAAGAAGTTTAACATTCGTAAAGTCAGCATCTTGTGCTTTTTTTTCATAGTTTTCTAATATTTTCTCACCTTGAATCTTAGCTAGATTAACATACTCATTATCATAATTAGCGACAGGCGAGATAACTCTGGTATCAACAACGTGTGCCAAAATTAAAGTTGCATTATTTCTTTTTGCCATGCCAATCGCTTTATGAAACGCTTTATCAGCTCCATCTGAACCATCAAGAGCTATAAGAATCCGTTGATAATTTTTTTCGATGTTAATTCCTCCTTTAATAACTAAGTAGTATAATTCTAGTTTACTTGAAATGGGTTCAATATGATAGTGATTTTATCTTTTTTAGGTGCGTTGACGTCCATCGCGCTTGATTAATGACGACTGTGAGCAAGTTTATTTTTCTTAGTAGTAGCTTTATAATTCATTGCAAGACCTGTAATCCCATAAAACAAAGTAAATAATGGTGTAATTAGCGCTAAGAAGCTAAAGGGTAGGTAGACAAGTGGTGAGATACCAAGTGCTGCACTCGTAAAGAGTCCTGCCGCTGTCCAAGGAACTAAAGGTGTCGCCTGTGTAGATGTGTCTTCCATGAGTCGTGATAAGTTTTCAGGTGGAATATTATATTTTTCAAATAAAGGTTTCATAAGCGTACCTGTCATCACACCTGAAAATGAGTATGAACCACCAATAAAGAGTAGGAAATATGAAGTGACCATCGAAAGCACAACAACCTGCGAAGCTCGTTTAATATAAGTGACAATTTCAGATAAAATAGCTTCTAAAATACCATATTCATATAGAATCCCACCTAAACCAAGAGCAAATAAGTATAAAGCTAGTAAAGGAAACATACTTGTAAGTCCACCTTGTTGAAGTAATGTATCAACAAGTTCAATACCTGAACTATCTGTATAACCCTTGTAAAAAACATCAAGTATTGCACTGAATGTTAACTCTTTTTGATAAAATAAAGCAACAGCACCACCGGCTAGCGCACCAATAAAGATTGATGAAACAGGTGGTCGTCGCATAACGAGTAAGATGATGACTATCAGTGCAGGTAGGAGAGGAATAAAGCCAAATTTAAAATTTTCCGATAAGTAATTCATTAAAATATTTACTTGCTCTGCGTCGACAGAAGAGCCACTATAAATAAAACCAAGAACAGTAAAGATAATCGCACTAATAATATAAGCTGGGCCTGTCGTCCAGAGCATATGTTTAATATGATCCATTAATTTTACACCAACAATTGCAGCCGATAAATTAGTACTATCTGATAAAGGTGACATTTTGTCACCAAAAAATGCTCCACTAACAACAGCACCACCCGTCATCCCAATAGGAATTCCCAGACTTTGTCCAACGCCCATCATCGCAACACCAGCTGTTCCAATTGTCGCCCATGATGCACCTGTGGCCATAGAAACTATTGAACACAAAACAAGTGCGATAACTAAAAATAAATTTGGACTAATCGTTTGAATCCCGTAATAAATAATTGATGGTACGGTCCCTGAAGCCATCCAACTACCAATTAATATTCCAACCGTCAAAATAATCATCCCTGGTTGAAGAGCTGTGAGCATAGATTGATAAGCACTTTCTTCTACTTCCTTAAACGTATAACCTAATCTGGCAATTAAGGGAATGACTGCAAGTAATGCAGCAAACATCATGATTTGTATGGTAGCTTCAAACACAAATAATCCTATAGCTATTATCATAATCACAATTAAAATTATCATAATTGAATATGTAAATGAGGGCTTGTACTTTGCTTTATCAGGCACTTAAAACACTCCTTATTAAGATTAACTTTTTTCTATGTAGGTCATTTAAAAAGGAAGTTCAGCCATATTCATAAGTGTGTTGTATTCGGTTAAAATATATCATCTCGTCCTCCCAAATGAGTGTAGCAATTAAATTTATTTAAGTTAAATTTACCCTGTTTATGAAAAGATAAACGTCATTTATTTAATAGTTACATAAATGAAATTTAAATATATGTTAGAATGTAAATAACTTTTAGCGTAACTAATATTAATAAGGAGAGTATGTCTATGACTTTGGAATTTGATATCTTACAAACAATCACAATTGCGGTTGTTGTTCTTTCTATAGGTGCTGTTATAAAAAACCGGATTTATTTCTTTCAAAAGTTTTTTATTCCTAATCCTGTTATTGGTGGGATTATAGTAGCTTTGATTGCTTTAATTGGTTATAGTACTGGCGCTTTTTTCTTTGAATTTGATACAACGCTTCAAAATATTTTTATGACCGCCTTTTTCACTGCTGTTGGATTTTCTTGTGATTTTAAAGCGTTTAAAAAAGGTGGCAAGCTTGGACTAATCCTTACGCTCGTGACAATCGTACTCATTAGTGTTCAAAATGTTATAGGTATTGTCTTAGCAAAAGTATTAGATATTAATCCACTCATTGGTTTAGCAACGTCATCGGTTGCTTTAACAGGTGGACACGGAACCTCTGCTGCATTTGGACCTGTCTTTGAAACATATAATGCAAGCGGTGCAACAACAGTTGCCTTATCAGCAGCAACATTTGGTTTAGTAGCAGGTGGACTCGTGGGAGGACCTGTTTCACGTTACTTAATAAAAAAGAATAATTTGATAAGAGAAGCAAAGGCTAAACAACTTAAAGAAGCAAAAGAAGCCATAACAGAAGAAGTTCAACCATACAGCGGCTTATCAGAAGGTAAAATGTTTAATGCGGCTTATCAACTTATTGTTGCTATGGGGATTGGAACAATTGTTTCACTACTGATAGAAAGTGTTGGACTAATTTTCCCAGGCTACATTGGTGGCTTGCTGATGGGAATTGTAATTCGAAATTTAGGTGAATTTTCAGGTAAGTATAATGTACCAACAAGAGAAATTAATACGATCGGTCAAATTTCTTTATCATTATTTATCGCTATGGCTTTAATGACTTTAAAACTTTGGGAATTAAAGGATTTAGCTATACCGATGATTATTATTTTGACTGCACAAGTTATTTTTATTATTTTATTTATTGTTTTCTTTGCTTTTAGAGTGTTAGGGAAAGATTATGATTCAGCAGTTATGGTTAGTGGTGTAACAGGCTTTGGTTTAGGTGCGATGCCAGTTGCAGTTGCCAATATGCAAACATTTATGGAAGAATATCCTGCCTCACCAACTGTCTTTTTCGTCATTACTGGTATCGGAACAATTGCAATTGATATTAGTAATAGCTTTTTAGTGACATTCTTTGTAAATGTGCTTACTTAAAAAACGAGTTTACTAGTAACGATATAAATTAAGAAGATAATGATATATTTTCAGTTAATAAGTTAAATATTTAAATGGATTAAACAAGGAGGAGCTAATGATGATTACTCAAATAGATTATAAACATTTAGAACGTTGTGTTGAATTAGCTGAAATAGCGTTAAATAAAGGGGATGAGCCATTTGGTTCTGTACTTGTCTCTGAAAGTGGTGACGTTCTTTTTGAAGACCATAACCATGTCGCAAGTGGTGACCATACACAGCACCCAGAATTTGCCATCGCACGCTGGGCGACAAATAATATGACACCTGAAGAAAGAGAAAAAGCGACAGTATACACTTCAGGCGAACATTGCCCCATGTGTGCAGCGGCACATGGCTGGGTTGGCTTAGGTCGGATTGTTTATGCCAGTTCATCAGAGCAATTAGTTGAATGGATGAAAGATTTTGGTGCTTCACCTTCACCGGTTAAAAATCTTCCAATTGAAGAAGTGATTCGAGATGCAAAAGTGGAGGGACCAGTACCTGAACTAGCAGAAAAAGTGCGTAAACTTCATGAAATAAATAACCAGCAATAAAGATAGCATGTAATAGAGATGATTCGTTGGCACTACAGTAGAAATGTTATTTCTATATATAATAAAATTTACAATAAGTACTCTATAAATTATACATAGTAAAACGGTTATGAATTAAGAAATACTAAAACAGATAAATCAGTAAAAATAATATCAGTGAATGCTAAGATAATGAAAGAATTAAATAAACACAAGTTGATTAAGTGGTTCACTTTATAGGATGTAATGAATTATGCTATGAGGAAATAACTTATTGTGTTTTCTTCTGACTTTGAAAAAACATTTATCTCATTCCTAAAAGGTATTTTAAAGGAATGTTAATCCATAATCTTTTTAAGAAGATTCGCTTTCATGATTTAATACATATTTATTTTAATTAATGAATAAAGGAACAAATATTAAAAAATGTATCAAGAAAACACGAACACTCTAGTTTAGTAATTACTGTTAATATACATGTTCACTTAAATAAAAAGAAGGAGGAAAGATTTAATAAATATGTTTAATGATATGCTTTAAAGCGGTATACCATTTTAATAAAATGAAAAAGGGGTTAACAATATGGTTAAAGTTAATAGCTCTGATTATCCAAGGAAAAGAAATTGGGAATCTAAGGTGTTTGCTATGCCTAATATTCCTCGAGGAGATGGTGGTTTTCCTAGATCGTTAAAATATATTTTGAATTCAATAAAGAATAATGAACATCCTAATAATTCTGTAAATATACCTGGAAGCAATAGCAAAAGTACTTTGGAAAAATTATATATTAATTTAAGACCCTCTGGTATTGTTAATAATTCTTCTACAGGATGGGAAATTTCACCAGTAGGAGAAAAATGGCTAGAAACAGAAGATAATTTATATTTGGGAGCTATTTTTGATGCAAATATTAAATTTTTTTCTGAAATACTTTATCTGATTAAAAATGGTGTTCAACTTACAATGAAAATAAAAGAATATGCAAATAATAAATATTATTTAAATTGGAAAACAAAATCTGAAGTTTTAGCTAGACTAAATTGGTTAAGAGATTTAGACCTTGTTTGGTATGAAGACTTTACATATAAGTATTATTTGACAAAACAAGGAGAAAAATTTTTGGAGAGAGTAGGATACTTAAAGCCTGAAGAAATAAAGAGTTATAAAGATGTCACGACTGAAGAAAAAGAAATAAGAATATCAACATGGGCTTGGGAAATGTGTAAATTAGAAGATAAGAACAAATTGAATAGAAAGAAAAGTTTAGGATATATACCTGGAAATATTCAAAATATACACAACACTATTTTAGAATATTTGCATATGATGAATAGACCTACAAATTTTTCGACTATATATGACTATAGTTCAGCTACATATGGAATAGCTGAATCTTCAACTAGATCATTTATATCAACCTTAATAAATATGAAGTTGATTGAACGGAAAACAAGAACTCTTTATGAGACTACCGAATTAGGTAGAAAACTGCCAACAAGTAATTTCGAATTAGATTTTGCATGTTGTCTAAATAGGGAATTTGCTTTCTTTTTTGAAATTTTATTTGAACTTAAAAAAGAGCATTTAACATCTAGAGAACTTGCAGTAACTGCAAAAGTATCATTTGGTTTTTCAAGTGAAAATACTAATGAAATTAATAAAAGATTACATGTGTTAAAAAATGCTATGCTTATTCAAGAAGTTAGTGTTAATAAATATAGTTTGACTCATCGAGGCGAATTGTTTACTAAGAAGCTACAACCGTTTTATCAGACAAATCAGGATGAAAAGAACGAACAATTAATTATTGAATCTGAACTTATTGAAACAGAAGTTAATAGTTTGCTTGAGGAAATTAGGCACTCTTCTATTGACTCTACAAACCCATCACGTTTTGAAAAGGCATTAAAAGATGCTTTCTCATTATTGGGTTTTAAAGCTGAATTGTTAGGAGGGTCTGGAAAAACGGATGTTCTAATTAAAGCGCCAACAATACCTAAATTCTCTTATACTGCAGCATTGGATGCAAAGACTAGTTATACTGGAAAAATAACGGAAGACCAAATAAATTTTGATACGATAACAGAGCATAAAATAAAGCATAAATCTAATTATTCAGTAGTTATCGGTCCTGAATTTCAGGGAAATAGACTAATTGAAAGAGCGATTAAAAATGAAGTAGTTCTAATAAACGTTGAAGAATTGGAAACATTAATAAAAAAACATATAGAAGTACCGTTAAAGTCTGATTCTTATAAGAAATTATTAGAGCAGAAAGGTTCTGTGAATCTTCAAGTTATAGAAGAAGACCGAAATAAAATAAAACGTGAAGGTCTATTACTTCAAATAATTATGAAATGTTTATTTGAAGAGAGTGATGATCCATATACTCAAGGTATTTTACAACCTAGAGAAATATATATATTGCTAAAAGGTCAGAATTTGTTAATTCAAGATCCAACAATAGAGGAAATTAAGCAAATGTTAGACTTTCTATCCTCACCATTAATAGGTAGTGTTGGCTATACGGAAGAAGGGTATTACGCATTAGGTTCTTTAACAGATGCTGCTCATAAATTTAGCTTTTATTTAAAAGCCTGTAATTCATAAATCTTATCCAAAGATATATTATTAGAGCATATCTTGATATGTGTCAAAGACTCTTTATCGCAAACCCATTATTAAAATATTAAAATGTGTTATCAGACGGTAATCAATCCCGTCATTGATTAAAATAATAAAAAAAACACCCATACATCAAAATGTATAGGTGTTTTTCTATTATGGAGCATGTCGGGCTTGAACCGACGACCTCCTGCGTGCCACGCTTGTAAAGGCTGTTTTTTAAATTATGATTAATTATTATAAATACTGTCATATCAGCATTGTTGTGTGATATATAATTTTTAATCTATCCATTTATAAGGTAAAATTATAAAATTTTCCCCCAGTTTTCC
>DATGUU010000102.1:0-2323 GCA_035301085.1 Pseudogracilibacillus sp. | reverse complement strand
TTGGAGTTATACAGGATTTGAAAAACCCGTAAAAATTGGAGATACTTTTGAAGAATTATTTAAAAATACTGTAATATATTTTAACACATTAGCTGGAACGGTTGAGGTTGAAAACAATTTAAAAGATGATTTAACAGACTTATTAAACTGTTTAAATTTATCAAGTTTTTACGATTTAGAACATGAAGATATTAACAGTGTTTTATTTTCATACGATATTTATTATAATCCAACTGTTGAGGATTTTAAAGAATTTAACAAAACTATTTGTTTACGTGATTATGAATATTTAGAAGATTTAATATAGAAAAGATTTTAAAAAAGTTTTTAAAAAGCTTGACAGCCTAAAAGAAGTATAGTATAATTAAGTTAGAACATTAGAAAAGGAATGAATAATATGAAAGTAATCAAGATTAACAATATCATACCAATGGACTCAAGAACGTACAGTGAACAAGGTACAACGGGTAGAAACGTAGAAATGGAACGCCTGGAGCTTGATGGTAAAACAGTAGGATATATCTTGATTTACAGAGTTTACGAATATGAAGATGAATACAGAAATAGCATAGTAGATGAGAGAATCACAAAGCATCACTACTACAGCGATTTAGAACAAGCTCGTAAGCAATTCAACCGTAATACAGCTAGATGTTACGGTGGCGTGAAATACTTTACCCCAATTTGGATATAGGGAAATGGTGGCATATATCCACCTACCCTATTACTTAAATTAAGATACAGGAGAGATAAAAAAATGTACAGATATACAGATGAAGAAATAGCAAGACAGTCATTTGAACTAATCGATAATGGTTTTTTAATTGGATTAACTAGCAAGGAAGACCTACCCGAAGAAATCAACCTACAGAATAGAACTATTTTAAAGGCTAAAGCCTTTCTAATAGACGATATAGAATCAGACATTCAAAGCGAAATCCTGGAGCGTGTTCATATTGTCTATGACGCTGAAGAATCCCCTGGAGATACTATAGAATTTAAATTTGATGATATCAACACTATCACGGTTGACGGTTTAGAATGGTATAGGGAAGAGCTGGAAAGCCTTTAGCACCTGGAAGACCTGGAGCACCTGGAAAGGTGTTTCTTTTTTGTTTTAAATTGTCTGAAAATTCTGATATATGTTAGTGTAATATTATACTTTTTATTTTAATAAAAGTATTGACTTCATTTTGACTATGATATATAATTAAGGTAGTAAGATAAGGAAAGGAAGAAAAAACATGAACAAACTATATGTAGGAATTGAAAACAGAAACGACTTAATACAAGCTGAAGGAGTGGACGTCGAAAGATTTACACACTTGATACACGGCGATTACTTAACATTAAGTTATGATGATGGCGATACAAAATTCAAGTTAGAATTAGACCCGAAGACAGTTGAGAGCTTGAAAAATGTACTAAATAACATTTAATAGGGATAGGCGAAAGCCTACCCTATACCTAAAATAAAAGGACTGATAAACATGATAAAAACAATAGCAAAAACAACAGTAACAATTAGTTTGTTACTAGCACCAATAACACAAAAAGAACAGTACGAACACGCTAAAGAATACAATCCAATTATAGAAGTTGAAGCGGTTGGAATAAGTGAGAATATAGCAATTGAACCTAATGGCGATTTAATCTATAGTGAAAATGATATAAAATTCAAAAAAGATACTGAATACTTAGTGCAATTTAAAAATGATACAATGATTAATATAATTGAAAAATAAAGGAGATTTAAAAAATGAAAACAATTATTGATACAATAGATTATTATAATAACTTAATAAATAGCATGGTGGAGCAATTAAAAGAATACCACGAAGACCTAACAGAAAATGAACTAGAAAATATGGCGTATAATAGCACTAGCGATATGTTAGATGACGAAATAGGCTATATTCAATATGAATTAGACCAATTCATCAAGCGATATGAAAAAAGATACAATACTAAAATTGATACATTATTATTCACGGGAACACGTTCAAGCGGTTATGGTTATATCGGTGGTGCTGGTGCTGAATTAGGTGGAACGGCTAAAGATATCACAGACCTATTACAACAATTAACGCTCGATGACTTCAGTATTAACATAGAAGATAACAAGCTACAAATTGCAACATATGACCATGACGGGACGAACTACTTAAACATGGTATTAATCACTGAAAATGAATCAGATAAGGCATATAACAGTTACTCAGATATAAGAGATATGTTCAGATATAAGAAACACACTAAACTAGATAAACAATTTAAAGAAGCATTTGGAGCTTAATAAAGTACACCCTACCAATTACATGGT
>DATGUU010000101.1:0-3737 GCA_035301085.1 Pseudogracilibacillus sp. | reverse complement strand
CCAACAAGCAGATCGTTATATTAAAGGCGGTTATGTCACTGTTAATGGAAATATTACTACGAATAAAACATTTGTTAGTAAGTCTGATAAAGTTTATGTTAATAATGATTTAATTCAACTAAAAGAAAATTCAACATATATCATGTTAAATAAACCTCGTGGCATTATTTGTACAGCTGCTAAAAATGTACCTGAAAATATAATTGACTATGTCAATTATCCAGAACGTATATTTCCTGTCGGAAGACTTGATAAACATTCAGAAGGATTAATTATCCTGACAAATGATGGACCAATTGTAAATGAATTATTAAATCAAGATTATCTTGTAGAAAAAGACTATCTTGTGACAGTTAACCAATTGATTACGAAGCAATTCATCAACGACTTATCAAACGGGGTGTCAATATATAATCCACGTGTAAAGGGAAACACGATAACTAACCCCTGCGTTGTTAAACAAATAAGTAATTACCAATTTAAAATCACTTTAACGCAAGGATTAAACAGACAAATAAGAAGAATGTGCCGAAGATTTCAATATACAGTAACCGATTTGAAAAGAGTCCGGTTTAAAAACCTTTATTTAAGCAGTCTTCCTATAGGCGAATGGCGTTATTTAACGAATAACGAAATTAAGCTTTTAAAATATAAAACATAGTAGTATTCACATAATTGTGAATAGTTAGAAATAAAGACATTTCCTATCTAATTTATGCTATACTTTTAGTATTAACTATAGGGGGAATGAAAATGAATTACATAAAAAGAGAACAAATATCTTTTGATTTTTCTAAAGATCAAACTCCTGCTTTAACGATAAAAAGTGGGGAAAATGTTACTTTTCAAACACATGATTGTTTTTCAGGACAAATTACATCAGAAGAGGATTTAATTACTGAAGTTGATTTCTCCAAAGTGAATCCTGCCACAGGTCCTGTCTATATTGAAGAAGCAGAGCCAGGTGACATTTTAAAAGTTGAAATTCACGATATTCAAGTTCGAGATTGGGGTGTTATTTGCTCTATCCCAGATTTAGGCGTTTTAAATGACCGTGCTGAAACAAAAACAAAAATTGTATCTGTTGAAGACAGTTCAACTGTTCAATTTAATGATGAAATTCAATTTGCTGCCAATCCAATGGTAGGAGTGATTGGTGTTGCTCCGGCTGAAGGTAGCATTCCTACAGGTTTACCTGGTAATCATGGTGGTAATATTGATAATCATGTTATTACTAAAGGCTCTACTGTTTATTTACCAGTAAATGCTACTGGTGCATATTTTGGTCTAGGAGACGTCCATGCTTCAATGGGAGATGGAGAGATTTCTGGAACTGGAATCGAAATTTCAGGAGAGGTTGATACAACAATTTCTGTCATTAAAGGTAAAACAATTCCACGTCCAATGGTTGAAACTAAGGATAGCTGGTATACAGTTGCGATTCACGAAGATACACAAAGTGCGATAAAAATTTCGAGTGAAGATATGCAAGATTTATTAGTCGAGCATTGGAACTTATCACCAACAGATGCTTACTTGCTTATGTCTGTCGCTGGTGATGTTGAAATCTGTCAGTGCTGTAAACCATCAAATCTAGATGTTGTGACAAGATTTAGAATTCCAAAACTTGAAAACATGACACGATTAATTAAATAAGTATATATAAATAAAAGTACCAATCAACTTTAACTCCTAACATTGATTGGTACTTTTTTATTACTTTAAGACATCAATTAATTAACATTTTCAAATATAAATTAATAAAACAAACGTTATCTTCATGTATTAGCAAAATGCTTTATTCTTTTTTCAATTTCATCGCGAACTCGTCTAAATTCTGACCAATCTTTCCCGGCTGGATCATCGAATCCCCAATGCTCTCTTTGTACATGTGGAGGTGTCATTGGGCATTTATCAGCTGCATCTTCACATAAAGTAACAACTAAATCTGTTTGATTTAAAATATCAAGGTCTATTATATTAGATGTTTGTTTCGATATATCAACATCTGCTTCTTTCATTACTTTTATTGCTTTTTCGTTTAGACCATGTGCTTCAATACCCGCACTATAAACTTTCCATTTATCACCTGAATATTTCTTTGCCCACCCTTCAGCCATTTGGCTTCTACAGGAATTCCCAGTACATAAAAAATAAATAGTTTTTTTAGTCATCGTTTAGCCCGCCTTTTAATAAAGATTTAATGATATGTATAACCCAATTAAAGTAATAAATAAAATAGGTACCGTTAAGATAATTCCTGTTTTAAAATAAGTACTCCATGAAATTTTAACACCCTTTTGAGAAAGTACATGGAGCCATACTAATGTTGCAAGAGAACCGATTGGCGTGATTTTCGGACCTAAATCTGAACCTATTATATTAGCATAAATAAGTGCCTCTTTTAAAACACCCGAAGTATTTATTTCTGCAATAGCTAAAGCATCGATCATTACAGTAGGCATATTATTCATAATAGACGAGAGAAATGCAGCAATGAATCCCATTAAAACTGTTGTAATAAACAATCCCTGCTCAGATACAGTTTGAATTGCATTAGCTAAAGCAATTGTAAGTCCCGCATTACCTAAACCATAAACAACTACATACATGCCAATAGAGAAAAACACAATATCCCACGGCGCGCCTTTAATAACTGCTTTTGTATCAACAGCTGTACTCTTTCTTGCAATAATAAGAAAGATTATTGCTATTACACCAGCCACAAATGAAACTGGTAATGTAATAAACTCACTTATAAAATAGCCACTCACTAAAAAGATTAGAATAAACCAAGATAAATTAAACATTGTTTTATCTTTAATTGCTTCTTTTGGTTGACTTAATTTTGAGATATCATAGGTTCTTGGAATGTTTTTCCGAAAATAAATTAATAATACAGTAATTGTCGCAATTAATGAAAATATATTAGGAATAATCATTCTTAAGGCATATTCGACAAACCCAATATCAAAAAAATCAGCTGAAACAATGTTAACTAAATTACTTACAATTAATGGAAGTGAGGTTGTATCAGCAATAAATCCACTGGCCATAATAAAAGGAAATATCATTTTTTCTTTAAAATTTAAATGCCGAACCATAGCTAGTACAATAGGTGTAAGTATTAAGGCTGCTCCATCATTAGCAAATAATGCGGCTACAATTGCACCTAAAACACTTATGTAAATAAACATTTTAATACCATTACCTTTAGCTATTCGAGCCATATGTAAAGCAGCCCATTCAAAGAGACCAACTTCATCCAAAATCAAAGAAATAATAATTATAGCAACAAATGCAAGCGTCGCATTCCAGACAATATCAGTTACTATAATGACATCCGCAAAGTTTACTACTCCTACTAATAATGCAATAACAGCACCACCCATTGCAGACCAACCAATATTTAAATTTTTAGGTTGCCAAATGACAAACACTAAAGTTATTACAAAAATTAATAGTGCTAATATAAGTGTTGTTGACAAATAAAGTCCTCCATTTTTGATTTTAAACTATAGATGCGATTTTAATAAGCCTTTATTCTTAATTTATTGTAACATAAATCGTCTCGTCATCTTTATAGCTATAAAGATGAGATCGTGTCAAGTACTTGTGGGAGGTTTTAAGAGACCTAATTTTATTATAGTTTAGTTCGTGATTTGTTAGCATTCTCACATTAATATCTTTCTTTTGCTGTCGATACTTTCCTTTAAAATCCACACAAGCCTTTTAAT
>DATGUU010000100.1:0-3525 GCA_035301085.1 Pseudogracilibacillus sp. | reverse complement strand
TATACATCAAATATTACAATTGAATAACGCCCTTTCACTTTAGATTGTTCTGTACTTTCCAACACTATTTTTTGTTTTTTTAATCTTGCCAATGCTTCTGGTGTTACTTCAGCATTTATCTTTTGATATTGCACCTTCATTTTTACTCCTCCTTATAAAAAAAATCAGCATCCTTAAATATTAATTAAGGACGCTGATGCGCGGTACCACCTAAATTAGTAGATAATATCAATCTCACCTACTCACTCATTTAATTATGCAATTTTAATCCAACAAAACCCAATTTCAGTATGTGTAGGTGTTAGTTTTCATCTACCACTAACTTTCTGCTTGCTACCATTCACAACTTACTACATTTTGTTTTTTTATATAAAAAACACCACACTAACGCATGCTGTAAGGACGCGTTACCGTGGTGCCACCTTAGTTAACAATTTCATTGTTCACTTTAAAAATTATTATATTATGCTTACGTTTAAAAGCCCAATTCACAATATATGTTGTGCTAATTTCCATCTACCATTAGCTTTCTACTTGTTACAAATCATATACGTTACTTTACCTTTCAAACGGCAACTGTCGTTGCAAAATGAATTAACTAGAATAATACAAGCATCATTCTTTTTTGTCAACTCTTATTTTTAAATTCTTCTACTTATTTAAAGTAATCTGGTGACTTAGTGTTTTTATTATATTGAAATTGTGTAAGCTAAATCGTTTAGAATCAAAAACTGTTAAACTAATGACCTTATAAATGCGTTCTGCTTATGAAATAGAAAATAAAACATGTATTGCGAATTAACTACTCCTACTATACAATGTTACTATTCTGAAAATTTTGATAGAGGTGGTCAGCAAAATGAAACAAATACTTTTCGTAGGTTTAGGCTTAATTGGTGGTAGTCTGGCAAGTAATTTAAAATATTATCATAATGACATTGAAATCACTGCATATGATGCAGATTGCTCCCAATTAGAAAAAGCTTTATCTATTGGAATTATTGATTATCAATCTACTGATTATAAAACCTGTGTGGAAAATGCAGATATCATTATTTATGCCACACCTGTGCAACAAACAATCAAATACTTACAAGAACTACCAAACTATCAAACAAAGTCTGACGTCATTGTTACCGATACTGGCAGTACTAAATTGACGATTTTGCAATATGAACAATACCTTTTAAATCACAATATTCACCTAATTGGTGGTCACCCGATGGCAGGTAGTCATAAATCTGGCGTACTCAATGCAAAGAAACATTTATTTGAAAATGCTTTTTATGTTTTGGTTCACGACGAACCTGCAAATGATAAAGCTTTTGATGAAATACGCTCATTACTTAGTACAACAAATGCAAAATTTATTGCTACTAATCCAAAAGAACATGATTTTGTGACAGGAATCGTTAGTCATGTTCCTCATATCATTGCGTCGAGTCTCGTTCATTTAAATGCAAACCACGCATCTCACTCTTCATTAGTTAAAACACTTGCTGCTGGGGGGTTTAGAGACATTACAAGAATTGCAAGTGGCAGTCCAATTATGTGGCGTGATATTACTATTGAAAATAAAAATACTATTGTTGATATATTAAAAGAATGGAAATCACAAATGGAGGATGTCATTACGCTTGTTGAAGAAAACAAACCGGACGCGTTATATAATTTTTATAATGATGCAAAAGTATATAGAGATGAACTCCCCCTTAAATCACAAGGTGCACTATCTATAGAGTATGATCTTTATGTAGATATTCCGGACAAACCGGGTATGATTAGCCAAGTAACACACATCCTTAGTTTACATAATATTTCTATAAGCAACTTAAGAATATTAGAAGTCCGTGAAGATATTTATGGTGCGTTACGTATTAGCTTCAAAAATCCAGAAGACCGTAAAAAAGGCGCTGAAGCATTAAGTGATTTTGATACTTATATTGAATAGATTTTATCCTTTTAAAAAGTTTAATTACTTAATTGTTATTGTTTTTTGTTTTTTGTTTTTTTCATAAATCGTAAAGAACATATTTAAGCCAACCACTCATTTCTGTGGTAATGATTGCTGTTTTTTACAACGCTAAATATAAAAGCATTTTCAATTTATTATCAAATATAAATATGAGCCTAGCGCAGTTTTCTTTTGTTAGAAAGCTACGGCTAGGCTCATATCGTTTTATTATCTTATCTCGATATAATTTGGATGGGACTGTTTATATTTCAAATGTTGTTTTACATAACTAATTTAGTAATTTTCCTTCTTCTTCTTGTATCATCTCTATAATTTCATTTTTTTCATTCATAAGCGCGACTTTTGGATTGTGATTTAATGCTTCTTCTGCAGTAACTTGTACATAAGACATAATAATAATAATATCATTTACTTGAACAAGTCTAGCAGCTGCACCATTTAGGCATATCTTTCCACTATTACGTTCTCCTTCAATCACATAGGTTTCTAATCTTTCTCCATTGTTATTATTAACAATTGCAACTTTCTCATTGGGTACTATATCTACTGCATCTAAAATATTACGATCTATCGTGATACTACCAACATAATTAAGGTTAGCTTCTGTTACACGTGCACGGTGTATTTTTCCATTCATCATAGTTTTTATCATTTGATTTATGCTCCTGTTCAAAAAAATAATTTTACATTTTTAGTTGATTAACACTTCATTATTGATTACTATCATAAACATATCTATTATAATTTTATTTTCTAAATAAACGGAGGTCAACTATAAATGAAAAAGATAGGTGTTATTGGTCCTGGTGCTGTTGGTAGCTGCATCACAGTTCAACTTTTAACAACAGAACATAAAGTCTATATTTAATTGGTCGACGTAATGAGCACATTACCTATCAAGATGCTTCGAATAATGTAAATATAGAACTTAATGTTTTTAAAGCATCAGATATTACTGAACCATTAGATATTATATTCATCGCTGTTAAAATTCCACACTTAGAGGGGTTATATGAACAAATCAACCATTTATCACAAGATACTACTATTGTTATACTAGCTCAAAATGGATATGGACAACACTTAAAACTTCCTTTCCCACATATATACCAAGCTGTAACTTATATTAGTGGTCAAAAGACCGCTCAACATGTGATTCACTTTAGAGATGAAATACTGCATTTACAACAAGATGATAACACAGTGTCATTGAAAAAATTATTAGCTTCAAGTGGACTTTCGCTTGTGTTACATAAAAATATTGAAGTAGAAATCTGGTATAAGCTATTAGTTAATTTAGCAATCAATACAGTTACAGCGCTTGGAATACAGCCTGCATCTATTCTCAAGCAACCTCATATTAAATCATTATGCATATCGTTATTAAATGAGGGTTATATGATAGCTAAACATTCTGGTATCAACCTTTCTGATAACGTTATTGAAGAAATAATGACAATTTATCAAGGTTATCCAGACAATATGGGAACAAGCATGTATTATGATGTACTTTCAAATACCCCATTAGAAATCGATGGCATACAAGGTTT
>DATGUU010000099.1:0-7915 GCA_035301085.1 Pseudogracilibacillus sp. | reverse complement strand
ACAAATTTATTATAGAGGAGAATAAGATGATGAAAACTACTTTACATGTTAAAGGAATGAGTTGTGGGCATTGTGTGTCATCAGTTAAAGGAGCATTAGAGCATTTAAATGGAGTTGCAACTGTTGAGGTAAATCTAGATGACGGTAAAGTTGATATTACTTATGATGATTCACAAATAACGGTAGAAGAAATACGTGGTACGATTGAAAATCAAGGCTACGATGTAGCCGGATAATCCCTTTTAAAGCTGGTTCAAATAGGTTGAACCAGCTTTAACAATTTTTATTTAATCAATTCAAATACCTAAAAGGCTCAAGCCTTGCGTTTTTTCACAATTTCATCAATTGTGATTTCATTTCAGTGGAAACTCTGTACATAAATAAGTAATTATAATTAATGTTCTTTTACCATTCTTGAACATGGCAACATAACAGGTAAACCTTGTTTTAGATAACAAGTTATTTATTTATATTTGTATTAAGTAACAATGTATTAAAATTTATAATAATGACGCGATACATTAAAATTTTTCCAACAGTTCTTGCCTAAAAGCAATTTAAATAAGTATTTAGATGTTGGTAAATTTTAATTAATTAGGTTCGTTGAAGTCTACATATTCTTCCCCCTCTCCCGCTTCTCTCACATAATAAAGTGTCATCATTTTCATCACAACCAAAAGGTTATATTTAAACAAGGTATTCCCCTTCTATTAGAGAAGTGTCCATATAGAAAGGGGGTTGGTAACAATGGAATTTACAGTAGAAGAATTAATAAATATCAATGATCAATTTGAATCCGCAGAAGGTGTATTATTTGAGCGGGATAAAGACAGGGTTATCTTGTTTTTGTTTATTGATAATAATACATATTATCATTACATCTTAGGAAAAAGGGAATTTAATCTTATACTACAAAATTTTTATATAGAAAGTCTGAACAATATTATCTTAGCAACATTAGAAAAACAGTTTGTTGAGATTGAAATTGATAAGAAAAAAAAAGATTTTCCCATCCAGATTATCTTGGAAAGCGGGCAAGTGATTTATATGAATGAAGAAGAACATGATTTCATTTTAGAGGCATTAATGATACAGCGTGGTAAATAAACAGCACCATTAACACCTAATGAGGGATAGATCAAATTCTATCTCTTTTTCTATTTCAATTTGCTGCTTATGAGATAATAGTTTGCTATTACAAGCTGCCAATACAATAAATACGCGTTATAATTATGTATAGGAGGGTTTCGATAATGAAGGACCTAAAAATTATAGCAGTCTTATATTTAGTTGGTACTTTAACCATGGTGGTTTTCTTCATTCCAGTTTTTATTTTTACTGATATCAAAATGATAGACTATGTCCTTTATTATATGTCCTTATTTGTTATGGTTGGAATATTCTATTATAAAGTATTAGAACGTTATTATATGCCTATTATTTGGGCCACTTTGGTTATTACAATAATATTTCTTGCCTTCTATTTTGGATTTGGAATTCAAGTTGCATTACTTTGTGGATTGGCAACTCTTCTTTCTGTTTTATTTACAATAAAAAGTATTGATTACTTTAACGACTGCTAAAAACAAAACAATAATTCTTTCCATTAATCATTCTGGAGGTGCTTTGTATGAGGACATTGGGATTAACGTTAGATATTGCTAACCCTGATTATAAACTGACTGTTATAAGAATACTCACTCGTGGCGATGGTAAAGAAGTTGATCTGATACAACTAGCAGATATTCGGCTGCTGGAACAAGTATTGGAGATGAAATGCGATTGGATGTATGACCGTGTTGTGATTTATGATCTTCATGAATTAAATGGCTGGGAAGATTTAAAGGAACTGGCAGATGTTTGTAAGCAATATGTTATGGAATTTACCTTTTTAAAACAAGATTTGCACTCTGATGAAAAAATTGAAATTGGTGAATTTATTTCTGTGATATAATCCTTCAAATGACAAGAGGGATTTATATAAATTTAGGGTTTTGTAATGGCGGGCTTTCATCCTTTCTCCCGCCTCTTTTTTATAAAAGATTTTTGGCCTTATCAATTTGTTGTCACATAATATGTTTTATGCGACAATATTGCTGATTTTTTACTAACTTATTGTCGCATAATACCCAAAAAGAAACTGCTAATTTCGTCGCATAATATTGTTAGGAGGATAATGTTATGGAAAAACTTATTAATAATAGTCCAGTCACAATACAGCAGTCAATCGAAGAGTTTAAAAGTTATCTTTTGGAAAAAGAGAAGAGTTTAAACACTATCAAAAGTTACTCTCAGGATATCAATCATTTTCATTCATGGATTAAACAAAGAACCGAACCTCCCTACTTAATTTCTTCTCTAACTTCAACAGACCTAAAAGATTATGCTAGTCAACTTAAGTCAGTTCCCACTTTTGCTCCTGCAACAGTAAATCGCAGATTAGTTTCATTAATACGATGGTCAGAGTTTTTAATCACTGTTGGCTCAACAAGTATCAATATTTCCAAAGACATTAAATTAAACAAAATACAGAAGCAGAACAATATTCGCTGGCTAACCAGAAGAGAAGTAGGAAAACTGCTACATGCAATTGAACTGACAAAAAAACAAAGTTTTACAAAAGGAATGCTTCATCAAACAATTGTGTATTTAGCAGTAAATTTAGGGCTTCGTGTACAGGAAATGTGTAATGTTAAGGTTTTCGATGTGGACTTTCAAAGAAATATTATCAATCTGAAAGGTAAAGGAAATAAACACAGAATTGTGCCTTTAACAGACAATACAAAGGGAGCAATTGATACGTGGTTAAAAGAGCGGGATAAGGAATCAGAATATTTGCTAGTAAGTAGTAAAAGTAATCGTATGTCTCCAAGAGCCATACAGCATATATTTAAGAACTACAGCGATCAACTAGGAATACAAATAACTCCCCATTCACTGCGCCACACTTATTGCAAACAGTTAGCAGAACAAGGTGTAAATATTCAATCCATCGCTGAACTTGCTGGACATAGCAGTATTGAAACCACACGAATATACGTTACCCCGTCAATCCAAGAATTGCATAGTGCTTTAAGGATAACAGAATTCTAGGTCTAATACGCCCTATATTATGGGCGTTTTTATTTTGAAAACATTAAAATGGGCTGAAATTACTTCAGCCCTACTAAATTACTTTTTTAACTCGGTTAAGTCTTCCAATAAATTGAGTGCCTTTTGACTATTAGCCATATTTAAATGAATATATGATTTTATAATTTCAATTTTTTCGGATTCCGTAATATCTTCTTTCTTCTCTAAAAAATCTATAATAGATGTGTGTTTAAAACTATATTCCCCATCAATAAAGTCAGAAATCCCACCTAATATGCCTTTGAATTCATTAATATTAAAATTATCTTGTTTACTCATTCTTATTAACCCGTAATAAATATTAATAATGTAGTCAATAATTTGCTTTTGTCTTTCTTTTTCATTCTGTGAAAAATCTTCAAATGTTTTCTCTCCAGATATCAGAAAATGGGTTAACCCAAATAAAATTGAGTAAATTTTATCGCTATTAGGTAAAGTTATTCTTTGTCTATCTTTAAAGTGATTTTCCATTTTTTCAGAGGCATAATCAATAAATTCATCTATGAAGGCTGGATCCCAAGTATCTAAAATATAATCACTATTTTGAACTAAGTAATCAACGGATGTATTAAATATAACAGCCAATTTAATTATATCTTCTAAGTTTGGTCTTCTATAGTTGTTTAAATATTTATCTATGTTTGATTTATTAAATCCATAACTCTCCATTAATGAGCCTTTGGAAATATCCATACCATTTTCTTCTATTAGTTTTTTTAAACGATCCCCAATCATTACTCTATCTGTACTCATTTTATCCCTCCGTAAATAGATTATATTAAATATATTATACCCTCATTCACCCTAAATAGGCAAAGTTTTTTTAGAAATTTCCCTTTTAGGTATTTACAAAAAATAATTTATGCGATATCCTATATATAATCAATTACCAAAATGGGATAAAATTTATTTAAATTATCCTATTTAGGTAGATACAGGGGGTAAAACTTTGAACATTAAAAAGAGTAATTTTTTAACTCAATGAAATATCCGCAAAAGATGGTCCTACTTCAGAAGGATTAGTACTTTTAGGGTGTGGAAGACAATTAAAAAAATGGGATTCATGGTATATCAAATGAATTATATGAAGCAGGAGTAACGACAAATAATAAACCAACCGATTTAAAGGAAGAATTGATTTGGTTCAGTGATTATATTAAAGAATTTGCAATCGATTATGAAGAATATAACTTTTAGGAGGGGATCCGGGTGTGGACATCAACAGAGTTAGAAGTGCTAAATGAAATGTTTCATAACGAAGAGGGTATATCTGCTTGTGGACTAAAGCCATTAGGTTGGTATTTATATTCTTTATGGAAACAAAACGATTTTAAGAATGAAGAAATAATTTATATAAAAAGCGCTGGAGAAACTATTAATTACTTTTTTGAATATGAAAATCATCTCTACTTGTTAGTAGATGAGTCTAGATTTTGGGGAAGAAAGGGGATTACTCTGAGGAAAATTTGTAACTTTTGTAATAAAAATGAAATTAGCGCGAATTACATTAAAGTTTTCATTAAAAGTTTGGAATGGGTTAATCAAAATAATTACTTTGAAAGTGAAGCAGATGAATTACGCGAAGAAGCACATATGCATTTTATTGAAATGGAACATGGTCTAATTGAAATTTTAAGAAATAGAGGATACAGAGTGACAGATTAAATTAACACAATTTTATTTAGAACAGTTTATAAGCAACATGAGGAATATTTATTTACAGGGATTTATTACATAAATGGGAATGCCTAGGAGGGTGTCTAATGGGAAATGTAATAGTTCATGTTTATGAGCCAAGTGGGAACAATCTTTCGGAACGAGATATTAAACATGGTGAGCGTCTGCAAGATTTTTGCGATTACCATGATGGTCTAAACAAATGGGATTACATTGTAGTTGATCATTCTGGAATAAAGTGTAATCGTCATGTGCTACTCACAATGGCATTAGAAGGAAAGGTAGGGAAAGTAGTAATGAACGATATAACGTCTTTAGGGAAAAATGAGTTTGTTAGGAATGAGTACATTACTTTTCTTGAGTTATTAACTCCAAGTGGTGTTGTCAAAGGACCTAAACCAGTAAAAGTAATTTAGGGGTAGTTTTAATAACACTTATAATATCTACTAATCTTTTTAATTATTAATAACTATTATAATGGTTCATCGCTTTTATTAATTATGATGACTGGATAATAAAGGGGAATAAGGGTTATGGAACAAAATAAAATACCATTTTGGTATTGAATAATGTACCAGTTTTAACTTTAAAGGTAGAGTAACTAGTAAGTTTAACTATTATCGAATTTAATATATTGCCGAATAAAACCGAATAAAAGAGATTATTCGCAGCATTTAATTATTTTCCTTAAAATTCGCTTCTTTTAAGTTAAATCCGGCAATAATGAGGTTTTTTCAATAAAGGTAATTATGGTTAACTAATACCAAAAACATTTTTATAGTAACAAGCGATTTCACTTTTTTAATTGATATAACATCATTCAACAAAAATTTTAAAAATAACACTCTAGTGAAGTTACATAAAAAAACAACATCAAAACCTTTGTATTAGAAGAATTTCATCGTTCTAATACTCCATTAAAATACTGATTACAAAAACACTTTACCCAGAGGAATTACTGGAGGTGTAGTGTTTTGAGTTTATTATCAAAATCCAAAGAATTAGTTTTACCTACAACTGAGGAAATTAAAAGACAAGAACTAATTGAAACGCTAGCGAAACTTGTGAAATTGTATGCAGAGAAGAAGATGAAATAAAAGGTGGCTTTATTGCCACCCCTAACTAATACAAAACAAAAATGGAGGGGTATCATGAGTGGTATTTTAAAAGGAATTACCAATAATCAAAAATCAATCAATGTTCCATTTGGTTATTCAGTCACTAGGAGCGTTTCTATTATTGCTCCTGAAGATGAGGCAATGCTGATAAGAGAAATATACAGACTGTTTCTTTTATATAAGTCTTACCATAAAGTTAGCAAAGAAATAAATAACAGTGAAAATTTCCCAAGCCACCCTTACAAATTTACTCCTATCAAGGTTAAATCAATACTTCATAACATTTTTTATGCTGGCCATTTATAAACTATATCAACAAAGGATTATAAAGAAGTTATTCTACCGTTTCATCATGATGGAATTGTACCAAATGAAATTTGGAATCAGATAAAAATAATTTAAATATAAAGGGACACTAGCGTTGCATTAATTAATCTTGATAGTTCAAAATACTAAGTATGTTCAAAAAGTAATTGTTTATAAAACAAAAAATCCTTTACAATGGAAGTACAGGTGATTCCCTGTCCAAATCCAATAGTAAAGGATACGCATATGGACAAGAATACACTAAAAACATCATTTGGTAAATGGATAACCCCTATAAATACAAAAATACTTTTTGAACAAGTTAAAGAAAGTAAACAGGATTACTATACGAAAAAGCTCACAACAGATAGCTACATAAAGCTAATGTTACTTGCTCAATTACAAGGATTTGAAAGTTTAGAGGCAATGAGCGATGCACTAATTGATGATGGTCTCCAAAAAGTCTTAGGATTTGAATCAATTAGTAAATCTCAGCTATCCAGGAAAAATAATGAAGTGAATCCAGGTATCCTTTCCCGATTATTCTTAGAACTTGTGTACCAAATAAAAGGAATTCACTTTAAAAACGGGAAGTATATGCCACTTAAAATCATTGATTCTAGTACGCTTCCATTAAACTTAACGAATCATAAGTGGGCAAAATTTCGTAAAACAATAGCAGGCGTTAAGTTACATTTGCGACTTGTGTTTATGAATAAAGAAACAGTATATCCAGATAAAGCAGTAATTACAACAGCCAAAGAACATGACAGAAATCAACTGGAAATCCTAGTAGATGATAAGGAAGCCATGTACGTATTTGATCGCGGATATGTTGATTATGAACGTTTTGATCGAATGACAGATGACGCTTTTTTCTTTGTATCAAGACTGAAGAAAAATGCCGTCATTCGTGAAGTAGAAACTTTTTCCTTACCAGAGAATTCTACTGTTTTATCCGATAAGATGGTTTTCATCGGTTCGCCTCAAAATCGTACAGAGAATGTATTTCGCCTACTTGAAGTTGAAGATACGAAAGGAAACATTCTGCGTTTAATTACGAATCGATTTGATTTAGATGCTGATGAAATAAGTGATATTTACCGTCAGCGTTGGGCTATTGAGTTATTTTTCAAGTGGCTCAAACAGCATGTGAAAATCAAACACTTTTATGGCATGAGTGAAATAGCAATTCAAAACCAAATCTATCTTGCACTCATCACTTATTGTCTAAATGTTCTAATCCAACTAGAGATGAAAAGTAAGAAATCCTTACTCCGAATTAGTCGTTGGTTAAAAGCATCACTCTGGAAACCTGCTTATATTTGGATACGCAGATTCGACAATAGAGCGAGTCCGTAAGTACATATAAAGTTGTTGCCGCTAAAAGTATAACTGTATATTTTTTCCAAATGGACAGGACACCTTTTATTAAAGCTTTAACTTTTTGTCGTAATTAGGAAAAGTATATTTACTGAATAATTAAACTATATTTATGCAACGCTAGTGATAAAGGGAGGATTTTATAATGAATAAAAATGCTGCTATTTACGCTCGTGTTTCAACTGAAGAACAAACAATGGGATTCTCATTAGATAGCCAAGTAGAGCAACTAAAAACTTACCTAAATAGTAAAGGATATTCCGATTCTAATGTAGAGGTATTTATTGATGATGGATATT
>DATGUU010000098.1:0-4048 GCA_035301085.1 Pseudogracilibacillus sp. | reverse complement strand
GTTAACTGCATTGTTGTAATACATGTTCCGTCTTGTTCAAAAGTAGAAAACTCCGACTCCACTTTTTTCCCGTTTTGATTAATTGTGATATTATACGTTTTATCTCGAGGCAGCCATAAATCAATAAATCCATTTGCCTCTGTTTTCAATGTATCTTCAAGCACTACATTGCCTTCCGTGTCCTCAATATATACATCAAATTCTTCTTCTACCATTTCGCCTTGACACCCTGTTAAACTATGGTTAGTACAAGGGTGAGTTTCATTAATGAAAGGTGCGATGGAGACAAAAAATTCATCATTAGGCAATGGATAGACAGTCTCGCTTTCATCACTATTTGTTACGATTAATTCCTCTGACGTGATAGATGCCGTTTCATCCTTTATGTCACCTACACTATATTCGTGAACTAATCCCTTGATATCTTCAGTAGATCCTTCTTCAGATATTCCATCATTACTACAAGCAACTAATAATACAGATGCCAATAACATAAACATAATTAGTTTAATTTTCAATAATATTCACCCCGTTGTTTTTTCTACAATTCATTATACCATTTCTATTCCCTTCAAATGGATTACACCTATATCAGACACAATTTTTTCATTTTTACATAAATCTCTATCAAAGTCTAATTAATTTCTATTGAAACTTCAAATTTACCTTTTTTGGAACCCCAAATATATTCTCTATTCAAATGGTTTTAAAATAATATTCTTATTATCCTCGTCAATAAATACATTGAAACGTTCAATTCCTTTTAATTGAAAATGATTACGGACTTCGGTGGGGATGTATATCTGTCCTCCATCACCAACCGTACTTGTAATTTCAGTAGTATATTGATTACATACCTTTATTATAATAGAGTCATTATGAATACGTATTTTTACGATACTTCCTTGTGCCAAATTCATTTCGTTTCTCCATGGGGCCGGAATTCTAAAAGAAATGCGATTTGACACTTTTACAGTTTTTCTAATTGGTATCATCAATCTTCCCTTTCCTGAGTATAAAATAATGTTTTTGTTTGAAAAATAAAAAACACCCTATAAAGGCAAATAAAACGTATATTATAATTTTTATAATATGATTCCCTAATGGTGGGTTTCCCTTTACGTCCTGCGTATCCTTCTTAATATCTTTTACATTAGTTTTTGTTTCGCTCACCATATTTTTAATTCTATCTAGACGGAAAGAATTAATAACGTTGCCGTCCTGATTAATAATCTCTAATGTCCCGTTGTCTTTTACTTCCTTTTTCACTTTATCCGTCAGAGAATGAGTGTAATATAATTTTTCGGCTGACTTATATTCATGTCCATCAATTTTAAATACAGTTTCTTTAGGGATACTTGATGTTTGAAATTTTTCAAAAGCATAGTCTAGTAGGTTAATAGTGTCGTTATATACTCCGGACTTCAAGTGGCTATTCAGAGTTATCACAATTAAACTTAAGTTTTCTCTTTCTGCCGTTGTCGCTAAAGTAAATCCTGATTCGTTTACAAAACCTGTTTTTCCACCAGTTATTCCTTCATAAGGCATTTCTCTCATTAACTTATGATGTGTTATAAGGGTCGTGTCCCATGATTGTCCATCCCATTTTAATTCCTTAGTACCAAATATTTCCCTGAAGAGTTGGTTATTCATTGCATATTGTGTTATCTTTGCTAAATCAGCTGCAGTCGTTACATGATTTGGATTAAAAAGGCCATGTGGGTTTTTAAAGTGTGTGTCTTTCAAGCCAATAACATTTGTTAAATATTCGTTTATGTCAGATGAAAACTGTTCTACACTTCCGCTCAAATGTTCAGCAATTGCAACCCCTGCATCGTTACCCGAATTAATTAATAAACCCTGAATCAGTCTTTTTAAAGGAACCTGTTCATCCTCTTCTAAATAAACACTAGATCCTCCTGTATTTTTTGCTTTTTCACTAACCGTTACTGTTTTTTCTAAATCACCCTTTTCAATTGCATAAATAGCTGTTGCAATTTTTGTCAGACTTGCAGGGTACATTTTAGTAAGCGAATCTTTTTCATAAAGTACTTTTCCCGTATTGGCTTCTATAACAATTGCCGATTCACTTATTAAGGTGGGAGGAGATGAACTGGAATGACCAAAAGTTTGTTTAAAAGCAATAGTATTTACGATAACTAGAACGATAAAAAATATTAAAATTCTTTTCACTTTCTCACCTATTCTATACCTTGAAGTAGTATGGCTTGTCCATCTAAATTTCAAATTTTCTTTTTCATATTAAACTCTTTTTGTGCAGAAATTATGGAGTTTTATTTCCTGTAATAAATTCTTAATATTGTTAACTGTTTGTAATAATATTCACCAATAGAAAGTAATGCATTAATCATACTTTCCCTTTTGGCATACATACCATTAAATAATGGACAAGGTTGAGAGGGGGTATTAATAATGGGAGTGTCACTATATTTGATGCTTTTTAGCATTGGGTTACTTTCTATATTTGTTATCAGTAAAACTGCCTACTACAGAAAGAAAATAACTTGTATGACTGGAATGATGGTAGCCATGACTTTAGGAATGAGTGTTGGACTAACGGTAGGGGTAATAGTTGGGATATTGTTTTCGAGCAATTTTTTTATTGCAACAGTGCTTGGCATGTTGGTAGGAACAGTTGTAGGATTTTTAGCGGGTGTTCCAATAAGTCTAATGGCAATACTGGACGGATTACTCTCTGGGCTTATGGGTGGGATGATGGGAGCTATGCTTGGAGAAATGATAGAGGAAGTGTATCATAATGCAATTGCTAAAATAATGTTCTTTTTCTTCCTCGGTACATTATTAATCCTTATTCGGATGATTAATCAAGAAGTAAATAAAAAGTCAAATGTGTTTAGTGATCTATTCATTACAGTGATTGTTTTTGTGCTTTTCTTTATTGCATTTGAACTATTTGACCCTGTTTTTTATTATTAAACTTATGCTCTACCATTTAAGCAATATTTTAATTCAAGGACAATTACTATTTCTAATACTTATAAACAGACACTGTTTAACAAAGCAAAACAGTGTCGTTTTTTTACAAAATATTAAGTTGAAATACCACGAACTCCAATTTCAATTATAAAGAATATGTTCATAATGCTGAAATGTGTTCAATTGCTCTTGGATAGATACATCTGGCGTAAACGTCCAACCCATTTTAGTGATGAATTCATTATAAATTTCAAGCATTTCAAATTGCTGTAAAGCCATTTTAACATGTATATTCCTAACATATGGGTCCTGCATCATTAACGCAGAGATGTAATTATTATTGGACATATTTTTCGCTGTGGTATGACCATCCAAAGTAATCCATTTATCCTGGGAATTAATGTTTTGTTCCCCTGCTATCTGCACATAATAAAGTTCTAAATGCCCATTTATCGGAGAAAGTTCAACATATTCGTTTTGATATGGATTTATCAAAGATAACATGACGCGAACGTGATCTTGCATAACATTGATGTGTGATACCATTATCTCTTTTAATGAGGCATTTATTACTTTCGTTTGATACAATTCCAGTTTATTAATTACACCCTCATGAGCAGTTAAATGTTCAGTCATTAACCCAAGATCTACTGCTGGCAAAGACATATTATAGCACCTCTTTAACTCAAAATAGGTCGATCCATTATACTTTATGAAATCATTTATAATAGGTGACAATCTTGGATAAATCGAGGTTGTATCCATTTATACGACTTAAAAAGTTGGGACTCTTTTAAATAAAGATTAGTTGTTATTTTTTCATTTGCTTATTAATAACATTCTTATCATTATACTTATCTTTTATTACCCCGCGACGATATACAATTAAACTAATTGCTCCAACTATTAATAGAACGGAAATGATTTGAGCAATCCTTAATTCACCTATGTACAGACTATCCATTCGCATACCTTCAATGACAAACCGCCCAATCGAATATAACATGATGTAACTTAAAAATACTTCTCCCCTTATAGGATTGTATCTACGGAAGATCAATAGCAAGATAAAGACTACTAGATTCCAAAA
>DATGUU010000097.1:0-2615 GCA_035301085.1 Pseudogracilibacillus sp. | reverse complement strand
CTACCAATCTTCTTTATTTTTCAACAGCCTGACTTAGGGACTTCCATTGTGTTTGTCTTTATCGCAGCGACAATGATTTTATTATCAGGTATAAATTGGAAGATTCTATTGTCAGTAGCACTTGGAAGTATTGTAGCAATTGGTTTAAGTTTAATGTTAATTGTTAATTTACCCGAGCTTGCAGAAAAAGTAATCGGGATCAAACCTTATCAAATTGAACGAATTGAAACATGGTTCACACCAGAAGTACAAGATAGTAATGATACTTATCAAATTGACTTATCAATGCTTGCTGTTGGATCAGGTAAGTTAAGTGGTAAAGGAATGGGTAATCCAGAAGTTCAATTACCAGAAGCACATACTGATTTTATTTTTTCAATAATAGGTGAAAGCTTTGGCTTTATTGGATCTGCTGGTGTTGTCTTTTTATTCTTTTTACTCCTTTATAAATTGATAACATTAGGTATGCAAGTTATTGAAAGAAATCCATTTGGGGCTTACTTTATTTTTGGCTATATGAGCTTAATTTTAATACATACTTTCCAAAATATTGGTATGACAATTGGGATTATGCCGGTAACAGGTATTCCACTCTTGTTTATCAGTTATGGAGGAAGTACAGTCTTGTCTTCAATGGTTGGTTTTGGGATTGTTTATTTAATTGCAGTTGAACACTCAAAACAAGGCGAATCACTCTTTTAGAACAATTAAAAACCTCCAATATTTATATTGGAGGTTTTTTTATTTTATCAACAGCCTTCAAAATAGAACCTTCTAGGATTGTTAAAAGATAAAATTTGGGATATACTTTATAAAATTCAATTAAGAAATGAAAGGGATATGTTTTATGGGAAAGCGTGAAGCAATAATTGATTCATCAATTCATTTGTTTAAAACAAATGGAATAGAGAATACAAAAATATCTGATATTGTTAAAGACGCACAAATTGCTCAAGGGACTTTTTATTTATACTTTCCATCAAAACTTTCACTTATGCCTGCTATTGCAGAAGTCATGGTAGAAATAATGATGAAACGAATTAAGAATGAAGTTCAAACTGGACAAACAATAGAAGTACAATTAACAAAGATTGTAGAAAGTATTTATTCTGTCACAGAAGAGTATAGTGAATTAATGGCTATGATTTATTCAGGTTTAGCTTCAACCGAACATTTAAAAGAATGGGAAACAGTTTATGCTCCAGTTTATGAATGGATTAGTAACCTATTAGAAGATGCAAAAACAAATAAAAAAATTCGTCAATCGATCGAACCTCATCGGACAGCTAAATTAATTATAGGTTTAGTAGAATCGACAGCTGAACAAGTCCATTTATATGATTATAAAGATAAACATGAGATAGAAAATCAACAGACAGCAGTGACTCAATTTCTTTTAGATGCTTTAGGGATATCTGACAATAATAGTTAACATTTAGTTAACTATAAGTTATAATGAATGACAGTCAGTCATTAAAAGGAGAATAAATATGAGCAAGGCATGGAGTTATGTTATTTTAACGTCGATTTTTGAATTAATATGGATTTATGGTTTTAATGTCGCAAATGCTTGGTGGCATTGGATCTTTATTATTTTGTTCATAATTGTTGATTTTTATTTTTTAACAAAAGCATGTGAGCTTCTACCAACTGGAACTGTTTATGCTATTTTTGCTGGTGCAGGGACATTAGGTACAACACTAATGGACGTATTTTTATTCAATGAAACGATTAATATTGGCAAAATTATCTTTATTATAATTTTAGTAATTGGTGTTGCAGGATTAAAAATTGCGGATGGAATTGAAGAGAAAAAAGTGTTGAAAGGTATGAAATAGATGGGTTGGTTACTTGTATTTTTAGCTGCTGGAAGTGAATTTGTTGGAGTTATTGGCTTAAAGAAATTTAGTGAGAAGAAAAATGTTTTAAATGCACTTTTATATGCTGGTGGTTTTGCAGTGTCGTTTATATTTTTATATTTTTCATTTAAATTTTTACAAGTGAGTACGGCATATGCAGTATGGATTGGAATCGGTACAGCTGGCGCAGTGGTCATTAACATGGTCTTTTTTGGAGAATCAAAAAGTCGTGGAAGAATTCTTAGTGTTATTTTAATTGTTATTGGCGTCGTTGGCTTAAGAGCCTTGTCTTAATGAAAAGTGCCCGTTAAATTATTTAACGGGCACTTTTTTAATTTTCATCTATATAGTTTTCATACTTCATTTGGACTGTTTCCCATGTTTCAAGTAAGGTGTTAATTGTTTCTTTTAGTTTGTTTGTTTCTTCAGTTACCTCGACTAATTTTTCATGGTTTTGGAAAATTTCTGGTTCAGTCATTTTTAACTCGAGTGTTTCTAACTCTTTCTCGTGCTCTTCAAGTGTCGTTTCAATTTCTGAAATATCTCTTTCGAGTCTACGTATTTCGCTTTGAATTCTTTTTTGTTCTTTAAAATTCACTTTACGTTCAGTAGCTGCCTTTTCAACTACTTCAGGTTCTTTTTCAAAAGCTTCAATTTCTTCTGTTTCTGTCTTTTTCTCAATATAATAATCATAATCACCTAAATAAATAACTGCTTCATTAGGTGTTAATTCAACAACTTTATCAGCGATTTTAT
>DATGUU010000096.1:0-6144 GCA_035301085.1 Pseudogracilibacillus sp. | reverse complement strand
TTTTTGCACAGTGAAGCTACCATAATAGTTTGTCACTGTGATATGTCCAAAGCCTATTGCATTCAATTTGTTTTTCATATCAATTATTTTATCATTACGACCACCTAATTTATAAGTGTTTGTAAAGACGCTGTTGATTTTATTCAAAGTAGTTTGATCTATATGTCCTGTAACACTTAACTTATAATCTTTTTGAAACTTTTTTATCATTTTAGTAGTATAAGAACCATAGTAGTTCGTAACAGTAATATAACCATAGTCAAGATAATTTAACTTCTCTTTTATTTCAATTAGGCTTTTATGACGATCACCTTGTTTATATAATATTTTAGAGCTTCTTACTTCAGTTTGAGTGTTTTGTTTATTATCCTCTATATTTTCATTACTTATTTGTGTTTCCTTTTCATGTTTAACTGGTTTTTCTAACGTATTTGCATCTTCTGATTCTTTATTTTGTGATGCTTTGTTATCAATGCCATTTTCATTATCAGAACTATCCTCTTCATTCAGGTCAACTTCATTTTCTATATTTTTTTCTCGATCTTCAGATTCAATATCTTCTATAGAATTATTATTGTTTCCAAGTTCTTCATTACTTTCATTTTCCATATTTTCATTATTGGCAATCTCATTTATACTTTTCTCTTCTATACTTTCATCTGTATTATTATGTGCGTAACCAATAGGTATACTTGAAAAGAATAATATTGCTATAATGATAAAACCCGTCATTTTCCTAGTCAAATACGAAGACCTCCTTTTTAATTTAAATAATAAAATGTTTATAAACTCTTAGTAAAACCGATGTTAACAACACCATGATAAAACTTACTGTTAAGACTGTTAACTTTTACTTTTGATTTATTATACTTTTTAATTTGTCTTTTAAGCCAATCTATCTCTTCAGATTTATATGTTGCACACACTAACTCAATCTCATTTTTATTCACTAACTTAACATGTCCGTTAACTCGACGGCTTAGTGCCTTCTTAACAATGAAATTCAATATCTTTACTGAAAAATTTTCTCCCGTAATTAAATACTTTCTTGGTTTCATTTCTTCTTCTTTTATAGAACGAAGTGTAATATAATCTGTATAGTTTTCCTTTAATGTTTTCAGTAAATGTGAATAATTAAAATTCATTTGTTGGTTATTATATCTATTTTTTATTGTCTCCGGAAAATAATAATCAACTATGGCAGCAGGAACATTCCTCGATTTCCCTATCGTTGGAAATAAATGCATAGATATATTAGCTGAGGAATTCACTTCTAATATTCTTACTTCTTTATCGTTCGACAACATATCAATGCTTGCATGCTTTAATCCAGGTATAGCTTTAATAGATTCAATTGCAATTCGTTTAAATCCTTCTGGGATACTATCTGTTATATCCTCTAAATCAACACCTTGCGTCAAGGTACTTTTCTTTTTGACCAAGATTGTATTATCTTTCTCCAATACATAATTTAAAGATAAGTTTTGCTTTTTTAAAACTGATTTTGTTTCTTTGTTTATTTTAATTGGTCTGGCTTTTAGATATGGATTGTGTTCACGTGATTTATTTTTCAGACTAATTAACTGTTCGATAGTATGAATACCATCACCCGTCACACTTGCTGGAATACGTTTAATTGCTGCAACAACTTCATCTTCTATGACGTACATTCTAATATCTTCACCTTGAAAATATTTCTCAACTATTACACTTTTATACCCTAAGTTCTCTCTAACTTCTTTTAATGCTTGATCTAGTTCTTCTTCATTTTGAATATCAATAATTACACCTTTACTTAAACTGCCATTACTCGGTTTTACAATTAAAGGGTACCCTATTTTTTGTGCTTTTAATTTTATTTCATCATTTTTAACTTCTTTTGAAAATGATTCTCCATCAATTATAGGTAAATTTTTCTTTTTTAAAAATTCTTTAGTGGATTCTTTTTCACGCGCAATACTAACTGCTTCTCTTGTTGTTGTATCTCCTCGTGATTGGAAAAAATAATGTGTTTTATTTTTAGATGATAATGAATAAAGTCTTCCAAAATAATTAAGTTTCTTAGGACCAAAGTCAATTCTTTCATCAATTTTATTATAATAGGTCAATGAAAGTCCTCTACGCCATCCCTCTAACCCCATTAAATAAGTACATAAATTAAACCCTGTTATTCCTTCAGTCATTCCTAATGTTTTTTCTTTAAAATCTTGTTTGTCATTCATAAAATCACACCTATTTATTTTTGAATTTTGAACTAATACTTCTTAATGGTTTTGTTAACTTCCAAGAATTACTGTTCTTAAGATTTGTAATTTCTTTTTTCAATGATTTTAGTTGAGTAAATATCTCATGTTTTTCATTTTGCAAACTATTAATCTTTTTTTCTTTTTCTATTAATAAACTTTTTATTTCCGCTTCTTTTTCCCTTTCTAGCATATATTTATAAAAAGCAGCTCGATTCATCGATATTTCAGCTAATTGAGGACTAGTAATTGGAAAGCTATTAACTTCAAACACTACTAAATTACCATCAGGTTCTATACCAACATCAATTCCAACCACCATTAAAGTATGTTTAACATGCTTTTCAAGCTCATTTGCCAATATTTTACCAGTTTGCTGTAAATCCTGTAAAATTATACTTCCTTTTTCTTTACCATAATTTACTTTTAAAAACTCCTTAGGTTTACTAATGCCGCCACCTTGATTTATATTTGAAACGACTGATTGCCCTATACCAACACGAATAAACATATTTGCGACAATCCATTGATTACGCCCATTCTTTTCCATGTGAATCCTACAATCAAATGGATCGTTTTGTTCTGTTCGAGATTCAATAAATCTTTGCATCATATAACGTTTGTCCGCTATTTCATTCTTATAAAGTTTCTTAAGGTCTTCCATCCGATAAATAAATGTTTCTTTTTTTATACCAACTTTAAATTGATTTTGAGTGTCCTGCTCTATTGATATAACTGATTTACCTTGCATTCCGTCTACTGGTTTAATGACAATCTTTTGATGTAAACTTATAAAGTCTAATAGTTGTTCAAAATCCTTTGTAGATTCACTTGGAATACCGTATCTTTTTAATCTTTTACTTTTTGCAAATTTACTTTGTAAATCATCTTTACTAATAATGTTCTTTTTATAAATTGATAGGGTGCTTTTATCTTTTAAATAGTTTAAAACTTTGACATTACTACGATTCTTATATAAATGCGGATTCACATCAATATACTTAGGAATGGGTATGATAATTTTCTCCCATTCATTGTTTAAATACATTTGTCCATTAACTAAGCCCTTATCTATATTTACATCTGCAATACTAAAATAAACTAATTTAATTCCATAATAATTACAACTTAGACTTAAATGTCTAGCAGTCTTCATTTGTGAAGATTTATTCCTCAAAAAACCAACTATCATTCATTTTACACATCCTATTATTTTATGTTTTTCAAAATATAAGAATAATACTGTGCGCGCAAATCGGCAGCATCAGCCTTTAATTGGGACGTACCAGGAGCACCATTTACTTCAAATAAGTATGTTGCTCCACTTGCGTCTAGACCAACATCTATACCTAATGTCATTAATTGTTGTTTTCTCAATGCTTCAACTTTTTGTGGAACAATATTAGAAATTTCCTTCATATCCTTTCTTATTTTTACTCGTATATCTTTAGTGTAATTAGACTTTAAGAAATCATTAAAATTACTAACAGCTCCACCTTGACTAATATTAGACACGACCTGTTGGCCAATACCTATTCTTATAAAACGTTTTGCGACTCTCCACTCGCCATTAATATCTTTCTCCATATTAATACGACAATCAAATGGATACCCTTCTTTTGTTTTTGATTCAATATACTTTTGTACAATATATTTATTTTCCAATATGTCACTCTCAATAAATAATTCTAAGTCTCGTTCAGTTATTATTTTTTTAATATCATCATATTTTATCATATATTCGTTATCTTTATTTTTTCTAATAAAGAAGATTCCTACACCAAATTGACCCGATATTGGTTTTAATATAATTGAATTATATTGATCTAAAAACTCTATAACATCTGCTTCTTTCAAAACCTTTCTTGTTGGAATAATTAAATGGTTAACAGTTTCATCTTTATTCATCTCTTGAATAAACTTAAGTTTATTTCTTCTATTTAATCCATCATCTGACATAGTTGTATGTTTTCTTAAATGTTTTATGATATCTCTATTTTTCTTTTTAAAACAGAATTGAGAAATATCTACAAATTTAGGTAACTTAGTTTTAATTGGTATCCATTGGCCATTTACTAAGGTTTTTCCATTGACCATGTTTGTCTTTAAGTTTACATCTTTGGGCCTTAAATATATGACATTAATTCCATAAGAGTGACCATACATAGCAATCAGTTTTGCTAATTCAGTCGGTTTTAAATTATTTCTCATATATCCAACATTCATCGTTTTCACCTATTTTTTTATTTTTTTAACAAGTTTTCTCAACGGTTGAGTTATTTTCCAGGAGGTACTATTAACTACTTTTTTATATTCCTCTTCGTAATCAACCGATTCTTTTTTCGCCCGTTTTTTAGAGACTTTAACTTTTGCCTTAGTCTTATTTGTTCTTTTCTTTTTATTATTCCTTTGTTTAAGAATAACAGGATGATACCCCTCTTCAAGGCTTATATCTAATTCAATATTATCGATATAAAATTTATTTAATACCGGGCTTTTACGAGATTTGACCTCAATATTACCAACAATAAACCGGTCTTCTTTCGGTTGTTTTATTGCTTCATAAAAAGTTTTTAAATTAGCTTCGGTACCTACCGCTATAATTGATGTTGAATCATTTGCTAGATGTTTGACATAGCCATATACTTGATGTTTTTCAGCTAGATTAACAAGCCATTTACCATAATTCATATAACGCATATTTTTACGAACGATATAACGTTTACTTAAAAGTTGTCCTTCCGGGTGATCAGAAATAGGGATATTTTTGGCACCTTCTTTTTTAAGTTTCTTCCACATATCTCCATAATCATAATATAATGGACTTGTTAAATTTTGCTTCGTATTTGGGAAATAGTAATCAATGATTGCTTTTGGAACGTCGCGTCCTTTTCCTTCCATTGGAAACAAATTAAGTCGAATATTAGCCTGAGAATTTAACTCTAATACAGTAACATCTCCTGTTTCGTGATTTATCATCACATCGACACCTGCTTGTGGTAAATTCGGAATTGCCTTAGCAGCGTTTACGGCAACTTCTTTCGCATAATCCGACAGTTCATCCATAGCATCTATTGGATCTCCTCCAGCAGTCACATTATTTTTACTTTTAACAAATACACGCTTTCCTGCTTCAATTACAGAATCTATTGTTAAATCTTGTGTTGTTAAAAAGTTGGCTAATTCTCGATCAATCTTTATTAAACTAGATTTGTACAATAGCGTGTCTTTTTTTTCTTGGTTTTTTTGTCTAATTAGTTCTTTAATTGTCGATTTACCATCACCAATAACGTTAGGGGCAATTCGTTTTGTTACACCTACTACATTATTGCCGACGACGTATACACGATAATCTTCACCTTTAAAAGACTCTTCAACTAACACGTCTTTGAACTTCAACTCTTCACGAATATATTGTAATGCTTCAATAAAATCCTTTTCATTATTTATATTCGTTACAACTCCATGACCACCTGTCCCATCTAATGGTTTAATAACTAATGGATAACCTGTATCCTTAGCATATTGAACAATTGTTTCATCTTGAACATCTTCATGAAACTGTTCACCTTTTGGAGTTGGAACATTCGCTATTTGCAAATACTCTTTAGTCTTAAATTTATCTACACAGATTCTCAATGCTTCAGCGCTAACTAAGTCGCCTCGTGATGCTCGAAACTTATGAGACTTCTTACCATCACTTAGCGTGAATAACGCCTTTGATTTAGTTTGCTTTGTATAATGAAAAGTTAAACTTAATCCCCTTCTCCAACCTTCTAACGCGATGGAATAAGGTGTGACCGTGTAACCGAATGTATCTTTTGTTAATGTATTGTATATATGCTCTGGCCATTCATATAATTTTTCCATTTTTTCCTCCTTGCAACATTACTGAACATCA
>DATGUU010000095.1:0-7284 GCA_035301085.1 Pseudogracilibacillus sp. | reverse complement strand
ATGCATCATATTAGGTGGAGTGCCCGTTGCTTCGATTTTGATTTTCAATGTATCTCCATCTTCGATTAGTTCTGCCTGCCCTGAAACTGAAGTTCCAATCACATCTGCATTTATTGGCTTAATTTCTGCAACATATCTTTGTACCATTTTATATGACCTCCTTGAGTGTGGGAGTGATGTTTTCAACAATTTCATTATAAAAAACATATCATGAGATTACAAAAGTTACACTTAGGGCTTTTGGCTTCGAGGTTTATAGATTCATCAAAATAATAGTTCGTTTCTTTTAGTTATTTGTTTATAAAGTGGAATATATATATAGGAGCTTTAAAAACTACTTATGCTCTAGTATATATTTCAGATATACACAGAGCACAAGCGCCGAGAGCACCATTGATTGTATTATAGGGCATTACTTTAAGTCGAGGTTTGTTTTCATGTTTGAACAATGGTTTCCGCTGTTCCATTAATTCCTCAAGTAATTGAACTAGATCAGGTTCATCATAGATATTTCCGTGAACAAATATTGTTTGAGCATCGATAATCATTGATAAGTTTATAATATTTGTTGCAATGGCTTGGATAGCATCCTGTAGTAAATCAGTTATTAGTGGATCTCCAAGCCTGTATGCTATTAATATAGTTTTAAAAGAAATTTCAGATGGAGTAGAAACAATTTTTCTTAAATAAGTTGTCTCTACATGATCAAATATATATTGAGCTTTTTTTATTAACCAAGCTTCACTAGAAAAAGTTTGGAGGCAACCTCGATTACCACATTCACATAATTCACCATCCACTTGGATCGTAGTATGTCCCACTTCACCAACTAAGCGATTCTCTTGAGCATATAATTCTCCTTCATACATGTATGCACAAAAAATACCTCTACTGATATGATGTATCATAAAGTTTTCATCAATAGAAGAATCTCTAAAGAATCGCTTGTGTATCAACATACTTTTAACATTATTCTCGAAATACATTGGGATACTAATAATTTTTCTTAATTCATTTAAATCAATATTATTCCATATTGGATTGTTCGTTAATAAAAGATTGTCTTTTATTGTATGGTGTCCTGGAAGAGCGACTCCTATAGCCGAAATATTCAATTGCTGGAACTTTTGCATAAATGAATTTATTAAAAGAGTTATATTTTTGGTAGTAAGAAAATCAACTTTTTCATCATCTTCTAAAATTAAAACTTCTTGGTCGATTAGATTAGCTTTGTTATCTGTTAAACACATGGAAATAAATTTTTCTGATAATTCCATGCCCATAAAATATTTATGATTCTTTTTGATGTCCAATAATATTTTTCTTCTACCTGAACCGCCACCCTTTGAATCTTCTCCGATTTCTTCTACTAACTGATCTTCAATTAAATAACCAGTAGTGGAACTTACTGTGGCCGGGGTAATACCTGTTTCATGTGCGATATCAATCCGTGAAATAGGACCACGTACATAGATTACATCCAGTATTTTAGCTTGAATTTCTTTTTGTTTTTTTGTCAGTTCCATATTAATCCCATTTCTATTCTTTATTTATAATAAATTATCAAACAAAAACTTTGAAAAAGCCAATGTTTTCAACATTTCTTTTGATTTTATCGTATTAATGATACTTAAGATAATAATTTATCTTAAGTAAAGGGTTTACATTTATATTTTAATAGTCTATTATTATCTTATTGATAATAAATTATAATTATAAAATTGATTAAAAGCAATTATAGTTAATAAATAATTATAATTTATAAATAGTAGGAGGGATTTATATGTCTAAGTATATTTTCTACTGATTACAGAATAAATTCAATGCATCATTATTCGGTAAAAGAAGATGTCCTAAAAATATTTTAATCACTACAATCAATTAATGGAAGACTAACGAACAGAATATATTCAAGCCGATGACAACGAACAATTTGAAAATGGTCGAAGTCAGCAAAATGGCTATTATAAGCGAGATTTTACGACTCGTATAGACACACTTCAATTGAAAGTGTTATAACACGCGATGGTAAGTTTTTATTAACGAAAGTTGGCAAATCTCCCAAGTTCATTTTTAAGAAATATATTCCTTTCTATTAAAAAAGGAATTAAAACTTTTTGAGAATCTGTAAAAGAAATCTTTAAATTTAGAGATATAGACGTCGATCGAATCGCTAAGAATGCATTAATTAACAAATATATAGACCAAGCTAATGTGCAAATTTTTGCGATATATTGGATAATAGCTTCGAAGATGTTTTTTAGTATATGGTCTTTGGCCATAGTCATAATAGAATGAAAAGCACAAACTTTCTTGAACGACTGAATCAAGAAGACTATCGAAGAGAGAAAATCATTCGTATCTTTCCCAATTAAGATTCAGTTAACTGCTTAATTGGTGCTTTCTTCATGGATTTAAATGAGGAAAAGATGGTTTCGACCAGAAAACATATTAAAATCGGCGCTAAAATGACAGCATATCTTTTGCGTGATATGAAGTCCCGTAGATCCTGGCTTTTGTTTGGGCTGTTAAGAAGTAAACTTAAACACTTGCACACACTCCACGGTGTGTATATCATGCTCGTACCGCCATGAAAAGCAAAAGACTATGAACAAGTAATTGATGAAATTTTGTATCGACATTTATACAAGATTAAGAACTTGATTTATGAATAGGTAATGACACATAATTTAAATTTTTTGATAAATTGAACTGACATTAAATAATATAGTTTGAAACTTAATATCTTAATATTATCTATATTATATAATTATCCATGTTTATGAAATCGTTGTTATTTACTGAATTTTTAAAAGATTGAGTGGAAGGAGATATTATAAAAACAGAAATAGATAAAAGTTGTACTTATATTCAATTACATTATTTTATAATAAAAAAGGATGAAAAAGATGGAAAAATTATTAAATTCACTTCAAGAGAAATTATTGCCTATCGCAAGTAAAATTTCAAATCAAAAATTTCTTATAGCATTACGAAACTCCTTTATTGGTACCATGCCGGTAATTATGGCTGGTTCAATCGCTATATTATTAAATGCATTTTTAGTAGATTTGCCTATGGAATTTGGTTTAACTGGCATCACAGATTCATTTCAATGGTTGATAAACATTAATGATTTAATTTTCCGTGGAAGTTTAGCTGTTGTTTCATTATTATTTATCTTTGCTTTAGGCGTAAATGTTGCGAAAATATATGACACAGATAAGTTATCTTCGGGATTAGTTGCTTTTTCGGCATTTATTATTAGTATTGGTAATTCAGCAACGGCAGAATTTTCACTAGAAAACTTAAATTTATCTGAAATATTTGCTAATGTTGAAGGATTAACCGTTGAAGGTGATATATTAACAGCTACAGTAGAAGGTGTTATACCAGGCAGTTATATAAATGCTAGTGGATATTTTACAGCAATTTTAATAGGATTTTTATCATCAATTCTTTTTAGTAAGTTAATGCTTAAAGATTGGACGATTAAATTACCTGAAACTGTACCACCAGCAATCGCACAACCTTTTCTGTCTATAATTCCAGGATTAGTTTCTTTATATGCAGTTGCAGGATTATCTTATGTATTTAATTTAATTACAGGAGAACTAATAATTGATTGGATATATCAAATACTACAAACTCCATTGTTAGGAATGTCCCAGAATTATTTTGCTGTCGTATTTGTCGCATTTTTAACGCAATTATTTTGGTTCTTTGGTTTGCATGGTGGAAATGTTATGGCACCTATTATGTCAGGAGTATTTGAAGTAGCACAATTTGCAAATATGGATGCGTATCAAGCGGGTCAAGATATTCCTTATTTATGGACAAGCGGATCTTACGGTTCATATGTATGGTACGCGACCTTAGGGCTATTAATTGCCATATTCTGGCAATCTAAAAATAGTCATTACCGACAAGTAGCAAAATTAGGTATTGGACCAGTTATGTTTAATATAGGCGAACCAGTGATGTACGGCTTGCCAACTGTTTTAAATCCAATTATGTTTATTCCTTTTCTATTATCTCCTGTCGTTTTAACAACTGTTGCTTATTTTGCTACTAGTTTAGGATGGGTAGCCCCAGTAACCCAGAATATAACGTGGGTTATGCCACCTGTACTTTATGGATTTTTCTCTACCGCATTTGATTGGCGTTCAATTATTTTATCCTTAATTAATCTTGCACTTGCTACACTTATCTATTTACCATTTGTTAAAATGGCAAATAAAGAAGAAATTAAGGAAATTGAGTAATTACTACTATGAATTAAAAGATAGGAGATTTAGAAATGTTAAATTTTGAGATAAAAGAAGATTTTTATCTTAATGGCGATAAATTTAAAATATTATCTGGTGCTGTACATTATTTTAGAATTCATCCCTCACAATGGGAATATACTCTATATAATTTAAAAGCTTTAGGTTTCAATACTGTCGAAACTTATATACCTTGGAATTCACATGAACCTCATGAAGGTGAATTTAATTTTGATGGAATGTTAAATATTGAAAGGTTTATCAAAACAGCAGCAGATTTAGGCTTATACGTAATTTTGCGTCCAAGTCCATATATTTGTGCAGAGTGGGAATTTGGTGGCCTTCCTGCATGGCTATTAAAATACAAAAATATGCGTGTTCGTACTACCGATAAACTTTTTTTGGAAAAAGTAAGTAATTATTTTAAGGAACTGTTTCCGAGATTAATTAAACATCAATTTACAAATGGTGGCCCAGTTTTAATGATGCAAGTAGAAAATGAATATGGATCCTATGGAAATAACAAACAATATTTAAGAAAAATTGCAAAATTAATGAAAGAAAACGGAGTAACCGTACCACTATTTACTTCAGACGGAACTTGGGATCAAGCCTTAGATTCGGGTTCACTAATTGAGGATGGTATTCTAACTACTGGAAATTTTGGATCAGATTCGAAAAAAAATATGGAGATTTTAACTAATTTCTTTGAAAAACACGAACGTAAGTGGCCACTCATGTGTATGGAATACTGGGATGGATGGTTTAACCGTTGGGGAATGGATATTGTAAAAAGAGATCCTAAAGATCTAGCAGAAGCTGTCAAAGAAATGATGGAAATAGGAAGCCTTAATCTTTACATGTTCAGAGGGGGTACTAATTTTGGATTTATGAATGGTTGTTCAGCAAGAGGCAATAATGATTTACCACAAGTCACTTCCTATGATTATGATGCTTTGTTAACAGAATGGGGTAATCCAACTGAAAAATATTATGAAGTGCAAAAAGTTGCAAAAAAACTATTCCCTGACATAAAACAATCTGAGCCAAAAATTCGCAAATTGAAAGACTATGGAACCTTTAAACCATTCGGTCAAGCTGATTTATTAGAAGTTGCTTCAGATATTACAGATAAGGTCAAAAGTGATTTACCATTAACTATGGAAACATTGAATTCTAACTATGGGTATGTATTGTATCAGACGACTGTTAAAAATTATAGAAAACCTGAGCGCTTAAAAGTTATTGACGTTGCTGATCGTGTACATATATATATAGATGGTAAACTTAAAAAAATTCAATATAAAGATGAAATTGGTGAAGAAATAGAATTTACAGGCGAGAATGATGAGATAATGATTGAAATTCTTGTAGAAAATTTAGGCCGAGTAAATTATGGTTATAAATTAGAAGCTTCGTCTCAGAGTAAAGGTATTAAAGGCGGCGTTATGATAAATAATCATTTCCATTCTGGTTGGAACCAATACCCTCTAAATTTAGATACTAAAATTATTTCAAAAATTAAATTTAGTGAAATAAATTATAAAGGACAAAACAAGATAAAAAGCAGAAAACCAATATTTTATAAATTTAATATACAAATAAAAGATATCGAAGATACTTTCATTGATTGTTCAAAATTTGGAAAAGGTGTTATATTCGTTAATGGAGTTAATATCGGAAGATATTGGGATCGTGGTCCATTTAGTTATTTATATGTCCCGTCTGGATTATTAAAAGAAACAAATGAAATAATAGTATTAGAGACAGAAGGTATTGAAATAGAAAAATTAGATTTTAGTGATAAGCCAATATATAAAGAAATTATTTAGTAGAAAAGCTTAAATTCTATGTGCTCCAAAATATAATAATATACTAGAATATAATAACGGAAACAGAAAAATGCAAGAAGCCAAGTATATCATTTCAAATAAATTTTTTAGTACTGTCATAAATACGTCTTTTGTTTTTAATTATAAAGTTTAAAACTAATAATAAAGAAGGTGATTATATGAAAGAATTAGGTGTATCTATTTACCCATCGAGTTCAAATATTGAAGAAGATAAAAAATATTTAAAACTAGCAAGCAAGTATGGTTTTACAAGAATTTTTACAAGTTTATTGGAAATAACAGGTGACCGAAATGAAGTCATTAATAAATACAAAGAAATTATAGAATATGGAAATGACTTGGGAATGCGAACAATTTTAGATGTGAATCCTAATTTATTTGAACAGCTTGATATCAGTTATGAGGATTTAAGTTTTTTCAAGGATATTGGAGCAGCAGGTGTTCGTTTAGATGGATCGTTTAATGGTAGTCAAGAAGCTAAAATGACTAAAAATGAATATGGCTTAACGATTGAGATTAATATGAGCGTGGGAGAGAGTTATCTGAATCAGATTATGGATCATCAACCAAATACAGATAGACTAATTGGTTCTCATAACTTTTATCCAATGTCTTATTCGGGACTATCTCGCAGTCATTTTGAAAAGATGACCGCTAACTTTAATGCTTTTAATATTCATACAGCGGCGTTTATTACTTCTCAAACAGGTAAATTAGGTCCTTGGCCTGTCCAGAGTGGTCTAGTTACATTGGAAGAACATCGTTATCTACCAATCGCTGTACAAGTGGCGCATTATAAAGCTTTAGGAGTTATTGATGATTTACTTATCGGAAATGCCTATGCAAGTGAAGAGGAACTGAAGAGTGCAGCTGAAGTATTTTTTAGTCCGCATATCTTGATTCCGATTAAATTTTCAAAGGAAGCAACAGAATTAGAGAAAAAAGTTATTTTAAATGAAACACATATTTATCGAGGAGATCGTTCTGAATATATGATTCGCTCAAGTGAAACTCGAGTGAAGTACAAAGAAGAAGATTTTCCTAAAGGTATCACATCAGGCATAGAAAAAGGAAGTATCATTGTTGGGAATAATAATTTTGGACAATATAAAGGTGAAACACAGATTGCTCTGAAACATATGAAAGATGAAGGAACTCGTAAT
>DATGUU010000094.1:0-3077 GCA_035301085.1 Pseudogracilibacillus sp. | reverse complement strand
CGATATAAAAAATAAAATCAAATTTCAAATTATGGGAATTACGCTTGTGCCATTAGTTATTTATGGTACTTATACACTGATTTTTGATTCTGAAAATTTATATAGGCTAAAAAGGATAAAAGTGATGCTAGATCCATTTAGATATGAAGATAATGATGGTTATCAGTTAACGAGCGCGTTAACCTCGATTGGTAATGGCGGCCTGACTGGTAAAGGTTTAGGAAATGGTCTAGCCAAGTTAGGTTATTTACCAGAACCGCACACTGATTTTATATTTACCGTTATTTCAGAAGAATTAGGGCTACTAGGTGTACTATTTACGCTCATAATTTATGGTTATATCTTAATAAAAGGACTTATTTATGCGAATAAAACGAACAATCAATTTTATAAATTGATTTGTGTAGGTGTAGTCAGTTACATATTTATGCAAGTTTTCATTAATTTAGCTGGTGTGTCTAGTATTGTTCCATTAACTGGTGTGACTTTGCCCTTGTTGAGTTATGGTGGTTCTTCTATGTTGAGTATAAGTATAGCTTTTGGCGCACTTTTAGCAGTGGCTAGAAGAATTAACAACGACAGAAAGGAAACTTTAAAATGACCCGTATTTTAAAAATTACACTACCAGTTATTTTGCTTATTACTATTTTGATTGGTATTGCAATAGGTATAGCAAAACCTATAGATCAAGCAATCTATAACATGTTACATACATATTTAAATATAGATGCTATAAAACAATATCTATATTTTGTTTCAACTATTTTTGACCCTAAAATTTGTTTGATTTTAACATTATGTGTTTTGGCTGGTTTGTTTTTCTATCATAAAGTTAAGTTTTTATGGTATGGTTTTTGGTGCTTTTCAGTATTTTTAATAGGTACTTTTATGAAATATGTCATTCAACGATCGAGACCATCCGAACATTTTGACGGATATAGTTTTCCTAGCATGCATGTTTTAAGTGTATGTATATTAGTAAGCCTAATTTTATTAATAAAAAGGAATAAAACATTATATTGTATAGCCATTATTTTAGTAGTTTCAATTATAGTATCCCGTATTTATGTGGGCGCGCATTATTTTACTGATACTATGGGAAGTTTATTAGTGATTTCAGTTATGATTCAATCACTTAATTACAATAATCATACAAGCGAAAAACTAGATAAAATCGAATGATTTGTTAAGCTAAATGCTAATCTATAAATTATTTATTGATTCATAGATGTGATGATGAAGGGAGTTATTTGATTGAATTATGAAAAATATTTAAACAGGACAGTGGAACTTGCTGAGGAAGCATTAAATTATGGTAATGAACCTTTTGGCTCACTTTTAGTGGATATTGAAGGTAATATTTTATTTGAAGATTATAATAGAATCAGTAGTGGTGATGCGACTGAACACCCAGAAATTGCTATCGCAAAATGGGCAGCAACCCATCTTAGTCCTGACGAAAGAAAACATACTATTGTTTTTACTTCGGGAGAACATTGTCCAATGTGCGCGACTGCACATGCACTCGTTGGTTTAGACAAAATTGTATATGCGAGTTCCTCAAAACAATTGAGTCAATGGTTGGAAGCTATCAATGTTGCGCCCGCACCTTTTAAAAATTTACCTATTGAAAGTGTAATTAAAGATGCCCATGTTGAAGGACCTTTTGAAGCAGTGTCACCTAAAATTAAAAAATTGCAAATTCGTTATCATCAACAATAAGTGGAAATATGAACCCCCTCCAGTAGCCAAACTGCTGAGGGGATTTTATGTTTTTTAACATGTTTCCTCTATTAAATGCTTATAGAGTGAAAAGCTTTGGTGGTTGTGATAAAAGCATTTGTCATGTTTAAGAATATACAGAATGGGAAAATTATGCATAATATCGTAATAACACAACTAAGGTGTTTGTGATAAGGGGGACAATTAGATGAGTACGTTAATTTTTCTTTTAATTCTAGCTGTAATCATTATTATTTATTTACTAGTAAAACAAAATTTTGCTAAAGATTTTAAAGCTCAAAAGCATAAGCGTTATAGAGAGAAGCGAGTGATAGATTTTATTCAGAGCGCATATAAAATTGACAACATTGAAGCAATTCACCGTAAACATAATCATTTAGAGCTCATTTATAATCGTAAGACGTTAGATGTAAAAAGTGAACAAGTTATTTTTGTCGACGAAGCAGATCAGGAAGATGTTGAAACTAACTTTAGCTTAGCTGAAGATGATGAAAGAGAAGACTTATTTGATAAAATTTTAGAAAATACGTATTTTTATATGACAAAGGAACGCTTCGATCATTTAATGATTCAATCTAAAGCGTAATGGTTAATGTGTATCCATGAAAAATGATGACGGATATTTTAAGAGGAGGAGGCCTTTCTTATGAAACCAGTAGTTAAAGCTTATAAGAATGATAGTGAGCTAGAAGTGGATGTTACTGCATTACAAGATAAAGGTATAGGTAATCAGGACATTTACGTATTATCCTTAGATAAATCTCGAACAGAAAAAATTGTAGAAGATACAAATATTTTAGGTATAGATATTAAAACAGAAAATGATTCTGAGAGAGAAGCTTTGAAAAGAAAGTTGATTGATTTAGGTGTAGATGAAAGTGAAATCGCTACTTTTAAAAGTGATATGGATGACGGCAAAGTTTATTTGATCGTCACTGATGTAAGAGTCAAAGGGTTATTGTAAAATTTTTTAGATGGTCAACATCGCTTCAAGATTTTAAGTAAACAAAATACCTATGTAGTTTATATTTTGAATGCTTTGAACATTGATACGCTTAAGCGTAAACAAAAAACGTCAATTTCTATAATATATAGAAATTGACGTTTTTTTAATCAACAATATTGATGTTCTAGACATTGTATTGTTATTTATACGTGTTTATAAGGTGCGACGTTTTGGTTTACTATCGTCTGAAAGTTTAAATGATAATAGTAATCCAATTGCTGAGATAACTGTAGCAATGATAAACGTTACGTTAACACCATGAATAATGCCGGTAATGCCATCTTGAGGTATTGCTGAAACTGACATTATAGTTATAAAGACTGCAGTA
>DATGUU010000093.1:0-4153 GCA_035301085.1 Pseudogracilibacillus sp. | reverse complement strand
ATGTATGCTGCCTTTTTATCTTCAAGATCTGAAATTTTACTCTCGACTGACTTCTTAGATTCTTTCATTTCTTTCTTTTGAATCTTTTGTTCCTTATTAATTTTCTTTAGTTCTTCTTTATTTTTTTCAGTTTCAGACAATTTCTCTTTTACTTGAGATTCTTTTTGTTCTACTTTATTAATTGCTGTTTTTTGATCTTCAATTAATTTATTATCAGCTTTTGTAATTGTTGTCACTGCTGTAAATCTAGAAATAAATTCATCAAATCCTTTTGAACCAAAAATAACTTCCATGTATCCAACATCGCCACCGCTATTTTGGTAAGATGATAAACGTTCTTTCAATATTTTATTTCTAGCTTCAATTTCTTCGTTTAATACTTCAATTTCTTCTTCAAGTGTTTTGATTTCTTTTTCATAAGTTTTAGTTTCTTTATTCATTCTTTCGATTTCTTGTTCATTAGAAATTAATGCTCCTTCTAATGAATCAATATCCAAATTTATTTCATTTATTTGCTTTGTTGAGTTTAAAATATCTGTTTCTACGTCATTTAATTTTTCAGATACTTTATCTTTTTCAGCATTAATATTCGTTTCTGCATTAACTGTTCCTACATATCCAAATCCACTAAATGTTAATGTTAATACTGTACCGACTACAACCAATTTTTTTCTCAAATCAATTCTCCATTCTTTAAGTTTGATATATTCTGTCATACGACTCAATTGATTATAAGTATAGCACTAATTATTACCTCTTCATATTACAAGAACATGACATTTTAGTTTCTTTTTGTCATGTTCTGTAATAATACATATTTAATTATTTTAATACTTTAACTGTGACCGTTCCATTACCAAACGCGTAGGCTGCATCTTTTGTTGGGAAATGTAAATCAATTCTATTTCCTTTTATAGCGCCACCTGTATCTCCAGCTATCGCCTCACCATATCCTGATACCCATACTCTTGACCCTAATGGAATAACAGATGGATCTACAGCTACGACTTTTGCATTTGGATTTTTATTCAAATCAATACCAGTGGCAGTTATACCTGAACAACCTGCACATTTTGCTGTATAACCAGTTGCCGACATAGTTATTTCTTTAATTGAATCATTGCTTGGTTTTTTATTCGGCTTAGGCTTTTTATCTTGTTTTTTATCTTGTTTTGGTGCTTTACTTTCATTTTTCTTAGTTTTATTGGAATTTGTTTTTGAATTACTAGTTGTTTTCTTTTCTTTCTGTGTATCTGCTTGTTTATTTGTTTCTTTTGTTTCTACATTTTCTGTTTTTTCTTCTGTTTTTTCGTTATTTGTATTTTTAGTTGATGTTTGCTCTATTTTAACAGCTTTTTCTTGTGGCTCTGCTTGTGTTTCTTCTTTTTCTTGTTGTGTTATTTCCTGATTTGATTCTTTTTCTTCTTTAGCTTGTTTAATTGCTTTAACTTTTTCTTCAAGTGCTTCTATATCGTTTCCTTCTTTTACATATGATGCTTTTTTATCTTTTAAATTTTCTTGCTCTTTTTCAACTGACGTTACAGAATCTTCTAAATCTGATTTTTGCTCTTTTTTAACTTTAGCTATATTTGCTAACTTTTCTTTTGTTTGCTCAGCTTCAGCTAACTTTTCATTTACTTGTTCTTCTTTTTCTTCTACTTTTTCCATTGATTTCTTCTGTTCTTCTATTAATTCGTTGTCCGCTTGAGTAATAGTTGTAACAGCTGTAAATCTAGAAATAAAATCTTCAAATCCAGCTGAGCCAAAAATCACTTCTAAATAACCCAAATCGCCACCAGTATTTTGATAAGATGATAATCTTTCCTTTAATATCTCATTACGTTCTTCAATTTCATTTTCTAAACTTTTAATTTCTTTCTCTAAAACTTTAACTTCATCGTCATATTTTTTAATATTTAATTTCTCATCTTTTAAATCTTGTTCATTAGATGATATTGCTGCTTCTAATATTTCAATTTTTTCATTTAATTCATTTACTTTTTCTGAAGTTTTTAAAATGTCCTTTTCCACTTCACTTAAGTTTTCTTGTACATTTTGTTTTTTATCCTCTAATGATTCAGCTGCTTGAACATCTTCTATTAATCCCATTCCTGTAAAAAGAATAAATGCTAGCATACTTGTTGTAATTAATTTAAATTTCAAGTTGATTCCCCGTTTCTTTATTTTTTATAACATTATATATCCAATGTAAGTATTTTATAATTTCATTATAAATAACTCTAACATCTTGAAGTAACAGAGAGATTGTTATTAGATTACAATTGTATTTCATTTTAAATGAATATTTCTATAAATAATAAATATTCATTTAAATATAAAAAAGGAGTTTCACTGGATATAGACCAGCGAAACTCCTTAACAATCAATCTATTTAGTTATTCTCTTTCAATGCCATCTAACCATTCATCAACTAATTCAGGGTTATCATCAATGAAGTCTTGTACAACATCTTCTACATCTTCTTCATCAACGTAAACTTTTGGCATCATTTCATCTAACATATCATATGATTCTTCATACTGTTCTAGTACTTTAAATGCTCTAGGCGCGTCTTCTTCTAAATCATTACGAGCAACCGTATAGATTTGATCGCCTTCACCACCATAAATTTCTTTTGGATCTTCAAGCATTTTTAAATCCATATCACCAAATGCCCAGTGTGGTTTCCACAATGGTACAATGATTGGCTCTTCGTTTTCAATAGCTGTTTGTAATTCTGTTAACATTGCAGCTTCTGAACTTGTCGTTAAGTCCCAATTATCTAATTCGTATTCATCTAATGCTTTTTCTGTATTTTGCATAATTCCTGCACCTGGATCAATACCTAAGATTTCCCAATCAACTGATTCACCAAATTCATCATTGTCTTTTAGGTCTTCCATCGTATTAACATCTTCAACATAACTCGGTACAGTTAATGCAAGTGGTGCTGAGTCAAGAGTTTCATTTACTCTCACTAAATCATCTTCATATTCTTCCCAGTATGATGCGTGCGTTGCAGGGAACCATGCAGATGTATGGAAATCAGCAGAACCATCAGCAACACTTGAGAACATTGGACCTGCTTCTACTTGAGAGACATCTACATTGTATCCAACTTGTTCAAGTAAATTTGCTAGCATATGTGTACTAATTGTTTCTCTTGCCCATGCTACATAAGGTACTGTAATATTTTCTTGACCAATTTCTAAGTCACCTGTTTCCTCAGTTGTACCATTATCTTCAGTTTCATTATTTTCTTCACTTGCATTGTTGTTACCACCACAAGCAGCTAAAGCTAAAACCAATATTAACATCAATACTAAACTAGTGAAACGAAAATTTTTTAACATATTAATTAATTCCTCCATTTTTTATTATATATATCTTTCTGATACTTTAATCTTAATGGGAATTCCTATGTTTATCTTTTACTTGCTTCTGCTGTTATACGATCAAGCACCATTGCTAATATAACAAGTGCTAAACCTGCTTCAAATCCCATACCTATTTTAACTTGAGTTACCGCACGATAAACATCTTCTCCAAGACCTGGTGCTCCAACTAAAGAAGCTATTACAACCATTGATAGAGATAACATAATTGTTTGGTTAACTCCAGCCATTATTTGCGGCCTTGCTAATGGTAATTGTACTTTACCTAATCTCTGTCCAGTAGTGGAACCAAAAGCATTTGAAGCTTCAATTAACTCAGCATCAACTTGACGAATTCCGAGATTTGTCATTCTAACAGTAGGTGGCATAGAAAATATAATTGTTGCTATAATTCCTGGTGTCATTCCTATACCAAAGAATACTACTGAAGGGATCAAATAAACAAACGCTGGCATTGTCTGCATAAAATCAAGTATAGGTGTAATAATTGATTGTACCGTTTTATTTTGTGACATCCAGATACCTACTGGAACACCTATAATCATTGCAATAATAACTGATATAAGTACTAGTGACAGTGTTTGAATTGTTTCCGGCCAATATTCCAAGTTATTTATTAGTGCTAAACCAATTAATGTGAAAATTCCTAATTTCCAATTTGCTATCCACCAAGCAAGTAATGCTATTACTACAATCATTATAAGTGCAGGGGGAATCTCCATTAATTGAATAAATCCTTTTGTTAAAAACTCAATACT
>DATGUU010000092.1:0-4088 GCA_035301085.1 Pseudogracilibacillus sp. | reverse complement strand
ATTAAAAAAGGAACTTATGCTTTGGCTGCAGTAGGATTAGTACCTTATGGTACAGTAATATTATTTGGACCATTTCTTTTTAGTTTTGTGTTTGGAGCAGAATGGGAAACAGCAGGGGAATATGCTAGATGGATAGCATTGTGGTCTTATTTTGGATTGATGAATAGACCAAGTGTAAGATCTTTTCCAGTGTTAAACGCACAGAGATTTCATTTGATATTTACATTAACAATGACAATATTGAAACTTCTTTTAATAATTTTAGCATATTATCTATTTAAAAGTGATATTGTTGCTATTGCTTTATTTTGTATGGCAGGTGTTATTTCAAATGTAATGTTAATTTACGTAACAATAAACTTAAGTAAGAAAAGAATGGTGAAATAATGAGTGATTTTATTTTTTCAACAAGAAATATTGAAAGATTATGTATGAGTAATGCATTACATTCAATTTATGAAAAGGAATTTCCCCAAGTATCGTATTTTAATGGTTCTTGGGGTTCTTTAGGTTTTACTAAGAACATATATAATGGTTATGAACCATATGAGACCGAGCAATACCTTATTGTAGTAATTGGCGGTCCGCTTTTAACATTTAAAAAGAATGATTTTATTAATCAAGAAAATAGTAATTTAGGAACAAAAGCCATATTCGAACGTTGGAAATCAGGAAATATGATATGGGATGAAGATTTAAATGGTCCTTTTTCTGTGCTAATTATAAATAAAGCAAAACAAGAGGTCATTTGTATTACAGATATAATGTCTTATATTCCAATATTTAAATATTATAATAACAATCACTATACTCTCTCATCCCATATTGATATGATCTCCACTGTAATAAAAAAATCTAGTGATATTGATGATGTATCTCTAGTAGATTTTATTTTACATGGCACTGTTACCTTTCCATATACAATTTTTAAAGATATTTATCAAATACAGCCAGCATCAACACATGTATATGCACTAAATTCTAATGAATTAAAAGTAAAAAAATATTGGGAACCGTATGAAACTAATAAATATACAGATATGAATCAAACGGCGAAGTACTTGAGAAAATGCTTAGAATCTAATATTAATATGGTAACATCACAGACTACCAATATCGCTCAATTTATTAGTGGTGGAGAAGATTCACGAACTTTATCAGGATTATTGAAAGATATAAATCGTGATGCATACATTTATTTAGATGGTATGAATCGTGAAGGAAAGATAGCGAAAATAATAGCGGATAAATACAATGCTAATTTTAAACCCGCTAATAGAGATCAATACCATTACTTGAATATAATGGAGAAATGTGCAGATTTAATAGGGTCTGGTGCAGAATACCATCATGCACATACATATGGATTTCATAAATATTTAGTAAAATACGATGCTGTTTACGGTGGTTTGTTTTCAGATGCTTTACTAAAAGGGGCAAGAATAAAGAAAACAAAATTAACAAATAAGTTTATATTTTTACCGAATAAAAAAAATAAAACTAATTTATTAAATGAAAATTTATCAAACGAAATTTTTGATAAGAAGATTATTGATGAATTGAAAGAACGACGAAATAATCATTATTATTATATAAAAACATATCGAAAAGAATCAGCTGAAGAGTGGTTTGAGTTGTGGCCAAGCTCAATGAACCGTAATATCCCAAATATACATGCGAATAGAAGGTTGTTTAAAAGTTATGAACCATTTCTATCAAATGAAATCGTTAAAGTCAGTGCGAATATTCCACAAAAATGGAAATTGAATAGAAATTTATTCAATATGATAGCGAAGCCTTATTTAAAAAAGTCGAAATGGGTTTTACATGGTGATGGATGGTATCCATATTACTCATATAAATTTAACACGATGATTAGTTTTATTACGTGGACAAATAGACAAATAGGTAAAAGAATAGGATATATTAAAGGAAATCAAGGTCCATGGGCATCATGGAAAAAGATTATTAATAGTGAAAAATGGGAGCAAAAAGCTAGTGATTATTCTATTGGATTATCTTATATAAATAAAATGTTTAAAGAAAAATTAAATGATAAGAAACTAAAAGGAGAGTTAAGTACCTTGCAATACATTGCTTTTACTCAAGTTTTATATCAATTACAAAAGAGGTATACAAATGAAAAAGAATCTAAAAAAACTTTTAAATAATTATAAAAAATATAGGTATGATAAAATATTAAATACAAGAGATTTAGAACTTTTAAGAGGAATGGAGAAAGAATCAGGTTTTAAATTATCTACAAAAATGAAAAAGGAAATTGATGAATACGCTAGAGAAACGTTTGGCTCTGTATCTTATGCACCTAGTTTATATGTTTATACAGTTTACAATAAAGAGTTTAGAGAGGGGTGGATCCCTGATAATTACTTTGGTTATGTAGTGGCACCAATTGTAAATAAAGCTCTAGGACCTGTCGCTAATATGAAAACAATGTCAAAAAAGATTATTCAAACTGATAAATTACCTGATAAATTTTATGTGATAGATCGTGCAATGTATGATGAAGACTTTAATATCGTACCATATGAAGAAATAGAAAGGACAATATTTACCTTATCTGATGAATATTATTTAAAGTTAGACTATTCAAATCAAGGTAAAGGAGTATTTAAAATATCAAGAGATAGTTTTGATCTTAATCAAATATTAAATCAGGGCGATGCGGTTTTACAAACACCTGTAATACAATCAAAGTTTTTCGATGAAATATTAGCAGATAATGTTTCTACTCTTAGAATACTTACATATAAGGATAATAGTAATGAAATAAAATTTGCAGCTTCATTTTTGCGTGTAGGTAGAAAAAATGATGATATTGTTCAAGCAAGTACATCGATTAAGGTACCAATTATTGATGAAGAAGGTACTTTTAATGAGTTTGCTAATGGAGATTCCGATTGGAAACGATTTTACGAACATCCAGATACGGGTTATAAATTTGAGGGTAATAAGATTCCGTATTTCAAAAATGCTGTTAATGATTGTATAGTAATTCATAAACAAAATACCTCATGTTACTATTATTGCCTGGGATGTATCAATAACAGATAAAGGAGAAACTCAGATAATTGAATGGAATGCGAAACATCCTGGGATTAAATTTACCGAAGCTTGTTTAGGCCCTTCCTTTAAAGGTTTAGGTTGGGAAAAACTACATAAAAATTTCTAATAGAAAGGAAAATTATCTTGAATATGAAAATCACAGTCGCCGGTACAGGTTACGTTGGCCTATCAAACGCTGTTCTTCTTGCACAAAACAACGAAGTAATCGCATTAGATATTATCCAAGAAAAAGTGGATCAAATTAATAACAAGCAATCTCCAATTGTGGATAACGAAATTGAGGATTTCTTAGCGACGAAAGACTTGAATTTGAAAGCGACAACGGATGCAAAGGAAGCTTTTAAAGATGCAGAGTTTGTTATTATTTCTACGCCTACGAATTATGATCCAGAACAAAACTATTTTGATACGAGTAGTGTAGAAACAGTTATTCAAAACGTGTTAGATGTGAATCCAGATACAACGATGGTCATTAAATCAACTATTCCAGTAGGTTATACGAAAGAATTACGTGAGAAATTTAATACAGACAATATCATGTTTTCACCAGAATTTTTACGAGAAGGACAAGCTTTATTTGATAATTTACATCCATCACGTATTATCGTTGGCGAACAATCAGAACGTGCTACACGATTTGCAACGCTTTTAGCTGAAGGTGCAGTGAAGAGTGATATTCCGATGTTATTCACAGATTCCATAGAAGCTGAAGCAATTAAGTTATTTGCAAATTCATATTTAGCAATGCGCGTATCATTCTTTAACGAGTTAGATACATATGCAGAGTTAGAAGGTTTAGATACGAAACAAATAGTTGAAGGTATCGGTCTTGACCCACGTATAGGCGATCATTATAATAACCCTTCATTTGGTTATGGTGGATATTGCTTACCAAAAGATACGAAACAACTACTTGCCAATTTTGAACATGTACCAAATGATATTATCACAGCCATTGTTGATGCGAATGATACGAGAAAGAATCATATTGCATCTATGAT
>DATGUU010000091.1:0-15093 GCA_035301085.1 Pseudogracilibacillus sp. | reverse complement strand
AACTATGATTTGCCAGAGAAACTCAAGCGCAATACCAAAATTCATCGCATTCGTAAAAATAAGAAGAAGCTAGGCCGCAGTATTGAACAACGACCACAGGAAGTTAATAAGCGTGATGTGTTTGGGCATTGGGAATGTGATCTTGTTTTAGGCCATAAGACCAAGGACGACGAAGTGCTGCTAACTTTGTCTGAACGCATGAGCCGTGAGTTCCTAATTATTAAAATCCCAGATAAAACAGCTGCCAGTGTAATGAATGCCTTTAAAAGTCTGCGCAAGCAATACAGCGAGCATTGGAACGATATCTTTAAAACTATTACGACTGATAATGGTTCTGAATTTGCGGATCTATCTCAGCTGGAAGATATTTCCAAATCACTAGTTTATTATGCTCATCCATATACTTCTTGTGATAAAGGCACTGTAGAGAGGCATAATGGCCTTATTCGCAGATTCATTCCTAAAGGTGACTATATTCATAACTACTCTCTCCAACAAATCATTGACATTGAAACTCGGTGCAATTCATTGCCAAGAAAGATCTTGGCTTATCATACACCAGATGAAATCTTTGAAAGAGAATTAGATCGCATCTATCAAACAGCCTAAACAAAAGTGTTCAAGTTATTATTGCAATTTGCGAATCTTTATTTTCCCTGTTAAAATCTGTGGAAAACTAAGCTCATTTTAAGTATTATGTTAAATTAGTTACACACTTTGTGTAGAATTTTAAAATAGTTACACGTTTCGTGGAGTTTATTAATAATATATTGTTGATGGCGCTAACTATTGGTATAATCAAATTGCTTATTAGATGTGACTCCACTAATCTCCGGTTGAGGTTAGTGGATTTTTTAATAGAAAAAGTATATAAGGATATAGTAGAAAATGAATGTAAATAAGGAATATTGGAAGAAATTAAAAGACAAAGAAATTGTAGCTGTTTTAGATGGGGATACTGAATTAGAAGAAATTAATGATAATCCTCAAATATTACACTTAAATATGCCACATTTAACTGCTAGAGACATTGTTTATAAAATTGGCAATCATTTTAATTATTTTATTCCATTAAAATATAATGGTTTAATTAGAAGTAGATGGCAATTGTTTTATGATTTGATAGATAAAGCTACAGAAAATAATCAGATTCAGGAAGTGCTTCAATTCATTTTTGATAAAGAAAACTTTAGAGTATATATTGAGGACGAGTTAGCATTGGATATAAGTGCTTGTAGAAAATTAATTCCTCAAATTCAAGATGCTGCTGTTTCAAGAATTAACGATGTTTTGTATACTAAAGATTTAAAGCTAACAAAAGGATATGATTTGATTTCTCTTAAGGCTAAGTCATCAAATTCCATTCAAAATTTAAGTGTGAATAATGGTTTGGATAAGGCTAAAGTTGGCTTTTATATTCTTCCGTTTGAAAAAGTTCCCGAAGATATGATGGGAGCAGTTAAAGCTGAATTAGATAGTGAGCGTGTAAACCTAGACCTTGTTAAAGCTGGAGATATTTTTGATAGCAGATATAAGACTAACATCATGGCAGAGATTAAAGACAAAATTCGAAATGCTGATGTAATCATGGCAGACATTAGTGGCAAAAATCCAAATGTCTTTTTTGAGTTAGGATGTGCTATGACCTTAAATAAGGACATTATAATAATCTGTAATAAAGAGAGCTTTGATAGTGAAAATGATTATGATGGACAGTTGCCTCTGGATATCACAATGAATAGAACTATTTTTTATGAAGTGGGATTTGAAAGTGAAAGGGAAAAAGCACAAAAAATTGTAAAAGAAATTAGAAGCATTTTAACCGCTACACCAGTTAGAGTAGGATAAATCTATAAATATATGTGGCTACGTTGTAATCATATAATTGATCATGTTTGATAAGAGCAAACATTGTACGTATCAGTTTGTGGACTGATGCAATGGCGATCTTCTTATAGCTCTGGCTATTTGAAGATCGTTTTTTGTCGCTATATTAAAATTAAGTACAGCGCTTGTTTAGTTTATATTCTATACAATAATGATATTTTGACGGGAATTATATTCCTAATCTAGATCATTTTGATTTATATATGGTTAGCAAAGTGTATTTGTAGTTATAATAATTTGTATAGTAAAATTATTATAATATTAGGACAAAGAGAAGAAGTGAAATTTTGTTAAAGGTTACAGCTATAGAAGAAAAAATGGGTGTAGGTTCTACTCTCCCATTCAGAGTAACATGTTCAGATTCTAAACAATATATAATGAAGGGAATAAATGCGTCTGTTCCTACTGGAAAGGCTTTATTTAATGAAAATTTTGCTGCTCATTTTGCGGGGTTGGTTAAATTACACACACCATTTTCAACAATTGGTGAATTATCAAAAGAGCTAATTGATAAAACTGAGTTAAAAAAATATGATTTTGAATCAGGACCTTGTTTTCTTTCTACATATCTTGAAGGTACAAGTTTACGGATAAATAGAGTTGTTGCTAAGCATATTTCTAATATAGAAATAATACCAGATCTTATATTATTTGATACTATCTTAATGAATAGTGATAGAGATGGAAATGAAGGTAATTGGTTTTTCACTAAAGAAGATAATAAATTAGTAGTAATAGATCATACTAATATTTTTAGAGTGGCTCAAATTTGGGACGTAAATACATTAACTCAAGATAAAACTATACCTCCGTTGGTGTTGGATGAAATAAAGTATGGAGATAATTATCATACTCTTGTTCAAGCATACAAATATAAGTATCCACGAGTACATCATCCTTTTTCTCCAATGAAAAGAAGAATAAATGGTTTACCAACTGAAAAATTAAAAACTTGTATAAATGATATTCCTGTACAGTGGGGAATATCAAAAGATGAGAAAGATGCAGCACTAGATTTTGTTTGTTTTCAAATTGACCATATTGATGATATAATTCAAGAGTTAGAAAAAGATTTTAAGTTTTAAGAAGGTGAGAATATTGACTACAAATATTAACAAACTATACTACGCAGTTTTGAAGTATATTCCTAGTGCCATTCGAATGGAAACAATAAACGTAGGGATTGCAGTTCATTATCCTGTGAAAAAATATTCTCATTTCTTTAAAACTACGAATATGAGAAGAGTAGCTACTTTCGATGATGAATATAATAAATCTTTCTTTTCTATGGTAATGGATTCGTTAGAATATGATTTAAACTATAATCTTGATGAAGATATAGAAACATTAAAATTAGGTTTCTCAGATGAGTCTGATGAAGGCAGATTTAATAATATTTCTGAACCTGATTTTTTATCACGCAAAATTTCATATTTAACAAATGAATTTCGTTTTTCTTCTGTTCAATCTATTAATATATCAGATAAAGATTGGAGCTCAGTGATAGAAGATCTAAAATCTACTTTCTTATATTATGATAAACCCAAGAATAAGCGAATAACTAAAGATAAGGTGCGAAGGTTATTATCCAAACAAGTTCGTTCTTATAATTTCTCTAAGGATCGGATAAGAGCTAATCCTGAATTGCCGAATGATTTAGGCGGAATGGATAAATACGACTTTCAAATTGATAAGACTTTACTGAGATCAATGACTTTTGATTATAAGAGAAAAGATAATTTGACCACAGAATTAAAGGTTATACTTTATGATTTGAATAATATTAAACCTAAAAATGACATTTCTGCTGTATTTTTAATTAGTAATGAACTTGAAAATCCAGAAGATAAAAAAACATATGATAATTTTTTGTTAATTGCTCAAAAAATAGCAAAAGAAAGAAATTATAAAGTAGATTTAGTTCAATTAGATCAATTAAAGGATAAATTAGATAAAGAAATAAATTTAGAAGCTAAATAGAATATGACTCTTTTGCAAACATTCTAAAATGTAAAGGTAGGTAGAAACATAGCACTGTTTTTCTACCTTTTTTCTTATACTTAGGATCAACTCGTTGCTTAGCCAATCTGATAATGACTGGCAAACTTGCAGTAGCTGTTGGATAGTGAATATTGGTAATCAAATGACCGTTGTGTAAGAGTTCTACGAGCCATAGAAAGCACAAGCAGGTTGAAGCAATTCGGCTTCATAGATTTTATGCTTTTGCAGTTTGATCGATTTATAGAAATAATCTTTAAAAACAATATTTTCGTCTTTAACATCAAGCTCGAATTTAATACAATGATTAAGAGAGGACATAGAAATCACCTTTATTTATAAGAATTTGTGTGGAAACGATTTTTATTGAAGAGGACTATGTCCTCCCTTTTTTTGCAATAAAAAACCTGTTAACAGCTTATCATATTGATAAGTCATCAACAGGAAAAATTATAGAGCCACTTTAACACCGAAGAAGCAGGGATGAGATACATGATTAATTGGCTGTCAACTGCAATTAAGACAAAAGATATCCCGATGTCCTTTGTTCAATCTGGTGACATGTACCACTTTATCGCTGTAAACTAATTCAATATTTAATTTTCCCCTCATTAGGCAGACTGGATGGTCTGCCTTTTTTATTGCGATAAAATTTCAGGCATTAATTTTGAATTTGAACAAATTGAGTACTAATAGCATAAGATTAGATAGTTTTCAAGTATAGAAATGTATGTTCCCATACTATATAATGAATAGTATAAGTTGTAAGAACACTATATAGTGTGACAGAGCCGTATAAGGAGAATCATATGACAATTCAAATATCATTAACTCAATTTTTGACATTTAAGGCATTTGTTTCAACTAATGCAAAATATAATTACATTTTAAAGCAGAAAAATAATGATGGATATCACCCATCACATGATTATTGGAAGAACTTTAGGGAAGCAATACATAGATTACCGTATAATAATGGTGACTTAACGGTATTATATGATGCAGTAGATATGGTGAAACCAGAGAAAAAAGCTAATTATACTAAGTCGGTAAATAACTTTATAAATTTTGTAAGCGATAATGATGTTACCTTTTTTGAAGTCGGAAAAGCAAAATGGAACTTTGAAAATGAGTTAGTAATTAATGCCTCTCCTGATATAGGTATGATTATTGATGGAAAAAAGTATTTCGTGAAAGTATTCCCGAATGTTCAGCAAAAGAAATCCAGACTTGATAGTAGATCCGTCAAAAGTATTTTAACGTTGCTTCAGGAAACCAATGCCAATTTTAATACTAGCTCTGGTACATTCGCAGTACTTAGAGTCAATAGCCCACGCTTTTTCAAAGCAGAAGCTATTAAAGAAAGAGATTCGAAACTCTTAAAAATAGATGCTGCAAATTTTGTTAATTGTTGGGAAGCAGTGTGAAATAAAGCATAGGTTAGGTCAATATCTAATATATTAATTGAAAGGATAGGACAATATGAATGTAAAACCTGGCGATATAGGAATATTTATTAAGTTCGTAGAAAAGCGATTTATTCCTTCTACTTTAAATGGTAATTTGTTCTTTTCATCTTCAACTTATTTCCGACAACATGATACTTGTTATAAAGATGAAACTATGGGGGATGTTTACGATCCATATGAATCTTCTGATAGGTATGTAATGAGAACCGATGATGCTTTTATAAGAATTAAGGGTCATAAAGACATATTGAGAGTACCAGTAAAGCAAATACCTATTAGCTTTAAGACGGTAAAACCTTACGGGATTTGTTCATTTATGTATTTGAGCCTTTTAGATTTTAAAGAGGATCATAATGTAGACGATAATAAAATGAATATTGTACGGGAACCAGTCTCACCTAAAAAGTTTAAATTTTTCAGTTTGAAGCAAAGTATTATTGAAGAATTAAAGACGTTTCAAAAAATAGAGGAAAGAAATAAAGGGCAGAAATGCTATCCATTATTTTTTGCAAGTAATGAATTTATTCAAATGATGAATGACCCTAAAAATAAAATGGGACATGGATTGGTTGAATATCATGATTTTAATAAAGTGGTTGAGATGAATGAAGTCCCAGACTACTCAAAAAAAGAAGATGTTGAGGTCTTGTTTAAAAAAGACATTTCATATGTTGGACAGCGTGAGTTTAGACTAATAAAGAATATACATGAAGGAGTCAAGGGAGAAGAATTTAATATTCCTGAATTAAAGGGTCATATTTTCAAATCATCGATTGAAGGACTACAAAGAAGTCAGTTAATCTTAGGCTATAAATAAGAGGTATGAATTACTACGTGTAATTTCTAGTTACTTAATTGCAAAACAATGGTTAGGTTTTTGTGTTACTAAAATAGTATCATTAAAAGAATTTTATGCTTGAATAAAACAATAATGTATAGGTAGAAACTCTTAGATATATAGTTACTAATCATAGTATGTTGTTTCTTATCATAACATCCACCTACTTCGTCCGATAAGTACCACCCAGCTTTTTATAAATGATATTTACTCTGTTTTTCTTTAAAGCTTGAAGAATGGTGTCATCGGAGATCGGGCAGTCTGTTATTACATAGTCTAAATAGTTGAGATCACATAATTTGACGAAGTCGTTATTATTAAATTTAGTATGATCAATCAATACTAGAACAATGTTTGAATTAATAAGCATTGTTCTTTTTATTGTGGCGTAAATATTAAACTGGATATTCATGATAAAATGTTAATGTTTGGTTTTGAAGAGCTATCTTAATTAATAAAGTGGGAGAAAAGTGTAGATGAAGAGAGTATTTTTTGTGTTATTGAAAATATTAGGAGCTATTTTTTATTTATTTGTCGCTTTGGTTATTGGTGTTGGATTTTTACCAATTGCAGGTTGGCTGGTAGCACTAGCAGGTTTAGCGTATATCATCATCCGACACTACAAAAAGAAAAGTAAAAAGACTAGCGAAGCGATATTAAATAATAAAGTTGAGAAGAGTACAACAGGTAAAAATGTTAAAGAAAAAAACTCGTCTGGGATTACTAAATCAGTAATTAACGAAAAAGGTAAAGATTATAATTCAATACAGCCAGTTGTAATGAAAGAAAATAATAATGTATCATCCGATACTTCAAATCTTACACATGTCAAAGTATCTTTATCTGATTTGTTTAAAGCTAAAAAATTTAAGTTAGAACTTGAAAATTTAAAACAAACTCAAAAAGCATTGGAGAAAGAAAAAATCCAATTAAAACAAGATAACTCTAAATTACAGAAAGAAGCTGATTTAAAGCTTAGTGTCAAACAAATGCAGCCGTTGGAGCTAGATAAAGAAATTACTAAAAAAACTAAGGAATTAGATAAATTAAAAGCTGAAAGTACTAAAGAATTAATTGATTTAAGAGCAAGAAAAACTAAAGAGTTAAATGATATTCTAAATACTAAACAAGAAGATATTGAAAAGTTAAATGCTGATATTGATAAAAAGATTCAAAAAGTTACTGAACAAAACAAACAGATTTCAAATTTAGATAAGAAAATAAAAGATTTAAATAGTCAGCTTGTTAATGTTTCAGATGAAATTATGTACGAAGATTATGGTTTATATAAGCCAAGATATGATTTTGCAAACTCTAGTGCATATAAGGGGAAATTATCAGAAGTAAGGTCTAATCAAAAGGAAATGATTAAAAATGAAGATGCTGGAACTATTTTTAATCCAATGACATTAGACGGTTCCGAAGCTAAGGGCCGGTCTATGCAAAAGAAAAATATTAAGCAGTTAGTTCGTTCCTTTAATGGTGAATGTGAAGCTGCAATTAATAAAGTAACCAAATCTAATATCGAAATGATTGAAAAGAGAATTACGCGCTCATTTGAACAATTGAATAAACTGAATGAGTCTAACGGAGTAAGACTTACTGCCAATTATTTAGATAGTAAATTAGATGAAGCACATATTGCTCTTGAATACGCATTAAAGAAAGAACAAGAAAAAGAATTGCTTAGAGAACAACGACAAAGAGAAAAGGAAGAACGTCAAGCACAGAGAGAATATGCACAAGAACGTGCAAAATACGAAAAAGATGAAACGCATTTCCAACAAGCGAAAGATCTTTTACAAAATAAGATTAATAATTCTAAAAGTGATGTGGAGATTGAATCTCTTAAGAGAAAATTAGCTGATCTTCAGGACAAAATTTCTGATATTCAAGCTAAGAAAGTTAAACTCTCGGATCGAGCTGAAAACCCCACAGCAGGGTATGTTTATATTATTTCTAATATTGGTTCTTTTGGACAAAATGTTTATAAAATTGGAGTTACTCGCAGATTAGATCCAATGGATAGAATTAATGAATTAAGTAGTGCATCAGTTCCATTTAAATTTGATGTTCATGCACTTATATTTACTGATGATGCGTATAAACTTGAAACTGAATTGCATGAATATTTTGATAAAGAACGAGTTAATAAGGTAAATAAGCGTAAAGAATTCTTTAGATTGAATATTGATGAAATTAAACAAATTTTGAGCAAGCATAAGGAATTAACTTTTGATTTCCATGAAATACCCGATGCTCCTGAATATCGTGATACATTATTGATTGAAAAAAAGATGCAAGAAAGTAGATAATTTTTTAACTTTTTACGATATGTTATACATAATTTAAACGAAAATTTTCCTGTATTTTTGGACTTAAAAGAAACTGTCAAATCTTTTGTGTAAATAGTTCTTTCTCGTAGATCGATTTTTTAATCTTTTATTTAATCAAAGTAGGATTCTAAGGTATCCTGAACCTGACCAAAGCCTTTGTGGATTCGATTGAAATAGCGTTCGTTGTAGCTCATTGCCTGGATGCCAATAAAAGTATTAAGCGACTGTTCAGTTGGAAACTCTGCTTTAGGCTTAGCTTTACGCTTGATAACGTTGTTAAAGGATTCGATCATATTGGTAGAGTAAATTGAAGCCCTGATCTGCTTAGGATAATTATAGAAGACCAGCAGATCGGACTCAATTTCCATCAAGCCTCTGAACCTCATGTTTTGAAGCATATCTGTCCAGACTTCAATGTTCTCACTAGGCGCAATGCAGTAGTCAATGACTTCCTTATGTCCATTAGGTTTAATGCCAATGGCAATATATACTGCTTCACGCTCAAACGTTTCTTGGCGCAGAGGAACGTAGGTAGCGTCCAAATAAACGCAGAAGAACTTGTCACTGAGTTTGCGCTGATGATAGGCCTCAACTTTTGGAATCATCTGCTTGGAGATGTTAGATACCTGAGCTGGGCTGTAATGGCTGCCATACATCTTTTCAATCAAGTCGGCTATTTCTCTGGTGATTACGCCTTTGGAATACAGCTTGATAATCGTGCTTTCCAAGACATCCGAGTGCTGCTTGTAGTCAGGCAGCGTGTGCTGATGAAACAGGCCGTTGCGGTCTCGTGGCACCTGGATTTCAATTTTGCCAAACTGCGTATCCACCTTGCGAAAGTAGGCACCGTTCCTAGAATTGCCGGTATTCCAGCCGTCTCTTGCATAAGGATTATAACCTAAAAAGGCAGTTAATTTAGCCTCTAATAGGTCATTAACTGCTTGTTGTAATTCTTTACGCAATAAATCATTTATTTTGTCTGGATTGAATAGAGCTTGAGCAAAATCTTTGGTAAAATCATTCATGAAGGAGTTCTTCTTTCTGTATGTGTTTTTTTGTTCAAACCAATCATACGAGAAAGGAACTCCTTTTTCTAATGTTTAAAGAAATAAATTTAAGGAATCATCCATCCTTACACAAACTATTTTACAGTCTCTATATTGAAAAAATATATAAAGAATGGTATGTAAAAAATATCAATATTGTTAATAATTCAAGGGCGTCGGCTATAAAAATTCGTGAAACAATATTTACATTGGTTAAAGATTTAAGAAAAGATGGTATTAAGCAAAAAGACATAGATAACTACTATAGTTTAATAACTGCCGTACCTAAAAAGAATAAGTGGTATACAATGGTAGCTGGTTTAGTAACTGTTGTAGGTGGAAGTAAATTAGTTAAACCAATTTCTCAAGATATAATAAAATCACTAAAGCAGGTACAAATAGACAATAATCTTTTAGTATCAATACTTTTACCCATCTTTTTATTCTTAGTCGTGATTTATTTACTTGTGCGGTTTACATATATTTTATTAATGAATGATAATTCAAAGCGTAATAGTGAAAAGAATGGTATTTTTAAAGAAGTTAAAACATTATACAATGTTGAAAATGTAGAGACAGATAATACAGATCTTCGAACTCCGTTAGAAATAGCAATAGATGAAGCTATGTCACCTATAAAATTAGAGTGGTTAAGTTGGATGATGAAGGAAGAAATTTCATGGTTAAAAAAGAAAAATGTAATAAGGACTGTTGGATTAATTATGATAGGTGCTTTGGTCTTTGTTTTGATCTGAGGAGATCATCAGATAATAAAGCTATGTTCATTTAGATGGGAAGCTATAATTGTGGTAATTTTTTTGATATTTATAACCCTTGTAGTAATTATACTTTTTTTAATTACATATATGATTTGTGGAAACTAAAAAGTACTAATAAGAAAAGTAAGAAGTGAATATGATAGTCCTTTGATCAGCTTTAAGAAAGATTACTTTTAAATTTATATAGTGAGTTAGATCAAGGAGTGTTGAAGGATAAAATTTATGATTAATCTATGTGATTAAGTGGTAAATCAAATTTTATCTTAGGCTAAAAACTAGATGCTTAAATTTAATTTCTTTGCAAATGTCTGGGGTTGAAATTTTATATCTAAGAGGGAATTGTATGAAGAAAAAAGAAGAAAAAATTTTTGCTATATGTATTATGATGGTTTGTATATTGATTTTAATTGTACAATGTATGATTAATTTTCCAGGTTTTAATTATTGGATTACACATGATCATGGAAGTGTTGCTGATTGGATAGGAGGAGTTGGTACAATACTAGCTATAGTGGGAGGTTTTCAGCAAATCAATAAGCAGCATAAAGTTGATGAAGCTGAAAAGATTGAAAATAGTCGACCATACTTTGCTTGTAATTACTTATCTAAGACAAGTGCTCGCAATACAATAATTTTAATTACATCCCCTTTTGGTAGCCTTTCTGATATAGATCTTATTTTATGTAATAACGTATCCTATAGAAAAATTGAAATTGATAATATATCAGATAATCCTGTATATGAATTAGATATAAAATTATCTTTTAAGCAAGGTGATAATAATGGAATAAAAGAAGAGTTTTTTAATTATTCGGGATTTAGTTCTGAAGGAAAGATAATTTTAATACCAGGTAATACTAATCATGACATAAATTATAAATTTCAAAAAATGGTTATTAGATTTAAATCCAAAGCTGGCGAAATGGGCTTTTGTATATATGAAGATATTGTTGATGATCAATTGGAATTTAAAAATCCTCAATACAAATATTTAAAATCCGAGAATAATGAAGTAAAAGCTAAGTCATTTATTTATAAAGAGGATTTAAATAATGATACATATGAATTTGATAATTCGAAAATGTATCATAATGGAATTATCAAACATAATTGGAGTGCTTCGAAATGTAAGACTAAAAATAATTGAAATCGGTAGATTAGTATTTATAATTTCTATCAATTGATTCGATCATACGATAAAAAATGATCTACGGTTCTAATATGAATATGTAATCATCTTTATTTTTAAGAGTAAATGACGAGAAAACGCAGTTCTGATAAGTAAGAAAATATCTAGTCTTACACAAATTATTTGTTAGTTAAAATCTATCATCCTTTTGGAATAAAACTTTGAAAAGCTTAAAATTGTGATTAAATTAAATATTTGTAGGTGTTTGAGATTTATGAATAAAGCAAAAAAAGATACTAATGCAAGTACTATTGAACGAGGTTTTCATTATCAAGATATGGTAGGACTAATTGAATTTCTTGATAATATAGAACAAGCAACCGCTGTTAATGTTGAGGGAAAAGATGATATAGATTTATATTTTGAAGATGGTCAAAAATATTATTATCAGGCTAAAGAAACGGTGAATCCATATAGTAAAAATATGTCTCAAGAGTTTGGAAAAGCTTTAACTACTTTAAATGAAGATATTAAAGATGAAAGAACTAATAAATTAATTTATGTTTCTAATTCAACTCAACCATTGGGAGATGCAAAGGGTTCAGTTCAATTTATGCCATCTTATGCCTTTTATAGTTATAAGCAATTAGAGCCCCGGCTTCAAGAAAAAATTCAAAAGCTTTTGGATAAAAGAAAAGATCTATCTAATATAGGTAAAAATATAGATAAACTGTATATTATGAAAATTTCGTATGAAGGAGCAGATGATCAAACAAAATTTCGAGAATTAAATGATAGGGTTGAAAGATTTACAGAAAAAATAAAGTTAGTTGGTTATAAAAGAGAACTTACTAATGAATGGCAGCAAATGATTACTAGAAGCACAGAGGAAGAAAAAAAAACAGTAAAAAAAGAAGAATTTTATTCACACACGATGGTAACTATAATGTATTCTAATAAAACAAGTTCGAAAGATTTTTATGATTTTTTAGAAACTTTCGATGTTGCTTATGATAATGAGGTATATATTAAGGAACAATATGAAGAACTAGTTGATAAATTATATAGTGATTTTGATAAGGTTAACATTATATGTGAGGCATATTTAAATTTCTTGAGAACTAATGCTGATTTAAAGCGCTCACAAAGATTCGAAAAATTTGTGAATGAATATACTCCGGTTCTAAAAAAGGATATGGGGATAAAAAGTAAAAAAGATGATGATGTAGTAAAATTTCTAATCTGGATTACTATTAAGTCACAGGGATGCGCTGAAGATATAAAGGATGTGATTAATTATGAAACTGATTAGGTTAGTTATCGACAATAAGGAAGCTGTTTTTGGAAAACATACTTTAATTACAAGTAAGAAAAACACTTCAGGTAAAACAACATTTGTACGTTTAATACTTTATTCAATAGGATGGGATATACCGAGTACTAAAAGAATAAATTTTCATAAGTTAATTACGAAAATTTATTTTGAAGTTGATAAAAATATATATCAATTTGTAAGACATGCTGATGAAGTTCAAGTTTTTAAAAACGATAATTATATTGATAAGTTTAGTGCATCAGAAGACATGTCCATATTATTGAGTTATTATTCATCAATATCTAATCCACAAATTTTAAATAATTTGTTAGGAACATTTTATTTTGATCAAGAAGAGGGATGGAATTGGTTGACTACAGGGAAAGTAATAAGTGGTAATAGATTTAACTTAGGGGAGTTTGTTGAAGGATTAATGGACTCTGATCAATCAGATCTAAGAGATAAAGTTGCAAGAAATAAAGCGGAACTACGAGGATATAATTTACTTCGAAAAAACTTGTCATATAAAAAATCCGTTAGTTTGAGTCATGCTAATTGGAATAATTTTGATAAATTAAATTCAGAGTTAAGAACTATTAATATTAATATAAGTGATATTAATATTAAAATTACTACTTTAAATAAGGCACAAAAAGATAATAAGCAATTTATTTCTATGATTTCAAATATGAAATTGCGGATTAAAACTAAATCTGGTGATAAAGAGCTTGTTACTCAAGACAATATATGTGGCTTTAATGAGCATCAATCTTTTATTACAGCACGCTTGGCTATTCTAAAACGGAATAAAGCTAAGTACATTAGTCAAAAAGCAAAGATAGAAAATGAATTGCAAAAATTCACAAAATTATTTAATTTACAATCACAGTTAGATAGATTTAATGAGTCTATTTCTAAGCTTGATATAGATGAATCAAATGTGGAAAAGATAATAAAAGATATACGTAAGGAAAATTCAAAATTAAATAAAAAAATATCTAATTCGTTGAGTAGTAATGATTATTACAGTAGAATTCACGCAAGAATAGTAGAGTTTTGCAAAGAATTAAAAGTTGAAAAATATCTTGATTTACAAACAGATTTTATTGAATCGCTTGATTTGAGAAAATATACGGGAGCTGTACTTCATTTGTTATCATTTGCATTCCATTTGGCTTATTTAAGCATTTTGCAAGAAAAGAGCCAAGAAATGTATCCAATAATCATTGATTCACCCTATGGTAATGAATTAACAGATGAAAATGTAAATTTGATGTATGGATTATTAAATAAATATTTCCCTAATAATCAAGTTATTACTGCATCAATTAATGATATCTATAATAATTTTACGGTGGTTGATAAGAAGATAGAATTTGTAGGGTCTATGATGCAATCATTAGACAGTATTAGAGATGATACTTAAGAAAATCCTGACTTGTCTTTCATACTTTTATCTTTAGGGGGAGAATTGACACAAAAAATAATTGTATTTTTTGATCAAGATGCGCAATATCGTGTACCATATTTCAATGCAAAAAATCAAGAATATGTCAGCTACTGTAAACAAAGATGGCAGTATTCAATTGTTTTACGCTGATGTAGACACTCGTGAGAATACTAATCATCAAAAAATTGCAACAGTTAACTTGAAGCTGAAGGTTAACAAGAAGAAAAACACGATTTCGATAGCTAAGAGAAGTCACCGCCATGTTTTATTCCAAGGCGACGGATATCACTACCAGACATACAAGCAATGGAAGTCTACCAATAAAGGTGCAGATAATATTGCTATGCGTGATGCGCATGTGATTTCTGTTGGCGGTCAACGTTACCTAATTTTTGAAGCTTCAACAGGTAGCAATAATTATCAAGGAGAAAATCAAGTCTATAACTGGAAGAATTATGGTGGTACGCCTAAAGAAGCTTTACAAAACTTCTTAAAGGTGACTGCTAATGACGACATGAGGAGTCGTGCAACATGGGCTAACGCTACTATTGGTATCATTCGCCTTACCAAGAATGAGAATAATCCTAAAGTTGCTGAAGTTTTACCACCATTAGTTAACAGCTTGATGGTATCCGACGAAATTGAACGTCCAAATATCATTCCAATGAACGGCAAGTACTATTTATTTGCTACAACGCGTTTGAACCATGGTACTGGTGATGATTTGTGGCAGCAAGCAGATGCCAAAGTCGGTGACAATGTTGCCATGCTCGGCTGGGTTTCAGACCACTTAACTTATGGTTATAAACCACTTAATGGCGACGCAGCTGTCTTGGTAGCTAGTGT
>DATGUU010000090.1:0-15117 GCA_035301085.1 Pseudogracilibacillus sp. | reverse complement strand
TGCGCAAAAACGACCAGAACTGCAAAATATGTTAGAAGACCTCGAGGCTGGCGACACGATTTCTGTGACAGACCTGACCCGGATTACTCGAAGCACGAGAGATTTATTTGAATTAGTTGATGACATCAAGCAAAAAGAAGCAAATTTGAAATCATTGAAAGATACCTGGTTAGATTTATCTGAAAACAATCCCTATAGCGAATTTTTAATGACGGTAATGGGGGGCGTGAATCAATTAGAACGCGATATTACCAAGATGCGTCAGCGGGAAGGCATTGACCTTGCCAAAAAAGAAGGAAAATATCGAGGTAGGGTTCAAAAATACCACGCAGGGCATGAAGGTATGAACCATGCTGTGAAGCTTTATAAAGAAGGGGAGATGACTGTTCAAAAAATTTGTGATATCACAAATGTGTCGAGATCAGCTTTGTACAGGAGACTTCATAAAGAAGGTTAGCCACATTATAAAATAGGTTCTTTCTAATGTGGCCCCTCAATCTGCGAATCGTTTCCGTACCCCTTTGTTAAAACGATAATGTAATACAATAAACTATTATTTAATATTTATATTCTTGTTTCAAAAACTTTTCACAGTCTGCGAAGCTAATTTTATTAATCTTTCAATAGTATTTAATGTAATATTTGCACCTGTTTCTATCTGCTCCCAAGAGGAAAATTCATCATATCTGTGGCTAATTCCATCCTTGCTAGGTATAAATATCATCCCACTTTTTGTTATATTACTCATGGATCTAGCATCATGCCCAGCACCGCTAAATATTTTTTGAAAAGAGATGTTCCTTTTTTGACAAGCTTTTTCTGTACATTCATATACTTCTTTTGACATTAAACTAGGTTGTTTTTTATCTATTATTGAAAAATTAGCATTAATGTTTTTTTTACTCCATTCTATAATATGGTTTTTAAATTTATTCATTTCCTCACTTGTTTTCCCTCGTATATCCAACGTTAAATAAACCTTTCCTGGTATGATATTAGATGCGTTTGGTTCTATAGACATTTTACCTACAGTAGCTACAATATTATCTTCTAATGCTGCTAATTCATTTATTTTTTGTATCAATCCAGCTGTTTTCACCAAAGCGTCTTCCCTTAAATGAATAGGAGTTGTCCCTGCATGGTTAGCTAATCCATGAATTAAAACACTTAATTTTATCATCCCTGTAATTGAAGTAACAACTCCAATACTCTTATTATTATACTCAAGTAAAGGGCCCTGTTCAATGTGAGTTTCTAAAAAATAGTGATAACTATCAGATGTTTGTTTAGAAGAAACAACATCATCCCAAGAATATCCAAATTCTTTCAGTTTTTCTTCATAGTTTGAAGAAAAGCTCAATAAACCAGCTAAAGCCCGACTGCCAAAAGTACCGCCTAAAGGGTTTGATTCTTCAGCAATAAAGCCGATTAATTCAATAGGAACGTTGTCGTTTGGGTTGTAGTTATTTTCAATTAACGTTTGAATACATTCTAAACTTATTATAACTCCCAAAGAACCATCAAAAAACCCTCCTTCTGATACAGTGTCTATATGCGATCCTATAGCAATTGCTTTTTTATGACTGTCTCCATATCTACTAAAAAAATTCCCAATTTTATCTTGCTTGGTTAACATAGGTAATTTAGAAACCTTATCTTCAATCCATTTTAAGGCTTCTTTTTCTTCAATAGAATGAGCTATTCTTGTATATCCACATAATTCATGGTTCTTAATATTATTTATTTCATTCAAATTATTTTTAATTCTTTCTAAGTTAACTTTCATTTTTTAATGCTCCTTATACATTAACGAGAAATCTACAGTCCATTTTAAAAGCGATATCATTTTTTTAAGCGCTTGATTAAATCTCTGATAGTCGAAATACGCTCCACACAACGAATAGAAACAGGGAGAGTCATGGATGGATAATTGAGTTATTCAAGGTGTACCGCGGTGGGGTTTCTTCATCACTTCATGATAAATCCGCTCCAGATTGATGGCTGAAACAATCGCATCGTATGTTTCGGTAAGTCGCATGTCGTAAAATTCTTAGATGATAAATAAGTTTGATTGTCGTATAATGGTCATAGGAAGTGCCCTCCCAGTCTTTTTAGGTTGTTTGACCTTAACCCCTGTTATACAGGATTTGGGAGACACTTCCTTTTGATGTCTTGGACCCTTGGCATGCAAGGGGTAAAAATTATGAAATTGATTAAGATAATAACTCTACGGGAATAAGTGAAGCTTATTAAAGTTCATTTAATTCACATGATGACACCACAGAACCTCCCTAGTAACAAGCGGCAACGACCCAGCACTTTCGTTAAAATATTAAAAATTATGTCAAAGGAAAGCAAAGTACATGGTTTCTTAAAAGATTATTGTACATAACTCAACTTTCGCAGCTCAAATCAGGCAGGTACACCTTGATATAGTTGGGCAGGGAAGCGAACCAGTCCTGCAGTTGACGATTTATTAATTTTCTTAGTTTCTTGTTTGTCTTTTTCAAAGCATCCTGAAAAAACTCAACCAACTGCTGCAAGGCTACAGCCCAGTCGAGTTCATTCACTTCATCACAGAGTTCAAAAAACATGCCACCAAGTGTACGGTTGTCGGAGCTGCAGCGATGTTGCCATGACAATAAAATATACCTTGCGAAAACGATAGTGGTATGCGAAATCATAGAATCATAAGATCCACCTTGGAATTCTTTCTGTAATTTCAAAAGGGATTTCGTTGTCTTGAAGAAAACTTCAATGTCCCAGCGCATCCCATATATCCGGATAATCTCCTGTTCCGTTAAGATGCAATCCGTACTCAATATGGTCAGCCATTCACTCCTTTTGTTTCGGTTGCGAACAAAAACGACTTTGACAGCCACACCATTGGACATGGTTGTATGAATAGATCGCAAAATGCTTTTGTGATGCATTGTTGGGGCGGACAGACGATACAGTTCCTTGAGGCCTACTTCTTGGCCATGGACGAGGTAACGCTGATTCGTCGCCTTGATCATGCCGATGATATCAACACCCTGTTCGACGATTTCTTTCATCAAAGGCGACTGCGTAAACCATGAGTCCATGAGCACATAGGATGCGTTTATTCCTTCGGACAGAGCGCGCTTAATCATTCCCGGTAATTGCTCGGGTGCCTTTTGCAACGCCTCTTTACGACGTTTGTACCCCGAGGTGCGTTTGTCTATTTTTTCGTTGATTCCATTAATGCCCGCCTTCACAGAGCTTAAAAGCGAAAAGTCAACAGGCATAAACGTGGAACCGTCCGACCATCCAAGCGTAAGCATGCGAAATCCTTTGTAGTAACGCATTTTTTGGGAAGCATGATCAAAACAGCGTGCAAGCAGTTCTACTTTCTTACTGCGATTGCGTTCATAGGCGGAATCATCAACGATAAGCACTCGAGGACGACTGCTCTTTGTTAAGGCGCTTACTTTGCTGATGGTCGCAGCGCTTAAGGAAAGCAGGAAACGGCGCCAATTATATTTCGGATTATTCAAAAGACGATAAACAACATTCTTTTCAGGGAGCGCATCGGATTTTCTGCCCTGAAGAAGCATATACCAATTCTTGCCTTCAAAGATTAGGCAAAAAATCATTTTGAAAATGGAGGCACAAGTATAGCCCATATTCTTGTTGATCCCCGCGTTCCTCAGGTGTTTGAGAATATTTAATTCGTCAAATGTGGCTTTTAGTTCTTTTGGCAGTTGATTTTTCGACTCATTATTCGCTATCATAGTAGTAGCACCTCTTCTATTTTGGTAGTGATTCTCGTTAAATCCATTATACCAAAAGTGGAGGTGTTTTTTCATATCTTCATCCATTTGCCAACCCCTATTTATGGAGTCACGCGAGTGCATATAGCGATTAGGATAAACAGGAACTTTTAGGTGCGAAAGTTGAGTACATAAGTTAAGATACATAGATTTTGTTATTTTTAAAGATAACAAAACTTTTGGATTTAAAAAAAGGGTTCAAAAATAAGATTGGATAGGTTTCTTATTTATTTTTTAATTAACTTTTATAGATTTGACCAGAAACCATAATCCATTCTATACGGTGCAGAGTGGATAAATTATTGTACGGATTATCTTGAACTGCTATTAAATCCGCTCGTTTACCAACTTCTAAAGAACCAGTTATTTCACCAATACCTAAACCTTTGGCTGCCAATAATGTTGAAGCAAAAATAATCTCCTCATTTTTCATCCCCATTTCTTGCATGGCTTCCATACCATCTACGTAATCGCTGTGAGGAACATTAGATATCCCTGCGTCGGTTCCCGTGATAAATTTCACTCCTTTCTGGTACATTTCTTTTAATTGAGGAATTCTTTCTCTTTTTCTTTTTTCATTTTTCTTCCACTTGGTATTAATTGTAGGACATACGTAAATATTTTTTTCGATTATTTGTTGTGTAGCCTCTTCGTTATAAAGATACCCCTCCTTAGTTACCCAAGTACAATGTTCAATTGTGTCTACGTTAGATTTAACAACATTTTTAATACTAGTAGTTCCATGAGCGTGAGCAGCAATGCGCTTGTTTTTTTTGTGTGCTTCTTCTACGGTAAAAGTTAATTCTTGAAGAGAAAATTGGTCTTCCCACATTGCTGTTCCTTCTGTTAGCCCTCCACCGCTAGCCATAATTTTAATCCAATCAGCCTCGTGACTCACGTGATCTTCTATGATATTTTTTATATCATGAATGTCCTTACATTCTCCTCCCATAAACCAACAATGACCATCTATACTTGTTATCGGACGATTAGAAGTCAATAAATTAGGACCTGAAATTTCATTATTATTAATCATTCTTTTAATTTCCATATCTAAGTAAGATCTTGCTCCCAAATCTCTAACTGTAGTAACGCCAGAGTCAAGTAATGTTATAGCATTTTTCTGCATCAACTCAAAAAGTTCTTTATCACTAGACTGCTTCATATGTTCAACCGGAGAGTTGCTTCCATCAAAAGCTAAGTGAACATGACAATCTATTAATCCAGGCATTACGATAAAATTTGTTAAATCTATTATTTGTATTTCCTTGTCGTTTATTTTTGGGATATTTCTTTTTTCTCCAATATACACAATACAGTTATTTTCTATCAATATGGCTCCACTTCTTATTACTTTATTATCCTTTCCTGTTAAAATTGAACCAGCTAAAACTAAGTACATATTTTGCTCATCCTTTTCATTTAGACATAATTCAATTGATTTGCAATAATTAACATATAAATACTTTGTTGAATTAACAATCACTTCTTTTGTTATAGCCTATTCTTTAATTCTATTCTAAAACTTATTTTGGTTTAATGTATTTAAATAGAGGAGGCATCAAAAGAAGCAAAGATAAAGCTAAAAGAACTGCACTGATTGGCTTCTCTATAAAAATAGACCAGTCTCCATTTGAAAGACTTAAACTTTGTTGAAAATTTTCTTCTATCATCGATCCTAACACTATAGCCAAAACTAGGGGTGATAAAGAGACTTCAAACTTATTAAATACAAACCCTATTAAACCGAATAAAACAGCAACCCAGACATCAAAAATATTATTATTAATGGCAAAAGATCCAGTTAAACAAAGAATTATGATTATCCCATTTAAAAAATCTGAAGAAATTTTTAAAATTGTCTGGGATAAAAACTTTGCAACAAAAATTCCTATTGGAAAAATAAATATATATGATACAATAAAACCCAAAACTAAAAGGTATGCGATTTCTGGGGTTTTAGTAAAAAATGATGGTCCTGGTCTCAGCCCATGTATCATCAAAGCCCCAATAAAAAGAGCAGAAACTGAATTTCCAGGTATGCCCAGAGATAATAAAGGAACCATTGAGCTTCCAGCCACAGCGTTATTTGCAGATTCAGGCGCTGCTACTCCTTCCGCTATCCCCTCTCCGAATTTTTTCTTTTTATATAATTGTTTTGCTATGTGATATGCAAGATAGATAGCCATTATCATACCTGCCCCAGGAATTATACCTATAAGCGACCCTAAAATTGCTGATATAATTATTATGGGCAATATTCTTTTAAAAGTAGAAAAGTCAGGCAAAATTCTTGATACTTTTGGTATTTTTGCTTCATCTAAAGCTTTTTTATCTGATTGTTGAGATAATTCTAAAACAGCGCTAACTCCGAAAAGTCCAATTAACATAGGGACCAATTGAAAACCATCAATGAGGTCAGTAATTCCAAATGTATATCTGCTAAACCCTGATTGAGGGTCCATGCCGACTGTCGCAATAAGCAAACCGAAAACCATAGAAATCAAATTTTTGATTGCCCCTCCCTGTTGAGACATACCTGCGACTGTACATAAACCTAAGATAGTTAAAGAAAAATATTCAGGGGGGCCAAATTTCAGTGCTTGAGATGCTAAAAAAGGGGCAATTGTTACTAAAATAATACCGCTGATTATACCTCCTAATACGGAACTTACTGTCGATACTCCTAGAGCAATTCCTCCTTCTCCTTTTTTAGTCATAGGATAGCCATCAAAAGTAGTTACTACTGCTGAAGCTGTCCCAGGTATTCCTAAAAGTACTGCTGGAAAAGAACCACTAAAACTAGAAGAACAATATACTCCACATAGAAGCATCATAGACGTTTGAGGGTCCATTCCAAATGTAAAAGGAATAAGAACTGCAATAGTAATATTAGCGTTTATACCTGGAAGTGCGCCAGCAGTAAAACCAATTAATACTCCTAAAAATAAAGCAAACAAATTCCAAAATTGAAATATTTCACTAATCCCTAGTAAAATGTTATCCATTAAATGATCCCCCGCTTTTAATTAAAAAATCTACCTGTTGGTAATTTAATATTTAAACCAAATTTGAAGATTATATATATAATTATAGTAATTACAATGGATGCTAATATACCTCTGTATATTTTTTTTCTTGGATACCCTGACAAAAAAATAACAATATTAAATAATGCTATTGTAGTCAATATATAACCAGTTAAATCTAATAGCAGAACATAAACTACAAAAGTCATGAAAAGAAAAAAAATCTTAGCTAAATGATTCTTTTTTTGTTCAAATTTTTCTTTTTTTATTCCTCGATTTTTAAATAATTTTACAATAGAAATCATTAATAAAAATAAGGAGAACAGCCCTAATAATGATAGAATTATAGCAGGAAAAAAAGCTGGTGATGATGGCATATCTAAAGTTTGAATAGCAAATATAATAGTTATAATCAAAAGTATCACAGATAGCAAAACGTCTTGTTTTTTAGCCCTCAATTTTATTTCTCCTTATGGTTAATTAATTTATTATCAAAATTTATATTCAAATTAATTTCTAATTAAAATAAAAGTATATTATAATTAAACTTTTAATCAGCTTACGCTTGTACAAATTTTGAAAAACATTTAATAAATCTAGAGCCTTTGTCATGTAAAGTTTATAAGAGCGATGAATTTAAAAGAGCATACAGCAACTATCGAAGTAGATTTAATTTACGATTTATGAAAACATTACAAAAAGCATAACATTTCTATTGAGTGTTAATTATTTTATACACAGAAGCAAACATACATAGGGACTAAATTTAGCTTTTAAAACCGCAAGTTATTTTTAAATGGTTACGTCATTTTTTTATTTTAATGTGTTTGCAAATTATCTAGTGGACTCTAATTAATACTAATAAAAGGATATAAAACTTTAGTAAATAAATATTTGCCTATTTGCAGTTTATTAAGAAATCTATAATTTTTCCTTCTATATTTTTAATTAAAGTAATATTGATCTGGTTTATTTGAGCGACTTTTAAAACATTATTGATGGCTGTTATATGCGAGATTTTGTGTCACAAACTATTCATCTATTAGATGCAAATTATTTTTATTGTATCAAGAATCTTTAACAAAATTCCACCTACGTTTTCAGCATTTTCTATGGGTAACCCAGGGTAGTTTCTAATTAATTAACAACCCTGGATTATATGATTAAATTAAAAATTAATTAAGGGGATACTTAATATATTCAAATGAAATTTATTCTTTAATTTAAATGGTTCTACATTTTACTCAGAGAATTAGAATTATATATTCATTTATTTCAAAGAATTAATTACCTTATTGTTCAAAAATAAGCTGAAAAATTTTCACTCCTCTTCTAACATTGGAAGCACATCTTCCATAAATTCTGTTTGAGTATCCATTTGTTTTTGTAATTCTTCTTTGTCTCCATATTCAACTTCATATCCTGAATCTTCCATTTTATTTTTGAAATCTTCATCATTAATTATTCCATCAAACATGTCGTATAATTGGTTTAAAACATCTTCTGGAGTATCTTTTGGTGCTGCCATTGCTCTAAACGGACCATATTCAATATCTAAATCATTCTCTTCAAAAGTTTCGGTCTCTGGTAATTGTTCTATCCTCTCGTCGCTCATTACCCCTATTGGTTTTATTTCTTCTTCTTCGAGAGCTTCAGAAGCTGAACCATAAGTTAAAAAACCTGCTTCAGCATGATCTCCCATAAGTTGTTGAATTTGATCTCCCCCACTATCAGCATGCACATAATTAAATTTTAAATCCGCCTCATTTTCTAAAACTAATGCGCCTATATGATGTGACGTCCCAAAACCAGAGGTATTAACACTTATTTCATTACTCTTAGCATAATCTAGAAAATCCTCTATAGAGTCTATATCGGAACTTTTAGGAACTACAAGCAGTTCCGGCTCAAAAGAAAACATAGCTATAGGCGCAAATGAATCAATATCAAATTCAGTGTCCTCTATCATGGGGTTATTTACAGCCGAAGTGGTTAACTCCAATAAAGTATATCCATCTGGCTCTGCAGTAGCTACTTCTGTTTGCCCTTTAATACCTCCAGCTCCATCTATATTATCTACAACCATACTATTTCCTTTTAAATATTCTGATTCTAAGTCTGCCATAATCCGTATTGAAATGTCACCTGCTCCTCCAGTTGAATAAGGGACAACTGTCGTTATATCTTCTTCAGGAAAATCTGAATTTATATTACTTGAGTTTCCTTCTTCTGTATTTTCTGATGAATTTTCCGAATTACATCCAATAACTAAAACACTTAAAATACTAATTACTAGCAGAAAATATATTTTTCTCATTTATTTCATTCCTTTCATTTCATTTTTAATTCGTAACTATAATGAAGTTTCATAATATTTTAATTATAATTTTGCTAGGTATTATAAAACAGTATATTAAAGTATCAATTTCAAAATTTTATTATTGATATTTAATTTTATTTTATTTATTCATCACCAACTGTTCTTTTAACTCTAAATCATCCCTTTTAAATTATTATCGAATAACGCTGGATTTCCACCTGTGTGTAAAAACATTACATTATCATTTTTTTTAAAATATTCATTCAGAATCAAATCTACTAGTCCTGACATTCCTTTTCCGGTATAAGTAGGATCTAAGAAAACGCTTTCTTTTTTGCTTAAAAGTTTGATTGCATCGATTCCTTTTTCTGTGGGAATGGCATAGCCCGCTCCTATATATGAATCATATACTTCAATATCTCCTGATTCTATGGAAATATCCAAATTAAAATGTTTGATAAACTGTTTTGTTTGTTCTAATATTAATTCTTTAATATCAGATGCTTTCCTTGAAACGCTAATACCGATAATTTTAGTATCTGAATGCAATAATTTCTTTCCAATCAACAACCCCCCAAGTGTACTAGAACTTCCGACAGGCGTAACCAAATAATCCATATGCATTTTGTTTTTCATCATTTGTTGATAAATTTCAATACTCGCCGATATATACCCTAATGTTCCAGAAATACTTCTTCCTCCACGGGGTATAACATATACTTTTTTTCCGGATTTTTCGTATTGATTTTTTAGTTTTGCAACTTTTTGTTCCCCTAACATTCGAGATTCGTTATGTTTTTCTTGTTTACTTAAGTTTGGATTCTTAGAAGAGACAAAATGTATCTCTGCACCTAAAAGTTTATCCAACAACAAATTACCGCTATATCCTTCTGGTTCGTCATTTGTCAAAACTAATAACGGTTTTATTCCAGCTTTTACTGATGCTGCAGCAGCTAACCTGCCATGATTTGTTTGCACCCCCCCTGACGTAATCATAACATCTGCTCCTTGTTTCTTGGCATCAGCGATAATGAATTCTAATTTACGAACTTTATTACCTCCAAAAGCTAGTCCAGTCTCATCATCTCGTTTCATGTAAATGGCAGGACCTTTTAATTCATGACTAAGATGTTCTAAGTATTCTATTTTAGTTGGCCAATTTCCTAATTGGAATCTTGGTATTTCACTCCAATTCAACAATGAGCATCGTTCCTTTCATTTTATTTCATTGATGTGTTTTGCTATATCTTTGTAATTGACTTTTTCTATTCTATTTAAATCATTATAAAACGATTGGATTTGATTGTTTGAATAAAAATCTTGTACACAATTCTTAAACTTATAAAACATTTCTTCATCATCGAAAGAGTTCTTAGGATGCCCTTTAGGATAATGAATTGTCGATGTATAAACATTTTCTTCTGTAAAAACTTTGATTGTTGCTGCTTGTTCTTTTGGATTTGTCCCTTCTTGCTGCTTCGAGTCGACATGCATTTCAATTTTTTTCATTACTTTTTGCACATTTTCACGATTAACTTGTTTATCTGTAAAGGTATTTAAATTAACTTGTTTATCTATGAGTGTTGCTCCTAAACAGTATTGCATGCTAAATTTTCCTTCCAACGCTGTTGATGCTTCTGGATAAATTAACACAGCAGGAACTTTATAATGCACAATCGCTTCTATTTTTTCAATTTTATTAATTTTAATCGGGTGCTTTTCTAGAATGTGTAATAAAGCATCGATTGATCGATGAGTATAGGCACAGCAAGGGTATTTTTTCATGATAGTTCCAAAAGTTTCTAATTCCCATGTTCCCCCCAATTTTTTAATAGATTTTTGACTTATACGTTGGCCAGTAGTTAAAACATCTAATGAAATAGGTTCATTAAAAATATCAGTTGTGGCATCTATACCGTGTTTAATTAATCTTGTTATCCAATATACATTGCGAGATAAAAAGGCAACATGTAGCGGTTTGGTTTTTGTACCGAAATTTTTCCTACTGCCTTCTGCAAGAGAACTTGCCATTCCAAAAGCGTATCTGATTTTTAAATCGTCTAAATGGAGTATCTTGGAGGCAGCAGCCACTGCTCCAAATATTCCTATCGTTGATGTTGTATGGTTGCCTAAATTATACTGCTCGCTACCAATGTCTTCTCCTATTCGAGCTTGTATTTCAAAACCGATTGCATAAGCTAGTAGCATTTGTTTCCCAGTTAAATCATGTTCCTTCCCTAAAACCATGATTATTGGTATTAAAGTAGCGGATGGATGACCTTGAAAAGTGAAGTTAACGTCATCAAAATCTAAAATATGTGTCAATGCTCCCCAAACAAAAGCTGCATCATCGCCCCTTCTGTCTTGTATATCAGACAATATATTTTTTGCGAAATTTTTGTCACAAAATTCCGAAAATATATTTTGTAAAATTTTTACATCTTCAGTTTTTAAAGCAGCTATGGATACAGCAATTGTATCTGTAAAAGCTTTATGTGCATTTTTTCTTGCTTGCTTTGGTATGTCTTGGTAAGACGTATTTTGAATGAAATGACTAATTTGCTGCATATGCTGGTTCATATATAATCTACCCTCTATTTCTCTGTTTTTCTTTGGTTAACGATACTACTCTTTTTGAGTAATCCTTAGAATAGCCGACATAATTAGTAATATTGAATAAGTTATCTAATTCTTCTTTTGTCATGTTCTTCATAATTTCTGGATACTTCAACAATACATCTTCAAAATATTCACCTTTTTCATATGCTTCCATACTTGCTTCGTATACTATATCATGTGCTTTTTGTCTACCTATTTTTTCGCCAATTTTTAACATGACTGGTTCAGACATAATTAAACCATTTGTTAATTCAGTCACGTTGTGATACATTTTTTCTTCGTTTACATGCAATTCTCTTAAAACTTCTTTTGAGTTTTTTAGTATGTTGGAAATCAACAAGCAAATCTCTGGTAAAGTCTCCCATTCCACTTGCCAAGAAATCATATCTCTTTCATGCTCATTCACCATCCCAGATAAAAATAATGGAATATTAGATTGTAAAATACGAGTTAGTGTTACCACATTTTCCGTTTTAGAAGGATTTCGTTTATGTGGCATTGTGCTACTGCCCACCTTCCCCATTTCAAAAGGCTCTGCTAATTCTCCGAATTCTGTCTTCTGTAATTGGACAATTTCATTTGAAATTTTGCCTAAAGTACTTGCAAGTATTGCTAGAAAAGATGCAAATTCTGCAAAATTATCTCTTGCTGCATGCCATGAAATAACTGGTTCTTCTAGTTCGAGTTCTTTCATTAAAGCTTCTTGTAACTTCAATCCATTTTGATGTATAGAAGCAAGCGTTCCTACCGCACCGGAAAATTGACCTACCATTAATCTTGGTTTCAATTCTTGTAATCGATCACTATTACGGTTAATTTCTGATAACCAAACAGAAGCTTTATAACCAAATGTGATTGGTAGTGCTTGTTGGCCATGCGTTCTACCAGCCAATACTACATCATCGTAGATTTCTATCAAATTCATTAAGCTTTCTTGTATATATTTTATATCACGTTCTACAATGGTCACTACCTCTTTTAATTGTAAAACGTTTGCAGAATCCATGATATCTTGTGTTGTTGCTCCCCAGTGTACATACTGTCCGTAATTATTCTCGCATACATCGGATAATTGTCGTATAAGTGGGATGATAGGGTGGTTTGTTTTTTTAATTTCATTTCCCATATCTTTTAAATCCATTTGGTCTATCTGTGCTTTTCTTTCAATCTCTTTCGCTGCTTCATTTGGAATCATATCTAATTTGGCTTGAACCTTAGATAAAGCGCTTTCAACATTGAGCCACTTTTGAACTAAAGATTCTTCAGAAAATATTTTTCTCATTTCTTCTGTTCCAAAAGAATCTTTAAATAAAATTGAATCATAAATTGCTGAGTTCATTTATGGACTTCCTCTCTTAAATTGTTTCATTTATTATATACTAGATTTTTCATAAATTCTAATGCCGATTTATTATATAACTATGTGATTAAGTTATAGTTCATGAGTAACTATAATAGTTATTAAACTTGTTTTTTAATTTTTTTTAATGCATGATTAATTTTTTCTTTTTCAATTTTATTTAAAGGTTTTAAAGGGCGCATTGGCTCTCCCACATCATAGCCTTGAATTTTTAAAGAAGCTTTCATACTTCTAGCTGGGGTGTATCGTTTAAAAATTTCATTAACACCCCATAATTTTTTCTGTAATTGCATCGCTTCTTTCCATGCTTCATCACAGGCAAGTTGATAAAGTTGTACAGATTCTTTCGGGAAGACACATGCAGGTCCTGCCATCCATCCCACCCCACCAATTTGTAATACAGTTAACGGGATATGTGCAGAGGCACTAAAAATCTGAATAGATTCGGTTTTATTTATAATTGTGAGCAATCTACTTGTTTCACCCGTAGCGTCTTTAAAATAATTAATGTTTTTTACGTCAGCAAGTTCCAAAACAATATTTGGCTTAATATCGACGTTACTAAAACCTGGGTTATTATATAATACTATTTCACAGGAAACAGATTCAGCAACTGTTTTAATAAAATGAATAATTTCTGTATCACTTAATTTAAAATACGTATCTATTATAAATACTACTCCGTAAACACCCAATGTTTCATAATAGCGGATTTGTTCAATCGCAGACTCAGGCGTATAAGCAGTTACTCCTGGGATTACTGGCACTTGTCCATTAGATGCTTTTATAACTGTTTTAACAATTGTTTTTTGCTGTTCCCAGTTTAGATAATGAACTTCCCCGGCACTTCCTAGCGGGCTTAGTCCATGAACCCCTTTTTTAATTAAATCTTCTGATAATTTTTGCAATACGTCTGTTTTAATTTCACCTGTTTCCGGAACAACTGGGCTCACTAAATATGGGATAATCCCATGTAATGTTTTATTTTTCATTTTTATTCCTCCTATTTTTTATGATGTAAATTATAAACTAAAACAAGTCATAAATCTAATGCATATTCTTCGCACTTTTATACATTTTTGTTATATTTAAATTAAATATCAATTCTACATAATACTTGAAGTCTTATCTATACTATTTAAAGTAAAAAATATAAGGAGGATGCTTATGCTTTCAAAAAAGTTAGAATATTTTTATGAAGTTGCAAAGTGGAATAGTTTTACAGAAGCTTCCAATGAATTATATATTTCTCAACCAGCTTTGAGCCGATCAATCAAAAGTTTAGAAAATCAATTAGGGGTTCCTTTATTTGACCGGAGAGGACGCACAATTATATTGAATGAATATGGAAAGATTTTATTGGACAAAGTAATACGATCTATGAACATTATCCATGAAGGGGAAGTTGAAATTAAAGAATTAATACATCCCTTCACTGGAACTATCAAAATTTCATTTATTCATACATTAGGCAACAATTTTGTACCAAATATTATTAAAAGATTCCGCAAAGTTTATCCAAATGTAAAATTTGAATTTTACCAAGGAACAACAGATGTTGTCATGGAACATTTGATGTCTGATAAAGTAGATTTATGCTTTTTAATGGAAGCTGATTTCCCAAAAATTGTTGTTAAAAAAACAATTAAAAAGGAAGAATTATTTATAGTGACGTCTAATTCTCATTACCTGTCTAATAAACGACAACTACCTCTCAATGCTATTCAACAAGAACCTTTCGTGAGTTTTAAAAAAGGTATCGGATTACGCAGGGTCACAGATGGTTTATGCAAGAAGGCAGGATTTACGCCAAAAGTTGTGTTCGAAGGAAGTCAGGTAGGTACAGTAAATGGATTTGTTGCAGCTGACTTGGGTGTAAGTTTAGTTCCTAAAAATAAAGGTGTAAGTGAATTCGATATTTCATGCATTCCTGTTTCTTTTCCGAAATGCTATCGTGATATTAATATTGCATGGAAAAAAGGTGCATTTATATCT
>DATGUU010000089.1:0-2317 GCA_035301085.1 Pseudogracilibacillus sp. | reverse complement strand
GGTGCTATGTCATGATATTTAATAATAGTTTTATCAATACCCGCTCCGTAAATTTTACGATTTGACGGTATTCTCAAGCCTTTACTCACTAGGTAAGTACCTTCGGGTAAGTAGATGTTTTTTTGTTCATTTATAGCATTTTGAATTGATTCATAATCATCTGTAACACCGTCACCCTTAGCACCGTAAGAAAGAACATTATATGATATATCACCTAATCTTTCTATTAAATCTATTCTTTCATTCATTCTATTTTCTAATTCAACAATAAGACTATTTGTTAATAAACTAACTTTATCAATTTCTTCATCTACATAAGTTATATCAGCTTTTAGATTCATTAATGTTTCGTTAATAATAAAATCTAAAGTACCGTCTAATACCCACTCTCTTAATAATTGTTCTATTTCTTCGTTAAACCCTTCACCTATCTTATTAATAACTTGTTCCAATACTTCTTCAATTTCTTCTAATTTAAGATCTAAAATTTCATCATAATCATAAATACGCTCGGCGAGTATTTGAATTAATGGTTTTAATTTTGCTAAATAATCGTAATAATTCGGTGAGTTTGTTGTATAGTCCGTATCAAAATCATAATACGGGTTTTGTGGACTTTGTTTTAAAAATCGAACAACATCATTAATATCTGTTAATTTCTTTTTATCATATTTATTTCTCATTCACCAGACACCTCTTTATCAACTGCGTTTTTAACCTCTTTTTTAATCATGTTGTTAATTTGTGTTTTAGTTAAAGGTTTATCAAAATTTAATTCTTTAACCACTCCAGCGATAATAACCCCTGCTTTATTATCTCTATCAATTAACAATTCACCCTCTCGGTATCTCGTTGTATTAACATCTTGTAATTGAGTCACTTTAATCATTTTATCCCTCCTATACAATTTGAGAAAAGCATTTCCTGTCAAATTCTCTGTATATATCTTCTATTATTGTTGATGATTTAATTAAGTTATCAAGATCATAAGTAATTGATTTCCCTTTATTCTCTCCAGTTGTATTATTATCGTTTAAACTTTCTTGGTTACTTTTATTTCTATCTCTTGAAATAGTGTTATCATTCGGTGACGTCATGACAGAATTATCAAGGTCTAAATTAAACTCGTTTTGAGGTAACTCTGAATAGGCTTGGCGGTTATCACCTTGTGAAGTTGAATTTGTTGTGGTTGTTCCGTTACTTGTTTGGTTGTTGCTGTCCTCATGTTCAGATTGATTTAAAATATACTGTTCTAAATTGCTATACACTCGGTTTAAATATCCTCGATTCGTCATAAACACATTCATTAATTCAATCTGAAACGCTTCAATCGTTTCACGGTTGATTCTTCGGTTAATAAAACGATATATAAAGTTCTGTTTAAACAACTTATCAAATTCCTCATTTTCTAATCTAAAACCACAAAATAACCATTCAGTAATATCTTGTATATCCTCATCATAATTCATGATTTTTCGAATAAAAGATACATCATTTTTAAATAAAACCAAATCACCTTTTGAGTCTATAAATTCATTAACCCCACGCTTTTGTAACTCGGACTGGTATATAGAAAATAACCTAACTGTCGTTGTCATCTGTTTCACCTGCTTTATCTAGGTAGTTATTAAATGATTGTATTTCACTTATAACATCATCATTATATAACGCAACGTACCCCGTGTTATATCTTTTATTTAACTTTTCTAGCGCGTGGTTTCTTGAATCAAGGTAAATATTTGCGTTACTCGTGGTATATGCTCGGTTTGATTCTGCTTCTGTGTCACTTACACCACTTGATTTTTCAACGGCTAAAGAGTTAATACCTAACATGTTATTTAATTCAGATATTTTATTTTGGTATTCTCTTTTTAATTCTTGGAAATTTGAAGAAATACCAGCATTATTAAACTGATAAATATTGTCCGCTGGGTCAAATAATTTTGTCATATGAAGATAAGGGTTACCATTATAAACTTCACTGATTAAATCTTGTATCGTTTGGTCATTTGGATCACCAAAAAATATAGTGTTTATTTTCACCTGCATGATTATGCTAAAGCGTGATAAAACTATCTCTGAAAGTTCATCAGTATAATGTTCTAAAATCTCATAATCTGAAATATGATTAATTGTTTTATTTCTTAATACTACAAAATTCCCTTTGTTTAAACCACCCGTATTTGTAATTTCTTCATAGTGTTTTAATCTTAACACGGGTGCAATTGTAAAATTAATATCCCTTGATTTTAAAATGTTATCAGAAAATAAATTATTTGGGTGGCTGCTTGTTTGTCTTGAAGTTGCCCACCCTAAA
>DATGUU010000088.1:0-3921 GCA_035301085.1 Pseudogracilibacillus sp. | reverse complement strand
GTAATTAAAAAAATATTATCATTAATAATAAAATGATTGATTAGAAAGTTTATGATAGAGTTATAACAAATCAATCAATAACTTGAAGTGTTAATTACGGAAATTTAATTATCACACTCAATAATCTTAGAGTTATACTCTTTTTGAAAGAATATAACCTATAATCAAATATCTCTTAATCCAAAAAATGTGATAGGATGTTAAATTGTGACTTTAGTTAGTTTATTAACGTTATTTTTTCTCGGTGTTTTAGTTGGTTTTATAAATCTTGTTTCAGCAGGTGGATCGTTAATCACACTGCCGACTTTGATTTTTCTAGGGTTACCTCCGACAGTTGCTAATGGGACGAATAGAATAGGAATTCTCATCCAAAACTTTTTAGGCATGTACCAATTTTATAAAAAGGGCCTTATTAATTGGAAATTAAACTTCATACTTGCTATTCCTGCAGTGATTGGTTCAATTTTTGGAGCTCAATTTGCGATAGAATTATCAGATGACTCATTTAACAATGTATTAGCGACAGTTATGATAGTGTTACTTGTGTTAATTATTTTTAAGCCGCAAAAATATATAAAAATAAACGAAACCTCGTGGTTAATCAAACACAAAATACCGTTATTATGTATTGTATTTATTTTTGTTGGTTTCTATGGAGGGTTTATTCAAGCGGGGGTTGGTTTTTTAATCATCATTTCTCTAACTCTGTTAAGCAAAGATATGTTGTTAGTTGAAATGCATAGTGTGAAGACTGTTGTGGTAACAATTTATTTATTAATTTCTACCTTTGTATTTATTTATAATGGTCAGATCAATTGGTCTTATGCCTTAGTACTTTCATTAGGAAGTGGGATTGGTGGATGGCTTGGAGGTCGCTTTGCCGTTCGCGTGTCGGAAAAGCTGTTGCAATTTGTTATGGTAGGAATTGTTATTATGTTGACACTTTATTTAATCTTTATAAAATAACATATAAAATCAGCTCATCATTTATAAGTGACGAGCTGATTTTTTTACTTAGTATTAAATGCTTCTTGAATGGTAATGTCTTGTGAAGAATCAATATTCGCAAACATTGAACGGTTAATTAATTTAAGGGCATTATCATTATCTTCGGTAACTTCTGAAGCTAAACAATCTTTTGGTACCCAAAGGTTATATTCGCGCATATAAGCATCAAAAGCTGTGAATATAACACAGATATCTCCTGCAATGCCAGTTATAATAAGGTTTTTAACTTCCATCTGTTTTAGTAAAGTATTTAACTGGGTTTCATAAAAACCAGAGTGTTTCGGTTTAATAATGAAGAAGTCATCTTTTTTAGGGATAAATTTTTTAACAAAGTCTTTACCGATACCTTTTTTACATTCTTTGATGATACTTCCTAAATCTTCACGCCATAATCCAAAGTTATCATTTACATAAATAGCAGGCACACCGCGTTTTTTCGCATTTTGTTTTAAATTTAAAAGCGGTTCAATGATTGGTTCTGTATTAATTAAAAGGTCTTCACTACCTTCAAAATCCAACTTATTAATCATATCAATAATTATTAAGGCTGTATCAGCTTTCATCTTAAAGTCCCCTTACTCATTTAGTTTTGGAGGTGCTGGTGGAAAGTGACGTTTATGCTCAGTTGATTCATGTAATTTCATAATTATTTCTTTGTCTTGTGGCGAGATTTCTTCTCCACGAAGATACATATCAATTGCTTGGTAGGAAATTCCCATTTCGAGTTCATCCGTTTGACCTTCCCATAAATCAGCACTCGGTGCTTTGTTCACGATCTTTTCTGGAAGTCCTAAATATTCAGCCATTTCTTTCACTTGTTCTTTGCGGTAATGTTTGAGTGGGTTAAGATCAACACCTTCGTCTCCATACTTTGTGAAGTACCCAGTAAACGTTTCTGATTCATTACCTGTTCCAATCACGAGATAATTATTATTTTGAGCGATAGCATAAAGTGTTGCCATACGAAGTCGCGCTTGGAAATTTGCCCCGACGAGTTGTGCAGTATCTTGATTAAGTTGATTACCAAGCGTTTTTTCAATACTTCCAAATCCTGTATTAAATGTATCGGTCAATTCAATGCCAATGTGGTTAATCTGTGAATCTTCTACAACAGATAAAGCATCTTCCTCCATTTCGATTGAATTATGAATGGGTAAGAGGACGCCAAGCGCATTATCTCCATATGCTTGTTTAATTAAATAAGCTATTACGGATGAATCAAGACCTCCACTTAGTCCAACAACGCCGCCTTTCATTCCTGCTTGACCTGCATATTCTTTTAACCAGTTTACGATATGTTTGATATGTTTTTCCATTTTATTTCACCACTTATCATTATATTCGCATACTCAAATGTATGTGAGTAGCTGTGACTTATAAATCTTTTATACCCTAGTATATAAGGGATTAAACAATAATAAATTAATGCGTCTGTTTAAAAACCTCATAATATTGTAAAAAATGTTTTAATTTACAACATTCAGGGTATGAGCCATATTAGAGAGTTTACTAGGCTAAAGAAAGCTGGTGGCTCTTATTTAAATGGAATGAAACAAAGCAATTAGTTTATGTTATTGAAAGGGGTTGATTGAAAGTGAAGTAAATTTAGTCCTTTTAAAATCATTTAACTAAGATTGAAAGACAGCTTTGATTTAACACGATGTAACACAAATATTCAAGGAGGTTTTTTACAATGAAAGATTTATACCCTTCAAGGATGAGTTCAACTCCAGAAATATTAGAACGGAAAGACCCCGTTATTTATACAGATCAATCTAAAAGCAACGAAGCCCCATTAACCCAACAACAATTAGATGACTATGAAAAAAATGGCTTTTTACAATTAACGAATATTTTTTCAGATCAAGAAGTTTCTGATATGCAAAATGCTATACTTGAATTACAAAATGATCAACAAGACACATCCTCAGACAAAGTCGTACGGGAACCTGAAAGTAATGATGTGCGGTCGATTTTTCATATTCATGAAGATGATGCTTACTTTAAAAAAATTGCCAAAGATGAGCGCATTTTAGAGGTTGTTAATTATTTGTTAGGAAGTGACACGTATATACATCAATCACGTATTAACTACAAACCTGGTTTCACTGGAAAAGAATTCGACTGGCATTCCGATTTTGAAACCTGGCACATAGAAGATGGCATGCCAAGAATGCGCGCAATAAGTGTTTCGATTGCGTTATCAGATAACTATACATTTAACGGTCCATTAATGCTTATCCCGGGTTCACATAATTATTATGTGACTTGTGTAGGGGAGACACCTGATGAAAACTATAAAGAATCACTAAAAAAGCAAAAGTTTGGTGTTCCTGACCATGACAGCTTGAGCTGGCTTGTGGAAAAAGGTGGAGGCATTTCAGTACCGACTGGAAAAGCAGGTTCAATTACTTTATTTGAAAGTAACACGATGCATGGTTCATCGAATAATATGACACCATATCCACGTAATAACTTGTTTATGGTATTTAATAGTGTTGAAAATAAATTGGTCGAACCCTTCTCAGGAGGAGAACAACGACCTGAACATATCGCCGTTCGTAAAGGTGCTAAAAATATAGCTAATGTGTAAATGGTGCATTTTTTGTCAGTTTTAAAAAGATTAACAAATCAAAAGCAACCCTTATTTATTAAGGGTTGCTTGTGATTGTATAATGACTTTACTTTTTCATAGAGGTTAATATATTTTTACCCCAGAGTAAGGCTGATTTTGTCTCAACCAATTCTGCATCTGTAAAGTTTGTAACATTCGTAGACATAAGCTTCATAGCTTGGACAAGCTGTTTGATTATGTCTTTAAATGCGTCTAAACCAAAGAAAAGTGTATCTAATTTAGAAGATTTATCACTGAAGTCTTTTGATAAGTCATTTGTTTTATCAGTTATTAATGTG
>DATGUU010000087.1:0-267090 GCA_035301085.1 Pseudogracilibacillus sp. | reverse complement strand
TATTATTTTTCTTTTCCTTAAAGTGTTTACAAAAATTTCAGAATATAATACAATGGGTAGTAATGAATCATGTTTAAGGTGTTTCAGCACCTATGTCACATGCTCATCTTATAGTACACAAAATTATTTTATTGTTTTTTTAAGTAAAACAAAACGTTAAAAAAGACTGCCTAATCTGTTCAAAAGACAATACTACGTCTAACCCAACAGGTATAAGCCAGTTCATCCAAACACGTCCTTGTGATTGTGTTTAGTTGAACTGGCTTTTTTATTTGATTCTACACAGGAGGCGATTAATAAACCTTATGTCAAACCTTTATTTTAATGTTTTTAAACATAGATTATAGAAAGACTAACTATATAAAGTCAAGTGAAAAAATAAAATAATTTCTAGGACAATGTATGAATAGTAAGCATGCCAAATAAGCATCAGTGAATATTGATTTTTCACTTACTGACGGATTTCATATGGTTCATTTTTAATTAAAATCGCATGAATGATGTAACAGAGTTTTCGAGAGACAGCACCAACAGCTGTAAGATGATGTTTTCCTTCTGATCGTTTTTTATCGTAAAAGGCTTTCAAAACAGGGTCACTGCGTGAAGCAACTAAGGCTGCTTGAAACAGAGCTTTTCGTAAATAAGGTGAGCCACGTTTGCTCATGACGTTATGTGTCGCATCAAATTGACCTGATTGTGATATAGAGGCGTCAATACCAGCGTAGGCAACTAACTTTTTAGGATTAGAAAATTTGTGAATATCACCAATCTCACCTAAAATCGTTGCACCATTAGTCGATCCAATTCCTGGGACTGTTTCAATGACAGAGTTAATGGAAACCATTAATTGGGTGATTTCTTCTTCAGTTTGCTTGATTTGCATTTCTAGAAAGTTTAGCTGTTCAATCATTGAACGGAGTTGGAAAGTGAATGCATCTTGTGCAAATCGAATACCGAAAGATTTCGACGCCGCCGTTTTTAATGCTTCTGCTTTAATTAATCCAACGCGATTACGACTCGCTAAACGAAGTGTTTCCGCCAAATCATCAGCAGTAATGTCGTTAAATGCATCTGGGGTTGAATATTCGAGAAGTGCTGCTTTGGATGCTTTTCCAAACACGCCAACCTGCGAAAAGACCGTATCATACTCAGGGAAAACTTGATCTAAAACAGCAATGATTTTGCGTTTGAAATCCCCGGCTGTTCCAACTAAGTACGATCGATAACGGGTTAATTGACGTAAGGAAAACATATCTTCATTCGCTAAAGTAGTGTCTTCAAATGAACCGTAACGAATAAGGTCGGCTATTAATACCGAATCAATGATGTCTGTCTTTCTTTTGCGGATTTCAGTACCTTTCCGCCAACCATCAGTTTGAATAGGGTTGATGACATGGATGAAATAATCAGCATTTTCTAGGAATGAAAAGAGAGCGAGCCAATAATGTCCTGTAGCTTCCATTCCCGTAAGGAAATGGGCTGGGTCATCTGAAATAGTACGTAAACGAGTGAGTAGTGAGTGACCGCCTTCTGAGGAATTTGGAAAGGAGAAACCTTTTAACACTATTTTTCCTTCTTCATCCATGACTGAAGCAACGTGTGTACGCTTACCAATATCAATACCAAGATAAAACATAGCTTCACCTTCTTCACCTATTTGGATTGATTGCCACTCATCTGAAAAGCGTCACGACCTTGTGCTAAATACGGAGTAAGGCTACATGCCTTCAACATCTAACTCATTCGTAATCAGCTTAACAGAGAGAGGGATCAGTCTTTCAATTACGAGTTTAGTAACCCAAGGAAGCGACGATCCACCTCTCAATCCATTAAGTGTATTTTCTCAAATAATTGAGGAAATACCAATAAGAAATAACTATAGGTTCATAAGGTCTACCTTTCAAAGTCGGAAGACTAAAACCTTAAATATAATATACAAGGATAATATTATAACATCTCCCTTTTCGCGTGATTTGCTTCAAACAGAAGATCTGCTCGTCGTCACGGGAGATCGAAACATTTAAATAAATTTTTAAATTTAAATTAACATAAAAAAGTTAACATACTTTTAATTGATAAGTATGTTAACTTTCCAAAAAAATAATATCTATAAAACATCAGACGATACTTTGTTTTCAAGCTGATTAACGATATCTTCCACTGACGCCCGGGCACTTTTAGAAATGATTCGCACTGAACTATTACCAAATTGAATACCGGCAATCAGTTGGCCGTGTGCTTTTAAGGTGTTTAATACACCATATTTCTGACTCACGACACTGAGTGTGGGAACCGTCACTTGGATGCCGCCAAATGTTTCTGCTTGAATGATGCGTTCATTAACTAATTGACTAATGAGCGGAACTTCTTCCATATCGTATGTAACGTTAATATCATTACCTGTTGCGTTAATGACATAATCGACCTTAATCGTTTCATCATTATCAAGCTCGAACGTAAATGAAGACTCATTTTTAGTAACCTGAACTAAATTATCATAAACTTGAAAAACATTTTCATCCCATGCTTTAAAGAGGTCTTCACCCGTTTCTGGTGGGAAGGGAGCACGTAATTTGTCCCATGCTTTATAATATTTATCTATGAAAAGATGTTTATCCGCTTCAGTTAACGTAGACCAAATATCTGTTTGCAGTAGGGTAATATTTTTAAGCACAACTTGAATGATGTCAATTTCACTTTGATGGGCTAGTTGACGTTTAATCGATTGTTTAGAACCAAGTGATTCAGCTGTTAATGGCTCATCAAGTGATAATTTGAGATATGTGAGTTCTTTTTTAAACCAATCTAAGTAAGTTGCTAAAGGAATGAGACCGTTATGTTTAGCTTTTTCCTGCTCAATATTTTCTCGCGTAATGTATTGATTTTCAATTGAATCAATATCACTAATGAGTGTTTTAAATGTACCTGAGCGTGAAAAGAAAGCGACGTTTATATCTGGACGATGGGCATGTGTATATCTAAACACATCAATACTCGTCAGCCCCATACCAATGACACCAATAGTTGCACCTTGGGGTAATTTAACTAACTTCTCTTGCATTGGAAAGGGATCTGCAATGGTATGAGGGTGGTCATTTAAGTCATAAGGGTCTTTATAAGGAAAAGTACCGGTACACAGATGAACCGCATCAAAATCTGCTGTCTGATGAGCCCAGGTGAGACGGTAATGTTGATCTACAATGCGAATCGATTCAACCTTGTCATAAATGACAGTTGCTTTTGATTCAGCAAGCCATTCATTCATCCGCTCAGCAACATACGCTCCAAACTCAGCTCGTGGATAAAATTTATCTTCTGGCTGTTCATCGTTGTGACGCATTTTAATCCATTCGACAAAATCACGATGATTATCAGGCTTAACCGAAGTAAACTTTGCTGATTGGTTCATGAGTAAACGAGGATCATCTTGTTGGAATGCTTTTCCTCTCCCAAATGTCTTTTTATCAGTAAATACGGTGATTTCAATTGATGGATTAAGCTTTTGTGCTTTTGTCCATTCACGTAAAACACTTGTCCCTGCAACACCCATCCCAATAATTGCTACTTTCATGATCCATCCGCCTCCGCCTTATTTTCTTCCGAACTTTTTATTAATCTATTTTACCAAGAAACAAGTGAAAAGACCTAGTAATTTGATTGAAAATTTTAATCATTAACTAATCAATTATTCAGCTATTTAATGATATGATAAAGATAAAGTGAAATAAATTAAAAGGAGATGATTCATTTGGCTGTTTCATTTTATTTTGTTGCAGGTAGTTCAGTGTATCAAGTGAGTAAACAAGATTCAGCATGGCATCTAGAAGAGAATGAAGCTGATCATGTCTTTTTATGTTTAACAGCTGACCCGATTAAAGCGGGTCGCTTATACGGTGGGACATTTGATGATGGTTTATTTATTAGTGATGACCATGGTAAGACGTGGCAACCAGCTGGAGAGGGGATTACACATCGACGCATTTTAAGTGTCACAATCAGTCCAACCGAAGTGATTAATGGTTATCATGTTGTTTGGGTAGGGACAGAACCAAGTGGTTTATTCCGCTCAGAAGATGGTGGGAAAACATGGACAAGCTTCCCAAGCTTACTTGATTTACCATCTGAGCCCACATGGAGTTTTCCGCCGCGTCCAGAGACACATCACGTTCGAACAATCCAACCTGACTTACATCATTCCGAACGAATTTATGTCGGTATTGAGCTTGGCGGCGTGATGAAAAGTGTTGATCAAGGAAGGACATGGGAAGACCGCAAAGCAGGGTCACAGTTTGATAGTCATGAACTAACGATGACAAAGCAAGCCAAAGGACGTATCTATGAAGCGGCTGGTGGTGGCTATGCAGAAAGTTTAGACGGCGGTGAGACCTGGCAAACAATTAATGAAGGACTTGATCCCTATGGCTACCTGGTTAATATTGCAGTCGATTCAGGTAATCCTGATATCATTATCGCATCAGCCGGGAAAATAGCTCGCACCTCGTATCAACCTTCCCAAGCACATACCGTGCTCGTCAGAAGAGAAGGCAATAACCCGTGGGAAGTAATTTCGGATGGTTTACCTGAACCAGACGGCTCAGCAGTCCTTCAATTACTTGCTCATGAGTCAGAACCAGGCGTCTTTTATGCAGTGAATAATACAGGGTTCTACACTTCAATTGATGCAGGCCGAACGTGGCAGAAAGAAAAACTTAATTGGCCTGAAGAAATTAAAAAAAGACAAGTCAGAGGATTTGTAGGTGTATAAAAAGTAAGAAGATAACCCCTAAAGTAACTACTTTAGGGGTGTTTTGGTGTCTTTTAAATAATTTCTTTGAACAAGAGGTAAAAGTGTCACTATTTGAATAATTATTCCGAGCATAATAAAAATAAATTGTAAAATAAATAACGTTTTGATAATGAAAACTTGCATGATAATCCAAATAATTAACGCAAATCCGATATATAAAGAAAATGTCCACGACCAATGCTTCGTTTTATAAATATTTAATTTTTCCAGCCAGATTGAGTCCCATTGTTTAATTAAACCCGTTGCTACGATAATTGGTAATATTCCGAGTAGCAAAAACAGTATCAAACCAGGAATAAAATAACTGTTAAAAAGAGATCCATCTAGTAAAAGTAAAGATATCCCGGCTAGTTCTCCACTTGGATCAATTAGAAGGATGATCCCTCCACCAATCGCCCCCACTGCTAAAAAAAGATGCAAACTCACTAACAAAATAGATTTTTTACGTTTATATTCGTTCATATGAGTATCCCCTTATCATCAAAGTTACACTATAAGCACATATAATCTATAATTTTAAGAAAAGCTATTTATCTCTTACTATACATTTTAATGCAAAAAAGAATAGTGATAATCATGGATTTGTTCTACTAGTCATACATATTAACCACACAAACCTTACTAAATACCATTTTTACCATAAAAAGTATTTTTAAATAATTTATGGTATAATTTTATGTATTAAAATAAAGGAGTTAGATAAAAATGAACAGATTATTTTTAATTTTATTAGCTTCATTTGTGATGGTTTTAGGGGCTTGTGCAGAGTCTGAAGAAAAAGAAGTAAAGTCTGTAGAAACATCGGAAGAAAGTAGTGAAGAAACAGTAGAAGAAACAGCTGCTGAAGAAAATGAAAGTACAGACGAAGCTTCTCAAGAGCTAGACCAAACATTAGTAGATAATGAACATTTATCGGCAAATGTAACGGGCATCAAAAAAATTGATAATCCAGAATGGGACGAAGAAAGATATGAAATTAATATAGACATAGAAAATAAAAGAGAGGACACAATTGAAGTTCAAGCACATGAAGTATCAGCAGATGGCGTTATGATTGATGATATGGTCTTCTTTAGTGAAACAGTTGCAGGTGGAAAGCGTGCCAATGCTGTTATGGTTATTGAAAATTATGAAGGTGATTTGCCTGAAATGGAAGAAGAACTTGAGTTTGTTTTAAGTGTATTTTCACATGATGATTATGATTATGAAGGTAGACATGATGTGAAAATTGAATTTTAATAATAAAATGCCCCGGTAAATTGTTATATTAACAACTTATCGGGGCATTTTTCACATTCGGCCTGATCTGAAGATGGCAAAGAGCATAAATAAAAACATTGCTGTTGCAACTAAACTTCCCAATTCAACAATAGGGAGCCTAAATAGTATTGTTGCCTCTCCAGCTATTGCTGTTCCGATAATCAAACCAACCATTAAAATACTAAAGGATAGTAGAATAATACTGAATGATAACCGGTTACTAATCTTATCGAGTCGTTTTAAGAAAGTATTTGCATCTTCAATTGTAAAATTAAGTTTTAAGCGGCCTTTTTTAACTGTATAAATCATTTCTTTTACATCTTTAGGTATATTACGCAGTATTTTTAAGTCTTCCATAGATTCCTGGAACGCACGATTTAAAATGGCTTTTGGGTGATAGCGTTCTTCCATAATTTTAATCGCAAAGGGTTCTACAGCTTTCATAATACTAAATTCAGGATCTAATTGTTCAATGATTTCTTCAGCTGTTAAAATCGCTTTTGCTAAAACAGTAATATCATTTGGTACATCTACCTGGTGACGATAAGCAAGTGCAAAAATATCAATAAGTAGCTGCCCTAAACTAATATCCATCAATGCAGCATCATAATATTTAATAAATAAATTATCCAAATCGCGACGGAAAACATCTATATTTTCAACGTTATTTAACAAATTCATTTCTTGGAAAACGTCAATCATTTCATCAGAGCTATTTTTTTGCACCGCAATCATTAATGAGGCAAAATGAAATTTTAGTTGGTCATTTAAGCGTCCGACCATACCAAAATCAAGATATGAAACGACATTGCCTGGTAAGATGTATATATTGCCAGGGTGTGGGTCTCCATGGAAAAGACCGTAATCTAATACTTGGCTAAAGAGTGATCGTGCTATTCGCTCGGCAATTAAAGGTAAATTGTAACCTTCTGCTTTTAACTCTTCAATGTGATTTACCTTAATACCGTGAACCATCTCCATCGTCAGAATCCGGCGTGAGGTAAAGTCCCAATATATCCTCGGAATATGAATCGTTCGGTCATCGAAGTATTGCCTTCTAATATTCTCTGCATTACGACCTTCCATTAAATAATCAAGTTCATGTCTTAAGGAAGTTGAAAATTCATTAATGACATCGTGAATGCGGTAATTTTTCCCCCATTTTGTTTTATCTTCAATTAAGCGTCCAAGGTGAAAAAGAATATCTAAATCTGTTTCCATCGTTTGCTTAATATTCGGTCGTTGGATTTTAATTGCTACTTCTTCACCAGAGAAGAGATGTGCAATATGAACTTGTCCAATTGATGCTGTTGCTAAAGGTTCTTTTGAAAAAGATTCAAACAATTCATCTGTCGATTTACCAAATTCCTCTTGAAAGATTGCTTCCACTTCTTCAATTGAAAAACTTTGCACATCATCTTGTAATTTTTCAAGTTCTTTTCCTATTGCGGCAGGGACAATATCACGTCTTGTACTCGCGATTTGTCCGAGCTTAATAAACGTCGGCCCTAATTCTTGTAAGGCCATTCTTAATTTATAACCTAGATTAATTAAATTATCACTAACAGTTTCATCCACGTCACTTAAATCACTCATTTTCCGATTAGTAAGTCCAATCCGATATAAGAGGTGACTTAAACCATTTTTTACCATAACATTAATAATTTCACGGTAACGTTTAGAATGTCTAATTTCTTTCTGGAACATCTTCATTCCTCCAGTCTTATACTATTAGTATAAAGGATATTTCTAATCTAATCTATCAAAAGAGAAATTTATCAACAGATTTATAAATTAGCTGTGATAGTATATACTTAGAGTAATAAGATTATTTTAAATCATCAGTATTTTACGATAAAGGAGTGTCATTGATGAAAAAATCAGTCACAACCATTCAATCAACTAAAAATAAATTAACTAAAAGTGAAACATACATAATTGAAAAAATTAAACAGTCCAAGCGATTTGCAGGCTGGACATTATATGAAAAGCCTCATCTTAATTCAATGCGTCCTGACTTTATCTTAGCGCATCCGCAAAAAGGTATTTTATTAATTGAAGTAAGAGATTGGTCATTAGAAGCACCTGATTATTTAAGTAATAGCCAGGTTAAAGGAGCAACAGATAACTATTATACAGATAATCCCGTGAAACAAATCACAAGCTACAAAAATTTAATTTTAAAATATGAACTCGATTCATTTCTCGAAGCGGTCGAAAGTTATGGTAAACAAGCATTTGATATGATGACACCAATTGTTTATTTTCATCATGCGTCACGAGCAGATGCTTTAAATTTTGTTGGCGAAGTTGATCCAAGCACCTGTCTTATCTGGACAAAAAAAGATTTAGATGAGTTAACAAATGATCAATCGAAAAGAGATGATGACCGCTTTCCATCTAGTCTCTTTATTGATCGATCAAAATTTACGCGTGGACCAGAAAAATCGCTTCAACACCTTGTAGCCAATCTATCTGAACTGTTACATCCGAGTACAGAGACACGTCACTATAAACGTCGCTTAACGCTAACTCCAGAACAATATCGACTTGTACCTGTTCAAAAAGGGAGTATTCGTCGGTGGGGTGGTGTTGCTGGGTCTGGTAAAACAGCTGTCATTGCAACAAAAGCAGCTGATGCGATTACGCGTGGTGAACGTGTGTTAGTCCTTACTTATAATATAACATTAAGACATTATCTCCGTGATTTGTGTAATCAGCAGTTTGTCGGTAATGATTCTACATTACTAAAAAGTCATTTAACAATTGCGCATTTTCACGGCTTTTTAAAAGTATTAATTACTGAACTTGGTCTTAATGTACCTGGATCGAGTGTTGAAACATATCCAAAATGGGCGATGGAAGCAGTGTTAGAAAAAGTCCAAACTGACTTTTTAAATCACTTACAATTTGATTCAATATTTATTGATGAAGGGCAAGATTTCTCAGGTGATTGGTTGCGCTTTTTAAAAAACATCTATACTGAACAAGGTGAGTTACTAGTGATGTATGATGAAGCCCAAAGCATGTATGAAGACCAAGGTGTCTGGATTAAAGATCCTGAGGAAATTGCTGGGATTGGTTTTAAAGGTCAAGTTGGTCACTTATCAATCACGCATCGTTTACCAAATGGGATTGTTCATCAAATTGACCGTTTAAGTGATGTCTTTGGTATTGAAAAACGACTCAATGCGACAAGTGAACAAATTGATTTGTTTACCGATATTGACTGGCAAAATGTTGATCTTAATGCAAATAGAATTCCGTTAATTCAAGAAAAAATAAATACAATCCTTGAAAAGAACGTGAGTACAGCAAAAGACATTACGATCATTACCATGAATGAAGAAACAGGGATTAATGTCGTTAAGGCATTTGAAGATTCCGCATGGAAAGTTTCTCATGTTTATGACGTAAATAAAACAGATCCTGAAAGTAACCGAAGAAATGAAAAGTGGATGTTCCAACCAGATAAAGACCGCTTAAAAGTGGCGAGTTATCATAGCTATAAAGGGTGGGAAAGCTCACATGTCATTTTACTGCTAGAAGGAATTGAAAATGAAACGAAACAGTGGAAACACATGTTAGATGCACTATACATTTCACTCACGCGCGTTAGTGCCTTTTCAAACTCAAGAAGCTTCACATGTATTAATAACTGCCGTGAATTTGATAAAATTGGTGAGTATTTTGACTAAAATCTTGAATAAATAAAAAAAATAAAAAACTTTTTAAAAATATGTTTAGCTTTTAAATTTGCGGGTATATACTAAGTAGTACCAAAGTGGGAGCATTTCTTATCAAGATGACAGTCGTTATTGAACAATATGGTTTAAGCAAAAGTGTTTAGAAAAAAGACAACAAACCAGTATTGTAAGGTAATTAAGAACTGCATGAAATGCAAACAAATCAATTTAGCAATTGATTAACGTGTGATGTGTTTAAGAAAGTACTGTTGGATGAATTTCCTTTAATCCTAGGTTGGAAATTGATAGTGCAGGAAAAGAATCAGAGTGACACTTATAAAAAAGCGGCCGCACTAATCGCTTGACGGTTTTTCGTTTGAAGAACCTACCAGAAATAAAATAAAGTGAAAATAAAAAGGTATTAATCAAACTGAAGCTGTCGGTGTTGAAGGATAAAATCTTCAAGTGGCTTTAAGTAAATTAGTTTAAAAAGTTATTTAGAATAGGGGATAAAATGAAACAAAATCAGGTTAAATCCCATATTGGACAAGTCGCTCCCATCAACGACTGTCAATGTAAATTAGCTTTTAGTAAACTAGTTTTAAGTAATAATTGATTAGTCTAAAACTAATGATATTCTTAGTTTTAGACTAATCTTTTTTATTTGAAAGAATATATTAGTGAGAAATTACAAACTGATTAATTTCTGATTGAAAGGGTAAAGTGTAAGTGGGGGGATTAACCATGAAAGAATATCAAACAGAAGATGATTATCAAATGATACCATTAAATGAAGCAGAACTCAGAAAAGCCTTGGATGGTTTACCGGATTGGAAACAAGTCGATGAACAATGGATCGGGCGTCAATATCTATTTGAAACTTATCTGGATGGTGTGAATTTTGCTAAGAGGATTGCCGAGTATTCAGAAAAGCGACAACACCATCCAATTATAAAAATATATTATAAAAAAGTTGCACTTGAAATGTCTTCATGGCGGGCTAAAGGTGTCACGGCACTTGATATTGAAATGGTAAAAGACTTTAATACAATTTATGACTTATTTAGATAAATTAAATAGTAGTAAATTAAAATGGCTAAGCCGACAATAATGAAAAGAACAAGGCTCTTCCAACGTTTTCGGTTCCAAAATAAAGCGGCAATAATAATGGCTTGTAAAAAAATTAACACAGAACCAAATGTTGCGAGTAAAAAAGAATTTGAGAAATTTCCTATTGTGTTAATCACAATGCCTAGAGGCATTAAAAACACAGTTATTAAATAAGCAGGTGTTCGTTTAATTTTTTGAATAATTCTTGTTCGTTCTGCTTCAGTATAATTATCAAATTCAATAAGTGTTAACCACATAATAATAATAATCATGGCACCTGTGATTGAAACAACACTCATCTAAAACACCCCCTTATTTTATCGTTCCTATCTTGGATGAGCTTAAAACATGTTGAGTAAGTATATGTATACCTTTTGTTAGAGTGGTATACAATTAATATAGCATAAAAAGGAGAGTATGAAACATGAAAGCAATCGTAATTGAACAATATGGTGAATCAAAAGAATTAATTGAAAAAGAATTACCCATACCAGAACCTGAAGATAATCAAGTTTTAATTGAAATGCATGCAACATCAATTAACCCGATTGATTGGAAGTTACGTGCTGGTTATCTGAAAGATGCAATTCCATTTGAATTCCCGGCTATTTTAGGTTGGGACGCAGCAGGTGTTGTTAGTGAAGTGGGTAAAGATGTGACAAGATTCAAAGTGGGTGATGAAGTCTTTGCGCGTCCAGCGATGGAAAACGGAACCTATGCTGAATATGTTGCGGTTGATGAAGAGTTAGTTGCTTTAAAACCAAAAAACTTAAGCTACCAAGAAGCGGCTTCAGTACCCCTTGCTGGTTTAACTGCTTGGCAATGTCTTGTTGATTTTGGCCAAATTAAATCTGGTGATAAAGTCTTTGTTCAAGCAGGGTCAGGTGGTGTGGGAAGTTTTGCGATTCAAATTGCTAAAAGTTTTGGTGCCTATGTTATTTCAACAGCAAGTGGGAAAAACGAAACATTCTTAAAAGAACTAGGTGTTGATGAATTTATTAATTATCAAACAACGAACTTTGAAGAAGTTGTGAGTAAAGTTGATTTAGTTGTAGATACAATGGGTGGCGACATTTTAGACAAAAGTTATGAAATTGTTAAAGAAGGTGGTCGTCTTGTATCAATTGCTGGTCAACCAGATGCAGATAAAGCAAAAGAGTATGGGATTACTGCAGAATCGCTTTGGTTAAACCCAAATGGTGCACAATTAGCTGAGTTAGGTCAGTTAATGGAAGAAGGCAAAGTGAAAGCAAATATTGGTCATACGTACCCATTGACTGAAGAAGGTTTACGAAAAGCACATGACTTGAGTGCGACCCATCATGCAAAAGGTAAAATCGTCATTGAAATTAAATAAGTAACAGATAAAAAGCTTACAATCATCTAGCTTAAAAGATAGATGATTGTAAGTTTTTTATTTTTATCTGAGAATGGTCGTGTCCATCATGTATACCCAAGAATCTAAAAAATGATTGACACCGCTTCAGCTGCCATAATTATGGCGCTTGGTATTTTTTTACTTGGCACGACCGAAACATTTTCTCCATTTATTGTGCAAACATTATGGCTAATAACATTTATTTTAATTGTCATCGTTGAAATGATTGAACTACTGCGAGCTAAACAGCGAATTAATACCTTTGGTGTTAAACAAGGCCTGTGTGTTTATCATGTCTCACAATGGTCGCGTAATTTTACCTTTGGAATGTTTTATGTCTTTACATTCTTAGTACTCGAAAATCCTGCTTATTCCTTGTATCCAAACCTTCAATCACATCTTTTAGTTATTTGGGCCTGGGTAGTATTACTTGCTCTAATTATTGAAGTGGCTATTTTTTCACACGATTATTTAAAACAGCACAAACACACTGATTAATCTGAATCAGTGTGTTTGTTTTTAAATAAAAATGTTAACATGTATAAACCAAGACCAAGCGGTAAAAATACAAAGCTTGAAATGATAAGTGGTGTTCCAAAGTCAGGCATGAAATAAGCAACTAATATAAATAAAGCGAGCAATCCTGACATAATGAGTGATAATTCAATGATTTGTCTAATGCTTGAGTGGTGTTTATATTGAAATAAAGTTATTTTAAACCAATAAAGAATCAGCATGATACCAAGTAAAGCAATGACAATATCAATTAAAATAATTGTGAGACTTGATCCAAGATAATAAATATGTTCAATCTCACCAAAATCAAATAAATAATATAAGCCAATATCAATGACACCACGTGAAAAACTAAATACTGCTAGAAATATAAAAATCAGACGCATCCCAAATTTTAATTGTTTTTTGCGTGTTTCTTTAGGGATTTCATCAATGATTTCTTTAGCATAAGCCTCTAAATCATCACCAAAAATATCGCGCACTGTTTTGCCATCTTGTTGACTGAGTATAATGTGTTCGAGTAATTCGAGAAGAATTTCTTCAGTCTGTCGTTCGGATTTAGTTGAGTTTAATCGAATATAGATGAGGATTGCTTCATAATCTTCTTTGTTAGCTTCATTTAATTCAGCTTGTTTTTCATTATTAAGTGCAATGAGTTCTTTGACGGTCATTTCTTTTTGCCTCCTTTTAAAATCAAATCGACTGGTTGTTTAAGATGTTCCCAGTGTTCAATAAATTTAGTCAATGCTGCATCACCCGCAGAGGTTAAATAGTAATACTTTCGTTTTGGTCCAGCAGATGAAGCTTTCATTTTGCCTTTAATTAAATCATCTTTTTGGAGTCTTAATAAAATTGGATAAATTGATCCCTCACTAATATCTGTTAAACCAAATTCATTTAACTTAATCGATAATTCGTAGCCATAAGTCGGACCTTGTTTAATAATGGCTAAAATACATCCTTCTAATATCCCTTTTAATAATTGACTACGTAGATTCATATTTAACCACCTATCTTGTTATGCAAAGTAGTGTTAAAATAAATATAACAAAAATAATTAATAGATACAATCTCTTTTATCATATTTACTTAAAGCAAGTCGTTTTTTAATTAGTGAATATTTGATAGAGTAGCAAGTAGGATGTTTAAAAGTAAAATTTATTATGAAAGAAGGTTAAATAATGCCGTTTATTAATCATCAAGGCTATACTCAAACGTTTAAAGAAAATAAATTAACACTGGGATTATTTTTCCCGCTTGAAGCTTATGAGGGTAGTACACCGATTATGGATCTAACAGAACAGATGAAATTAGCAAAACAAGTTGAAGCAGGAGGTTTTGCTTCATTGTTTGTAAGAGATATTCCATTAAATGATCCATTTTTTGGTGACGTTGGGCAAATATATGATCCGTGGGTGTTTTTAAGTTATGTAGCTTCTCATACAGAAAAAATCGCCTTAGGGACAGGAAGTGTGATTACAAGTTTTCGTCATCCATTAGATGTCGCCAAATCAGCTGCATCTCTTGATTTAATCTCGAATCAACGCTTATTATTTGGTGTCGCAACTGGTGATCGTCCGGTTGAATTTACTGCTTACCGAAAAAATAGAAGTGAGCGTGGGGAATTATTTAGAGAGTCATTTAACGTGATGAGAGCTGTCTGGAGTCAGTCGCATCCAGAAATTCAGACAGACCGGGTTAATTTAAGTGGAGCTGAATTTATTCCTAAACCAAAAGAAGGCGATATTCCTATGTTAATTACGGGGCATGCTGCTCAGTCGTTAGAATGGATTGCAGAACATGGCGATGGTTGGTTAAGCTTTCCGAGAAATCCAGATGAACAAAGAAAAATTGTCGAAAGTTTTCGTTTATTAACAGACTACTTTAAACCATTCGCTCAGTCACTTTATATCGATTTAGCAAGTGATCCTGAAGAAGCCCCTTCACCAATCCATTTAGGTTTTCGCAGTGGTCGCAAATATTTAATTGCTTATTTAACTGCACTAGAAGCTATCGGTGTGAATCATGTGATTTTAAATGTAAAGTTTTCAAAACGACCTGTCAAAGAAGTGATTGCTGAATTGTCAGAAGAAGTCGTGCCACACTTTTCTCTAATTAAATAATCAACTAAAAAACAACCGCTAAGCTTGTCATAAACTTAGCGGCTGTTTTAAATGATTAAATCATGTTCATTATCCCATTCTTCATAGCGATGAATATTAAAAAATTCATCCACATCATCAATACCTATCTCAGCCAGTTTTTGTCTGACTTCACTTTCACTGACACGTCGGTAATTATCTTCACCAAAGGTTAAAAGGTCTTCATGGGGAAAATGGATAGTACCGGTTGAGCCAATATCAGTTGTAATCGTCACAGTTTGAGTTGTAAGGTTTACATCCCACTCAGAAATCCAATTGTAAAAATATATATCACTTGCAGCAACTGCACATACGAAATGATCGCTTGTAAATTCACAAAATTCAAATTCATTATCGATATATTGCCAGTAACCAGTTGTTTGATTAATAAGCGCTTGTTTTTTTGCATTTTCTTCAGATTCTTTAATCGCAATTTCAAGTTCCACTTGTAAATCGGTTAGCTTATCATTTAACGGTTTTAGTGCTTGATGACTTAAATCTGTTTGGATGGTTTGCTCAACGAGTGCAAGTGATTCTTCATATTTTTGTTCAGTTTTAAGTTGTTCAATCTCATCAAGTTTAGCAGCTATTTCTTCATATTTGTTAGTAACTTGATTGATTTCACTTAATTGATGTTTAGCATGCGTATTTATATGTGGTGAACCCTTATCCATTCGTGCTTCTTGGTATGCTACTTTAGCGTCTTTTAAACGCCCATTATCAAGTAGTTTTTCTGCTTCAATGATTTGTTTTGTTTGTTTAAGTAATCGTTTAGCTTCTTCGTCATTTGAATTATGTTTGAGGGCGTCTTCAAAAGATAGTTCGGCTTTAGCAAATGCTTCATTTTCAAGTGCAGCCTTGCCATTTGCCATCGCATCGTCAAACGCTTTATTTGAACAACTCACAAGTAGCATTATGAAAACAAGTCCGGTAACTAACGTCTTGGTTAACTTCATAAATTACTGCCCCCTTTAGAAACCATAATAGCATTTTATTCCATAAAAGAGAATGAATATTCAGAAAATTAGTAACAAATCTCTCTAAAAGGTTAATATGAAGAGGAACTTATGGTATTGTTAATGAAACAGTTTTGGTAGTAAGTAAATAGATTAAAAAAGAGGTGAATTTAGTAATGAATGTTAAATTTCCAATCGGTCCATTAGACGTTCCAGAAACAGTGACATTAAATGATGTTGCACAATCATTAGCTAAAATTGAAAACTACACCAAAAGATTAAGAGAAACAGTTGATCATTTAACAGAAGAAGACTTAAATAAAACTTACCGTGAAGGGAGTTGGAATGTGCGTCAACTTGTCCATCATATTGCAGATTCTCAATTAAATATGTATCAACGATTAAAAATTGCTTTAACAGATGATCAACCAACCGCACCTAACTTCATTCAAGATAAATGGGCTGTAGAGCCTGATACAGAATTACCTGTTGAAGCTTCGATCCTAATCCTTGAGGGGTTAAATCTACGCATTAATGCTTTAGGAAAAACATTAACAGAAGAACAACTAAAGCGGACATTTATTCACCAAAAAAATGGTATCATTTCAGTCGGCACAAAAATGTTGAAATTGTCGTGGCATGAAGAACATCACTTAGCCCATATTAAGCTTGCTTTAGAAAAATAACGGCACACTAAAAGTTTGTCTGGTTTCAGACAGGCTTTTTTTATGGTTAAAAGCAGCAATCTATCTCACGACCACTATCCATGCTAAAATGGATAAGGATATGCTTATTTAAGATTAAGGAGATAAGTGAGATGAATCAATATTATAGTGATGTGATTCAATTTACAGGGAGCCATTATGATTTTGGTTATATGCAAGGTGAATTATTAAAAAATTCATCTATTCTGATAAATCGAAAAAGACAATGGGAATCTCAAAGAAAACGTCATTTTATTATAGATATTAAAACAGCAAAAGAATACTTTTTAACATTTATCCCGAGCATGTTAGATGAATTACAAGGGCTTGCTGATGCATTAAATTGGCCGATTGAAGATGCCTATCGTGAATTTGGTGGTTATTATATTGAGTATGCTCGTAGTGGTTGTTCGATTTTAACAGGTTCTGAATTCATGGTACGCAATTATGATAGTCACCCGGGTTATTATGAAGGCAGATATGTCATTTATCAGCCAACAGATTCAGGCTATGCAACGATTGGTCCTTCGATGCAAATTACCGGCAGAACAGATGGCTTAAATCAAAAAGGCTTAGCCATGGGTTATAATTTTGTTAATAGAGTCGGTTCTGCTGATGGATTTTTATGTAATATGATTGGTCGAATCATTTTAGAAACATGTGCGACTGTACAAGAAGCGATTGATTTATTAAAAGAAATCCCTCACCGAACGACATTTAGTTATGTATTAACAGACTTAAGTGGTGAAACATATGTTGTCGAAGCATCAGCACGGAGAGTTGTTGCTAGAAAATCTAATATAAGTACCAATCATTTTGAAGTATTAACTGAAGAAAATCGCTACCGGACGCAAGAATCAATCCAGAGACAACAAGCGATAGAACAGCAAAATAGTGATGATTTAGATTTAATCAAAGCTTATCAGTTATTAAATAATCGTGATCAAGCCATTTTTTCTGAAAAATATGATGCGTCTGCTGGAACGATTCATACAGCAGCGTATTTACCACAAGAGAAAAAGGCATTATTTGCAATTGGTGGTAACCGGATGCCAGTAACATTTGATTTTGCCGATTATTTAGCAGGTAATCGAACAAACATTAAAAAAATCAGAGGTAAGCTCGATTTTCATACACCTTTTGTAAATATGAAACAAGATGAGTGAAGTGTAAGCCAAATAATGGTTTACACTTTTTTCTTTACAAAAGAAAATTAAATTATTAAAAAATTGACTTGACATTCAAAAATTGAATCTATAGAATAAACCGTAATCAATATAGAACTTTTGAAAGGAGATAATATCTTGTCTTTAATGGAGCGAAAAACTGCCGAGAAAAAGAATAAAATTTTAAATTCAGCATTAATTGTTCTTGCTGAAAAAGGCTATCATGGTACAACAATGGAAGATATTGCAAACCATTTATTAATGACTAAAGGGTCGCTTTATTATTATTTTAAAGGAAAACAAGATTTAGTCTTTCAAAGTCAAATCCGCATTTTAAAGCAAAGTATAGAAAATGTTAAATCAGTGAATCAACAAGAGTTAACAAGCGAAGAAAAATTAGCAGGTGTAATTCGTAAACATATTGAGTATTCTTTAAGAGAAAAAGCAGGCTTTTTACTGATGGCAAATCCTACTGAAATTTTTTCCGAAACACAATTAACTGAAATATATCATTTACGCGAAGCATATGCCGCTTGTTATGATGAGTTGATTGAAGCAGGGGTGAAAGCAGGAGATTTTAAAGTAGAAAATATTCCAGTAGCAAGAAATGTTTTACTCGGTGCAATGAACTGGGTGACACAATGGTATTCAGAAGAAGGTGCTCTGAGTATAGAGGCTTTCGCACAGTTAGTAACTGATTATACGATGCGAATCGTAAAAAAATAATATTAAAAATGTATACGCTTACAAGGAGGAGTATTTAAATGAAATTAACAGAAACAGTAGCAGTAGTAACAGGTGGCGCATCAGGTCTTGGTGAAGCAACGGTTAGAAATATTATCAATCAAGGTGGTAAGGCAGTCATTTTTGACTTACAAACAGACAGAGGCGAAAACTTAGCAAAAGAATTAGGTGAAAATGTAAAATTTGTTGAAGTTGATGTTACAAGTGAAGTAAGTGTTAATGCTGGTTTAGATACAGCAATTGATACATTTGGTAAAGTGAATGCGCTCGTAAATTGTGCAGGGATTGCAATTGCAGAGCGAACAGTTGGCAGAGAAGGTGCGCATCAGTTAGATGCATTTACTAAAGTAATAGAAATTAATTTAATTGGTACTTTTAATACGATTCGTTTGACGGCAGAACGTATGGTTGAAAACGAAGTGAACGATGAAAATGAACGAGGCGTGATCGTAAATACGGCGTCTGTTGCAGCATTTGATGGCCAAATTGGTCAAGTCGCTTATAGTGCATCAAAGGGTGGTGTTGTCGGTATGACTTTACCGATTGCAAGAGACTTATCAAACCGAAACATTCGCGTGATGACGATCGCACCAGGTCTATTTGAAACACCATTATTTGAAAGTTTACCTGAAAAGGCTAGAGAAGCTCTAGGTAAAATGACACCATTCCCACCACGTCTTGGTTATCCTAAGGAATACGCACAACTCGTCCAAAGTATTGTTGAAAACCCTATGTTAAATGGAGAAACAATCAGACTAGATGGTGCGATTAGAATGCAACCGAAATAAAAAGTATCGAATTAAAAATTGGAGTGAGTGATAATGAAGCGTAGTTATATAACAGAAGAACATGAAATGTATCGTAAGGCTTTACGTGCCTTTTTAGAAAAAGAAGCTGTGCCTTATATTCATGAGTGGGAAAAAAATAAAGAAATACCCCGCTCATTTTGGAAAAAACTTGGTGAAAATGGTTTTTTATGTCCCCAATTTGACGAAGCTTATGGCGGATTAAATACAGATTTTGGTTTTTCCGTTATTTCTTCTGAAGAATTTGACCGGGTGAGTGTCGGTTTAATTGGTGTCGGCTTACATAATGACATTGTTATGCCTTATATTGAGTCATTGGGGACAAAAGCACAAAAAGAAAAATGGATGAAAAAAGCAACGACAGGTGAATTAATTTCTGCAATTGCTATGACAGAGCCCAATACAGGTTCTGACTTAGCAGCTATTTCAACAACAGCAATTAAAGATGGTGATGATTATATTATTAATGGTGAAAAAACATTTATTACGAATGGTTACACTTCTGATATTGCCATTGTTGTTTGTAAAACAGACCCTAAAGTAGAACCGGCTCACCGTGGTATTAGTTTAATCGTTGTCGAAGCTGGAACATCAGGTTTTACAAAAGGGAAAAAATTAAATAAAGTCGGTCAACATGAAAGTGATACATGTGAACTGATATTTAATGATGTGCGTGTCCCTAAAGAGAATTTATTAGGTGAAGAAAATAAAGGGTTCTATTATTTAATGCAACACTTGCAACAAGAACGCTTAATGGTAACAATTCAAAGTATAGCAAGTGCTGAGTTAATTTTAGAAAAAACGATAGCTTACGTTACTGAAAGAAAAGCATTTGGTAAACAAATTAGTCAGTTCCAAAATACACAATTTAAGCTTGCTGAATTACAAACAGAAATTACTATTGGTCGAACATTTGTTGACCGATTAATTAATGAACATATGGATAAAAAAGATATTGTAACAGAAGTATCGATGGCTAAATGGTGGGTGACTGATTTAGTTAAGAAAGTAGCTGCTGAGTGTATGCAACTCCATGGTGGTTATGGTTACATGGAAGAATATGAAGTTGCTAAACGCTACCGAGATGTTGCTGTGTCATCGATTTACGCAGGATCAAATGAAATTATGAAAGTGATTATAGCTGGTAAAATGGGCTTAAATTAAATGAACATAATTAAGTGAGAGGGGATGAAGGTTAATTATGGATAATGTAGTAATTGTTGATGCGATTCGAACACCTGTTGGAAGGCTAGGAGGTGCTTTAAGTGATATACGAGCAGAGGACTTAGCCGCTGCGCCGTTAAGAGAATTAATTAAACGTACACAGATTGATCCAAGTGAGATTGATGATGTTATTTATGGTTGTGTTACACAAGCAGGTGAACAAGGCGGTGTCATTGCCAGACAAGCTGCTCTGATTGCAGGATATCCTGTTGAAGTACCAGGCACAACAATTGATCGACAATGTGGTTCAAGCCAGCAAGCTGTTCATTTTGCGGCTCAAGCGATTTTAAGTGGGGATATGGACGTTGTCGTTGCTGGTGGTGTTGAGAGTATGACACGAGCGCCGATTTTTTCAAATCGAAAAAATGAACATGGCGAAGATGTGGGCAATAGTAAAAGCTTAACGGATCAACATGAGATTATTCATCAGGGAATATCTGCAGAATTGATTGCTGAAAAATGGGGACATACGCGAGAAGATTTAGATGAATTATCATTAGAAAGTCACAAGCGAGCTGTTTATGCCCAGGAGCAGGGTTATTTTAAACATGAAATTATGCCTTTAGAAATAACGCTTACGAATGGGAAAACAAAAGTGGTTACTGAAGATGAAGGACCAAGAGCAGATACGTCACTTGAAGCATTATCTGGCTTAAAGCCGGTCTTTAAAAAAGATGGGTTAATTACGGCAGGAAATTCAAGTCAAATGAGTGATGGTGCAGGGGCACTTTTATTAATGTCAGAAACAAAAGCAAAAGAATTAAACCTTAAACCACGCTTTAGAGTACTTGCAAGAACTGTAGTGGGGTCAGATCCAACCTTGATGTTAACCGGACCGATTCCAGCGACAGAAAAAGTTTTGAAAAAAGCAAATTTATCGATTGATGAGATTGATGTATTTGAAGTTAATGAAGCCTTTGCACCTGTGCCATTAGCTTGGTTAAAAGAAACAGGAGCGGATCCTAAAAAGTTAAATCCCAATGGTGGTGCCATTGCTTTAGGTCATCCATTAGGTGGGAGTGGAGCTCGCTTAATGATTTCGATGATGCATGAACTGGAGCGAACAGGTGGACGTTACGGTTTACAAACAATGTGTGAAGGTTTTGGGATGGCAAATGCGACGATTATTGAACGTTTAGATTAAAAGTTTGAAAGGAGGGTTTATCTTGCCGCTAAAGTCAATTCGTGTACTTGATTTAACTCGATTGTTACCAGGGCCTTATTGTACGATGTTGCTTGCTGATTTTGGTGCTGAGGTTACTAAAGTAGAGCAACCTGGTTTAGGTGATTACGCACGGTTTATAGGTCCGAAATCATCAGGGGGATCAAGTGCTTTTTTTAATTCTTTAAATCGGAATAAACAAAGTGTGACATTAGATTTAAAAACAAAATCTGGCAAAGAAGCACTCTTAAAATTAGTGGATGAAACAGATGTGTTAATTGAATCCTTTCGTCCGGGTGTGATGGAAAAATTAGGTCTTGATTATGCTACTTTAAAGAAAAGACGTCCTGAATTAATTTATTGTGCAATTACGGGGTATGGTCAAACAGGGCCGTATAAAGATTTACCGGGACATGATCTTAACTACTTGAGCTATGCGGGTTTACTTGATTTAATGGGACCACGTGATGGGGATCCGGTTGTACCAGGGACAACTATAGCAGATATTGCCGGAGGTGCATTACCAGCCACAGTCGGTATTTTAATGAGTTTAATTCATCGTCAGAAAACTGGTGAAGGGCAATATGTCGATATAAGTATGATGGATGGTGTGATCTCGCTTCTCCAAACAGTTTTACCAGATTATTTAACCTCAGGTAACTTACCAAAACGAGGGAGCCAGTTATTAGATGGAGGTTATGCAAATTACAATATCTACCAAACGAAAGATGAGCGTTATTTAGCAGTCGGAGCGGTTGAGGAGAAATTCTGGGTTAATTTTTGTACAACAATTAATCGAACAGACTTGATTCCTTTGTTAAATGCACCGCTGCACAAACAACATCAATTAAAAGCAGACATTCAAAAAGTAATCATGACCAAATCATTAGCTGAATGGGTAGATGCCTTTTCGAATATTGAAGCTTGTGTCTCACCAGTAAATACATTAGAAGAAATGGTTAACGATCCACAAGTAATCGCACGTGAGATGATTGAAACAATCTTTGATGAACAACTAGGAGAGTTGCAACAGATTGGTATTCCGATTAAACTATCCAAAACTCCTGGAGAAATAAGATCATTGGCACCACAATTAAATAAAAATCCAACAATCAAATAAGTAGTATTTGAAGCTAGGTTTGTTCAAATAAATCAGCGGAGGGATAAAATTGGACATTGGTTTAACATTACAAAGAAATGCTAACCGAACACCTAATAAAATTGCTGTAAAGTTTGAAGACCAGACTTATACGTATCGTGAATTAAATGAAGAAGTGAACCGTCTTGCCAATGGTTTGATTGCTCAGGGAATTAAAAAAAGTGATAAAGTTGGATTGATGATGCAAAACTCTGACTTATTCGTTATTTCATTTTACGCGATTATGAAAGTTGGTGCTGTTGCTGTTCCGATTAATTATCGGTTAATGAGTCGTGAAGTACGTTATATTATTGAAGATTCAGATATGGTTTGTCTCTTTTTTGATCCTGTTTATGCTGAAATAATTGAAAACGCTATCACATCTAACGAAGCGATTAAATTACTTGTTTCAAAAGAACTATTATTAAAAGAACAAGATACATTCAAAACTATTATGCTGGATGATATAGAGGAACCAGATGTAATCGTAAATGAATGGGATGATGCTGAAATCCTTTATACATCAGGTACAACAGGAAATCCCAAAGGGGCATTATTCGATCATCATCGTGTCTTACATGTTGGTATTCATACGAGTTTGATTTTTAAAATTGATCCAGACGATAATATTTTGCATTTAGCTCCTTTGTTTCATTCAGCACAACTTAATTTATTTTTAATTTCAGCGACATTTATTGGTGCTACACAAATTATTCATCAGCAATTTGATCCTGTTCAAGTATTAAAGACAATTGAAGAAGAAAAAATAAGTCTCTTTTTTGGGATTCCAACGATGTACAACTATTTACTTCAAGTTCCAAATAATAAAGATTATGATTTATCATCGATTAAACGTTATGGGTATGGAACCGCACCTATGCCAGTGTCATTAATTAATCAAATCAAGGTGTTGTTTAAAAATGATCAAATTTATAACCTTTGTGGTTTAACAGAAGGCGGACCGGGCGGTGTTTATTTAAACCCAGAACAACACAAAAAATATGCTGGAGCAGGCGGCATACCTAAGTTAAGTACTGAAGTGAGAGTCGTTAATGAATCAGGTGAAGATGTTTCCCCAAATGAAGTAGGTGAATTTATTCTTCGTAGTGAAATGATGATGAAAGAATATTATAATAATCCAAAAGAAACCGCTGAAACTTTTCAGGATGGCTGGTTATATACAGGCGACTTAGCAACAATGGATGAAGCAGGTATTTTAACACTTGTTGACCGAAAAAAAGATGTCATTATTTCAGGTGGAGAAAATATTTATTCAACCGAAGTTGAAAATGTTTTGTATGAATATCCTGCTATATTAGAAATTGCTATAGTTGGAATACCGCATGAAGTAATGGGTGAACAGCCTGTTGCTATAGTCGTTCCAAAACAAGGTGAAGCAATTGATTATGATGCGTTATTTAAATTTGCGCAAGAACGTCTGGCGAAATTTAAAATACCACGGATTTATTATGAGGAATCAGCTATTTTACGTAATACCTCAGGAAAGATATTAAAATATAAAATTCGTGAGGGATTAAACGAAAAAAAGCCTGTTCATCAAATTTAAAGAAAGGAGTATGTTATGAAATTTAACGCATTTAATGTGGGCGATGACTTTACTACGCCTAAAGTGACATTAACTAAACAAGCAATTATTGAATTTGCTAAACAATATGATCCTCAATATTTTCATACGGATGAAACGTTAGCAAAAGAAAGTCCATATGGTTCACTCATTGCATCAGGCTTCCAAACATTAAGTGTTGTTTGGGCAGAGTGGATTAAGATGGATATCTTAGGCAAAGAGTGCTTAGGTGGTGTGGGTGCAGAACTAAACTGGTCAAAACCAGTGCGACCAGGTGATGAATTAGTTGGTGAATTTACGGTACATGATAAAAAAGAATCGACTGATGGTAAAAGAGGATTAATTGTTTTTAAAATAAATATTTATAATCAAACAAAAGAAGTTGTTTTAAAAGGTAAAACGAAAATCTACCTAGCGAATTAAAAATCGACAAAGGGAGTTGAATGACTAATGATGGACACACCATTAACACTTGTTTCATTAATAGAAAGAGCAGAAAAGTACTTTTCTAAAAAAGAAGTCATTTCACGGACACATACAGGCATCCACCATTTTTCTTATGCAGAAATTGGTAAGCGAACACGTGCTTTAGCAAGTGCTTTAGAAAAGATAGGCATTGAAAAAGGCGATCGAGTGGGTACATTTGCTTGGAATCATCATCGTCATTTAGAAGTTTACTTTGCGGCCCCATCGATGGGAGCTGTTTTGCATACGATAAATATTCGACTTGCAGCTGAACATCTCATTTATATTATTAATCATGCTGAAGATAAAGTCTTACTGATTGATGTTGATTTATTACCTTTAATTGAACAAGTAAAAGATGAAATACCGACTGTAAAAGCATTTATTGTTATGAGTGATGACAAAGAATTACCAGAATCAACGCTTGAACCACTTTATTCTTATGAGCAACTTGTTGCTGATGGGGATGAAACATATGAATATGCTAAAGATATTGATGAAAATGATCCAGCAGGGATGTGTTATACATCGGCAACAACAGGAAAACCTAAAGGGGTTGTTTATACGCATCGCGGGATTGTTTTGCATAGTATGGCATTAAGTATGACGGATACAGCAGCAATATCAGAATCAGATAGTGTGATGCCGGTAGTACCAATGTTTCATGCTAATGCTTGGGGGATGCCATTTGTTTCTGTCATGCTAGGTGCAAACCAAGTAATGCCCGGACCCATGATGACACCCAAAATCATTGCTGAAATGATAGAAAAATATCAAGTGACGATTAGTGCAGGTGTGCCGACCATTTGGCTTGGATTATTACAAGAGTTAGAAAGTAAGTCATATGATACAAGTCATTTACGTGCGATATTGTGTGGAGGATCAGCTGCGCCAAAAGGGATGATTCGTTCTTATGAATCGAAGTTTAATATTCCATTTATTCATGCTTACGGGATGACTGAAACAACACCGATTGTTACAATTGCACGCTTGAAGAGTTATCAAATGGATTTACCAGAAGAAGAACGTTTAGAAATTAGAGCACGTCAAGGTTTAGTTGTCCCTGGACTCGATATAAAAGTGGTTAATGATGATGGAAATGAAATTAAAGCAGATGGTGAAGAGATGGGTGAATTACTTGTTAGAGGTCCATGGATTGCTGATGAATACTATAATGATGACCGGACCAAAGATGCTTTTAAAGATGGTTGGTTGTATACAGGAGATGTTGTCACAATTGATCAAGAAGGATCAATTAAAATTGTCGACCGGATGGGTGATTTAATTAAGAGTGGTGGTGAGTGGATTTCTTCTGTTGATTTAGAAAATACACTGATGGCTCACCCAGCTATTTTTGAAGCGGCTGTCATTGCTGTTCCAGATGATAAATGGCAAGAGCGTCCAATTGCATGTGTTGTATTAAAACCAAATCAAACAGCAACCAAAGAAGAGATATTTGAATTCTTAGAGCCACAATTTGCTAAATGGTGGTTACCAGATGAGATTATCTTTATGGAAGAGATTCCAAAAACATCTGTAGGTAAATTTCTAAAACGTGAATTACGTGAACGTGTTAATAAATAATTTATGAAAGACAGAGCTCACTAAAAAAAATTTAGTGAGCTCTGTCTTTCTATTTAAAAAAACAATTAAATTTTTTTGCTTTTATTTGAAAATTTAACGCCGATAAAAACATCAATCACCATCCCGACTATAGACACCAATCGAACCACCTAAATAGCCAGTCGCTTCATACCCATTACCACCCATAAATTGAAAGTGTGGAAAGTAATCTCCACCAATATTTACTCCAATAAATCTACCAACAATTAAACCAATGAATGCAATGACAATCCCACCGATTAAGCCATAAATAATTTTTTTAGTTATTTTAATTACCTCCTTAAAATAAGGTATAGATAATGAGTGTTGATTTGAATGGTTTATATCGCATGTGATTGAATTGTTAGAAGAAGTCATAAAGTAGAACCCATCTGAACTTGTTTGTTTTTGTTATAATATAACATATTACATTAACATGTCACAAAAATGTTATAAATAGTTCTTTTTTTTACCTTTTTTACAGTTATAATGAAAGTTAGTAAGATAAATCTAGATTAATTGAAAGGAGGAACTTTATATAAAAAGAATCATCCTAATTTTATTTTCTAGCTTTATATTTATCTTAGTATTTCCCGAAGTTTTCGGGGCGAAAGATCAATCGATACAAGAGCAAATTGATTCAGCACGTCGTGGTGAAGTGATTAAACTTGCTGCAGGAACTTATAATGAGAGTGTTTCAATTACAAAACCGATTCATTTAATTGGAAGCGATAATGTAATTCTTACATCAAGTACTCAAGCCCCAATTATTTCGATTGAAGCAAATGATGTAACAATCGAAAATGTATCATTTGATTATAAAAGTGAAGCAGAGGCGTCGACAGCAATCTTAGTAAATGGAAATAATAATACGTTAAAAAACTTAGAAATAAACACAAGCCAATTTGGAATTAGGTTAGATGATGCACATGATAATGAGTTATCGAAAATTAAAATAATTGGAAAAAAATCAAATCCAATTAGCGAACGTCAGCATGGTATTGATTTATGGAAGTCAGATAATAATAAAATTTTTGAGACGAAAATAAAGCATATCAGAGATGGTATGTATATTGAAAGTAGTAATCATACACAAGTTTATGATAATGATATATCGCATGGGCGTTATGGGTATCATTTAATGTTTACAGAAGACACTGTTTTAGAAAAAAATAAATCATCAGTAAATGTTAGTGGCATGATGGTGATGGGAACAAAAAGAACAAAAGTGAATGAAAATATCCTAATAAACAATCAAAAAAGTGTGCAGTCATTGGGCTTATTATTATTCGATGTTAAAGATGGCATAATTACACGCAATAAGATTTTAAATAATCGAGTTGGAATATTTGTTGAAAGTGCGAAAGAAAATGACATTTCAATGAATGAAGTGGGCCATAATTATATTGGTTTACAATTTAAATTAGCAGAAAATAACAAGATAAAAGATAATGTCTTTATTGCTAACGTTGCCCAAGGACAAGCAGAAGACAGTTCTCATAATGATATTAATGAAAATTATTGGGGTGATCACTTAGGATTAGATTTTACAGGTAACAATAGAAGTGATTTACCGTATGAGATTGATCCGTTTTATTATAATTTGACGGATGAATATCCGCCGTTTCAGTTATTGTTTGCTTCACCAGGAATGATTTTTCTTGAGCAATTATTTACGACACCTAAAGAAGAAAAAATGATTGATGCTTCGCCGCTTATGGAAAATAAATTGGCTGAAGCACCGACAGAAAAAAACGATTATTTACTTATTCTTTTTAGCAGTTTAAGTTTGTTATTTATGAGTTTGATAATAATATTTATGGGGGTAAGAACATAATGAAAAAAAATTCAATTTTATTTATAATGATTAGTATTTTTGCACTTGTTTTAGCGGCTTGTGGTGGGGATGATACGCCAAAAGAAGATGTCGAAAAAGAAGATTCAGTTGAAACAGAAGAACTTGCATATGAACCAGAAGATATTGACCCAGAAGTAGATGTATGTGAAGTGTGTGCGATGGCTGTGCCAAATAATCAGCATGCGACACAAATTGTTTTAGAAAATGATAAAGCGTTAAAGTTTGATGATTTAGGTTGTTTATATGAATGGGTTGAAGAAAACGGCGAAGATAATATTGGTGCTCAATTTGTTCGAGATTTTAATACAGAAGAATGGATTCAAATAAAAGATACGACATTTGTTTATGATGAAAATATTCAAACACCAATGGCTTATGGCGTTATTTCATTTAAAGATGAAGCAGATGCGGAAAAGTATGTAGAGGAAGAAGGTCTAGGTGAAATTTTAAATCCAGAAGAATTAGAAGAGCATGAATGGAAAATGAATAAAGAGATGATGGAGAAAAATAAAGAAATGATGGACATGGATGAGGGCGATCACAATCACGATGAGAAGTAAAAAGAAGGAATGATAATCCATTGCGTATTTTAACAATTGCCAAAAGAGAAATTAAGTTAGGGTTTAGAAACCCATGGACATATTCTTTTTTAATTTTATTATCTATCTTTACGACAGCTATTTTACTTTTGCAATCGGATAGTTTGATGACTGAAGGATATACTGATATGACCGGGACGATTATGAATATGACCTTATATTTATTACCGTTAATTACCTTATTATTAGGTGGTCTTTCTGCATCGGTTGAAAAAGAAGATGGTCATTGGGCACTTTTGTCTACATACCCGATTTCAACTTATAAATTTTTATGGGGTAAATGGTTAGGTCTGGCAGTCATTTTACTTGTGATGCTTTCATTTAGTTATGGTTTAGCAGGTCTGATTACGGTGTTATTTGGAAGTAAGTTAAGCTTTTCAACACTTGTTTTTCTTTGGTTATTTTCAGCTATTTTAGCACTTGTTTACTTAAGTATTGCGTTATTAATCGGAGCGTTTACAAAAAATCGTTGGCAGGCACTCGTTGGTGGAATTGGTATTTGGTTTTTAACAATTATTATTTGGCCTCTATTAATGATTAGTTTACTTAGTCAATTACCATCCTACAAAATGATTCAGCCCGTACTTCAGGCTTTAACGATTTTAAATCCTGCAGAGTTTGTTCGTGTGTTTTCAATTATGCGGATTGGTGGCGGGTCTGTTTTTGGTGCGAGTTATGACGTGTGGATTACATGGGCGCTAAGTAGTTCAGGTATACTTATATTTATTTTAGTATTTTTAAGTTGGATTATTGGTTCAATTATAGTTGGTGGCTTTGTTTGGAATCGGGGCGATAAAAATGGCACAGCTTAAAAATGTAGCAGTTGATATTAAACAACTTTCAAAAAAAACACGTAAAAAAGAAATACTGTCACCAATTGATTATCAGCTTGAGTCAGGTAAGATTCTTGCATTATGTGGTGGAAATGGTGCTGGAAAAAGTACGCTTATTCGTCTCATCACCGGATTGATTCAGTCTACAACAGGTGAAGTATCAATTAATGGTTATACTAAAAGACAAGCTAAATCAGAATTTATTAATCAATTTGGTTATATGCCAGACGACTTTGAGTTTCAAAAATCAATGACAGCAAAAGAAACAATTCAGTTTTATGCACGTTTGAAAAAGATTGGAAATTCTAGAATAAACGAAGTGATTAAAGAAGTTGGTTTGCTTGATAAGTTAACAGAGAAAGTTGGCACATTTTCTAAAGGTATGAATCAGCGTCTTTTATTAGCTCAATCACTTTTAGCAAAGCCTAAAGTACTTATTTTAGATGAACCAACAAATGGACTCGATCCTTATTGGGTGAGGCAATTTTCAAAAATGATGCAAAGAGCAAAAGTAAATGGTCAGACAGTTATCTTTTCTACGCATGACCTTCATATTGCCGAAGAGATTGCTGATGAAGTAATCTTTTTAAAGGCTGGGAAAGTAATTAGTGAAGGGTCTACGAAAAACTATCGTGATAAGGGATTATATGAAACCTTTCAACAATTATATTTTGAATCTCAAAAAGAATAAATTAACTAACCGTTCTTATATTATCTAGTAAAAAAGAACGGTTAGTTTTCTTTTTTACTAAAAAAATTGTGCTTCGACTAAGTAAAAATATGCGTTAATCTATTAATAAAATGTATTAAGTTGTTTAATCAGAACCTACAAAAATAACAGAATATTTTAAAAATTCTGTTGAGTGCGCTTCCATAAAGAAGTAATTATGCTATAATAAAAATATAATAGGAGGGGACGAACATGAATAGGAAATTATTGATGGCATTATTTGCAATTATGTTAATAGGTGTTTTAGCAGCATGTGGCGGATCAGATGATGCAGGTGAAACTGATCAAGCAACTGATGATGCTGGAACAGAAAAAGCAACGAGTGATGATAAAGATGTATACACTGTTGCAACGGATAATGGTTATGTTCCGTTTGAATATATTGATGAAGATTCAGGTGAATTAGTAGGTTTCGATATTGACTTAATCTCAGCAGTTGCCGAAGAAGCGGGAGTTAAAATTGAATTTGAAACATTAGACTTTGATGGGATTGTTGCAGGTGTTGGTTCGGGACGATTCGACGCTGCAATTGCAGGAATGACAATTACTGAAGAAAGAAAAGAATCAATTGATTTTACGCAACCTTATTATGAGGCAGGATTAATTCTAGCTGTAAAAGATGACAATGAGGATATTAAATCAATCGATGATGTTAGTGGTAAAACAATTGCAACAAGAACAGGCTCGACAAGTCAAGAGTATTTAACTGCAAATACAGATGCTAAGATTGAAGCATTCCCAGGTATTATTGAAGCATATCAAAATGTATTAGCGGGTAGAGCAGATGCTGTTTTATATGATTTACCAAATGTTCAATTTTATTCTGAAACAGAAGCAGATAATAAATTAAAAACAGTTGGTGAAAAATTAACAGGTGAAGATTACGGTATTGCTTTTCCAAAAGGTTCAGAACTACGTGATCAATTCGATGAAGCACTAACAACTATTAAAGAAAATGGTACTTATGATGATATTTATGAAGAGTGGTTTGGTGAGCGTCCAGAAGGTAATTAATTAAATAAGATTAACAAAGAAAAGCTTGAGATTTCAAGCTTTTCTCTCTTACATATGATAAAAGATATTTCTAAATAGAAATGAGTGGTGTAGTATGGATCAATTAATTGAATTCGCTCCATTTTTAGAACATATGATTAAATCAGTCCCATGGTTAATTGAAGGGTTAAAATATACCTTTATTATTACGATTTTAGGTGTAGCAATTGGATTTGTCATCGGAGCATTTGCAGGTTTGGGAAGGATTTCGAAAAACAAATTTATTTATGGTCTTAGTACAGTATATGTTGAAATTATTCGCGGGACACCAATTTTAGTACAAATTTTATTTATTTATTTTGGCCTGTCAGATTTGTTTGGTCTTAATATAGATAAAATCACAGCTTCCGTTATTGCTATTGCTGTTAACGCAGGTGCTTATATTGCTGAAATTGTGCGTGGTGGTGTTCAGTCAATTGATAAAGGGCAATTTGAAGCGGGAGATTCAATTGGATTAACTAAAAATCAAACGATGTGGTATATTATTTGGCCGCAAGCATTTCGCCGGATGATTCCACCTTTAGGTAACCAATTTATTATTAGTTTAAAAGATACTTCTCTTTTTTCTGCGATTGCAGTGGGAGAATTAGTCTATCAGGGTAAAGCATATACAGCAGCGTCATTTTCATACTTTGGGCCTTATTTAATGGTCGCCTTATTTTATTTAGCGATAACAATCCCTGCTAGTATAATTTTACGTCGTTTAGAAAAGAGGCTTGATGTATAGTGATTAAAGTAGAAAATTTACATAAACATTTCGGTGATAACGAAGTCTTAAAAGGCATGAACAATACAATCAAAGAAAAAGAAGTTGTTTGTATTATTGGACCTTCTGGCTCAGGAAAAAGTACTTTTTTACGTTGTCTTAATTTACTTGAAGATGTAACAGAAGGTAAAATAACAATTGATAATCAAGAAATCACAGCTCGTGGTACCAATGTACCTAAAATCAGGTCACAAGTTGGGATGGTATTTCAGCACTTTAATTTATTTCCTCATAAAACCGTATTACAAAATATTACCTTAGGTCCGGTTAAAGTAAAAGGAGTCAAACAAGAGGCAGCTAATAAAAAAGGGCTTGAATTACTTAAAAAAGTCGGCTTATCTGATAAAGCAAATGCTTATCCTGGTAGTTTATCAGGCGGTCAAAAGCAACGTGTGGCGATTTGCCGAGCGTTGGCGATGGATCCAAAAGTCATGCTTTTTGATGAACCAACTTCAGCACTTGACCCTGAGCTAGTTGGAGAAGTATTAGCAGTAATGAAAGACTTAGCCAAAAGTGGGATGACGATGGTTGTTGTCACTCATGAGATGAATTTTGCTCGTGATGTTGGTGACCGGGTTATTTTTATTGATGGTGGTTATATTGTTGAAGAAGGCGAACCAAATGAAATGTTTCAAAATCCACAAAGTCAGCGATTAAAAGATTTCTTAGGTGAAATTCAAGTATAAGTAAAAAACCATCTACATGATGTAGATGGTTTTTACTTATTTTTTAGCTGGAATACTTAAGATGACACTTATGAGGTCTTCTGCCGTAATCTCACCAAAATAATCAGTTAAATCAAAAGCTTGCAATGCTTCAATTAATTCATCTTTTTTTAAGCGTGTGTCTAAAAGTGCATGTTCAATATCTGATATTTCTTTTTTTCCAAAAAAGTCGCCCGTAATTTTACATTTTGCTATTTTACCTTGCTTAATACTTAAGCCAATATTAATTGTTCCAATGGGAAAACGTTCTCCTACTTCATATTCAAAGTATTGAAAACTACCATAGGTCCAATCCCAGTTATTATATTTTTCTTTAGCTAATTTATCGATTTTTGCCCAGTCATCTTCTGTTAAAACATATTGTTTCGCTTCATCAATGTGGTCAATACCGAGAATTTCACACATCATAAAATCAGTAAATTCCCACACATCCATTGATTGATACTCTGGAGCGAGATAAGGTCGAATTGCGCCTACACGACTTCTAATTGATTTAATACCGTGAGATTGAATTTTTTTCTGATTAGGATTTAAAGCATTGACCATTGCTTCATAATTTGGGTCGAGTAAAAGGGAGTAACCAGCATAAATACGATTATTTTCTAAAGTCATTGCCGCGCCTGAAATTTTTTTACCATCGAGTAATAAATCATTTCGACCTTCTTGTTCAAGTTTTGTAACACCTAACTTTTTTAGTCCTTTTATAGCAGGTTCAAAAAGTCGTTTATAATTACCGAATATATCTTGGTCACCCTCGAGTAGAAAGCAAAAACTCATATTTTTATCATCAAGATAAATAGCTCCACCACCAGTATCTCGGCGAAGGGTTTTGATATGATGTTCATCGAGATAAGGTTGATTTATTTCTTCATAAGCATTTTGATACTTACCAATTTGTACAACAGGATCCATCATATATGGAAATAAAACATCATCATCTAAAAATAAATGATCTTTAACATAGACTTGAATAGCCATAGAAACACTAGGATCGTAAATCCATTTACCATTACGTTTAGGTAAAATTAAATACATAAAAAAGCTCCTTTAATTGTTTATTTTATTAGTGATAATTGAATGAAAGGTATCTTCAATATCATCACTAATCTGTATGCTTTGCTGTCGAATTGCGTGGGGAATGAAGTAGTCTCGTTCATTCATCGTCACAAACAAAGCTTTTTCATTTTCTTTAGTCATTTTATGAAAAGGATGCTTAATAAACTGAGGTGTTGTATGTCCTACACCTATTTCTAAAAAGAGGGTTTTTTTGTCTTTAGTTTGTGCTAAAAAATCTTCGTATCGTGCTTTTTGTTCATGGAAAGAAGCATCTTCAACCATACCTTTTTCTTCCGTTCGTTTATTAACCTCAAGTGGTGCGTCACATTTTGGGCAATAAGGCACAAGATTTTCAGGAACGCGCATATTTTTTTGTTCTTTCACCATTTGGCGCATGAGTTCTTCATCTTGATACGTTTGCTGATGGCAGTGATTTGAACATTGTAATAAACCATATTCGCCTTGAATACGAAAAACTTTATCCATATTAAATGCTGCTGCGTAAAAAGCATTGTCAGCGTTTGTTGTAATCACATGGTATGACTTGTTAGCTAAAATCTTTTTTAAATCAACGTAAGCTTGCCCGGTCGGTTGATCAAAATAATTCATTAAAACAAAACGACTTTGAAAAGCCCAATACTCTGGTTCATCTGCAAATGTAAATAAACTCGCTTGAAGCATATCTAACAATTGATATTTTTCAATAAAATCAGGAAAAGCATCTGTAAACCGTTTACCCACATAAGTGAATCCTGTTGAAGCAGACATACCTGCACCGATTCCAACAACAATAGTTTCAGCTTCTTCAATTAAATTAGCTAGTAAATCTGTTTGATTTAAATCATTTTTATTTTGTAATGTATCCCAGTATTTTTGCACCTTGATCACCTATTCCTTTTGTTCTAAAATCGATTGATAAATTTCTAAATCTTTATCTTTAAACACATTAAAAATAACATTCATAGTTGACTGTGTTTCAGTTAAATAATCTTTTACTGTTTTTATAGCAATTTCTGCAGCTCGTTGATTAGGAAAATTGAATTCACCTGTTGAAATGCAACAAAAAGCAATTGATTTTAATTGATGTTTTTCAGCCAACTCCAGTGTGGAGCGATAAGAAGACTGAAGTAAATGTTCTTTTATCGGTGAAACATTTTTTTGATCGACATAAGGGCCGACTGTGTGAATGACATAGTTTGCTGGCAAGTTGTACGCTTGTGTTATTTTAGCTTTACCAACAGGTTCTTTCCGGCCTTGTGTTTGAATAATTTTTTCACAAGCTAAACGTAATTGAACACCTGCGCGTGTATGAATAATGTTATCAATACATGTATGATTTGCTTGTGTGCAACCAAGTAACCTGCTGTTGGCAGCGTTAACGATTGCATCTACATCCAAACGGGTTATATCACCTTGCCAAAGATAAAGTTGAGGTTGAATAGCTGTTAAATCTTGTAATGAAACAAGCGGTCGATCCTGGTTCCAATGAGTTAAAAAATCATCTTGTATGTTAAGAAAGTCATCTGAAATAGGTTGAGGTGCTCTGACATTACATAAACCTCTAAATAATTCAAATTTATCATCGAGTGTATCTCGCTGATAATCATTAAAAAAACTTTGGTTATCAGGTTGTTCATTTAATAAGTAGTCAATTAAATAATCAAGTTGTTCATGTTGATTCATAAGTCTCTCCTTAATTTTAGACGTCATAAAAGAACAGACGACCTGGATATTATTACCTGGTCGTCTAGAAATGTTTTAAGCATCTTCTAAATTATTAAATTCACTTTCATCTACATCTGTTAATTTTATAACCCAATTTTCTTCAGGTTTAGCTGAATTTAAAAGAGAAGGTTCTGTAGTTAGTGCTTCATTGCGTTCGACAACTTTTCCAGCAAGTGGTGTACTCATTTCAAGTACTGTTTTAGAAGCTTCTAAATTTAAAATAGGATCGCCTGTATTGAAAGTGTCCTCTAAAATAAAATCAACAAAACCAATTGTTCCTACATCGTCTTGTAATTCAGGAGTCATGCTGATTGTATATGTGTCATCATTTTTTTCAACAAATAAAAAGTTACCACGTTTTTTCATCTAAATCCCTCTTTCTATATTTTTAAAACATGTACATATTAATATCATTCTTTTTAATTATAACAAGATTCATTAGATAATCAAATTGACAATCTTTCTAATGAATAGTAGATTTGGATAAAGACTGAAATCGTTTTTTATGGAAATGAGGCGACAGGATTGAAAACAAATAATAAATATAAATCACTATTTGAAACAGTCAAATTGCCTAATGGTGTTGAGTTAGATAATCGTTTTGTGTTATCACCAATGATTACTAATTCTTCAACAAAAGAAGGGTATGTGACTGAAGAAGATATTGCATATGCAAAAAGACGGAAAGACTCTGCCCCCTTACAAGTGACAGGTGCAGCTTATATTGAGAAGTATGGTCAATTATTTGAATATGGTTTTAGTATTGATCGTGATGAAAGTATCGCAGGATTAAAAAAGGTTGCTCAAGCAATGCAATCGGGTGGTGCTAAAGCTGTTATTCAATTAACCCATGCAGGACGATTTTCTAAAATTGCACTTCAGAATTTTGGAACAGTTTATGGACCGAGTGAATTACATTTAAACTCACCAATTAAACATACTGTACAATCAATGAGTAAAGAAAAAATTGCAGAAGTCATTGAACAATATGCAGAAGCAACGAGACGGGCGATTCGAGCAGGATTTTCAGGGATTGAAATATCTGGGGCACAGCGTTTATTAATTCAAACATTTTTCTCAACATTTTCAAATCAACGTGAGGATGAATATGGTGCTGATAATTTAGAAAATCGTATGCGCTTTGGATTAGAAGTTATTTCAGCTGTTCAAAAAGTAATCAAAGAAGAAGCACCAAAAGATTTTATTTTCGGTTACCGAGGAACGCCAGAGGAAACGCGTGGAAACGAAATTGGTTATAGCGCTGAGGAATTCTTAGAGTATATTGATCGCATACTTGAAATTGCTGATATTGATTATTTAGCAACAGCCAGTTGGGGGAAAAATATTTACAAGCAAAAGATAAGACAAGGAAAGTATCAAGGAGAGTTTATGAATCAAGTTGTTTATGATTATATTGCAAACCGAACAGTCGTTATGGCCACGGGTGGAATTAATTCACCAGATAAAGCTCTAGAAGCTATTCAGTTTGCAGACCTTGTAGGTGCCTCAACGCCGTTTGTGACTGAACCCGAATTTGTTACGAAAATAAAAGCAGGAAAAGAAAATGAAATTGATCTTGGTTTTACAGAAGATGAGGTAAGTGAATTAGCAATACCAGATCGTGCATTTAAAGATATGATTGAATTGATGGATATCGGTGCTTCTCTATCACAAGAAACACGAGATAGGTTAAATAAATTGCGTGATTAAAATTAAAGTAAAAAACGAGCCTAACTTATTTAGGCTCGTTTTTATTTTCTTAAAATGGATATTTACGTGCTTTTTTTTGTACAGAAATCCATTTCCCTTCCGTAAATTCATCGATCACATATGGTGATCCAAATCTGCCAATTCCACTTTGCTTCATACCACCAAATAAAGCTGTCGGTTCATCATTAACAGGTTGATCATTAATATGTGTCATTCCGAACTCTAATTCTAAAGCATAGTCTCTTGCTTGTGCTTCATCTTTTGAGAAGATGGCTGAACTCAGTCCAAATTCTGTTGCATTTGCTTGAGCGATGACATCATCATTAGATTTACCTTTTGAAATAAGTGCAATTGGTGCAAATAGCTCTGTTTGCGCTAGCTCACTATCATTATTCACATTTCCAATCACTGTAGGTGTTAACACATTTCCTAGTCGTTCACCTTCTAATAAAATATCAAACCCAGCATCTTTTGCTTTTTGGATGTTTTCTTCAGATTTATCAAGTTGTTTTTTATTAATAAGTGGACCAACAACAACATCTGGATCACGTGGATCGCCAGATTTTAAATTTTTAGCACGTTCAGTGAACTTCTTAGTAAATTCATCATAGACTTGCTCATGAACAATTATCCGGTTAATCATCATACAAATTTGACCCTGATGTAAAAACTTACCAAAAATAGCAGCATCAACAGCTTGATCAATGTCAGCATCATCGAACACACAGAAAGGTCCATTTCCACCAAGTTCTAAAGCAACATCTTTTAATTCTTCTCCAGCAATTTTTCCAATTTGTTTACCCACAGGTGTCGATCCTGTAAAACTAATAAAATTAGCATCTGGATGATTAAACATAATGTCGCCAGTAATTTTTGAGTTCGTAAGAAGTGATTGGAAACCACCAGCAGGTAAATTAGCTTCTTCAAATGCTTTAGCAATTACCGAACCAGAAATTAACCCACACTGTAAGTCTGCTTTATGGACGATTGTATTTCCTAAAGCAAGTGCGGGGGCGATTGTTCGCATCGATAAATAAAGTGGGAAATTAAATGGCGCAATAGAAGAGAAAACACCTTTAGGTAAACGATAAAATTCATTTATTTTATCAGGAATAATCGATTCTTTTTCATCAAATTTACCTATTTCATCAACCATGTCAATTGCTTCTGCCATAATTCCAATTGTTAAGTCTACTTCTAATTTAGCTTTAACTTGTGTACTACCAGATTCTAAAGTTAACAATTCGCTAATTTCTTTTTGATTGTTTTTAAAATACTCTAGTGCAGATGTCATGACTTGTTTCCGTTTAGCGGCATCTTTTCCCCACGTTTTTTGTGCTGCTTTTGCTCCAGCAAATGCCTCATTTATTTGATCTAGTGAAGCAAGATGAGTTGTAGCTAGTATGTCATCATTATAGGGGTTTGTTAAATAAATTGATTTATTTTCTTTACCATCAACCCAAATACCATTAATAAAACTTTTATTTAAATTCAAATATTTATTCATTATTTTAGCCTCCAAAATTTGTCTTAAATATAGTTTACCCTCTTAAATAAAAATAAAACGAAGCTAAAATTAAAAATCAGTACTTGAAAACAGAACAAGTGTTCTATATAATAAAAGTAAAGAAAGGAGAAATTCGATGCATACTCAATTAATCACATCACTTAAACAAACTAATAAAATTGAAGTAAATTATTTAGCGCAAGATGAAAAACTAAATCACAAAAGAGTAAAAATAGATCAAGTGAGTACAGGTTCATGTAAAGGATATTATTTTTTAAAATCATTTAACCAATGTTTCAAAATTAATCGTATTTTAACGCTGCTACCAGTTACTTCAAATGAGCAGGTAGTTGGATGATTGATTATACAAAATTTCCAAACCGGCATATTGCAATTTTAGACATGATTAGTTTTTATGCGAGTTGCATCGCTACTTTACATGATTTAGATGTCCAAAAAGTTCCGATTGCTGTTGTTGGTAACCTAAAGCAAAAAGGATCTGTTGTTTTAGCTGCTTCACCGCCAATGAAAAAACGATTTTTGATCAAAACAGGTTCGCGTTTATACGAGATTCCAAATCATCCTGAAATTAAACTATTTAATCCACAAATGAATTATTTTCTTGAGATGTCAATGGAAGTTACGAAAATTTTACATAAATATGCTCCTCCTGAAGCGATTCATGTTTATAGCGTCGATGAGAGTTTTATTGATTTAACAGGCACTGAAAAATTATGGGGGGAACCTGCTGATACTGTTAAAGAGATTCAAAAAGATATTTATGAGACATTAAATTTACCATCGACGGCAGGTATGGGGCCTAATATGCTTATGGCAAAGTTAGCACTTGATTTAGAAGCAAAGAAAACAGGATTTGCACAGTGGGATTTTGAAGATATTCCAACTAAATTGTGGCCAGTTTATCCTTTAAGTGAGATGTGGGGAATTGGAAAAAAAACAGAAAAAAAATTAAATCAAATGGGAATCTTAACAGTAGGTGATCTGGCTCATGCAAGTCTTACGAGCTTAGAAGATGAATTTGGTGTCATGGGTAATCAATATTATCATCATGCTTGGGGAATTGATTTATCTAAAATGGGTGATACTAAATTTAGCAAAGGACAAGTGAGTTATGGCAAAAGTCAAATACTACTTAGAGATTATCAAACACATGAAGAAGTGAGTGTCGTAATCTTAGAGATGTGTGAAGATGTTGCTAGAAGAGCAAGAGAGAAAAAACAAGCTGGACGCACAATCTCACTAGGCATTGGTTATAGTAAGCATGCTTATGGTGGTGGATTTTATAGATCGCGAACACTTCCTGAAGCGACTAACGATACGATGGAAATATATAAAGTTTGCCAAATATTATTTAATGAAAATTATGATCATCGCCCTGTTCGACAAGTGTCTGTATCAATAACCAAATTAGAGGACGAAGCTTTTTTACAACTTAGTTTATTTGATCCAAAAAAATGGCAAATACGTCAGCTTGGGGAAACGATGGATGATATTCGGAGTGCGTATGGATCAACTGCATTACTTAGAGCTGTCTCTTTGACAGATGCTGGAACAGCAATAACACGATCAAAATTAGTAGGTGGTCACAAAGAATAAAGAAAGTAGGTGATTAAGTTGATTCGAGATCGAGGTCACATTAAATGGGCTTCAATGATGTTGCCAGAACATGTGAAGCTGCTAAGAGAATATCATAAAAATTTAAATAAATTAGAAAAACCGATACTAGATGATCATAAACATGAAGAGTTTAATGAAATTATTTCACAAGCACTAAAAGAAAACACAAGGTTAGAATTTACTTATTACCAAGAAGGGGAGATGATAAAATATATCGGTAACATTAATCAAATGGATGATTTAACTAAAGAAATACAAATAACGGACTCCTCAGGCAGTCATCATAGATTAAGCGTAAATCGTATTGTTGAAATAGAATAAAAAATTGTTATAAAAGTAGGTCTATTGTTTAAATTCAGCGCCTGTCTAGTAGGCAGGGAAATAAAAAATTTATGTATGAAAAGAATATAGTAAACGATAATTTTTACAGTTTAGAATTAAAAAATTTACACTGTAATAAGATGTTAAATCTGTAAACAACACTCTTTTGCACTCTCGTTTCAATATATATTTAATTTATAAATAAATAGTATCTTTTAATAGACAGAAAGGTGTATTATTAACAAAAGAGTTCAACTCTATTGTTTTGAACGACATCATAAAAATAAGTTAGGACTATTTTAAAATACGACTTTATTTAAAGAGAGGGAGTGTAGTTTATGAGTTTAATACAAATTGTAGGACTAGTGATAGTCATCATAGTCATAAGTGTGATATATCTTATATTAAAGACTCATAAAACAAATGTTAATACCAAACCTAATTTATTTTCATTATTAGCCTTAAGTTTTATAATATTAAATTGGGTTATTTATCTGACTACTCTTTATCTAATGGATTCTTATATTATCATACCTGGAAAAATGGGTGATTTTATATTTACACCTCTTTGGTTTATAGTTACTCTTATTGGTTTGATAGCCGCTTATAAGGAATTTAGAAATAATATTAGTTTCGCTGTGGTAATTTCTGGACTATCAATTATTAATGGTATCGTGGGAATGCTTTTATGGGGAATAGGTAACATGTAAATCGTAAAATAAAATCTATTTTTAAAAGGCTTATCCAGTGATATATGGATAAGCCTTTAGTTTATTTTTAACTCAATTTCCATGCATACATCATAATTAGTAATAAAATCACTATTTCTACAGTTGCAAAAAATATATAATGTAAAGCTAGCGAACCGCCACCAACAACAAATATAATAGTAATTACACTTGCAATGATATTTGCCCAACGATTGGTTTTAGCTTTCAATATTCTTGAGAGAAAGATCATTATAATTGGTATCTCTAATATCACTGCAAATATTAACAAAATTTCTTGTGTTATTTCAAATGGAGTGTTTCCTGTTATTATATCATTCAAAAATCCTGGTTGCATAAAAGAAAGAATATCTGCAAAAATCATATTTATCATCACAACTATCCATAATATAGAGATTTTTTCTCTTATATCTAGATTTGTATTCATTTTTATATTCTCCTTTCTTAAAAAACTGATTTTATAATCATTTTTTAAGCAGGTGAAGAAAATGATTTTTGATACTAAAATCGCTATTGATTTTATTCCATTTGCAGCTCTTTCTTCAAATTATCACTTAACATTAAATAGTGATGAACTGATACTATATATATATACCCTTAATAAAGAGAGTCAAACTAAATAAAAGAAACTAATCGTTATATTTAAAAATAATCTAACGAAACTAGATTATAGTTATCTAAAGTAAATAAATCCAAATAAAAAGGTGTAGAAAGATATAAAAACCCCCTAAAGTAGATACACTTTTTTAAGTGCCTATTTTAGGGGGAGAAGCTCAATTAGCATTAAATTTGTTTTTTAGACAAGTAAAAGCTTGTCTAAATCTAAAATGATAATTTTACGATTATTTTCTTGTTTAATCAGGTTATTATTCTCAAAGTTTTTTAACTGTCTGCTTAAAGTTTCTGGCGTGGTCCCTAAGTATGAAGCTAAATCTTTCCTTGCCATTGGAAGATAAACTGCTTGTTCTTTTTTATTACCACCATCTTTATCAATCAATTCGCTTAAAAAAACAGCAATTCTTGTGTCAGTTTCCTCAGTTGCAAAACTTGTTGTTTGTCTTTCTGACGTTTCTAAACGGTTAGAGAATTCAGTTAATACTTTTAAAGAAATAGAAGGGTACTTTAAAAGTAATTCTTGAAAATCATTTCTTTGAATCATACAAATAGAAGAAGGTTCAATTGCTTCTGCATAAGCTTCTTGTGTTGCCGTTTTATCTTTAAATAAAGTAAGTTCCCCAGTAAAATCACCAGGCTTTAAAACTCGAACAAGTTGCTCTTTTCCTGTTTCTGATAAACGATAAATTTTAATTTTACCTTTATTTACAATATATAAAGCGTCAGAAATATCCTCAGCATGATAGACTAATTCATCTTTATTAAATGAAAGATTTTGAACAACTTGCATAACTTCATTTAATTCTTCAGGTTGTAAATGATTAAAAATAGGCACAATTGATACACAACTTTTATGCGAACAAGATAAGGAATCTTTCATGAACATACCTCGCTTTCTAAGTAATAATCTAATTAATCTTACTTTACCATAAATTATTAATAAATTAACTATTAAAAAATAAATTTGAACTAAAAAAAGAAGATGGTGATTACCATCTTCTTTCTATCCTCTAATGTTTATGTCATTTACTATGATATGGACCCACATTTTTTTCGTTCTTCAAATCTAAAAGTTGTGAGACGGTTACTGTTTCATATCCTTCATCTTTGAGAGAATGAAGCAGTTGTGGTAATGCTTCAGCAGTCGATGCGTGTATATCATGTAATAAAACAATGGCACCAGGCGTGACATTAGACATCACTTTATCATGAACGGCTGTGGCATTTCGACTTTTCCAATCGAGTGAATCAACAGACCACATAATAATGGGTGTATTCATTTGCTGAGCCACTTTTTTTACATTATCATTCCAAGCTCCATAGGGTGGTCGCATCGTTGTCGGATTTTGGCCAATTGTATCAGTAATTATTTGATGTGATTTACGCATCTCATTTTGCACACCATTAAAGTCTAAGACTGATAAATCTTGGTGATTCATTGTATGGTCACCAATTTCATGGCCTGCATTTTTAACTTCGTTAGCAAGATTAGGGTAATATTCTACTTGACTACCAAGCATATAAAATGTTGCTACCGCATTGTTTTTTTCTAAAGTATCTAAAATTTTTGGTGTGACATCAGCATGTGGTCCGTCATCAAAAGTTAATGCCACATATTTGCCATCTGGATTGAGTGTCTTTTTAGGTTTTGATTTTTGTTTACTGCTATTTTTAACTTGTTGACTTTCATCATTTGCTGATTTTATATCTATTTTATTAGAAAAATCTTCAGTTAAATTTAATTTGATTTTCTCAAGAGGAATCTTTGCTTGAATTGCTCCTGCAGCACCTGCAGCTATTTCATATTGGTCAAAATAAAATATGATATTATCTTCGTCAAAAGACCATTTCCATTGATTTGGATCTTCAATCACTTCTTCTACTAAATCATCAAAAATATAGAGACTGTTTTCTTTATCATTATGTAATTCGTTCAAAATAAGCTTTTGTATATCTTTTATTGAATTTTCATCTAACTGAAAAATATCATTAATTTCTAATTGTTTCTTTAAATTTAAATCCACTATCAGTGAATTTCTATTTGTCATTCCATTTGCTCCACTTGTTATTTGATAAGATTCAAAATCGAAGGCATAAATATTTTTTCCTATTATCTCTGTATTTGCTTTAATGTTCAAATGAGCACGAAAGCCATTTTTTTCAAGTGATTTCTTTGACTCTTTTACATTAGATGTAAAAATAGATTTCTCTTGTTCAATCCATTCATTAATTGAATTGTTTATCTGTTTATCTTGAGTGTACAGTTGACTAACAGAAAGAGTATACAAATCAGTTTCTTTTGTATGGGTTTCGATATCCACTCCGGGATAAATACTTTTATTTACAGTAGTTTCTTTTGTTTCATGTTGTTTATCTAATACATTTGCAATTACTTTATTAAATCCAAAAAAGACGCCAGTAAGTAATAAAATAATCACAATCCAACCAGGTAATTTTAATCGTTTTAACATTTAAATTCAGATTCCTTTCATTGATATTAAGTAAGATTAAATAATATCATGGCAGAGAAAATTTAAAAAGTAATAACAAAATATTTGTTTATCTTTAATAAATAATTAAATATGTCGTAAAAACGTGGTAAGGTTAAAATTATTAAAGGAGGAACTTAAATGATTGAAAATAAACTTAAAGAGTTAGGTTATGAGTTACCAAATCCAACAACAGCACCTAAAAACTTTTTACTTGTCTCTATTCATGAAGGAATTGCTTATATCAGTGGAACATTACCTTATGTGGATGGTCACTTACCTAAAGAAGGTAAAGTGGGTGATACCGTTACATTGGAAGAAGCTAAAGAACTAGCTAGAATATGCACTTTAAATATGTTAGCTAATTTAAAGGCAGAAATTGGGTCATTAGCTAAAGTGAAACAAGTAATAAAAGTGACTGGTTTTATAGCATCAGCAACAGGATTTACAAATCAAGGAGAAGTTTTAAACGCAGCATCAGATTTACTGGTGGATATTTTCTCTGAAAGAGGTAAGCATGCACGATCAGCAGTTGGTACGCCAGTTATGCCTAAAAATACACCCGTTGAAATAGAAATGATTGTAGCACTAGATATGTAAGTTATAAAAAAAGAGTTGAAATGAAGGAATAATTCATTTCAACTCTTTTTTAATTACTATAGGGATCAGTTTGATAGAAATAATTTGGTGTAATAATATCATTTTTATAAGGTTTATGATAAATATGACTTGTAGCTGATGAGAGTGGTGGTAGTAACCATGCTCTGTTACCAGTTACGGGACGTTTGTTTTTACGTTCGTTTTTTTCAAAAGCTTCAAATTGTTTTGAAGCGGTATGGTGATCAACAAGTGTCACGCCAGCTTTTTCAAACGAGTGAAGGACGGCAACATTTAATTCAATTAAAGCTTTATCAATCCATAAAGAACGATTTGATTTAGTATTAAGTCCCATAATATTAGCGATTTTAGGGAGTGCATTATAACGATCTTGATCTGCTAAATTTCTTGCGCCAATTTCAGTTCCCATATACCAACCATTAAATGGTGCCATTGGATAGTTGATGCCACCAATTTCCATGCGCATATCTGAAATAATCGGAACAGCGTACCATTTTAGGTTCAATGATTCAAACGCTTTAAACTCAGGATGTGTAATATCAACTTCTTTAACGATGTGAGGGGGGATTTCAAATAATTTTGGTGATTTTCCTCGTTCTTGAATAACTAAAGGTAAAAGATCGAAATGAGTTTTTTTCCCTTTCCATCCTAATTGTTCACACATTTTAGTAAATTCAATTGATGTCGAATCACCAATAACTTCTCCCCCAGATTCATAACCAGCATAACGTAATAATTGATGATTCCAGATTCTAATCGGGTCTTGATTATGAGTACGTGGTGCAAAGACAGTTATGGTGGATAAAATATTTCCACCATTCGTTGCAAATTCGATATGTTCGATTAATTTAGTATAAGCATCTTCTGCTGTACGAATATCTCGTGCATCGAAGACATGTAGTGTGTTCCAAAGTAGTCTCCCAATACATCTGTTATTATTACGCCAAGCCATTCTAGCCCCATGTGTTAATTCTAAGTGTGTGTGTGAATATGTTCCTGTATGATGGATTTCATTTTTTATTTCTTCAATACGTTTAATTTGTTCTTCTTCAGAAATCTCAAGTTCAGTATAAGACTCTTGAATAAATTGAATCGCATTTTTTAATAATACGTTTGTTTGTTTCATTATTATCAACTCCACACCCTAGATTAGCATAAAAGGTTTAAGTAAAGGGGGAGAAATGTGTAAAAAAACTGAACTTTTATAGTTATTGAAAATAGTTAGGTTAAATATCATTGATGCAATAAATTATTTATTGCATCAAAAAACCCACTTGTCATTGACAAATGGGTTTTTATTAATTAATTTCAATTTTTTGTGACTCATCTGGCTCTTGAAATTCTGAATCTTTAGGTACAATCACTTTTAACAAGCCGTCTTCTAATTTAGCATCTGCTTTACTTGAATCAGAGTCAGCATTACCTAAATAAATCGAGCGTTGCATTGATTGATAGTGTCTTTCTTTGTGAATATAAGACTTTTCTTCGTCAATTGTATCTTGTTCATCTTTTCTTTCAACAGATATAGTTAGTCTGTTTTCATTTAAAGCAATATTAATTTCTTCACGTTTAATATCAGGAAGTTCAGCTTCAATAACGTATTCATTTTTTGTCTCACTTACATCTACTTTAAATGACCCAAAAAGTACATTTTTGTTAAAAGTAGGTAAGTTACTAAAAGTTTCATCAAAAAAGTTATCAATCATGTCAAACGGTCTTAAGGAATTAGATTTACTGCCATCGCGATTCTTTCGGTTGAAAGGTATTAATCCAGCCATATTTAATCTCTCCTTATTAATTTTATGAATTAGCACTTAAAGTCTGTGAGTGCTAACCCTCTATATTATTTATATCATATTTTAATAGAGAAGTAAACCAGTTGATATTTATCAGATTGAAAGTTTATCTTCTATAATCGTCTTTCCATTTTTCAAAGTTCCATGTCGTTAAAAACTGTTTGGCGGTTATTTTTCCATTATCATAGAGAAGCTGGCTTTCTTTTTTAGTAATATCAAAATAAGTCGTTTTGATTTCTTTTTCTAGGCCATCATTAACAATTGTTGTAGAAATACCAATCGTTCGATCAAAATCACCTTTAGAATTGGAAATATGAAGTTTATCGTGAGCTTCGAGCATCGTTCCAATAAGGTATTTTAAAAAATTAAACAAATTTTTAATCCGGCCTTTTTCACCGACTTTTAATTGTCTTTTATCGGGTTCGATTAATTTAAATCCAAAAGTAGGCCAAGGTGGATTACTCGTATTATCGTCTAACAGCCAAATTGGGTAATTACTTAAAACACCTCCGTCGACAATGAAGTGTTCTTTACCGTGATTATCTTTAATTTTTACCGGTTTAAAAAATAAAGGAATACTCATACTCATTCTCACTGCTTTAGCAATACTAAATTGATCCGGATCTAATTCAAAATATTTAAGGTCTTGTGGAAGAATTAAGAGTCTTTTATTGGTAATATCTGTAGCAATAATTTGAAGTTTATACTTATATTTTTCTTCAGGATACTCCGTGATAAGTTGCCCAAAAGTAGTAATTCCTTTTCTTTTTAGTAATGTCTCAATCCACTTTTCAAAATAATCTCCATTATAGATACCGTATTTAAATAAAATATTAGTCAATTTACTTAAGCCACGTGCATCTTTAAATTTATTGTAGGTGAGTTTTTCGAGTTCGATTTTTATTTCTTCAGCAGTATATCCTACCGCTACTAAAGCAGCAACAATAGCTCCGGCAGAAGTACCAGCAATGTTTTCAAATGTATAACCTGCTTGTTCGACTTCAGCAATGGCACCTGCAAAAGCAATACCTTTTACGCCACCACCTTCAAAAACAGCATCTATTTTCAACATAAACACATCCTCTCAGATAATATAATTTAGAAATAACGAAGTAACTAATTGATTAATCGTGTTGAGGAATAGTAATTATCTATCATTATACCACGATAAAGTCACTTATTAAGGTTAATTAGAAAATAAAAGAAAACGTTTTCATTTTAGTGTGATTGTGTTATGATTTTGAATGTATTAAAGTTATTGTATTTAAAAATCGAATTTAAATTTTAAGGGGGAATGATTCATGAAAACAACGATGAAAGCAGCAGTTATTAACGAGCATTCAAAAGACCTTGAAATAAAAGAAGTACCTATTCCAGAATTAGAGTATGGTGAAATATTAGTAAAAACAGAAGCTGCAGGTGTTTGTCATACGGATTTACATGCGAAAATTGGCGATTGGCCTGTAAAACCGAAATTACCTTTAATCCCAGGTCATGAATCTGTTGGAATTGTTGAAAAAGTAGGTGAAGGAGTTACGTCAATCAAAGTTGGCGATCGTGTTGGTAATGCATGGTTACACTCAGCATGTGGCGAGTGTGAATTTTGTCTAAGTGGAAGAGAAACACTTTGTCATGACCAACAAAATTCAGGTTATTCTGTTGATGGTGGTTATGGAGAATACTTTAAAGTCCCTGCTTCCTATGCAGGTAGAATACCTGATAATGTTAGTTCAGAAGAAATTGCACCGATTCTTTGTGCTGGTGTAACAACATATAAAGCATTAAAAATTTCAGGTGCAAAACCAGGTGATTGGGTGTCTGTCTTTGGTATTGGTGGGTTAGGACATCTTGCTGTTCAATATGCAAAAGCAATGGGGTTTAATGTCGTTGCAGTAGATATTCAAGATGATAAATTAGAGCTTGCGAAAAGATTAGGCGCAGATAAAACAGTCAATTCTGCAAATGTTGATCCAGTGAAATTTATGCAAGATGAAGTGGGCGGGGTTCAAGCATCAATTAGCGTTGCTGTTGCTAAAAAGCCATTTGAACAAGCCTATTATTCACTAAAACGTGGAGGTACGCTTGTAGCTGTTGCTCTTCCTAATGAAGATATGCCTCTACCTATTTTTGATACCGTCTTAGATGGTAAAACGGTAACAGGTTCAATCGTAGGAACTAGAAAAGATTTACAAGAAGCACTTGATTTTGCAGCACGCGGTCAAGTTAAAGCGAATGTATCTGTTGAACCTTTAGAAAATATTAATGATATTTTTAGTCGTATGGAAAAAGGTCAAATAGATGGACGCATTGTCATGTCACTTGATTAAAGTTAGTTATTTTTAAATATGAAATGACACATCAGATTATCGTTAAGGTAGTCTGATTTTGTCATGCAGTAAAAAGAATATTCATTTATGGAAGATTTTAGATATCTACAGTATTCTTAATTGAAAACCTTATCAGAATCGCTTTGATTGACAGTCAAAGTGTAGCATGATATTCTATTTTTAACTTGCAATTAGAATTTAATATAACTAACAAACTCTTATAAAGAGCGGTGGAGGGACTGGCCCAAAGAACCCGCGGCAACCTTCAATTTTTAAAATTGAAAAGGTGCTAAATCCTGCAAAGTATTTACTTTGATAGATGAGAGAACATAAAGCTAATCATTAGTCTTTCTGTTCTCAAAGAGCAGAAGGCTTTTTTTGTTTTAGATTAGTTATATCTCTTCATTAGATTCGTAAACAAAATACGTCGGGTGATAGTGTAGGTGATGAAAGTAAGAAGTAGTATGAGAATAAATTGTATGGAGGAAGTATAAATGATTTCAATTCAAAATCTAAAAAAAGTATTTACATTAGATAAGAAATCGGTAACTGCTGTTGATGCTTTAACACTAGATGTAAATGATGGAGAAATTTTTGGTGTGATTGGCTATAGTGGAGCAGGAAAAAGTACGTTCGTTCGTTTGCTTAATCGGTTAGAAGAACCAACAGATGGAAAAGTAATTATTGACGGTAAAGACATGACGAGCTTAAAAAATAAAGAGCTGCGGTTAGCAAGACAAGAAATTGGTATGATTTTTCAACATTTTAATTTATTATGGTCGCGTACAACTGAAGAAAATATTGCCTTTCCACTTGAAATTGCTAAAGTCCCTAAAGCAGAACGCAAAAAGAGAGTTCAAGAATTAATTGATTTAGTGGGTTTAACGGGTAAAGAAAATGCTTATCCAGCACAATTAAGTGGTGGCCAAAAGCAACGTGTCGGTATTGCTCGAGCACTGGCAAATCAACCTAAAGTATTATTATGTGATGAAGCAACATCTGCACTTGATCCTGAAACAACAAATTCAATTTTAGATTTACTAGTTGATATTAATGAAAAACTTGGTTTAACAATTATCTTAATAACACATGAAATGAATGTTATTCAAAAGATATGTCACAAAGTAGCCGTGATGGAAAAAGGGAAAGTTGTTGAATCGGGAAGTGTTATAGATGTATTTTCTAATCCACAAGAGCCGGTTACTAAGAAGTTTGTCGAGCAAGTTGTGATGGAATCAGACAAAGATGACACATTAGAAAGTTTACTTGATTATGTAGATAAAAAAGGAAAAATTGTTAGATTACATTTTACCGGTGCAGCTACAAACGAAGCTTTAATAAGTGAAATATCTAAGCAATTTAATATTCATGTCAATATCTTACAAGGAAAAATCACACAAACAAAAAATGGTATTCTAGGAATATTAACAGTTCAACTTATTGGTGAAACGGTAGAAATTAACAAAGCAGAAGCATTTATTAAAGACGCTTCTGTAGAAATGGAGGTCGTTCAAGATGCCACTTGATTTTAAAAATCTTGATGTAGAAAAACTGTGGGAAGCGACCTATGAAACATTTTACATGACATTGATTTCCCTCACTGCTACATTTATTTTGGGAATCATCCTTGGATTACTTCTTTATTTAACGGATAAAGATGGGTTATTAGAAAATAAATTTATTAATTTTATTACAGCAGCCTTTGTTAACGTGTTTCGTGCTATCCCATTTATTATTTTAATTTTATTAATGTTTCCATTTACATATTTTTTAATTGGTACAATTAGAGGACCTAATGGTGCATTACCTGCTCTTATTGTTTCAGCTGCACCTTTTTATGGTAGATTAGTTGAAATAGCATTAAAAGAAATAGATAAAGGGGTGATTGAAGCAGCAAAATCGATGGGATCAACAACAAGAAGTATTATTTTTAAAGTGTTACTACCTGAATCAATGCCAGCACTTATCTCAGGTATAACAGTTACAGCAATTGCATTGATTGGTTATACTGCAATGGCAGGTGCTATTGGTGCAGGTGGACTTGGAAGTTATGCTTATTATGCAGGTTTCCAACGTCGTGCATTTGATATTGTTCTTGTTTGTTCAGTTATTATTGTGATTATTGTATTTATCTTTCAATTTATTGGTGATTTTATTTCAAAAAAATTAGATAAAAGATAGGGGAAAATAAACATGAAAAGAATACTCATTTTATTCTCAGTATTATTATTAGCAGTTTTAGCAGCTTGTGGGGGTCAAGATGACGCAAAAGAAACAGAAGTAGCAAGTGATGGAACAGAATTAACAACACTTAAAATTGGTGCATCAAGTGTACCGCACGCAGAAATCTTAGAAGAAGCGGAATCAGCACTTGAAGAAGAGGGAATCAAACTTGAGATTGAAGCGTATGAAGATTATGTACTACCAAATGATGACTTAGCAAGTGGTGAATTAGATGCTAATTTCTTCCAACATATACCTTACTTAGAGCAAACTGTTGAAGATACAGGATATGACCTCACACATGTTGGTGGGATTCATATTGAACCAATGGGAATATACTCAAAAGAAATAACTGACATTGAAAAAGTCGAAGAAGGTACAGAAGTAATTTTAAGTAATTCGGTATCTGATCATGGTCGTGTCTTAGGTTTATTTGAAAGTGCTGGATTAATTACATTAGCTGATGATGTGAATGTTGCAGACGCAACAATGGAAGATATTGAAGATAATCCAAAAAACTTAAAATTCACACCAGATTATGATGCAGCATTTTTACCAGAATTATATGAAACAGAAGTAGATACATTAGTTGTTATTAATACGAATTATGCGATTGAAGCGGGATTAAATCCACTAGAAGATTCCTTATACATCGAAGGAGACGATTCACCTTATGTTAATGTGATTGCAGTAAAATCTGAAGATGAGGATAATGAAGCATTACAAACATTAGTTGAAGTTTTACGTTCTGAAGCAATTCAAGAGTTTATTTTAGAAAAATATGAAGGTGCTGTTGTTCCGGTATCTGAATAAATAAAATTACAGTAGCTAATATAACTAGCTACTGTATTTTTTTATCTTAATTTATTAACTAATAACCTACTTGAAATCGCATTTAGATTGCCACCTTGTCAGCTATTGCATTGAATGATCCAAAATGTTATATTTGTATTTACCTTGTTTTAAATAAAAGGAAACAATTTAATGTTTAAAGGTGGATGATTGGATGTTTAGTAACACGGAACAAATAATTTTAGGACTCATTGTTGCTTTTTATTTTTTATTTTTATTTATCTTATCTTTATATATGAAAAGAAATGTAAAAACATATGAAGATTATAATGTAGCAGGCAGGTCTGTTTCATTTTATCCATTAATGCTTACCTTTGTTTCAACAGGTGTAGGTGGAGCAACTTTACTTGGTTATATGGAAAATGGTTATAGTTTAGGGATGGGAGAACAGTGGATTCATATTACGATGTTTTTTGTTGTAATTATTTTAGCTTTATTTTTACTTCAACCAATAAGAAAAATAGGTGAGAAATATAATCTTGTAACAATTGGAGATTACGCAGCCATTCGTTATGGTAAAAAAGCACGCATTCCAACAGTGATTAGTTATTTACTTGCCTACTGTGCGATGACAGGAATGCAATTTGTAGCTGTTGCATCAATTTTAAATTTAACACTTGATTTAAATATGACACTAGGAATTTTCATAAGTTGGATCTTATTAACAGCTAAAACGTATGTTGGCGGCTTAAAAGTAGTTATTTGGCAAGATGTTATTCAAGGAACATTATTAATAGCAGGTACAATCCTTTTATTTATAGTTGTGATTAAATTTTCTGGTGGTTGGTCAAATATTTCGACTAATGCAATAAATTTAAACGAAAGTGACATGTTGAGTGTATTAAATATTACGCCGAATCAAATTATGATTTATTTATTAACATTAGCTTTTTATCAATTTATCAGACAAGATGTATGGCAACGTATTTGGGCAGCTAAAGATTTAAAAGTAGCTAGAAATGCTTACTGGATTTCAATGATTATTGCTGTTTCAATTGGAGCTATTATGATAGCAATTGGTGTCTTTAGTCGATTTGGTTTAAATTTAACTGGTTTTGATCCGACACTCATTTATTACTATGTCATTGAAGATGTTTTTCCATTTTCTATTGTTATCATCATGATTATTGTCTTACTTGCCGCTGTTATCTCAACTGCGGATTCATTTATGATTGCAGGATCTACTTCCATTGTGAATGATTTAATTCGACCAAATGTAAAAAATAAAACTCAAAAACAATTGTTGTTATACAGTCGATTTTCGGTTTTGATTGTTTCGATTATTTCTCTTGTTTTATCGTTAACTGTTCCCGGATTGGTTAATTTAATGGTGACTGGAACTGCAATGGCTGTATCTGGTTTGCTCGCACCAATCATATTTGGTTTGTTTTCAGATAAACCAACCCATTTTACAGGAGTATTAACGATGTGGATTGGCTTAGGGTCAGCTGTTACTTGGCAATTACTCGGTCACCCTTACGGAATTCATCCGATTATGATTGGTTTACCACTTTCAATTGTGACAATCATAACTGCGACGATAGCGACTGAAATAAATAAATTTAAAAAAGCCTCATAAAAAGAACAGATAGTTATTAACTATCTGTCTTTTTTATATAGGGCAAGAATGACACCAAAAATGATTAAAAATGCACCAATAATTTCAATAACTAAAATCTTACTTCCTAAAATAAGTGCAGAACCAATCATGGCAATAAATGGCTCTAAATTCATTAAAAGAGATGCATTAGCAGCGCCGACTTTAGGCATTTCTCTATTCCAAAGCATATTACTAATTCCATGAACGATTATGCCACTTACGATTAGCAATAACCATATTTTTATATCGACTCTTGCAACTTGCTTGTAATCTATTGTTGAAAGAAATGGCAGCAAAAATACAACACCAAAAGCATTGGTTAGTAATGTTATTTGAATAGAGTTAATATATTTGGCAAGCCATTGAATGAGGACGATAAAAATAGCGAATGTGAGCATGGTAATTATAATGGCAATTTCTCCACGACCAATGCTAATCGAACCACCATCAAGAACGCTAATTAATACACCAACTAAAGCAATTATTCCACCTACCCAAAATTTCCAAAGTCTTTTTTCTTTAAAAACAATAAAAGTTAAAATGGAAGTTGTAATAGGTGCTAAAGCTAAAATGAGAGCAGATGTAACTGGACTAGCTGTCACGAGTCCTAAAAAGAATGTATATTGATTTATAGTAATTCCAATCAGACCAGAGATGGCTAGACCAATCCAAACTTTCACCGGAATATCTTCTACATTGAAATAGCGATATAAAAATAACCATAAAAATAAATTTATTGCGATTAAACGAACAAGTGTAATTGTATAAGGATTAAAGTAATCGATAAGTATTTTTCCAATAACAAAATTACTTCCCCAAGCAATAACACAAAAAAGTAAGATTGCATATGTGAAAATTAAATTATTTTTTGATATGTATTTTTTTCGCTGATTTGATTTATTTATCACTATTTATAAACCTCTTTCTTGAATAAGCTTAGCATTTATAATATACGCTAAAAAAATTATATTTGAAGATAATTGTAATTATTAGTATGTATCAAAAGCATCATTAATATCAAATTCATTAGAGGCTGATCTATGAATAAATCTTAAATCTATTTTATTTCTTAAGTGATGATGTGATTAATCAGCAAAAAAATAGTGCGATCATATGTTTAATATAGATGCACTAAAATAATTAATAAAAATATAATTGTAAAAATCCGCCACTAATAGAAAGAGAGAGCATAATTTTGCTTAACATACTATATTTACCAGTGATTAATTTAATAATCACGGCAAAAATTGCAATGAGACTCCATGCAATAGCAATGAATTTTTGTCCTGAAAAATTACTAGGTAAAGCTGTAAAAGATACGTATGATAAAAAAATAGCGAAAATCATGTTAATAAAAAAAATCTTGTTATTGTTTTTATGTTTACTTTTATACAATAAATATTGTATGATTCCGGCTAAAATAACTAAAATAATATAAAATACAAGTAAAATTCCTAAAGACATTATATTTCCTCTTTTCTTAAATTTAAGGTAAGTAATTAATAATCTTTACTTTCTTGTATGGATTGAAGTAAGACAATTAATTAACTTACTATCTTCAAATAAAAAAGCCTTAAAACATTTATAAATTGTTTTAAGGCTTTTAATATAAGAAAAATTATTTTCTTGAGTAGAACTCAACGATAAGTGCTTCGTTAATTTCCGCTGGTAATTCTGAACGTTCAGGAGCACGAGTGAACGTAGCTTCCATTTTTTCTTCATCAACAGATAAGTAGTCTGGAGTGAAGTTGTTTACTTCAATTGCTTCTTTAATAACATCCATGTTACGAGCTTGTTCACGAATACCAATTACTTGGCCAGTTGACACGCTGTAAGATGGGATATCAACACGCTTACCATCAACAGTAATGTGACCATGGTTAACTAATTGACGTGCTTGACGACGTGTACGAGCGAAACCTGCACGGAAAACAAGGTTATCTAAACGAGAATCTAATAGAAGTAAGAAATTCTCACCATGAATACCTTTCATTTTACTAGCTTTTTCAAATAAGTTGTGGAATTGACGTTCGTTAACTCCATACATAAAACGTAATTTTTGTTTTTCTTGTAACTGTAAACCATATTCAGAAATTTTACGACGTGTATTAGCACCGTGTTGACCTGGTGCGTAAGGACGTTTTGATAACTCCTTACCTGTACCTGTTAATGAAATACCATAACGACGTGATTTCTTCCATAAAGATCCTGTAAATCTAGCCATGAGACATTCTCCTCTTATTTTATAATGGTATAAAATAATTCAGTTTGTGTTCCTTACGATGCTCATTGTATTGTCCTGTACCATCGCTCCAGCAGCAGAGAGTTACACGATACACCTCATTTTTTTGAGGAATACAATGATAACAAGCGTCGGTTCACTTAAGCTACTTCATTTATTTTACACGGAGTCTAGTATAACTTGTATAATTTATAAAGTCAATCAACTAATGCTTAGTTTGTTAAATAGTTATAAATATAAATTAAGATTTAAAAATAACAAAATTGTTTTTTGAACTAAATTGACATATTTTTAGCAATTAGATGATAAAACATGCTATTATATAAGGAGTATAGTATTGAAGTGTAGTGTTTTTGAAATGATAACTTATGCAAACATTCTTAAAGGTAGAAGAATGTTTAGGAGGAATACAATGGAATATGTAATTGCAATCGTATTGATAATTTTAGTTGTTCTTTTAATTGCGCTGATACTTAAAAAACGCATATATGACTCAATCCATCAAGTTGAGGCTTGGAAAGACGAAATAAAGAGTCGCAATATTGGTGCAGAGCTCTCAAAAATGAAAGATTTAAATTTACATGGAGAAGCTTTTGATAACTTAGATGAGTGGAAAAACCTATGGGAAGTCGTTATAACAGACGACCTTGCAAATGTTGAGGTGTCTTTATCAGATGCTAAAACATATGCGAATCATTTTAAATTCAGTTCTTCACGTAAGTCGTTAAGCGAAACTGAAACACGATTAGAAAAAATTGAAAAAGATATTACATTAATCTTAAATCAATTAAATGAATATTTAGAAATAGAAAAATCAGGCCGAAATAATGTCGAAAAAATTAAACCTAAAATTAAAGAAATGCAAGAAACAATTACAGAAAATAAACAGTCATATGGTAAAGGGACTGTCAGATTTGAAAAAGATTTTGAAAAATTAAATCAAGCATTGATTACATATGATGAGCTCGTTAGCGAAGGCGAGTATCGTCAAGCTAAAAAAATTGTTGATCAAGTAAATAAAGATATTAAACAAATCCAACTAGAGATGGAAGAATATGTTGATTTATATCGTACTTGTAAAATTGATTTACCAGAGAAAATTGATGAACTAAATAACGGTTTTGAAGAAATGGCTGCTAATGGATATCCTGTTGAAAGTTTAGGCTTGAGTACAAAAATGGGTAAACATCAACAAGAGTTACTCGATGCTGTTAAAGAAATTGAGCTTAAAAGCATAGATAAAAGTAAAGAAATCATTCCTAAAATTGAAGCGAGTATTCAAGAAATGTATGATGTTCTTGAACAAGAAGTCAGTGCTCGTAAGTTTTTACAAACAGAAATGCCTGCTTATAAAGAAGCGTTAGAAGTCTTTAGAAAAGCATTATCATATACAAAAGATGAAATTGTGACCTTAAAAAAAGCTTATCATTTTTCTAAAGACGATTTAGATAAAGAGAAAAAATTAGAAATGAAATTTAATGAACTAGTTAAAAAGGAAATACATCTTACAAAAAATTTATTTGATAAAACTAAACCACTAGCTAAGCTAGAGGCTGAGTTAAAAGAAGGATTTAATCAGCTTGAATACCTAGAGATCGATCATCAAGAATTTATAGAAGACATTCATACATTACGTAAAGAAGAGTTATTAGCACGTGAAAAACTTGAAAATTATAATGATCAAGTAGATGTTGCATTAAAGAAACTTAGAACAAATAATTTACCAGGTGTACCACAATTTATTTGGGAGTACGTAAATGAAGCAGATGTAGAAAGTAATAAAGTCGTTTTAGAACTATCTAAAACGCCAATTGATATAAAAGCAATTAAAACAGGTTTAGATGAACTTGAAGACAAAGTAAATATAACTAAAGAACAAATTGATACTGTTATTGAGAAAGCTCATTTAACAGAACTAGTTATTCAATATGCAAATAGATATCGGAGTGCACATCCGCATTTGGCAGAAAGTTTAGCCGACTCTGAGAGATTGTTTAAAGCTTATGAATATGAAATTGCTTTACATACTGCCGCTTCAGCAGTAGAATCGATTGAACCAGGTGCGTTAAAGAAAATTGAAACTAAAGCAAAATATTTATAATCTAAAGACTGACTTGAAGAGAATCATTGATTCTTCTTCAATGCCAGTCTTGTTTTTTGTATAAATTTGAAAGGATGTTCTTATGATTTATTTAGATAATAGTGCGACAACAAAGCCAGACTCATCAGTATTAGACACGTTTAATAAAGTATCAATGAATTTTTTTGGTAATCCATCTTCACTACATCATTTAGGTGCAGAAGCTGAGCGTTTTTTTAAAAAAGTAAGACAACAAGTAGCTGATTTATTAACCTGTCAGGCAAAAGAAGTGATTTTTACTTCGGGAGGCACAGAAAGCAATAATCTTGCGATAAAAGGTGTAGCTAATTACTATAAAAATCGTGGTAACCATATTATTACATCAGAAGTAGAACACCCATCTGTATATGAAGCGTGTAAACAGCTTGAAAATAAAGGCTTTAATGTAACTTATTTACCAGTTAATGATAAAGGTATTGTCAATGTAAAAGAGTTAGAACAGGCTATCACAAAAGAAACGATATTAGTTTCGATTATGCATGTCAATAATGAAATAGGCACGATTCAGCCAATTGAGCAAATAGCTAAGCTTTTAAAAAACTATAAAAAAATTTTATTTCATACGGATGCTGTTCAATCATTTAGTAAATTAAAAACGCCAATAAAAGATGTTGATTTATTATCTATTTCAGGGCATAAGTTAAATGGTTTAAAAGGCACAGGCCTTCTCTATGTTAAATCAGGTGTTCAAATTGATCCTTTGTTTTCAGGAGGAGAACAAGAATTTAATCTAAGGTCAGGCACCGAAAATCTTGCCGGAGCTGCTTCGTTTGCTCGTGCAATGCGACTAGCGCTTAATAAATTACCTCAAGCTAATCAAATGAATGATTTAAAAAAAATTCTAATCAAGTCATTATCGACCATAGAAGGTGTTAAAATAACAACACCTGAAGAATCAGCACCGCATATTATTCACTTTTCAGTACCAGGAATTAAACCAGAGACATTGATTCATGCTTTAGCACAGCGAAATATTTATGTCTCTACTCAATCAGCTTGTTCTTCTAAAAGTGCTGAGATAAGTCGTGTTTTACTTGCTTGTGGTTATGAAAGTGAAATAGCTAAATCGGGTATTCGTGTAAGTTTAAGTTATGAAACAACTAAAGAAGAGATAGAAAAATTTATCCATGTTTTAAAAGAAGAAATTGAAAAAATACAAGAAATGTTGAGGTAGATAAAATGCAATATGATCATATATTAATTCGGTATGGTGAGCTTGGACTTAAGGGGAAAAATATTCGAACATTTTTAGTTAAGCTCCAACAAAATATTCAACAATCACTTATAAAATATCCTGATATAAAAGTGAAAAGAACACAAGGCCGTTTATTTGTTATTTTAAATGGGCAAGACCCTAAACCAATTATAGATATATGTAAAAACATCTTTGGTATTCATAGTTTGAGTTTGGCTGTGAAAGTAGAAAATAATGAAACAGAAATAAGAGAAACAGTTTTAAAAATCATGAGTAGAGAAACAGAAAATAAAACATTTAAAGTAAAAGCTAAGAGAGCAAATAAAAATTTTCCAGTCAGGTCGCTTGAGTTAAATAGAAGTATTGGCGGCGATATCTTAAAAAATCTGCCCCATTTAAAAGTAGATGTCCATCATCCTGATATTGAAGTTGTGATTGATATACGTGCTGAAGGGACTTATATATTAACTGAAATTATTTATGGGCCAGGTGGTCTTCCAGTAGGAACAGCAGGTAAGTCACTTTTAATGCTCTCAGGAGGTATTGATAGTCCAGTTGCGGGTTATGTGATGATGAAGCGGGGTGTTCAACTTGAAATGGTTCATTTTCATTCGCCACCATTCACAAGCGAACGTGCGAAACAAAAAGTACTTGATTTAACGAAAAAACTGACTAAATATAGCTACCATATCAAAGTCCATCTTGTGCCATTTACAGAAGTGCAACAATTAATCTTTAAACATTATCCAGAACGTTATGGTATGACAATTATGCGTCGTGTGATGATGAAAATAAGTGAAGCAATCTGTCAGCAAGAAAATATATTATCGATTACAACAGGAGAAAGTTTAGGGCAAGTAGCAAGTCAAACGATGGAAAGTATGAATGTTATCAATGAAGTAACGAATTTACCCGTTCTAAGACCACTTATTGCTATGGATAAAGAAGAAATTGTTGATATTTCAAAGCAGATTGATACGTATGAAATCTCTATTCAACCATATGAAGATTGTTGTACTGTTTTTGTACCAAAATCACCAGTTATTAAGCCACAACGTAAGCGAGTTCTTTCGTTTGAAAAGGCCTATGACTTAACAGATGCAATAAATACTGCTGTTGAAGAAACAAAAATAATCAAAATTTCTAACAAAGACGATGAGAAACTGGATGATTTACTTTAAAATATAGGTAGACAAACTATAATTAAGTAATCATAATAGAAGTAAGGAGCGTGATGGAATTGACAAAAGTTACTTTTAATAATGATCCAGTTACACTAGTAGGTAAGCAATTGGAAGTTAATGATACGGCACCTTCATTTAAAGCGGTGGCAAATGATTTAAGTGTTAAGACAAACGAAGATTATTCAGGTAAATTAACATTAATTAGTGTTGTCCCGTCAATTGACACAGGTGTGTGCTCAATGCAAACGACAAAGTTTAATCAAGCAGCAGGTAAATTTAAAGATGTTAACTTTTTAACAGTTAGTATGGATTTACCATTTGCACAAGGCCGCTGGTGTAGTGCTGAAGGCGTAGATAACTTAACAATGTTATCAGATTATCGTTACGCTAGTTTTGGAGAAAGTTATGGTGTATTAATTGATGAATTGCGTCTACTCGCAAGATCAATTTTTATTATTGATGAAGATAGTAAAGTGAAATATGTGGAATATGTTGATGAAGTGACTAATCATCCAGATTACGATGCAGCATTAAAAAAATTAGAAGAATTAGCTAAATAAACCACTTAAAAAATAAAAAGTGTGGTATCAGTCAAAACGACTTTGATGCCGCACTTTTATTGTAAAGATAACTTTTACTTATACCTTTTAATAGGATGAGTAAATTAAACGAATAGTCAGACAAGGTTTTAATCATTTTAGAACTGATTTATGACAACTTAAACTTTATAAACATAATCAGCCAAAACCTTATTTTAATTTGGTATAATGATTTTATGAATAAAAAACTTATTTTTTAGTTTTTTATTATTAGTAGGAGGACAATGATGAAAGAAACAAAAGTAACAACATTATATAACTGGCTTGATGAAACAACAACATCAATTCAGAATCAATTAGATGAATCATATTTAGAATCTTTGTCACAAACATTGGAAGCGTTATTTTACAATGGTTTATCTGATGATAATCAAAATGAGTTATTAGAAAAAACAATCGATCAATCATTAACTAAAGTTGATTTAGACAACTATTCAGTAGAGACAATTAGAAAAGCAATTCAACTAGCTCTCATTAAAGCAATGAAAGAACCTACGCAACATCAACATTTAATGACACCCGAAGCAATTGCAATGATTATTGGTTATCTTGCTACAAAATTAGTTGAAAAACATGAAGGAAAATTGACTGTCTTTGATCCGGCTAGCGGAAGCGGTAATTTACTTTTTGTGGTTATGGAACAACTGAAGCATGAGCTGGAGGTGTATGCAAGTGAAGTCGATCCATTATTATTAAAGCTTTCTTTACATAATGCCAACTTGCAAAAAAAAGAAGTTGAGTTCTTTCACCAGGATTCTTTAAGTCCATTATTGCTTGATCCAGTTGATTTAGTTATTACCGATTTACCGGTAGGGTATTACCCAGATGATGTTCAAGCAAGTAATTATGAGTTAAAAAGCGAATCAGGTCACTCTTACGCGCACCATTTATTTATCGAACAAAGCCTAAAACATACTAAACCAGATGGATTTTTAATATTTATTATTCCAGAAACATTATTTACAAGTGATCAAGCAGAAAGTCTGCATAAATTCATCCAAAAAGAAGCGAAAATTGTGGGTGTCCTACAATTGCCAGAAACAGCTTTTGCAACAAAAGAACATGCAAAAAGCATTTTGATTTTACAAAAGAATGGTGACAGTACAAAGGAATATAAACAGCCTCTACTTGTTCAATTACCATCATTAAATAACGCAGAGGCGATGCAAGATATATTAACACAGATGAATGCTTGGTTTACTCAAAATCTATAAAAAATGATTATATGGAGGAAAGTGTATGTCAAGAATATTAGCGATTAATGCAGGGAGTTCGTCTTTAAAATTTCAATTATTTCAAATGCCAGAGGAAAATGTTTTGGCAAAAGGATTAATTGATCGAATTGGTTCAAAAGGGTCTTCTTTTATTCTTGATACAATTGACCAAGAATATTTATATTCAGAAGAAATTAATGATTGTGAAGCAGCTGTAAAACTCTTACTTAAAAAATTAACTAAAGTAGGCGTTATTGAATCCTTAAACGAAATTGAAGCAGTTGGACATCGGGTAGTTCATGGAGGAGAGTATTTTAGTAAATCAGTTCCAATAACAGATGAAGTGATTAGTACAATTGAACGTGTCTCTGAATTAGCACCGTTACATAACCCACCAAACTTAACAGGTATCCTTGCATTTAAAGAGATATTGCCTAATGTGCCAATGGTTGCTGTTTTTGATACAGCTTTCCACCAAACAATGCCAGAGGAATCATATCTCTATAGCTTGCCTTATGAATATTATGAAAAGTATGGGGTAAGAAAATATGGTTTTCATGGTACGTCTCATAAGTATATTTCACAAAAGGCAGCAGAAGTACTAGAAATACCTTTAAAAAGACTTCGTTTAATTACGTGTCATTTAGGTAATGGAGCAAGTATAACAGCAGTTGAAAACGGCAAGTCTATTGATACTTCGATGGGCTTTACACCATTAGCTGGAGTAACAATGGGAACACGCTCAGGTGACATCGATCCAGCTATTATTCCATATTTAATGGAAAAAACAGGTTATGAAGCATCTGAAGTCATTGATGTTTTAAATAACAAGAGTGGTTTACTTGCATTATCGGGTATATCTAATGATTTAAGAGACATAGAAGCAGAAGCTAAAACGAATGTGCGAGCAAAATTAGCACTAGACATTTTTGCGGCAAGAATTCATCAATATATAGGATCGTATGCTGCTAAAATGGGTGGTGTTGATGCGATTATTTTCACAGCAGGTGTAGGAGAAAATAGTGATACGGTAAGAGGTAAAATTTTAACGGGTCTTGAGTTTATGGGTGTTTATTGGGATCCAGCATTAAACAAAGCATGTGATGGTGAAGGCTTCTTAAATTATCCACATTCACCAGTAAAAGTAATGGTTATTCCAACAGACGAAGAAGTGATGATTGCTCGAGACACAATGGCGTATGTTGAGAAAGTTACACAATAAAAAAACTACGAAAGGAAATTTCCTTTCGTAGTTTTTTTTATTATATTATCTAACAATAAGTACGTCACACTTCGAATAACGAACAATGCTTTCAGAAACACTTCCGATTAAGAAACGTTCTACAGCGTTAAGTCCCGTTGCACCAACCATGATTAAATCAGCGTCTTCTTCAGGTGCAATTTCTTTAGCAATAACAACTTTAGGAGAACCGTATTTCATAAGTGTCTTAGTGTTAACAACACCAGCATCTTTAGCTGTTTGTTCATATTCATCTAGTATGTCTTTTGCATATTTTTCTGCACGCTCAGATAAAGAACGATCATAAGCCTCAGCAGTAGCAAATGTTCTCGTATCAACAACATGAGCGAGAATTAATGTAGCATCATTTCTTTTAGCTACTTCGATTGATTTTTTAAATGCTTTTTCAGCAGCTTTTGAACCATCAACTGCAATAACGATTTTTTTATAAGTCAGTTCCATATAAAATTCCTCCTTTAGGATTTAAGAAAATTCTTACTATTAGTATTGTACCTTAAATAAAGATAAAATGAAACTGGATAAAACAAAAGTCATTGTAACGACAATTATTAAATTTCACTCAAAAAAGAAAACACATGAGAAAGGTTTCAATTTTTAGATTATTTTGATAAAATACATTTGACAATAAAAAAACATAACTTGGAACTAAGAGAGGTGCGATTATTATGAAAATTGGAATTCCAAAAGAATTATTAAATAATGAAAATAGAGTTGCATTAACACCATCTGGTGTGCATACATTAACACAAGCTGGTCATGCAATTACTATTGAAACAAATGCTGGTCTTGGTTCTGGTTTTACAGATGAAGAGTATGAAGAGATGGGAGCTAAAATTGTAAAAACGGCAAAAGAAGCATGGTCTAATGAAATGATTATGAAAGTAAAAGAGCCTATTGAATCTGAATATGACTACTTACAAGAGGGACAAATTGTTTTTACATACTTTCATTTAGCATCACAGCCTGAACTTACTAAAGTATTAATTGAAAAAAAGGTGATTGCTATTGCCTATGAAACAGTTCAATTACCTGATCGTTCATTACCACTTCTTACACCAATGAGTGAAGTAGCAGGTTACATGGCTACACAAATTGGTGCGCAATATCTTGAAAAATCAAAAGGTGGTAAAGGTGTTTTACTTGCTGGAATTTCAGGAGTGAAACGTGGTAAAGTAACGATTATAGGTGGTGGTGTTGTTGGAACAAACGCTGCTAAAATTGCTGTAGGTCTTGGTGCTAATGTTACTTTATTTGATTTGAATCCAACGCGATTAAAACAACTAAATGAATATTTTGGAAGCTCAGTTAATGTGTTAATGTCAAACTCAGTTGATATTGCAGCAGCTATCGCTGAATCTGACTTAGCAATCGGCTCTGTTTTAATTCCTGGAGCAAAAGCACCTAAATTAGTAACTGAAGAAATGGTTAAATCTATGGATGATGGTTCTGTTATTGTTGATGTGGCTATTGACCAAGGGGGTAACTTTGAAACAAGTGATCGCGTGACAACACATGATGATCCAATTCATGTTAAACATGGTGTGCTGCATTATTCAGTATCAAATATGCCTGGTGCTGTTCCACGTACATCTACCATCGGTTTGACAAATACAACCGTTCCTTATGCATTACAAATTGCAAATAAAGGATATAAAAAAGCAGCTTTGGAAAATGAAGCATTAGCGAAAGGTTTTAATTTATTAGATGGTAAAGTAACGAATCAAGGTGTTGCTTCGTCTTTAGATTATGACTATACACCACTCTTAGATTTACTTAAAAAATAATTAAGAGGAGAGATATTGATGAAAATTTCATATCATGGTCATTCTGTTGTAAAAATAAAAACAGAAACACATAATATTTTAATAGATCCATTTATTACGGGAAATTCATTGTGTGATTTGGATCCAGAAACAGTAGAAGCAGATGTTATTCTATTAACACATGGACATAACGATCATGTTGGAGACACAATGGCAATTGCAGAAAGAACAGGCGCTCAAGTCGTTGCTTTAAATGAACTTGCTGTTTATTTAGGGAAAAAAGGATTGAATGCTCATGGGATGAATATAGGTGGTGCTTATACATTTGATTTTGGAACGGTTAAGTTTACAAAAGCATTCCATAGTTCTTCATATGAAGAAGAGGATGGAACAGTTCACTATACAGGAATGCCAGGTGGCATATTATTAACAATAAATGATAAAACAATTTATCATCTAGGTGATACGTCACTCTTTTCTGATTTGAAAATGATTGGTGATATGCATGACATTGATTTGGCGTTTATTCCAATAGGCGATAATTTCACTATGGGGCCAGAAGATGCTCTAGTTGCTGCAGATTGGGTTCAAGCTAAGTATGTTGTTCCAGTTCATTACAATACCTTCCCTGTGATTGAACAAGTAGCAAGAGACTATACCGATAAAGTTAAAACAGGTAAAGGTCTACCTTTAGAAGTTGGCGAAGAAATAACATTATAAATTAAATAAAAGCAGTCTATAGAAATACTACACTTTAAATAACTAAAGTGTAGTATTTTTTTAGTTATCATTTTATCAATAAATAACTTTGTTGAATTTAGAGTTTCTGCGCTAAAAAAGAAAAGAAAATGTATATTTCGCCTTTAGACAAAAATGCATCACTGAGCTAATCTGTTTGGTGAGGTGATTAGCATGATTATAATGATGTTTATTTGTGGAATAGTTTTAGGTTCATTTTATAATGTTGTTGGTTTGCGAGTACCACGTTCAGGTTCAATTGTTTTTCCGAATTCACATTGTCCGGTATGTTATCAGAATTTGTTATATCGGGATAATATTCCGATGTTATCTTATATATTATTAAAAGGTAAATGCCGTTATTGTGGAAATCAAATCAGCATAACTTATCCTATTATTGAAGCTTTAACCGGCATGTTATTTGTTTTTGCCTATTATAAAATGGTAGATTTTAATATCGTAAGTTCATTAGCATTTATTTCATTTATCATCTTAATAACGATAACAGATATTCATTATTATTTAATACCTAATAAAATATTAATATTTTTTATGGTCATCTTTATAGCTATTAGATTGAACACTCCTCTTGAGACTTGGTATGATTCGTTTTTAGGTTTTTTTGTTAGTTATTTACTTATCTATCTACTTATATTAATAAGTAAGGGTGGAATCGGGGCAGGTGATATGAAACTTTTAGCTGTTTTAGGCTTTTTTACAGGACTTAAAGTTGCATTATTAGGATTTGTTCTTGCAATCATGTGTGGTGGACTCTATGGAGTGTACTTATTGGTTATAAAAAGAAATAAAAAAAATGACGCCTTACCGTTTGGTCCATTTATTGGCTTCGGTGTATTAATAAGTTATTTTTATCATGATGCGATTATCTCCTTTTATATAACAGAGCTAGTTCGATTATAAAAACACGGCATTACCAAGTGATGATAATTGAGTTTATCTCTAATCAACTGTATAATTAAAGATAATAAAATAGACTGGTACAGATGAGAGATAGGTGAGGAATATTGGTAACTAAACATGAACAAATCATTAGACATATTATTTCTTTAGATGTAGGTAGTAAAATTTCTGTGCGTCAAATTGCCAAAGATTTAGAGGTAAGTGATGGGACGGCATATCGTGCAATTAAAGAAGCTGAAAATCAAGGATTAGTTAGCACAATCGAGCGTGTTGGAACAGTTAGAATTGAAGTAAAAGAAAAAGAACAGTTTAAGCACTTAACTTATGCTGAACTTATTAATGTTGTTGAGGGGCAAGTGTTAGGTGGTAAAAATGGACTACATAAAACGCTAAATAAATTTGTAATTGGTGCCATGCAACTAGAGGCAATGATGCGTTATACTGAAGCAGATTCATTATTAATTGTTGGTAACCGTATCAAAGCACATGAATTAGCACTTAAAGCAGGAGCAGCTGTATTAATTACTGGTGGGTTTGATACAACAGAACATATAAAAAAATTAGCTGATGAAAAAAATCTACCAATTATATCAACAGCATATGATACATTTACTGTTGCTGAAATGATTAACCGAGCAATTTATGACCAATTAATTAAAAAAGAAATTGTATTTGTATCTGATATTTATACACCTTCTGACGAGGTTCATCATTTATATAATACAGATAAAGTTGCTGATTGGTATAAACTAAATGAATTAACAACACATACACGTTATCCTGTGATTGATGATCGTGGTCGCGTTACAGGAATGGTAACTTCTAAAGATGTTGTAAATCGTCAGGATTCAGAATTGATTGAAAAAGTAATGACTAAAAATCCACATGCTGTTCAAGCAAATACGTCACTTGCATATATCGCACATTTAATGGTGTGGGAAGGAATTGAAGTTGTTCCAGTTGTTAATTCATCAAATGAATTAGAAGGCCTTGTCTCAAGGCAAGATGTATTAAAAGCATTAAATGAAGTACAAAGACAACCACAAGTTGGGGAAACAATTCATGATGTTATTTCACGTAATTTGCGAGCAACTAATAATACTGAGACAGAATTTGAAGCTGAAGTCACACCACAAATGACTAATCAATTAGGTACACTTTCAAATGGTGTTTTAACGACGCTTGTTTCTGAAGCAAGTGCAAGGCTATTATTACACTTGAAAAAAGGTAAAATGGTCGCGGAAAGTTTAAATGTTTACTTTATTGAACCTGTTCAAATGGATAGTAAATTAACAATTAAACCAGAATTACTAGATGCAGGAAGGTTATATGCTAAAATTAATGTAGATGTTTTTAATGGTAAAAAGCTAGTAGGTAAAGGCATGTTAATGGCTCAATTAATGGATAGATAAAAAAACACATCTTTATGAAGATGTGTTTTATCTACTCAAGCTATTGTTATTTATTCATTAAGTCGTTTCCATTCGTTATTATAATGACGTGCTGCTTTAAAACCATGATAAGATTGGTAACCACCTAAAAGAATGAAGATAATGCTTATAATTAATACAAATGTATATTGATAAGCTAGATATTGATTAATACCAAAGAAGATTAAAAACGTACCTAAGAAGAAACGTGCCTTAGAATTAAAATAAACTTGAACTAATGGATCTTTTGTACGTAAAATAACGACTTTGTAATAAATAAACATAACAAGTGAAATCAGAATTCCCAATGCAAAAATCAACATAAAATATCGGCTCCTAGTAAAAGTTATCTTTGTTGCTCTTATTGTAACTTTTTATAAAATTATTTACCATAAAAGACTATAAAACATTTATTAAAAAAGGAGATTATGTGATGAAAGATCAAATTATCGCTAAAATAAAAGAATATGAAACAATTATTATCCATCGGCATGTTAGACCAGATCCTGATGCGATTGGTTCACAAGTTGGTTTAAAAAAGATTATCCAAGCATCATTTCCTAATAAAAATGTCTATGCTGTAGGTGAAGAAGATCCAAGTTTACACTTTTTAGCTCAAATGGACGATATAGATGATGCATTATTTGAAAATGCATTAATAATCGTTTGTGATACAGCGAATCAAGGACGGATTAGTGATAAGCGATATGAATTGGGTGAGTATGTGATTAAAATAGATCATCACCCAAACAATGATACATATGGAGACATTAAGTGGATTGACACAACGGCTAGTTCGACGTGTGAATTAATTTATTCATTCGCCAAATATCATCAATCATTAAAAATAACTGACGAAGCGGCTCGCTTGATTTATGCAGGGATTGTTGGTGATACTGGGAGATTTCTATTTCCCAATACAACAGACCATACCTTCCATTATGCAGCTGAATTGGTAAGTTATAATTTTGATCGGACTGCTTTATATAACAGTATGTATGATGTGACTGAAAAAATAGCTAGAATACGCGGCTTTATTTTACAAAACTTTAAAATTTCAAAATCAGGAGCAACATCAATTAAAATAACAAAAGAAATTTTAGATGAGTTTGGGATTAGTTCAGCTGAAACAGGTGGTTTAGTTGGAACTCTTGGAGATATTCAAGGAGTTAAAGCGTGGATTATCTTTATTGAAGAAGACTATATTATTAGAGCGCGTATTCGCTCGAAGGGACCTGTTATTAATACATTAGCGAATAAATATAACGGTGGTGGACATCCTTTAGCATCTGGTGCTTCGGTTAAGTCGTGGGAAGAAGCAGATGAACTTGCAAAAGACTTAGATATTATTTGTCAAAGTTATACGAAATAAAAATGCTGACTTCATAATTTGATGAGGTCAGCATTTTTAATTAAATTTCAAGCAAGAAATATTTAAGTTCGTTATAATATAAGAAGATTATTTGTAATAAAGGGGAATGAATATGTCGTTTACACATTTACAAGTTCGAAGTGGATACAGTTTGATGGATAGTACGATCCAGGTAAATCAATTAGTTAAACAAGCTAAAGCATTAGGATTTAATCAGCTTGCACTAACTGATTATGAAGTTATGCATGGAGCTATTTCATTTTATCAAGCATGCCTTAGTGAAGGAATTCAGCCGATAATAGGTATGATTGTTCAACTAAATCATCAAGATCAAGCATATACTTGTACATTGTTAGCAAAAAATAATAATGGTTATCAAAACTTACTTAAAATAACTTCGAAAATTCAAACAGAAAACGACCCTCTTTTACTAGAAGAATTAAAAGATTACTCAAGAGGTTTATTTTGCCTCGTTAAATATAGAGAGATTAATGATGAATCATTTACTGAGATAAAAGATGTATTTAAAGAAAATCTGTACCTTGCAATTGATACAGCCGATGTCGAAGGAAAAAGTGCCGAAGAATTATTATTAGATAAATATAAAAATAAACTTGTTGTTGCTAATGAAGTACTTTTTTTAGAAAAGAAAGATTTAGCAAGTTACGATTGTTTACAAGCGATGAAAAATAATGAGGAGTGGGAAAGAAAGTTAATTGACGACAATAATAAAAATGCTTATCTTTTAACGAAATCTGAAGCTGAAAAATTATTTTCTCAGTTTCCCGAAGCTTTAAAAAATACAGAAGAAATAGCAAAGCAATGTCAAATTGAACTCACATTCCATCAACAATTATTACCTAAATTCCCACTAGAAACCGAAACATCAAAAGAAGCTCTCAAACGCCTTTGTGATGAAGGGCTTAGAAAAAAATATCATAAAACAAATGATAAAATAATTGCACGATTAAACTATGAACTCGAAACGATCAATCAATTAGCATTTAATGATTACTTTTTAATTGTTGCCGATCTAGTTAACTTTGCTAAAAGATCAAATATCGCTGTTGGTCCAGGAAGAGGTTCAGCAGCAGGATCAATTGTTGCTTATTTATTAGATATTACAACAATAGACCCGCTTGAGCATGACTTATTATTTGAACGTTTTTTAAATCCACACAGAGCAACAATGCCCGATATCGATATTGACTTTTCAGATAAACGTCGTGATGAAGTGATTGAATATGTTAAAGAAAAATATGGTTATAAATATGTTGCTCAAATTGTGACATTTGGTAGATTTGCACCGAGATCATTAATGCGAGAATTAATGAAAACTATGAATATTGATAAAAGAGATCAAGCTTATGTTTTAAAACATGTTACAACTGAAAGTAATCAAAGTTTGTTAGAATTCTTACAAAAAAATGAAGATTTCGCAACCTATGTTAAACAATCAAGATCGCTTACCCAGCTATTTATCCATGCCATTACTTTAGAAGGTCTACCTCGGCACGCTTCAACTCATGCTGCGGGACTTGTTTTAACAGATAGTCATTTAATAGAGCATGTTCCTGTTATGAGTGGGTCTGATGATGTGTATTTAACGCAGTATGCAATGAATGAACTAGAAGCACTTGGCATTTTAAAAATAGACTTACTAGGCTTAAAGAACTTAAGTATGATTGAAGAAATTATTGCGTCTATTAACCAAACAGATAATGTTCTGATAAATTTAAATGAAGTTAATCAAAAAGATGAAAAAACCTTTAAACTTTTACAACAGGGTTTAACAAATGGTATTTTCCAATTAGAGTCTGAAGGCATGAAAAGAGTCCTAAAACAACTCAAACCAACAGAGTTGTCAGACATAGTTGCCTTAAATGCGCTTTATCGTCCAGGACCTATGGATCAAATATCAACATTTATTAATCGTAAATTAAACAAAGAGCCTGTTACTTATGTGCATAGTGACCTTGAACCTATTTTAAAAGACACTTACGGAGTTTTAGTATACCAAGAACAAATTATGCAAATTGCTCATAAAATAGCTGGCTTCTCTTTAGGAGAAGCGGATTTACTTAGAAGAGCAGTAAGCAAAAAAGACATACGCGTCATGACAGATTTAAAAAACCAATTTTTAAATGGATGTATTAAAAATGGTTATACACAAGTTGTAAGCGAAGAAATATTTTCATGGATTAATCGATTTGCAAATTATGGTTTCAATAAAAGTCATTCTGTTGCTTATAGTAAAATTTCATATGATTTGAGTTACTTAAAAGCGAATTATCCTACTAACTTTTTTGCGGAGTTATTGAGTTCAACCTTAAACCAACCTGCGAAATTTTCTATGTATATTCAAGAAGCTAAAGATTTAGGTATTCAGATACTTCCACCATCAATTAATGACAGTTATGGAAAAGTGACTGTTGAAGGTGATGCGATTAGATTAGGTTTAGTGTCAATAAAAGGAATTGGCTATCAATCTGTTCAAGAAATAGTTAAAGCACGAAAAAATGGAAATTATACAGATTTATTTGATTTTTACTTAAGAACGTCATCTCAAATTATTAAACGTAATATCATTGAAACACTTATTTTAGCAGGTGCTTTTGATACAATTTATCCTAACCGTGCAAGTTTAATTGCCTCAATAGATCAAGCTGAAAGTCGTACAGAATTGTTTGGAGATATTTTAGAAGGTCAAAATTCTATGTTTTCAAAAGGAATGAAATTAAAACCGACATATATAGATATGGATGATTATTCATTATTAGAAAAATTAGCGAATGAAAAAGAATTAGTAGGTATTTATTTATCTAACCACCCATTAAAAGAATATCGCTTAAGTTTAACACAAGAAGGGTTTGTTCCATTAAAGAACTTAAAGACCTATAAAATAAATCAATCTGTAAAGGTAGCAGTCATTGTTCAAGAGGTTAGAAAAATTAGAACTGTACGTGGTGAATCAATGGCTTTTTTAACACTCTCAGATGAAACAACAGAACTATCTGCTGTAGTATTTCCTGAAGTTTATCGAGAAAGAAATCCGTTAATATCAGAAGGTGAAATAGTAGATTTAACTGTTAAATTGACCGAACGAAATGGTCAGAGGCAACTAATTATCAATCAGGTAAACAGTTTGAATTTAGAAGAGAGTCAAAAACAATTATTCATAAAAGTCATTCCTGAGTTAGAAACTGATGTTCATAAAACAATTCAAGCGACAATTAAAGATGAGCCAGGTGATGTACCGATAATATTGCACTTTGAAAAAACGAAAAAGACTTTTAAATTAAATGAATCATATTCGAATAGTGGAAGCGATTACTTAATTGATCAATTTCAGATGATTTTCGGAGAGGAAAACGTTGTCTTAAACATAAAAAAAAGATATCATAATCAATAAGTAATTTTTATAAGGTTTACACCGAGCAAAGTTTTGTTATAATTGAATAATCAGAATTGGTAAAACATTCAAAAAACAAAAGAATAAAGGGAGCGTTTAGCATTGACAAAATTGAGAGATGAAGCACTACATATGCATAAAGTTAATCAAGGTAAATTAAAAGTAGAATCAAAAGTGCCAGTGAAAAATGCATATGATTTAAGTTTAGCTTATTCACCTGGTGTAGCAGAACCATGTAAAGAAATTTATTCAAATAAAAATGCTGTTTATGACTATACAATGAAAGGTAATATGGTAGCAGTTGTATCTGATGGTTCAGCAGTGCTTGGAATGGGAGATATTGGTGCTGAAGCATCATTACCGGTAATGGAAGGTAAAGCTGTTTTATTTAAAACGTTTGCTGGCGTAGACTCATTTCCAATTTGTCTTGCAACGAATGATATAGAAGAGATTGTTCAAACTGTTAAATTAATGGAACCAACTTTTGGCGGGATTAATTTAGAAGATATTGCAGCACCAAATTGTTTTATTATCGAAGAACGGTTAAAAAAGGAAACAAAGATACCTATTTTTCATGATGATCAGCATGGTACGGCTATTGTTACTGTTGCAGGATTAATGAATGCACTTAAATTAGTTAACAAATCATTTTCAGAGATCAAAGTTGTTGCAAATGGAGCAGGTGCTGCAGGTGTGGCTATTATAAAATTACTTAGAAGTTTTGGTGTAACAGATATTATTATGTGTGATTCACAAGGTGCAATTTATGAAGGCCGTCCTCGTCGAATGAATGATGTTAAACATGAAATTTCAAAAGTAACTAATCATGAAAAATTACAAGGTAATTTAATCGACGTGATTGATGGGGCAGATGTATTTATAGGCGTTTCAATTGCAGGGGCTCTTACTGAAGAAATGATTGAAAAAATGGCAGATGACCCAATCGTATTTGCCATGGCTAATCCTGATCCTGAAATTTTACCTGAAGCTGCTAAAAAAGCAGGCGTAAGAGTAATTGGAACTGGGAGATCTGATTATCCGAACCAAGTTAATAATGTTTTAGCATTTCCAGGTATATTTAGAGGTGCTTTAGATGTTTGGGCAACACGCATAAACGAAAAAATGAAAATTGCTGCTGTTGAAGCAATTGCATCATTAATTAAACCAGAGGAATTAAATGAAGATTATATTATTCCAGCACCATTTGATAATCGAGTCGCTCCAAACGTAGCAAAATATGTTGCTAAGGCTGCGATGGAAAGTGGTGTTGCACGACGAGATGTTGATCCCGAAGACGTCGCTGAAAAAACTCGTCAATTAAGTACAATTGATTAATAAAAGTTATTTATTAGTAGATAAAATGTATGTGATACAGTATAGTGAAGAATGGAATAAAATCACAAACATTTTATAAGGATTTAAGCGATTCCAGAAAAGGAGGAGTTGTGTTGCTTAAACGAATATTTCCCCGTAAAGGGAAAACTATAAACATTTCAGATAATAATGAAAAAAAAGATGTACCAGAAGGTTTAATGACCAAATGTGTAAACTGTAAGACAATATATATAAGTAAAGAATTAGAACAAAATTTAAATGTGTGTCCGAATTGTGATTATCATTATCAACAAAATGCCTGGCAAAGAATTCAGAGTATTTTTGATGAGGATACATTTGAAGAATGGGATAAGGAACTTATTTCAACAAATCCTTTAGGTTTTCCAGAGTATTTAGAAAAAATTGATAAAGATCGAGAGAAAACAAATTTAAATGAAGCGGTTGTTACAGGAAAAGGTTTAATCGATGGTTTATCTGTCGCATTTTCTGTGATGGATGCAAGATTTAGAATGGGAAGTATGGGTTCTGTTGTAGGTGAAAAAATCGCTCGCGCCGTTGAGCGTGCAAAAGATGACAACATACCATTTATTATATTTACAGCTTCAGGTGGTGCAAGAATGCAAGAAGGTGTACTTAGTTTAATGCAAATGGCAAAAATATCTGTTGCACTTAAACGTCATTCTACCGCAGGGAATTTAATGATTTCGGTGATGACCGATCCAACAACTGGTGGTGTATCTGCTAGTTTTGCATCACAAGGTGACTATAATTTTGCAGAGCCAGGTGCACTTATTGGATTTGCAGGGAGAAGAATTATTGAACAAACGATTCGAGAAAAACTACCTGCTGACTTTCAAACTGCAGAATTTTTATTAAAACATGGACAGCTAGATCGCGTGATTCATCGCCATAAAATGCGTGAAACACTATCAACAATATTAAAAATCCATGATAAAAATAATCGACCGCCTTCTCTACGTCAAGAAGTAGGAGGAATTAATTAGTGAATCAAATTTTAGATTTCGAAAAACCGATTATAAATTTAAGAGATAAAATTACAGAATTAAAAAAGATTTCAACTGATAGTGAAATTGATTTAACAAATGAAGTTGAAGAATTAGAAAAGAAGTTAAACAAATTAGAAGAAGATGTCTATTCTACCTTAAAACCTTGGAATAGAGTCCAAATGGCACGTCATCAACAAAGACCAACAACACTTGATTACATTAGTGAAATATTTACTGATTTCATTGAATTTCATGGTGATCGTTATTATGGTGATGATGAAGCAATTGTATCGGGCATTGCATTTTACAATGATGAACCAATTACTGTAATTGGACATCAGCGAGGTAAAGCAACAAAAGAAAATATTAAAAGGAATTTCGGTATGCCTCATCCTGAAGGTTATCGGAAAGCAATTAGACATATGAAACAAGCTGAAAAGTTTGATCGTCCGATTGTCTGTTTCATCGATACTAAAGGAGCTTATCCAGGTAAACAAGCTGAAGAAAGAGGCCAAAGTGAAGCTATTGCATATAATTTATTAGAAATGGCAGGTCTTGAAGTGCCGATTGTCTGTATTGTTATAGGTGAAGGTGGAAGTGGTGGTGCATTAGCTTTAGGAGTGGGTGACCATATTCATATGCTGGAGAACTCCACTTACTCTGTAATATCACCTGAAGGGGCGGCTTCAATACTGTGGAAAGATCCTAATTTGGCTGAAAAAGCAGCTGAATCAATGAAAATTACCTCATATGATTTAAAAGAATTGGGTGTCATTGATAAGATTATTCCAGAGCCCAAAGGCGGTGCTCATCGTGGTTTAAAAGAGCAAGCAAGAAATATAGATAAAGTTTTAACAGCATCATTAAAAGAATTAAATCAATATAACGTATCAGAATTACTTGGTAACAGATGGTTAAAATATAAAAGAATTGGTGAATTTTCAGAAGAAACTTTATGAAAAGAGGTTGACTAGAGTGAAAAAAGCTTGATTAATAACTTTTACGAGTTGATTAGTCATTCTTATTCCTCTCGTCAACTTTTTTTATCTAAATAAAAAACAAGGTTTGATACAGAAATTGTTCATTCATGTTAAACTAGAGATAGATTAAATTATATGGAGTGAAAATATGAAACGTATAGGAGTTTTGACAAGTGGTGGAGATGCACCAGGAATGAATGCAGCAATACGCGCAGTTGTAAGGAAGTGTATTTTTCATGACATTGAGGCTTACGGCATCTTACATGGTTTTCGTGGTCTAATAAATGGTGACATAAAAAAACTTGAAATAGGCTCTGTGGGAGATATTATACATCGTGGTGGAACGATTCTTCATACAGCAAGATCTAAAGAATTTCTTACAAAAGAAGGCCAACTAAAGGCGTTAAAACAACTAAAAGATCACAAGATAGATGGTTTAATTATTATTGGTGGCGATGGTAGTATTAAAGGTGCTCATACATTGTCAAAATTGGATTTTCCTTGTGTAGCTATCCCAGCAACAATCGATAATGATGTGGCGCCAACAGAATCATCAATTGGTTTTGATACTGCTCTTAATACAATTATCGAAGCAATTGATAAAATAAGAGATACTGCTACTTCCCATGAACGTACATACGTTGTAGAAGTTATGGGAAGAGATTCTGGAAAGTTAGCTCTATGGTCAGGACTTGCAGAGGGAGCAGAGAGTATTATTATTCCAGAAAAAACAACAGATTTTGAATCAGTGATTTCTCGTCTGAAACAAGGTTATGAAAGAGGAAAGAAACATAGTATAATTATTGTTGCCGAAGGTGCTGGGCACGGTTTTAAATTAGGTAAAAAAATCCAAGAAGTAACACAATTAGAAACACGTGTTACAGTTCTCGGGCATATTCAAAGAGGAGGTTCACCAAGCGCACAAGATCGTGTTTTAGCAAGTCGTTTTGGTGGAAGTGCAGTCGATTTACTAAGAAATAATGAATTAAATAAATTAGTCTGCACAAAATGTAATCAAATTGTGCACGTAGATTTATCAGAAGTAATCAATCAAGAGCAACAAATAAATGATAAAATTTACCAACTTGCTCAAGAATTATCAATTTAAGTTAATTAATCGAGGAGAATATAAACATGACACTTAAAAAAACAAAAATAGTTTGTACAATTGGTCCTGCATCAGAATCGAAAGAAATACTAACAACGCTTATAAAAGAAGGTATGGACGTTGCGCGTCTTAACTTCTCACATGGTAATTACGAAGAACATGCTGAGCGAATTAAAAATATTCGTGAGGCAGCAAAAGAAATGAATAAAACAATTGGTATTTTACTTGATTTACAAGGGCCAGAAATTAGAACGGCCAAATTTGAAAATGGTGCTGCTGAACTTGTCCGTGGAGAATATGTCTATATTACAATGGAAGATGTATTAGGAACTAAAGAACGCTTTACGGTGAGTTATAAAGGGTTAATTAATGATGTTGAAAAAGGAATGACCATTTCTTTAGATGATGGCTTAATCGAGCTAACAGTAATTGATATTAATCATGAAAAAAATGAGATTAAAACTGAAGTTACAAATGGTGGTACGATTAAAGATAGAAAAGGTGTTAATGTACCAAGTGCACAAGTTAATTTACCATCAATTACGGATAAGGATAAAGCTGATATAAAATTTGGTATTGAACAAGAAGTTGATTTTATAGCTGCATCATTTGTTAGACATCCTAAAGATGTGTTTGCTATTAAAAAAACATTAGAAGAAAATAACGGTGAACATTTACAAATTATTTCAAAAATTGAAAACCAACAAGGTGTCGATAATTTTAGTAAAATTTTAGATGCAAGTTATGGAATTATGGTAGCACGTGGTGATTTAGGTGTCGAAATACCACCAGAAGATGTACCACTCGTTCAAAAGCGTTTGATTCAAGAATGTAATAATGTAGGAAAACCTGTCATTACAGCAACACAAATGTTAGATTCAATGCAATGGGATCCAAGACCTACACGTGCTGAGGCATCTGATGTGGCAAATGCAATTTTAGATGGTACAGATGCTATTATGTTATCTGGAGAAACAGCAGCAGGCGAATTTCCAATTGAATCAGTTCAAACAATGAATCGAATAGCTTTAAAAACAGAATCTGGATTAGATCATGCAACAATTTTGAAAAAACGTTCACAAAAAACATTAATTACAATTACAGATGCAATCAGTCAATCAGTTACTCACACTGCAGCTAACTTAGGTGTAAGTGCGATTATTACCCCTACACAAAGTGGGCACTCAGCAAGAATGGTTGCAAAATATCGTCCAAAAGCACCGATTATTGCAGTTACTTTTAATGAATATGTAAAAAGACGCCTATCACTTGTTTGGGGAATATATGCTATACGTGGGCAAGAAGCAGAAACAACAGATGAATTATTAGATACTGCAGTTAATATGGGATTAGAGACAAAGATAATTGAAAGAGGATGTAAAGTGATTATAACAGCAGGAGTTCCTGTTGGTGTTAGTGGTACAACTAACTTAATGAAAGTACATGTTATTGGAAATGTTATTGCAAGAGGTCAAGGCGTGGGTCGTCATTTCGCATATGGAGATGTTGTTATTGCTAAAAATGCAAAAGAAGCAAACGAAAAAGTTAAGTTAGGTGATATTCTAGTTACTAAAGCGACAGATAAAGACATGTTGCCAGCAATTGAACTTGCAAGTGGTATTGTCACAGAAGAAGGTGGACTTACTTCGCACGCAGCAATTGTAGGATTAAATATGGGAATACCTGTTATTGTTGGTGTAGATTCGATTGATGTCTTTAAAGAGGGAGAAGATATTACAATCGATGGCGGAACAGGTAATATCCACCAAGGCCATGCAAGCGTACTGTAATCTTATTTAAGAAGGTGATCACATGTTATATTGGCTACTATTAATATTTTTAATTGTGCCTGCTTTTGAAATTACGTTATTTATTTGGTTAGGGGGCCAGGTTGGTCCCTGGTGGATTTTTGCTTTGATCATGATCACTGGTATTATCGGTGTTGCGTTCGCTAAAAGCCAAGGTATGGATACTTTAAGTAAAGTAAGAAAATCGATGTCTGAAGGTATTCCGCCGGGTGACTATATTTTAGATGGTATTTGTATCTTTATCGCCGGAATATTATTATTTATACCAGGATTCTTAACAGATGTGATTGGATTTGTTTTATTAATACCATTTACTAGAAAACCATTTAGAAATTTGATAAAGTATGCACTGATGAATAAGTTCTCAAAAAGAACAATTATTTATCGAAAAAGATGAAAGTAAATAAAAAATAAATTTAATTTTATTACAAATGACTATTATCTGAGTTGTAGATAAATCTGCTTAAAGTGTATTTTTTATTGGTTGTAAGGTGGACTTTAGATTTAAGCATAGGCAGAAGTAATCGTCATATCACTTGTTCATAAGAGATTGTAATGGCTTTCAGTTCACTTTATAAGTAAAATCAATTATAATTAGTTTTAACGAGCAATTAATCTATATGCTAATGAAATTAATATTTATATTTTAAAAGGAGAGGTTAATTATGACAGCGACAAAAGGACTTGAGGGAATCATTGCAACACAATCATCAATTAGTTCGATTATCGATGATAAATTAACATATGTTAGTTATTCAATTGATGAATTAACGCAAAATGCTTCGTTTGAAGAAGTAGTATACTTATTATGGAATCTTGAATTGCCGACACAAGAGCAATTAGATGAAATAAAAAAAGAACTAAATTCAAATATGGAGTTACCTGATCAAGTTATTGAGCATTTACGTTCATATGACTTAACTAAAGTACATCCAATGGCTGCCTTACGTACTGCAATTTCATTCTTAGGAATTTTAGATGAAGAAGCAGATGTTATGGAACCAGAAGCTAATAGACGTAAAGCTATTCGCTTACAAGCACAGGTAGCGTCTATTGTTGCAGCGTTTTCAAGAATTCGTAAAGGTCAAGATCCTGTTAAACCTAAAAAGGATTTAACATACGCAGAAAACTTCTTATATATGTTAAATAATAAAGAACCAGAGCCTATTGAAGTTGAAGCTATTGATAAAGCATTAGTTTTACATGCTGACCATGAATTAAACGCATCAACATTTACAGCTAGAGTTTGTGTAGCTACATTATCTGACGTTTATTCAGGTGTTACTTCAGCAATCGGAGCATTAAAAGGACCTCTTCACGGTGGTGCTAACGAGCAAGTTATGGCCATGCTATCTGAAATTGGTGAAGAAGATAATGCTATTCCATATATTAAAAAGAAATTAGAAAATAAAGAAAAAATTATGGGTATGGGACACCGTGTATATCGTACAGGGGATCCACGTGCAAAACACTTAAAGGAAATGTCTAAAGAATTAACTAAATTAACAGGTAACGAACATTATTATAATATGTCAGTTGCAATTGAAGAATACATTAAAGAAGAAAAAGGTCTTCCAGCTAACGTAGACTTTTATTCAGCATCAGTTTATGATAGTCTAGGAATTGATCACGATTTATTTACACCAATTTTTGCAGTAAGTCGTATGTCAGGTTGGTTAGCACATATTCTAGAACAATATTCTAATAACAGACTTATTCGTCCACGTGCAGAATATACTGGACCAGAATTACGTGAATTTGTACCGATTGAAAAGCGTAAGTAAGTAAATTATAGCCGGGTATAAGCGATTATCTTTACAATAGCTTACTTTCCGGCTATTATTGTGATGTAATTAATTAACACAGTATATTATTTTCAAACTGGATTGGTATTAAACTATCTTAAAACGATGTCCAAAGAAAAATGTGATTTAATTTAAAAATCGCAATAAAATTATACCGAACAGTTTGGTATGATATAAAATACTATTAGGAGGCTTATAATAATGACTAAAGGCAATCAAATAACAGTAGAAAACAGTAATTTAACAGTACCAAATGATCCAATTATTCCATTTATCGAAGGTGACGGAACAGGTCCAGATATTTGGGCTGCAGCGAAACGTGTATTAGATTCAGCAGTTGAAAAAGCATACAATGGTGAAAAAGAAATTGTATGGAAAGAAGTTTATGCTGGTCAAAAAGCATTTGATAAAACAGGCGAATGGTTACCACAAGAAACATTAGATGAAATTGATAAATATAAAATTGCTATTAAAGGACCACTTACAACACCAATTGGTGGTGGATTCCGTTCATTAAACGTAGCACTACGTCAAGAATTAGATTTATTTAACTGTCTACGTCCTGTACGTTATGTTGAAGGTGTACCTTCACCTGTTAAACGTCCAGAAGATGTTGATATGACAATTTTCCGTGAAAATACAGAAGATATTTATGCTGGTATTGAGTGGAAAGAAGGAACGCCAGAAGTTAAAAAAGTTATTGATTTCTTACAAGATGAAATGGGCGTTAAAAACATTCGTTTCCCTGAATCATCAGGTATTGGTATTAAGCCAATTTCAGAAGAAGGAACTAAGCGTCTAGTTCGCTCAAGTATTGACTATGCAATTAAAGAAGGTCGTAAGAGTGTTACATTAGTTCACAAAGGTAATATTATGAAGTTTACAGAAGGTGCATTTAAAGAGTGGGGTTACGAAGTTGCTGAAGAAGAGTTTGGCGACAAAGTATTCACATGGGCTGAATACGACCGTATCGTTGAAAAAGAAGGTAAAGAAAAAGCTGATAAAGCACAAGATGAAGCAATCGCTTCAGGTAAGATCTTAGTTAAAGATGCTATTGCTGATATTTTCTTACAGCAAATCTTAACACGTCCAGCTGAGTTCGACGTTGTTGTTACAATGAACTTAAACGGTGACTATATTTCAGACGCACTAGCTGCTCAAGTTGGTGGAATTGGAATCGCACCAGGAGCTAATATTAACTATGTAACTGGACATGCAATCTTTGAAGCAACTCATGGTACTGCTCCAAAATATGCTGGTTTAGATAAAGTTAACCCATCATCAGTTATTCTTTCAGGTGTTTTAATGTTAGAACATATGGGATGGCATGAGGCTGCAAAACTAATTGATGACTCAATGGATAAAACTATTGCTTCACAAGTGGTTACGTATGACTTCGCACGTCTAATGGACAATCCAAAAGAAGTTAAGTGTTCTGAGTTTGCTGATGAATTAATTAAAAATATGTAATTAAAATTCATGAATGAAATGGGGAAGGCATAATGAGCATTACGCGCAGAAAAATTTCAGTCATAGGTTCAGGATTTACCGGTGCAACTACAGCATTAATGATAGCGCAAAAAGAATTAGGCGATATTGTTATAGTAGATATTCCAGAAATGGAAAAACCGACTAAAGGTAAAGCATTAGATATGCTTGAAGCATCACCTGTTCAAGGCTTTGATGCGAATATAGTTGGTACATCTGATTATAAAGACATTAAAGACTCTGATGTTGTTATCATTACTGCTGGAATTGCTCGTAAACCAGGTATGAGTCGTGATGATTTAGTAAATACTAATGCAAGCATTATGAAATCTGTTGCAAAGGAAATAAAAAAATATGCACCAGAAACAATTATTATTGTTCTTTCTAACCCAGTTGATGCAATGACTTATACAATCTTTAAAGAGATAGGTTTTCCAAAAGAAAGAGTTATTGGACAATCAGGTGTGTTAGACACTGCTCGTTTCCGTACGTTCATAGCTCAAGAATTAAACTTGTCTGTTAAAGACATAACAGGTTTTGTTCTAGGAGGACATGGAGACGATATGGTCCCATTAATTCGTTATTCTTATGCAGGTGGAATTCCACTTGAAAAACTAATCTCTAAAGAGAGGCTAGATGCAATTGTTGAACGTACACGTAAAGGTGGCGGTGAAATAGTAGAACTCTTAGGTAATGGCAGTGCATATTATGCACCTGCAGCATCAATTACTGAAATGACAGAAGCTATTTTAAAAGATCAACGTCGCGTCTTACCAACTATTGCTTATTTAGAAGGTGAGTATGGCTATCATGATTTATATTTAGGCGTACCTACTATTATAGGTGGCAATGGTGTAGAAGAAGTTATTGAACTTGATTTAACAGATGAAGAAAAATCAGCACTTGATAAATCTGTCGAATCTGTAAAAAATGTCATGAAAATTTTAAATTAAAATTATTAAAAAACTCTTGCTAATTTAATTAGCAAGAGTTTTTTTAGCGCTCATGTAAATTTTATGTAAAGATTAAATAAAATTTGGTAAGAATTGAAATCTAATGATATGATAGTTTTAAATAGAATATAATTTGAAAAGAGGATTTATAGTGAAACCCACCATCTTAATTGTTGAAGATGAACCATCAATAGTTATGTTAATAAAATATAATATTGAAAAAGCTGGTTTTAAAACAGATGTAGCTGATAATGGTGAAGATGCTGTTAAGAAATCACGAGAGAATAATTATGATTTAATCATTTTAGATATAATGTTACCTAAAATGGATGGTATGGAAGTTTGTAAAACAATTCGTAAAGATGAAAATAATGTTCCAATTTTAATGCTAACTGCTAAAGATGAAGAATTTGATAAAGTGTCTGGCCTGGAAATTGGAGCAGATGATTATTTAACAAAACCATTTAGTCCACGAGAATTAATTGCTCGTATTCATGCCATTTTACGAAGAGTAAGTACAAGAAAAGCGACTGGTAATATACTGGAGATTGGTCAGATAAAAGTAAATACTGACCAACATGAAGTATGTTACCTTAATGAAAAAATTGAATTAACTCGTAAAGAATATGAATTACTTGTGTATTTAATTACTCATCAAAACGAAACATTATCACGTGAACAACTATTATCGGCTGTATGGAATTTTGATTTTGTTGGAGATACACGTATGGTCGATGTCCATATTGGTCATTTAAGAGAAAAGATTGAAAAAGATACTAAAAATCCCGAATATATAAAAACAGTTCGTGGTTTTGGGTATAAAATGGAGGATCCTAAATGAAAGATATCTTATCAAAAACATTGCTTGCTTACGTATTTGTTATCTTTATTGTAACGATCGTTAGCGGCCTTGTGTTAAGTCCGATTGTAACAAATTATTATGTACTCGGTGCTGTGTTAGTTGGTATGTTTATTATATTTACTATATTACTATTTTATATTTATGAAAAATATTTCAAACCAATTGAAAAAATTTCTCATACTATGGATAAACTATTAAAAGGTAATTATAAAGCACGTGTTCATTATTCAATGAATGGAACTTTGGCTGATTTGAGTAGTAAGGTTAATTCATTAGCTAGGAATTTAAGTAAGTTAACAATTCAAGAACAAATCCAAGCAGAGCAATTATCAACTGTTATAGACAACTCAGAAAGTGCGCTTGTCTTAATTGATGAAAAAGGCTATATTCATGTCGTCAATCGCAAGTTTTTATCAATGTTTGGTGGCAAAGTATCGGATTATATTGGTTTTTTATATTATGATGTTTTAGAAAATGAACAAATTCATCATACAGTTCAAGAAACATTTTTACATGAAAAGAATATTAAACATTTATTTTCAATTGGTGAAGAAGAATTAGATAAACAATATTTGGAAATAGTTGGTGCTCCTATATTTAATGATCATGGGTTACTTCGTGGAGCAGTTCTCGTTATCTATGACATTACAGAATTCAAAAATTTAGAAGTTATGCGTAAGGACTTTGTAGCTAATGTTTCTCATGAACTAAAAACACCGATTACATCAATTAAAGGGTTCTCAGAAACATTACTCGATGGAGCTGCAGAAGAACCAGACACGCGTCATCAATTCTTGAAGATTATTAATGATGAAAGTCACCGTATTAAGTTATTAATTGATGACTTACTTATTTTATCTAAATTAGAAAAAGATGAAATGCAAATAAAACCTGAAGAAATCTCGACCAAACTTTTATTTGAAGATATCCATCCAATTATTGATCATAAAGCGCAAGCAAAAAATATTCATTTTAATTCTATCAATGAAAAGGAAATAATGTTTGTAGCTGATTTGGAAAAAGTAAAACAAATATTAATTAACTTATTAACAAATGCAATTAATTACACATCAGAATCTGGAACAATTACCCTAGAAGCAACAGAATCCGAACATGATGTGTGTTTATCGGTAAGTGATACAGGAATCGGGATGTCAAAAGAAGCTTTATCAAGAATTTTCGAGCGATTTTATCGAGTTGATAAAGCGCGTAGTCGTGATACAGGTGGGACAGGCTTAGGCTTAGCAATCGTTAAACATATCGTTGAAATTCATAACGGTAGAATTGAAGTTGATAGTGAAGTTGGAGAAGGAACAACATTTAACATATACTTACCAAAACAACAATAAACACTTACTATACAAAAGTAAGTGTTTTTCGTTTATAATAGAAATGAAGGAGCGTGTCCGATGTCAAAAAAACTTGTATTAATTGATGGTAACAGTTTATTATTTAGAGCATATTATGCACTACCTTTATTACATAATGATTCAGGTGTGTATACAAATGCAGTCTATGGCTTTACAAATATTTTATTAAATATATTAGAAGAAGAAAAGCCAACGCATATGTTAGTAGCATTTGATGCTGGAAAAACAACTTTCAGACACTCATCATATAAAGAATACAAAGGCGGTAGACAAAAAACCCCACCTGAGTTATCTGAACAGTTTCCTTTAACAAGAGAATTATTAAAAGCGTTTAATATTCCACAATATGAATTAGACTTATATGAGGCTGATGATATTATTGGAACACTTTCGCTTGAAGGTGATAAAAATGATTGGGAAGTAAAAGTAATTTCAGGTGATCAAGACTTATTACAACTTGTATCAAAGCAAGTGACAGTTGATTTAACGAAAAAAGGTGTCAGTGAAGTTGTATCTTATACACCAGATTCAATTGTTAAAGAAATGGAATTAACAGCCGAACAAATAATAGATTTAAAAGCACTAATGGGTGATAGTTCTGATAATATTCCTGGAGTTCCTGGTGTAGGTATAAAAACAGCAACTAAATTGTTAAAAGAATATAAGACATTAGATAATATTTATGAAAATATAGATAACATTACTGCTAAGAAACTAAATGAAAATTTAAGAAAATATAAAGAAGATGCGTATTTAAGTTATCAATTGGCTACAATTAAACGAGATACACCAATTGATATTTCACTAGAAGATGTGAGTTATTCTGGTTATAACAACGACGATGTTATAAAACTATTCCAAACATTAGAGTTTCGTTCATTAATTGAGCGTATGGGTGGCGAACAAAAAGTCGAAAAAGAAGTAAATGTACCTTTTGAAATAATTGAAAAAATTGAATCTGATCATTTAGTAAATGGATCAATTTTAAATGTCGAAATGATTGATGATAATTATCATGATGCAAAAATCGAAGCGATTAGTCTCGTTAATCAAAAAGGAAATTATGTTATTCATACAGAAGATGCATTAAAATCACAAATGTTTATTGACTGGTTAGAAGATGAACAAGAAGAAAAATCAATCTTTGATGTTAAAGCAACGACAGTTGCACTCTTAAATCACGATATTCAATTAAAAGGTGTTAATTTTGATTTATTATTAGCAGCTTATATAATTGATCCAGCCCAAAAAAATGAAGATATACCTTCAATTGCAAGACGTTTAGGGCATCGTTATGTTCAAATGGATGAAGAAGTTTATGGTAAAGGTGCAAAGCGTCATGTGCCTGAATTTGAGGTCATTGCAGAGCATGTTGCTAAACAAGGTCATGCATTATATGAATTGCGAGATGAATTGATTGCAGGTTTAAAAGAAAATGAGCAATATGACTTATTTATGAATCTTGAATTGCCTTTAGCTCAAGTGTTGGCACAGATGGAACATGAAGGTATAAAGGTCGATGTTAATAAATTAAAAGAAATGGATGTTGAAATAAATGGTCGTATTGAAGTTATTGAAAAAAGAATTCATGAATTAGCCGGTGAAGATTTTAATGTTAACTCACCAAAACAGTTATCTGTAATTCTTTTTGAAAAATTAGAATTACCGGTAATTAAGAAAACAAAAACAGGTTATTCAACAGCAGCAGATGTGTTAGAAAAGTTAGAAAAAGAACATGACATTATTCCAGAAATATTAATGTATCGTCAGCTGAAAAAACTACATTCAACTTACATTGAAGGTTTACTAAAAGTAGTTTATAAAGATACAAATAAAATTCATACACGATTTAATCAAGCATTAACGCAAACAGGAAGACTTAGTTCGACAGAACCAAATATGCAAAACATTCCAGTTCGTTTAGAAGAAGGACGTAAAATCAGACAAGCTTTTATACCTTCAACTGAAGATGCTGTTATTTTTGCAGCTGACTATTCACAAATTGAACTGCGTGTTCTTGCGCATATTTCTGGTGATGAAAAATTAAGTCAAGCTTTTAAAGATGATAAAGATATTCATACGCAAACAGCGATGGATGTTTTCCATGTTGATAAAGACACTGTTGATGGTCAGATGAGAAGACAAGCCAAAGCTGTTAACTTTGGAATTATTTATGGCATAAGTGATTATGGATTATCACAAAACTTAAATATTTCACGGAAAGAAGCAGGGGAGTTTATTAATCAATATTTAACAATCTATCCAAAGGTTAAAGAGTATATGGATGATATTGTGAAAGAAGCAAAGCATAAAGGGTATGTGACAACAATTATGAATCGTCGTCGTTATTTACCAGATATTACGAGTCGTAATTTTAATCAAAGAAGTTTTGCTGAAAGAACAGCAATGAATACACCAATTCAAGGTAGTGCAGCTGATATTATCAAAAAAGCAATGATTGATTTACAACTAGAATTAAAAAAGCAAAATTTTAAAGCAAACTTGTTATTACAAGTGCATGATGAATTAATTTTAGATGTACCTAAAAATGAATTAGATGCAATCATAGAACTCGTACCAAGGATAATGGAAAACACGGTAAAATTAGATGTACCTTTAAAAGTAGATTATTCTTATGGTGCAAGTTGGTTTGATGCTAAATAATTTAGTAGGAGTATGAATATGCCTGAATTACCGGAAGTAGAAACAATCAGAAAAACATTAAAAAAACTTGTTTTAAATAAAAAAATCACAGATATTGAAGTCTATTGGGGAAAAATTATTAAACACCCAGATGATATTGAACATTTTAAGCATATTGTTATCAATCAAACGATTCATGACGTTAAAAGAAAAGGGAAGTTTCTAATATTTGAATTAGATACAGATATGTTAGTTTCTCACTTAAGAATGGAAGGAAAATATTCTGTATCACAAACAGGCTTACCACGAGATAAGCACACCCATGTGATTTTTAACTTTACAGACGGGACATCATTAAATTATAATGATGTCCGTAAATTTGGTACGATGCATGTTTTTTCAAAAGCGGATTATTTAGCAGTCAAGCCCCTTAATCAATTGGGTCCAGATCCATTTGAAGAAGATTATAATTTAAAATATTTAAAAGAAAAATTACTTAAAACCACTCGCTATATAAAGTTTGCATTACTAGACCAAACAATTATTGCAGGACTTGGAAATATTTATGTGGATGAAGTTCTTTTTAAAGCAGGTATTCATCCCGAAAAAAGAGCAAATACATTAAATACCACTCAGATAGAAGCGATTTTTAACAATAGTTATGAGGTTTTAAATGAAGCTGTTAAACAAGGTGGAACAACAATTAGATCATACGTCAATGGTGATGGTGAAATGGGATTATTTCAGCAAGAATTATTTGTCTATGGCAAAGAAGGTCAACCATGTAAAAATTGTGGAGATACAATCGAGAAGTTTAAACTCTCTGGACGTGGGACGCATATCTGTCCTACATGTCAAAGATAAAAGTAAAGTAAGGAGCAGATAAATGAGTCTTGTTATAGGTTTAACAGGAAGTATTGCGACTGGAAAAAGTACGGTTGCAAATATGTTTAAGGAATTAAATATTGAAGTGATTGATGCAGATTTAATTGCTCGAGAAGTTGTTGAACCAGGTAAGCCAGCATATGTAGAGATTGTCAAAACATTTGGCGAAGCAATACTTCATGAAAATAAAGAACTTAATCGTAAAGCACTAGGTCAAATTGTTTTTAATGATGAAGATAAACGAAAAAAAATAAATGAAATTGTACATCCAGCAATTAGAAAAGAAATGTTAGCACAAAGAGATAGGTTAATTGAATTAAATCACCCAGCGATTGTGATGGATATACCTTTAATTTATGAGAGTGGTTTAGAAGACTACGTTGAAAAAATAATCGTTGCTTATGTCACTGAAAAAACTCAGCTAAAACGACTGATTGAACGAGATCAATGTACAAAAGAAGAAGCATTAAGCCGAATTAATTCGCAAATAAATATTGAAGAAAAAGCAAAAAAAGCTGATGCAATTATTGATAACAATGGAACAATTGAAGCATCATATAAACAATTAGTTGATTTATTAAAAAAATGGGATATCAATCTTACTTAAAATAAGCGAGATAAGCATATTTTTCGGGGGGCTTTTTGTCCCGGTGGCGGCTTGCGCCTTTATGTAGTATAGTGTTCAGAAAATAAAAAATATATAAAATTTAAGCTTTAAGGATGTAATTTAAAAAATATATGTTATACTAATTAAGAACAAAAACGAATAAGTATAACACATATTTATGGGAGGACTATAAATGAGCAGAACCCGAATAGCAATTAATGGTTTTGGTCGTATTGGACGAATGGTATTTCGCCAAGCGATATTAGACAAAGATTTAGATGTGGTAGCAATTAATGCAAGCTATCCAGAAGAAACGTTAGCACATTTAATTAAGTATGATAGTGTGCATGGTATTTTTGAAAAAGAAATTAAAGTTATAAAAGATGGTTTTGAAATTAACGGTGAAACGATTCACCATGTGAATTCACGTAAACCAGAAGAACTTCCGTGGGACGAGTTAGACATCGATGTAGTAATCGAAGCTACAGGTAAGTTTAATAGTAAAGAAGGTGCTAGTCGTCATTTAAAGGCGGGTGCTAAAAAAGTTGTTATCACAGCTCCTGGTAAAGGAATAGATAAAACGATTGTATTAGGTGTAAATGAAGATCAATATGATCCTGAAACAGATGACGTTATTTCAAATGCATCATGTACAACAAACTGTTTGGCACCTGTTGCTAAAGTTTTAGATGATCATTTTGGAATTGTTAATGGATTAATGACAACAGTTCATGCTTATACAACAGATCAACCTAATTTAGACAATCCACATAGTGATTTACGTAGAGCACGTGCTTGTGCACAATCAATTATTCCAACATCTACAGGAGCGGCAAAAGCACTTGGAGAAGTTATGCCTCATTTAAATGGTAAACTTCATGGAATGGCATTACGTGTACCGACACCTAACGTATCGCTTGTTGATTTAGTTGTTGATTTAGAAAAAAATGTTACTGCAGAAGAAGTAAACAGTGTATTTAAAAATGAATCTGAAAATAAACTTGAAGGTATTATGAGATATACAGAAGAGCCATTAGTGTCAATAGATTTTGCTACAACAGAACACTCAGCAATTATTGATGCATTATCGACAATGGTAATTGATGATAATAAAGTAAAAGTTCTTGCTTGGTATGATAATGAGTGGGGTTACTCAGCACGTGTTGTTGATTTAGCACGTTATGTTGGAGCCTCATTACCTGCTAAGAAATAATCTGTTTTAAGAAAGTTACTTTTGATAAAATAATGCTAAATTAAATTTTAGTCGTTATTTTATCGAAGTAGCTTTTTTTTAATTAGTTAAAATCGTTAAAACATGATAAAATATATAGTTAGTAGTGTTTGATTGAAGATAGAATAGGGGTTGAAAAAGTGAAATGCGCGAAATGTCATCATAGAAATTCACGTGTCTTAGATTCAAGGCCAATTGAAGACGGCGAAGCAATTAGAAGAAGAAGAGAATGTGAACAGTGTGGTTTTAGATTTACGACATTTGAACGTCTTGAAGAGGTGCCACTTATTATTGTTAAAAAAGATGGTACAAGACAAGAATTTGAACGAGATAAATTAATTAGAGGGCTAATGAGAGCGTGTGAAAAGCGTCCTGTTACAATTGAAACGATTGAACAATTAGCATTCGATGTCGAACAAGCAATTAGAAATTCTGAAGAACCAGAAATAAGCAGTGAGTATATTGGAGAAATGGTTTTAGAACGTTTGCTAACAATTGATGAAGTAGCTTATGTACGTTTTGCATCAGTTTATCGTCAGTATAAGAATGTAAATGTGTTTTTAGATGAACTTAAAGAATTACTTAATAAATAAGAAAGGGTTAGATATATGAGTTACGTAGGAAAAATATTACCTGTTGAAGGTTATAAAGTGATATTTTCTGGTACATTACATGTTGATTATACAAAATCATTAACTCATCTGTATCAACCTTTAATTGGCATTAATGCAATAGCTTTTTATTATACACTCGTTCATGAAATCGAGTTACAGAAATTAACTGATAAGCAAACACACCATACGTTAATGGCTGCTTTAAATTTACCCTTAAATGAAATTTATGAAGCACGAATAAAATTAGAAGGTATTGGTTTGTTAAAAACATATAAGACAACTAATGAATCAGACGTTGTTTACACGTATGAGTTAATTAGTCCATTTACTCCAAAAGAGTTTTTTAATGATTTAATGCTTTCAGAATTATTATATCGCCATGTTGGTAAATCAAAATATAAACTATTAGAAGCAAATTATAAAGAACCGGAAGAAGTCGTTAATGAAGGTGAACAATTAACAGCCTCATTTAATGAAGTGTTTCAAACATTTGAACCATCAACAAGTGAATTTAATCACTTTAAAAAATCAATTAAACAAGCTAAAATTCCTCTTGATGAGATAGATTTTAGCTGGATTGAACAAGCATTGAAAAAGCAGATGATTCCTGTTGAAAAAGTTTTAACTTCTGAAAATAAAGAACGAATTACTCAAGTTATGCATTTATATGACCTTGATATTAATGAAGTAGAAAAATCTGTCTTGTGGGCATTAACTGATGAAAATGAATTAGATCTTGATGAGTTTCATGCAGCATGTCATGATTTATTTAAAGTAAAACATAATGATGTTACAATAAAGCTAACTGATAAATCACAATCTACACCAAAACCTAAACTAAAATCAAGCCAACCAGAATCTAAAGAAGAATTACTTATTCAAAGACTTGAAACAATCTCACCAAAAGATTTACTAGAGGATTTATCAAGTGGAAGTAACGCATCAGAGTCTGATATGAAATTAGTAAGAGATGTCATGTTAAAACAAGGTTTAAAAACGCCAGTGATGAATGTGTTAATTCATTATGTTTTATTGCAGTCTAATATGCAATTATCACGAGCTTATTTAGAAAAAATAGCAAGTCATTGGTCACGTGCTAACTTACAAAGTGCAAGAGAAGCAATGGTATTTGCTAAAATGCAAAACCAACCGTTCAAAGGCAGAAAGCAATATGAGAAAAAATCAACAGAGGTTATTCCTGATTGGTTTAAAGACCGTGATAAAAAAGAGTCAGCATCTAAAGAGAAACATGAAAATAAAGAAGTAACTGAACAAGAACGTGCGACATTACTTGCACGATTTAAGAAAACATTAGAGTAAGGGGATGAGTAAAATGAAGCCGATTCAAACATCATTAAATAAATGGATGAATGAAAATGAAGATTTTAAATCGCGTCATTTAAAATTAAAGCGTGACGTTTTAAGTCATCCTAAAATTAAACAATTTTTAAAAGCTCACCCTGAAATTACAGATGAGGAAATAGATAAACGACTTAATAAATTATATGAATATACAACTCAATCTATTCAATGTGATCAATGTGCTTCTTTTAATAATTGTAAAAATATTCTTAAAGGGTACTCACCTATTTTAAGATTTGAAAATGATGAAATCCATGTTGCTTATGAAAAGTGTGAAAATCGTTTAAAATATGAAAGTATGCAAAAGGAACAAAAATTAATTCAAAGTCTTTATATGCCAAAAGAAATTATGAATGCATCAATTGCTGATTTGCATAAAACAGATAATCGAAGATTGGAAGCAATTTTAGCAACAGAAGCATTTTTAGAAACGGCAAAAAAATCATTGCCTAAAAAAGGATTCTTTTTCAGTGGACCATTCGGAGTAGGGAAAACATACTTATTAGGTGCAATAGCTAATGCCTTGCAAGAGTTAAACATTTCTTCTACATTAATTTATATGCCTGAATTTGTTCGTGAAATTAGAGAAGCGATTAAAGATGATTCTGTGGAAGAAAAAGTTGAAGTATTTAAACACGCAGATGTGCTTATGTTAGATGATATTGGTGCTGAAACTCAATCAGCTTGGTTTAGAGATGAAATACTCGGCTCAATCTTACAGTATCGTATGATGGAACAGTTACCAGTGTTCTTTACATCGAATTATACAATGAAACAATTGGAAGAACGTTTAGCTGAAACAACACGTGGTGGAATTGAAAAAGTTAAAGCAGGTAGAATTATGGAAAGAATTAAACAAGTAAGTACAGAAGTTTCGATGTCAGGTGAAAATTATCGTAATAAATAAAATCATTGATTTTTAAATAATAATTGCTATAATCTAATTAGATTAAACTATACAGTTAAATATTTAAGTTGAGATAAGGACAAGATTATTCATTACCTTTTATCCAGGAAAAAAGAGTCTAGACTGAGAGCTCTTATATAAATGGCGAATAATTACCACCTTTGAACTCTATTATTGAAAATAAGTAAGTAATAGCGGCTACCTATCGATATCTAGGTCTAATTTAAGCTAAATAATTTTAGAAATTAGGGTGGAACCACGTGTATAACACTCGTCCCTTGCAATTGCAGGATATGAGTGTTTTTTGTTTGTAAAAATATAAAGGGGTTGTAATAATGATTAAAATAACGTTTCCAGATGATAGTGTAAAAGAGTTTCCTAAAGGAACAACAGGTGAAGAAATTGCTCAATCAATTTCTCCAGGTTTAAGAAAACAAGCCTTAGGTATTAAATTAAATGGAGATTTATATGATTTAACACGACCAATTGAAATAGATGGTACAATTGCGATTATTACCTATCGTGATGAAGAAGGCATTGAAATTATGCGCCACTCAACAGCACACACAATGGCCCAAGCAATTAAACGTTTATATAAAGATGTGAATTTCGGTGTAGGTCCAACAATTGAGGATGGATTTTATTATGATATAGATATGGAAAAATCGCTTACTCCAGAGGATTTAGCTGATATTGAACGTGAAATGAAACGTATCATTGATGCTAATTTACCAATTGAACGTATTGAAGTTTCACGTGAAGAAGCCATAGAAATGTTTGAAGAAATTGGTGATGACTTAAAGCTTGAATTAATTGCTGACATCCCAGAAGAAGAACAGGTGACAATTTATAAACAAGGAGAATTCTTCGATTTATGTCGTGGTGTTCACGTTCCGTCAACGAGTAAAATAAAGGTATTTAAACTCCTTAATATTTCAGGAGCTTATTGGCGTGGTGATAGTAAAAATAAACAATTACAGCGTATTTACGGAACGGTATTTGAAAAACAAGGGCAATTAGATGATTATTTACAATTATTACAAGAAAGAAAAGAACGTGATCATCGTAAATTAGGTAAAGAATTAGAAATATTTACAATCTCGCAAAAAGTCGGTCAGGGACTGCCAATGTGGTTACCAAAAGGAGCTACGGTGCGCCGTCTTATTGAGCGTTACATTGTAGATTTAGAAGAGAAATTAGGTTATGACCATGTATATACACCTGTTTTAGGAAGTACTGAATTATATAAAACAAGTGGTCACTTAGATCATTATGAAGATGACATGTTCCCAAGAATGAAGATGGATAATGAAGAATTGATTTTAAGACCAATGAACTGTCCACATCATATGATGATTTATAAAAATAATTTATACAGTTACCGTAACTTACCGGTTAGAATTGCTGAACTTGGTATGATGCATCGTTATGAAATGAGTGGTGCACTAGCTGGGTTACAACGTGTTCGTGCTATGACATTAAATGATGCTCATATTTTTGCTCGACCAAGTCAATTAAAAGAAGAATTTGTTCGAGTTGTCGAATTAATTAGAGAAGTATATAATGATTTTGGTATTGAAGATTTCTATTTCAGATTGTCTTACCGTGATCCAGAAGATAAAGAAAAATACATTGATAATGATGAAATGTGGGATATGGCTGAGGCCATGTTAAAAGAAACATTAGATGAAATGGACTTAGATTATGTTGAAGCTGTAGGAGAAGCGGCATTTTATGGTCCTAAATTAGACGTTCAAGTAAAGACAGCACTTGGTCATGATGAAACATTATCAACTGTACAATTAGATTATCAAGCTGCCGAGCGTTTTGATTTAACATATATTGGTGAAGATGGTAAAAACCATCGTCCAGTAATTATTCACCGTGGCGTTGTTGGAACAATGGAACGTTTCGTTGCCTTTTTAATTGAAGAATACAAAGGAGCATTCCCGGTCTGGTTAGCACCAGTTCAAGCGCAAATCATACCTGTTTCTTTAGATGCTCATGGAGAGTGGTCAGAAAAGTTAGCAGACACATTAAGAAGAGCTGGTATTAGAGTAGAGATTGATAATCGTGAAGAAAAAATAGGTTATAAAATACGTGAAGCACAAACTAAGAAAATACCATTTGCATTAGTTATCGGCGATAAAGAAATAGAAAGTAATTCTGTAAACATTCGTCGTTATGGAGAGAAAAATACAGAAACAATCACTATTGAAGAATTCTTAACACTAATAAATAAAGAGATAACAGAAAAAACAATTCATCATAAGTAAATTTGACACTTATCAGATAGTATGCTATTCTTAAGTAGTTGAATGAAAAATTCAAGATAAGATCTAAAAGACAAGTAGGAGCACCCGCTTCTCACCTGACCGACACAAATGTCGTTGGCTGGTTAAAATGTAATTTCTAATTATGAGAATACATGTGGGTGCATTTATGCACTCACTTTTTTATGTGTAGATTTTCGAAACTTGTCATGATAGATCAAAAATTTTCGGAGGTGGCTCAATATTAGCAAGGATATGAACGTTAATGAAAAAATTCGTGCACGTGAAGTCCGTTTAATTGACTCAAATGGTGATCAACTTGGTGTTAAATCAAAAAAAGAAGCTTTAGAGATTGCTGAAACACGTAATTTAGATTTAGTCTTAGTAGCTCCAGGTGCAAAACCACCTGTATGTCGTATTATGGACTATGGTAAATACCGTTTTGAGCAACAGAAAAAAGACCAAGAAGCACGCAGAAAACAAAGAAAAATTAGCGTTAAAGAAGTCCGTTTCTCGCCTGGAATTGGTGATCATGACTTTGAAACAAAATTAAGAAATGCTAGACGCTTTTTAGAAAAAGGCGATAAAGTAAAAGCTGCAGTTCGATTCCGTGGTAGAGCAATCACACACAAAGACTTGGGTCGTGAAGTGTTAGAACGTTTCGCTGAAGAAGTCAAAGACATCGCTGTAGTAGAATCAAGACCTAAAATGGAAGGACGTCATATGTTTATGATGGTCGGACCAATTACTGAAAAACAAAATAACTAATCGTGTTAAGTAAGGGAGGCTTTTACAATGGGAAAAATGAAAACACATAAAGGATCACAAAAGCGTTTCAAAAGAACAGCATCTGGTAAACTAAAGAGATCACACGCTTATACAAGTCACTTATTTGCTAACAAATCACAAAAGCAAAAGCGTAAACTTCGTAAATCAGGTCTAGTTTCTAAAGGTGACCAAAATCGTATTGATGCAATGTTACCAAGATAATTCGTTAATTAAAATAAGATAAATATATAGAAACATTAGGAGGTCATTATAATGCCACGAGTAAAAGGTGGAACAGTTACACGTAAACGTCGTAAACGTGTATTAAAATTAGCAAAAGGGTATTATGGTTCAAAACATACATTATTTAAAACAGCAAAACAACAAGTGATGAAATCAGGTAACTATGCTTACCGTGACCGTCGTCAGAAAAAACGTGATTTCCGTAAATTATGGATTACACGTATTAGTGCAGCAGCACGTTTAAATGACATTTCATACAGTAAATTAATGCATGGTTTAAAATTAGCTAACGTTGATATTAATCGTAAAATGCTTGCAGATTTAGCAGTAAACGATGAACAAGCGTTTGCACAATTAGTTGACCAAGCTAAAGCTGCTATTAAATAATTTTATAAGATAAGACTAAATCCGTTATAGGTTTAGTCTTTTTTCTTTAAGATAGCAAGAAGGAGTTAAAATAAATGAACTGGGAACTTCTGTTTAACAAACAAATAAAGCTTGATGAATACATAAATGCTAACCATGAATTAAATGAAGAAAACTTGTTCGATCAAAAAATATTAGCATTATTTGTCGAATTAGGAGAACTTGCTAATGAAACACGTTGTTTTAAATTTTGGAGTAACAAACAACGAAATAGTGATCAAGTTATTATAGAGGAATATGTTGATAATATTCATTTCCTACTTTCATTAGGGTTAAGTAAAGGACTCGCATTTAAAGAGATTCATTATGAACAAACAAATGTGAATGAAACAACCCAATTTAATTTGATTTTTCAATTTATTGCTGCATTTAAACAATCACCAACAAATGATAATTATTTGAATTTATTTAGAGCTTACTTACAATTAGCTGACATTTTAGGGTTTTCTAATGAAGCAATCATGCAGGCGTATAACTCAAAAAACGACGTTAATTTTAAAAGACAAGATCAAGGATATTAAGAGGAGGCATTTATATGACTAAATATGATGAGACAGTAACAATGTTAAAAGATTTAACAGATGCTAAGGGAATTGCAGGGCATGAAAAAGAAGCACGTGACGTCATGGAAAAATATATTACTCCCTATGCAGATGAAGTATATACAGATCACTTAGGAAGTTTAATAGCAGCTAAAACGGGAGATGCTAATGGACCAAAAGTGATGGTTGCAGGCCACTTAGATGAAGTAGGGTTTATGGTTACTCGAATTGATTCAGATGGCTTTATTTACTTCCAAACGATTGGTGGTTGGTGGAACCAAGTAATGCTTGCTCAGCGTGTCACGATTATGACAAATGAAGGTGATGTAACAGGTATTATCGGTTCTAAACCACCGCACATATTATCACCAGAAGCACGTAAAAAACCAGTAGATATTAAAGATATGTTTATTGATATTGGTGCATCTAGTAAAGAAGAAGCGGAAAGTTTTGGCGTTAAACCAGGCGATTCAGTTGTACCATACTTTGAATTTACACAAATGAAAAACGAAAAAATGCTTTTAGCAAAAGCTTTTGATAACCGTATAGGTTGTGCAATAGCAATTGATGTATTAAAAGGATTAAAAGATGTTGCTCATCCTAATACAGTTTACGGTGTTGGAACAGTTCAAGAAGAAGTGGGACTAAGAGGTGCTGGAACTTCTGCACATATGATTGCACCAGATATCGCATTTGGTGTTGATGTAGGGATTGCTGGGGATACACCTGGTGTTGCTGATAAAGAAGCAGATAGTAAATTAGGCGAAGGTCCACAAATTATTCTTTATGATGCTTCAATGGTTTCTCATAAGGGTCTGCGTGACTTAGTTGTTAAAACAGCAGAAGAAAATAAAATTCCATTCCAATATTCATCAATGGCTGGTGGAGGAACAGATTCAGGTGCAATTCATTTAACACATAATGGTGTTCCTGCTTTGTCAATTACAATTGCAACTCGTTATATCCATTCTAATGCAGCAATGTTGCATCGTGATGATTTTGAGAATGCAGTAAAACTTATTATTGAAGTTATTAAGAACTTTGATAATGATCAATTAGAAGCAGTTCGCAAAGCATAGGTTTAAAATTATGATTACATCTGTACAAAACTCAATCATTAAAGATATTAAAAAACTTCATAAGAAGAAATATCGTGAACAAATGAATCAATTTTTAGTCGAAGGACATCATTTAGTTAATGAAGCACATTTAAGTGATTTTATAATAGATAAAGTTATTTTAAGAGAAGATGTTGCTTTACCTGAATGGATAGCTAAAAAAGATGTGATTTATGTTACAAATGAAGTATTTCAAACAATTACCCAAACAGAAACACCTCAAGGCATTGCAGCAGTAGTAAATAAACATACCTTTTCAAACGAAGCATCTGGTCATGTTTTATTACTTGATGCAATTCAAGATCCAGGAAACTTAGGGACAATGATTAGAACAGCTGAAGCAGCAGGCTTTACCAAAGTAATTCTCGGTAAAGGAACTGTTGATCCATATAATGATAAGGTTATTAGAGCAACTCAAGGGTCTATCTTTTATCTTCCAATTATTCAAGCTGACTTAGCTGAGGTGATTAGTGAATTAAAATCAAATCATTACGAGATTTGGGCAGCGACGCTGGATGATTCACAAGTTTATCATGAAATCGAAGTTACTTCAGATGTAGGACTGATTATTGGTAATGAAGGTGCGGGCATTTCACAAGAGGTTGTTAATCAAGCAAACAGAAATGTAAAAATCCCGATTTATGGACGCTCAGAATCATTAAATGCTGGTGTTGCATCAGGTGTATTAATGTATTATTTACAGACTTCATTTGCAAGATAGAGAGAATTTGCTTATAATAGTAACAGTTAAATAAACAAACGAGGACAAGAGCCAAGTAATTAATTTAGTTTGTAACAGGAAGGAATCAATGACTGAGAAGATTCTAACAAATTTAATTACCTTTCACTCTTTGAGTAGTTATGGGGACCTATTGAATTTTGATAAACACTCAAAATTTTCTAGTAAACATAACCGGAAGAAAATCCGTTAAAGACACTTTAAGTTGGATGTTTATTTAGACATCAACAAGGGTGGTACCGCGAAATTAAAGCCTCGTCCCTTTATAGGGATAAGGCTTTTTTATTTTGTTTAAAATATAAAACCTTTAGGAGGTAAAAAAATGCAAGAGCAATTAAAAAATTTAAAAACTGAAGCGATTGATAAAATTAATAAAACAGATTCACTTAATGAACTTCAAGACATCCAAGTTGAATATATTGGGCGTAAAGGATCAATAACGACTGTCTTACGTGGGATGGGAAAGTTATCAGCTGAAGAACGTCCAGTTGTGGGACAACTTGCCAATGAAGTAAGAGAAGCGATTCAATCTGAATTATCAAATAAAAAAGAAAAGCTTGAACAAATTGAATTAGAAAAACAATTAGCAGAAGAAACAATTGACGTCACATTACCAGGAAGAAAAGTAACCGTTGGTCATCCGCATATTTTAACGTCAGTCATTGAAGAAATTGAAGATTTATTTATTGGTCTTGGTTATGAAATTAAAGAAGGTCCTGAAGTCGAAACTGATTATTATAATTTTGAAGCACTCAATTTACCAAAAGGACATCCAGCTCGTGAAATGCAAGATTCTTTTTATATAACAAATGAATTACTATTAAGAACACATACATCTCCTGTGCAAGCAAGAACAATGCGCGAGTTAGATGGTAATCAACCGATACGGATGATTTGTCCAGGAAAAGTTTATCGTCGTGATAGTGATGATGCAACACATTCACATCAATTTACGCAAATCGAAGGACTATATGTTGATAAAAATGTTCGGATGAGTGATTTAAAAGGAACACTTGATGTATTTGCTAAGAAAATGTTTGGTGAAGATAGAGAAATTCGTTTGCGTCCAAGCTTTTTCCCATTCACAGAACCATCTGCTGAAATGGATATTTCATGTAAATCATGTAGTGGTGAAGGATGTTCAGTCTGTAAACATTCAGGTTGGATTGAAATTTTAGGAAGTGGAATGATTCATCCGCGTGTCCTTGAAATGGCAGGATATGACCCAGAAGTCTACAGTGGTTTTGCTTTTGGAATGGGTCCGGATCGAATTGCCATGCTAAAATATGGTATTGATGATATCCGTCGTTTTTATGCAAACGATGTACGATTCTTAAAACAGTTTGACGAAGCATAAAGGGAGGCTAAAAAATGTTAGTATCATTAAAATGGTTAAAAGAATATGTTGATTATGGTGAAAAATCGGTTGAAGAAATGAGCACACTGTTAACGAAATTAGGTCTTGAAGTTGACGGTGTTGAATATATTGCAAAAGAAAAAAGTGAAAATATAGTTGTAGGGTATGTTAAATCGTGTGAACAACATCCAAATGCTGATAAATTAAGTTTATGTCAAGTGGATGTTGGTGAAGAAGCGGATTTACAAATTATTTGCGGAGCAGCAAATATTGCACAAGGACAAAAAGTTGTTGTTGCTAAACCAGGCGCTGTTTTACCAGGTAATTTTAAAATTAAAAAAGTTAAATTACGTGGCATTGAATCAAATGGAATGATTTGTTCACTGCAAGAATTAAGTGTTGATGAAAAATTTGTTGCACCACAATTTTTAGAAGGTATTGTTGTCTTACCAGAAGATACTGAGGTAGGTTCTAAAGTTGATGAGCTACTTAACTTAGATGATGTTGTTTTGGATATTGATTTAACGCCTAACCGTGCAGATGCACTTAATATGTTAGGTGTAGCTTATGATGTGTCAACAGTGGTTGATGCACCTGTTAAATATCCTGAAATTAATTTAACACGTACTGAGGAGTCAGCCAAGGATTATATTAAAGTATCTGTAGCTAAAGAATCGCTTGCGCCTTATTATGGTGCAATGATTATTAAAAACGTTAAAGTCGCACCTTCGCCAATATGGATGCAAAATCGTTTATTAGCAGCAGGTATTCGTCCGATTAATAATGTTGTTGATATTACCAACTATGTCTTATTAGAATATGGTCAACCACTGCATGCATTTGACTATGATTTAATTGGTTCAAAAGAAATTGTTGTTAGACGTGCAGAAAAAGATGAAGTTATTAAAACTTTAGATGGAAAAGAACGCGTTATGAATCAAGAGCACATGTTAATTACAAATGGTAAAACACCATTAGCAATTGCAGGTGTGATGGGTGGGGCTGATTCTGAAGTAAGCGATGAAACAACAACAATCTTACTTGAAGCAGCTTACTTTGATCGCAATGTCGTAAGAAAAGCAGTTAATCATACTGGTTTACGTAGTGAAGCAAGTAGTCGTTTTGAAAAAGGTGTCGATCCGAGTCGTGTTCAAGCGGCAGGTGATCGAGCAGCAGATTTATTAAGTAAATACGCAAATGGTGAAGTTTTAAAAGATACTGTGTCTTATGATAAATTAGATTTATCAGAAACAGAATTAAATTTAAATCCTCAAAGAGTTAATAACCGTTTAGGAACTGATATAAGTAATGAAGAAATTGAAAATATATTAACAAAATTAGGCTTTGGCTATGAAGTTTCTGGCGATGATTATAAAGTTCAAATCCCAACACGTCGTTTAGATGTAACAATTTTTGAAGATATGGTTGAAGAAATTGCACGTATTTATGGTTATGATAATATACCTTACACATTACCTGAGAACGCATCAAAACCTGGTGGTTTATCTGATGCTCAATTACTTAAACGTCGTATTAAAAATTATTTAGAAAGTGTTGGTTTAACAGAAACAATTACGTATTCACTCGTTAGTAAAAAGCAAACCGAAACACTGCTAAGTCCAGATATTAAAGCAGGAGATTATACACCTGTTTCATTGGCAATGCCGATGAGTGAAGATCATCAATACTTAAGATTATCTCATTTACCAGAACTGCTTAATCGTCTAACTCATAATGTTGCACGTAAGCAATCTGATGTTGCACTATATGAAGCTGGATCTGTCTTTTTAAGTAAAGAAACAGCAATTCAAAACCAACCTGAAGAACAAGCTCGCCTAACAGGTGCCTTAACCGGTCTATGGGTGAATCAAAAATGGCAAGCGGAACAAAAAACAGTTGATTTTTATTTAGTTAAAGGAATAATAGAAGGCTTAGCTGATTATTTATCAATTAACATTGAATTTAAACAAGCGGTTATCGATGATATGCATCCAGGTCGTGCTGCAACACTACATGTGAATGATGATTTAATTGGGTTTATGGGTCAAATCCATCCAAATCTAGCTAAAGAAAAAGATTTAAAAGAAACATTTGTATTTGACTTAAATCTTGCCTATTTATTAGATGTTGAACGTCCAGAATTATTATACAAACCAATTCCTAAGTATCCATCTATATTACGTGACATTGCAATTGTAGTGGATGAATCAGTTCAAGCAGGAGACATTCAAGCTACAATTAAAGAAATAGGGCAACCTCTTGTTAAAAAAGTTGAAGCATTCGATGTATACACGGGAGAAGGTTTAGAAGCAAATGAAAAATCAATAGCTTTTAACTTGCATTATCAAGATTCTGAAAAAACATTAACAGATAAAGAAGTTGATGCATCGTTTGAAAAAGTAGTTGAAACAATAAAAACAAAACATAAGGCAAAAGTTAGAAACTAAAAAAATAAGGTAACTAAATCTTCTTGATTTAGTTACCTTATTTTAATTAATAAATTCTATGGCAAATTCAATTTAAATAAAGTAGAATTAAAATAAAAAGTAGGTGTTATGATGAAATTTATTTCTTTTACTGCGATGACAAATAAAGGGTTAGATAAAAAAGTTAATAATTTCCTGAGTACTGTGTCAGAAGAAGATGTCATTGATATTAAATATACAGCTAGTTTTGGAAGTGTTTATGTCGCAATTATATATCGCTAAAATAACTATAATTTATAATAAAGCACTTCTAAATTTTAGAAGTGCTTAGATATAATTTTAAAAGCTAGAAGGTTCTCTGCTTTTTAATTTTTGTTTTAAGTCGTTTAATCGGATCATAAGCTCTTCATACGCAGTCAAGCTAATATTACATCGTTCAATTTCTTTTAATACTTTGTGTGTAATATTGCTTTTTTCATTATGAGCTTTTTTTTCAAGTAAAATATATACTTTACGCTCATCCTCCTTAGAACGTTCTTTGCGCAACCAGCCATTATCTTGCATACGGTTAATCATTGGAGTAAGTGTTCCTGTACCGAGGTTGACTTGATCGCCTAACTCTTTCATCGTGATTTCGTCACGCTCCCATAATGCTAATAAAACTAAGTATTGAGGATAAGTTAAACCGAACGGTTTTAAAACGTTTTTATATAGTTTCGTAAACTCAGCTGACGTTTCATAAACAGCGAAACAAAGTTGTTTATCAAGTGTGAGAAAATCATTCATCACATAAGCTCTTCCAAATCTTTTTTCATTTTTTCTGGATTAGTTTGAGGTGCGTAACGTTTTACGACTTCACCATGACGATCTACTAGAAACTTTGTGAAATTCCATTTAATTTTATTAGATAGCATACCTTGCTTTTTCGATACTAAATGCTCAAATAAAGGTTCTGCATTATCTCCATTGACATCAACTTTTGCAAGCATTGGGAATGTCACCCCATAATTGATTTGACAGAATTCTGTTGTTTCATCAGCATCATCTAATTCTTGGTTAAATTGATCGCTCGGAAAACCAAGAATCATAAGTCCTCTATCACTATACTCTTCATATAGTGCTTGTAAATCAGCAAATTGTGATGCAAATCCACATTTGCTCGCTGTATTAACAATAATAAGCGGTTGTCCTTTATATTCATTTAAAGATAGCATATCTCCATTTGTTTTTTTTACTTCAAAATCATAAACAGATGTCATTATAATTCCTCCTTTTATTTGGTAATAATTTCAACTTCAACATTTCCATTAATTGCTTTAGAATAAGGACAGTAATTATGTGCCTTATGTGCATATTCATCAGCAATTTCTTTTTCAACACCTTCAATTGTTACTTCAAGTTTAACACCTAATTTAACACCGCCATCTTCTTTATCAGGATAAAGTGACACAGTTGCAATGACTTCGCTACTTTTATATTCAATTTCATCTTTATCTAAAATTAATTCAAGTGCACTGTTAAAACAAGCGCTATATCCCGCTGCAAATAATTGTTCTGGATTTGATGCTGTTGTAGTTTCACCGCCAAGTGCTTTAGGTTTTGCTACGTCTAAATAAAAAATATTATCAGGTGATGAAACAGATCCATCACGTCCACCGGTATTAGTAATTGTAGTTTCAAAAAGAGCTTTCATTTAAATTCCTCATTTCTTTTTAAGTTGTGTACGATTTAATCATACACGATTTAATTAGCAATTACAATTTTAAAGCTTTTATAATTCAGTTTCTATTAAATTGTCGCTTAATAAATTTTAGATAATAAAATGAAAAAGCATAGAATTATGTTCTATGCTTTTTCATTTAAGTTCCACAATATGTTTTATAAGAATCATCGCGTTTATCATCAGGAAATACATATGCAAGTTGCTTTTCATTATATTCATATGGATTTTTAATAAGTGATAACAAGGCATTTAATTTATTTTTATCCCCTGTTAATTCTGCTTCAGCAATAGCTTCTTCAACAAGGTAATTTCGTGGTATAAAAGCTGGATTAATTTGTTTCATATCGTTAATTGCCATTTGCTTTTGCGGTGCGATTAATTTTGACCATTTTTCATACCAGTGTGTTAATGCAAAAGAATCATCTAATTTTAAAATCTGAGTATCAAGTAGCGTTATGGCACGAAATGTTTCAGTGAAATCTCTTTTTTCTATTTCCATGATATTTAAAAGCTCGCTTACTAACTGAATATTTTCGGTTGTATGTTCGTGTAAACCAATTTTTTTCAGTAAGCCCTTTTGCCAGTAATGGTCAAATAAATTTCCATATTTACTAAGTTCTTTTTGTGCTAATGAAATTGCTTTATCTTTATCTTCATCAATAAGTGGAAGTAATGTTTCGGCAAAGCGTGTTAAATTCCAACCAGCTATATTAGGCTGTTCATTATAAGCATAACGACCATTAACGTCAATTGAGCTAAATACTTGGTTACTTTTATAGTGGTCAAGAAAAGCACACGGGCCATAATCAATCGTTTCACCGCTAATAGTCATATTATCCGTATTCATTACACCATGAACAAAACCAACTAGTTGCCATTTAGCGACTAACTCAGCTTGCTTTTTAATGACTGTTTTTAATAAACTAAAATAAGGTGATTTTGCTTGAGCAAGATGTGGATAATGCTTATTTATCGCATAATCTGCAAGTGCACGTAAGTCATCTTGCTTACCATAGTAACTAGCGAATTCAAAGGTGCCAACTCGTAAATGACTTGAGGCAATCCTAACAAGGAGTGCTCCACGTTCCATATTTTGTCGTCTTACTTCTCGTCCTGTTTCAATAACTGCAAGACTTCGAGTTGTTGAAATATTTAATTCATGCATTGCTTCACTAATAATATATTCCCTGAGCATTGGTCCAAGAGTGGCCATGCCATCACCATTTCGTGAAAAGGCAGTAGGACCGCTTCCTTTTAATTGTAAATCGTATCCGTTAGCTAATTCTCCAAGTAAAATTGCTCTCCCATCACCAAGCATTGTCAAATGACCAAATTGATGGCCCATATAACTTTGTGAAATAGGAGAGAGATCTGTCATATGTTCTCCTGAAAGAAGATTTAATCCTGAGTCGGAAAGTAAATATTCAGTATTTAAATTTAATTGTTTAGCTAAATCTTTATTAAAAATAAAATATTTAGGTTTAACTACGGCTGTTGGGAATGATTCACGATAAAAAATCGAAGGCAACATTAAGTAATCGCTTGTTGAAAGTAATTTGTTCATAGCATCATTCCTTTCAAATAAATCGTTTATAATTTAAGTTTACCATATCTGATATAAATAAAAACCTACTCATAAGAATAATTTCTTATGAGTAGGTTAAATGAAAGTTTAATGCGACGTATCTTGAACAGAAATACCAGTATGTGCTTTAACTCTAATTTCATTATAAATAATATTGTTGTTAGCTTTATTATGTTTTTTAGCTGTCAGAACAGAGACAACATAACCAACTATAAAGCCAAGAGGAATTGTAATAATTGCTGGTACTGCTAAATTAACAAGTGGATCGCCAACAAATATTGCTGCTCCTTCAACAGGACTCCAGAAATTAGGTCCCATCACACCAAGAATTAAAGAAGAAATAACACCCGTTAAAATAACTGCAACTGCTCCTGAAGAGTTAAATCCTCTCCAATAAATTGTATAAAGAATAACAGGTAAGTTAGCAGAAGCACCAATACTAAAGGCAAAGGAAACTAAAAATGATACGTTTAGGCTTTGTGCGAATAATGCTAGGAAAATTGACACTACAGCAATTGAAATCGAACCAATTCGTGCTGCCAGTACTTGTTGTTTTTGAGTAAGTTTACCATCTTTTAAAATTTCACCATAAATATCATGTGATATAGCAGAGGCACCTGTCAACACAAGCCCTGAAACAACAGCTAGAATTGTAGCAAAAGCAACAGCTGAAATGAATGACATTAATACATCCCCACCTAAGAATTCAGCAAGTAGTGGAGCGGCAGTATTACCAGCTGAACTCTCTGCCATAATCTGATCAATCCCAACTAGATGTAGTGCTCCAAGTCCTAAGAAAATAGTCATTGAAAAGAAAATTGTTGTAATCCAAGTTGTCCATTTGATTGATGTACGAGCTGTTTTTGCATCTTTAACTGTAAAGAAACGCATTAAAATATGTGGTAATCCAGATGTACCTAATACAAGAGCCATCATCATTGATACGGAATCGAGTGTACTTGTATATTTCATACCTGGAACAAGAAATTCATCTCCATGTTCTTGTGAAATTGTATCGAACATATTCATAATTGAGAAATTAAATTGTGCAAAAACTAAGACTGCAAGTAATCCAGTTCCAAAAAGTAATAAACCTGCTTTAATAATTTGAACCCATGATGTGGCTGTCATTCCACCAAATAAAACATAAGTCGTCATCATAACTCCAACAATTAAAACCGCTAACCAATAATCAATTCCAAATAATAATTTTATAAGTGCACCTGCTCCAACAAGTTGAGCAATCATATATAAAATAACAATAACAATTGTGCCAAAAGCAGCAGCACCACGAACACGTTTTTCATTAAATCTTGCTGTTAACATATCGGCCAATGTATAGCGACCAAGATTCCTCATTGGTTCTGCGATAATGTATAGTAATACTAAGTTTGCTACAACATATCCGACAGAGAAGAAGAAACCGTCAAAACCTGTTAGTGCAATTGCTCCTGAAACCCCAAGGAATGCAGCTGCTGATAAATAATCTCCAGCAATAGCAAATCCATTTTGCCACCCTTTCAAACCACCACCTGCAGTATAAAAATCACTTGCAGAAGAAGTTCTTTTTGATGCAATATATGTAACAACTAAAGTTAAACCGACAATAGCTAAGAAAAAACCAACTGATATAAGACTCATTTATTTTTCACCTCTAGAATTATATTCATCCATAACTTTTTTAGCTTGTTCATCGAATTTATTTGCTTTTCTAATATAAACGGTACAAAGTACGATCGTCATAATAAATAAAGCAGCAGAATAAATCCAAACACCTGTTATATTTCCAATAACTTTTTGTTCTAGAACAGGAGTGAATGCAAGAATAGGTAAGAAGATGTAAAAGATTAAAAAAGCGATGGTAACTGAAAAAAGAAATCGATTCTTTTTTCTTACAAAATGATTAAAGCTTTCCATCTTCTGAATATTTGAATAATCTTTAGCAGACCAATTACCTGGTTTAATAGAGTTATTATCATTTTTCATTTTAAAATTCCTTTCTTAATAAATTATTTATAAACTATAGATTCATATTCTATACTAAAATTTATTTATTGCTGAAAATAAAAATATAATGACGATAAATAGGTTTTAAATGTCGTTTTCACGATTAAAGAAAGCGTTTTAAATAAATTGTTATAGAACATCTTAAGGCGATTTAACTGAATTAATAGAAAATTAATTAATTCATCCAAATTTTAAAGCTAAAATGTTATGATGGATTTAAGTAGGAAGGAGAGAATGAAATGATTAAAAAATTAAGTAATAATGTTGATATGCCTCAAGTAGGTCTTGGTGTTTATAAAATGACTGATGAAACCGAAGCAATCAAAGCAATAACAACAGCACTCGATGTAGGTTACCGTGCGATTGATACAGCAACACTTTATCAAAATGAAAAAGAAGTAGGAGAAGCAATTAAAGCACATAAACTACCAAGAGAAGATATTTTTATTACGACAAAAGTCTGGAATACAGATCAAGGTTATGATAATACTTTACGAGCGTTTGAGAAGTCATTAGAACTTTTACAAGTAGATTATATCGACTCGTATTTAACTCATTGGCCAGTACCTGAAAAATATACAGAAACATATCGGGCGATTGAACGTCTTTATGAAGAAAAACTTATTCGTGTTCCGGGTGTTTCAAATCATCACCAAGAACATTTACTCGAATTAGAAAAAACAGCAAATATAAAACCTGTGATTAATCAAATAGAGTGTCATCCTTTACTACAACAATCTGAATTAATTAAATTTTGTCATGAAAGAGATATCGCAGTTACTGGATGGGGACCACTTGGGCGTGGTAGAATATTGCCAAATGAAGAATTAGATCACATTGCAAAAAAATATAATAAAACTGCTGCTCAAGTCATTTTAAGATGGCATTTAGAAAGAGGAACAATCATCATTCCTAAATCTATTAAGCCATCTCGTATTAAAGAAAATTTTGATCTTTTTGATTTTTCATTAGATCAAGAAGATATGGAAACAATTGCAAGCTATGATTCAAACGGAAGAACAGGTGCTAATTCAAGTGAACCAGGATTTATGAGACACTTTGAAGGCATGTGAGATAAGTAAAAAGGAGATATTAACATGAATTTTGAATCTGCGTTAACATATTTAAAGTCTGGTGGAAAAGTGATAAGAAGTGGTTGGAGTGGTGCTGAGAAATATATTAAAATAGTGGAAGAAAGTGTACATGATGGCGAAGTGCTAAATCCATATTTTGTGATCAATGTCGAGGGAGAAGGCTACACTATGTTTACTCCAACTGTTTGTGATTTATTGGCTGAAGATTGGGAAAAAGTTGAAATATACTGAGTATCAAGATCAAATAATTTTTATAACCGGTGCAGCTTCAGGTATTGGTTATGCTCAAGCAAAGGTTTTTTTAAAGAATGGTGCCTATGTTTGTGGATATGATCTGAATGAAGCGGGTTTACAAGAATTGTCACATAAATATCCCAACAAATTTACTTATTATATCGGTAATGTGAGTCAAAAAGAATCAATTCATCAAGCTGTTAAAAATATAATAAATAAATTTGGAAAAATTGATATTTTATTAAATACAGCAGGTGTATTAGATGAATTTAAATCAACAATAGAAACAGACGAAGCTTTGTGGGATAAGGTTATGGATACAAATATCAAAGGAACATATCTGATGACAAATGCTGTTTTACCGTATATGTTAAAACAAAAACATGGTGTAGTGATTAATATGGCATCAATAGCCGGCCTTGTAGGTGGTGGTGGCGGAGCGGCGTATACGGCGTCAAAACATGCGATTATTGGTTATACAAAGCAACTTGATCTTGATTATGTGCGTCAGGGAATACGTGCAAATGCAATTGCTCCAGGAGCTATTAAAACACCAATGAATGCAGCAGATTTTAAAGGAGATGGCGAAATAGCAAATTGGGTTAAAGAAGAAACACCCGCAAATCGCTGGGCAAATCCAGATGAAGTTGCTAATTTAACCTTATATTTAGCGAGTGAACTAGCTAGTTATATGCATGGAACTGTTATTCCTATTGATGGTGGTTGGTTGGCTAAATAAGACACTAATTTAGTTGGTTATTAAAATCAACACTACGACACTTAGGCTTCCTTTGGTCGTAGTTATGAGTAGTATAATGTTATGCTACAAAGGAGCTTATATAAAAATGAATAGTACCGCTAGTGAAAATGTAAAAACGAATAAATTAAGAGCGATAGAATTAACTAAAATGGCATTAATCACATCACTTTATGTGACAGTAACGATAGTTCTTGCTGTTTTTAGTTTTGGTTTAATTCAGTTTCGGGTTTCTGAAATGTTTAATTATTTGGCCTTGTATCATAAACGATATGTTTTAGCAGTCACTTTAGGTGTCATTATTGCAAATTTTATGTCACCAACATGGATACTTGATGTGCCAATTGGTGGGATATCAACTTTTTTAGTATTAATACTTTGTCGATATTTAACAAAACATGTTAAAAATGATTTATATAAAATAATGATTACTGCAATTGTTTTTTCAGTTTCAATGTTTACTGTGGCTGGACAATTAACTTTTCTGCTCGGTATGCCCTTTTTTTCAACCTGGTTGATTGTAGGATTAGGTGAACTCGTCTCGATGGTTATTGGTGGCATGTTTGTCTATTTACTAAATAAAAAAATTGATTTAACGAGATAGATTGAATTGAGCACATTAAAGCTATTAGATTAATAAAAAACACATCTTAATTTAAGATGTGTTTTTTTAATTATATTGTAAATAAGCATAGATTTTGACATGTATCTTAAAGCAATGTATATTAAGCTATAAAACATACATATACCCCTACACGTATATGTAAGAGAAGGAGCAAAATTAATGGTTAAAAATTTAAAAGGAAATTACAACCCGCTTTATTTCTTAGCTTCATTAGGCAATGGTGGATTAGCTGTTTCATTTTTTATGTATTTTATGTTTATGGTACCGCATCCTGACACAGCGATGCCGACATTTCATGACATTACATCTTATCTAACAGGTGGTTCAGTCTTCCTAGCAACTTTAGTCATAATAGCTTATGCAGGTGTTATTTATTTTACTTATCGTCACTTTTATATGTTAGTTTGGAACGTACGTGAGTTTAATTTATTTAAACAAACAGAAGCATACTCACAATTAAAATCATCAAATAACGCATCTGCGTTTATGGCAATACCTTTAACAATTTCAATGTCAATTAATGCTTTATTTGTTTTAGGAGCAATTTTTATTCCGAATTTATTTAATTATATTGAGTATTTATTACCATTTTCTTTAATTGGTTTTTTAATTGTTGGTTATTTCGCGATAAAAATATATTTATCTTACTTTACAAAATTTTTACAAGGTAAGTTTAAAGTAGAAGAAAATAATCATCTCGGTCAAATGCTGGCAGTCTTTACATTTTCAATGATAGCTGTAGGACTTGCTGCACCAGCTGGTATTAGTAGAGTCATGGCGACAAGCTCGATTGCTACATTCTTTTCATTATTCTTTGCAACAATTGCTGTGTCGTTAGGAATTATTTTACTTGTCCTTGGTGTACGTGGAATGTTGGAAAAAGGAGTGGCCATGGAAGCTGCACCAAGTTTATGGTTAAGTGTTCCAATTACAACACTCTTAGGAATCACGTTTGTTAGACTGTACACAGGTGTTAGTCATAATTTATTTAATACCATACCGTCACCTGGGATTTTATTTTTAGTATTATCTATTTTAATATCTATTCAAATTATATTTTTAGGTATAGGGTTTTTTGTTTTAAAACAAATTGGTTACTTCAAGCAATATACACATTTAACTGGATCTAAAAAAAGTGCTGGGAGTTTTACGCTAATTTGTCCAGGTGTAGCCTTCTTTGTTCTAGGAATGTTTTTTGTAGGAGATGGATTAATTAAAACAGGCATAGTTGATCAGTTTAGTGTTTGGCACTTTTTAGTCTTAATTCCATTTGTATTTAGTCAATTTAAAACAATACAAGTATTAACGCGTATTAATAAGAAAAACTTTAATAAAGAAACAGTTAAAGAATTAGATACAAAAGTTAAAGTTGCTTAAATTTTATCCCAACCAGTTAAACTAGTTGGGATTTTTTTAATTTCATTTAAATAAAAAAGTGAGTCGCTTAAATAAGAGTGTATTTGGAATAAGGGGGAATAAAGAGTCTCTAAAAGTAATTAAAAATTGATTATCCCATTGTGCTGCCCAACCAATTTGACGTGATAGATTAATCACTTTTCTAGTCTTATCTACACGCTTCTTATTATATTGTTTAAAAGCTTCTTTTATACTAGCTGTCTCTTGTAAAGCAATCATTAATTCATAAGCATCTTCAATTGATTGTCCAGCACCTTGTCCCATATTTGGTGTTGTTGCATGGGCAGCATCGCCCAGTAAACAAATACGATTAAAAATAAAATTATTTAAAGGTTTAATATCATAAATATCATGATGTAGAAAATATTCATCAGGTGTATCATTAATCAATCTATTAACTAACTTAGGATAATGAGAAAACTGTTTTGCTACAGCCGCTTGGTCTAATGACTTAAAATACTCATCGTTTTTAGAGATGTTAATACAAGCAAACCAATATGCATAGCCGTTATAAAGTGGTGCCCAACCAAATCGTCCATCTTTAGACCAAGCTTCAGAAGATATATGTGATTCAACATCGTTTTGTATTTTGGCAATTCCGCGCCAACAAGTATAACCTGCATATCTCGGTGTACTATTAGGTAGTAGAGTTTGTCTGAAGATAGAATGAATCCCGTCTGCTGCAATAACATAGTCTGCCTTTACAGATGTTTGATCATTAAAATGGATAGTAACATCTGTTTTTGTTTGATTAAAATGAGTCATTTTTTTATTGAAATGGATATATTCTGGATTAATAGCATCAAATAATGCTTGATGTAAATCAGATCGTTCGATAGCTATATTTTCTTCACCAAATTTATTCTTTAGTAATCTAAAATCAATTGTGTTCATCACCTTACCATTAGCATTTAAAAATTGTTGGTCATGCAGTGGCATACCTGATTTTAAAATATCGTGAGCAACACCTAATTCATTAAGTGCAAGCATGGCATTACTTCCGATTCCTATACCAGTTCCTAAGGGTTTAAAATAGGGTGCTTGTTCATATATATGTGCTTTAATTCCAATTTTATGTAATCCAATCGCAGTTGTTAAACCACCAATTCCTCCACCAACAATAGCTACTTCCATGATTATCACCTCTTTAATAATTATACATAAAAGTCAATCTTAAAAGTATTATTCTGTTTTTGATTCGTAAAAAAATAATTAACTGATAAAATAAAGATAACTCTATGGTAACTATTAATAAAAATAAGGAGCTGTGCTAACATGACGAGAGGAAAAATAGCAGAATTAATTAAATTAAACACTATTTTTCAAGCACCAATGGCAGGTGTGACGACCCCTGAATTAGTTAGTGAAGTTTCTAATCAAGGGGGTATTGGAAATATTGGAGCAGGTTATTTAAATGCGAAACAAACACAAAATTTTATTGAAAAAGTTAAAATGAACACAAATTATTTTTACGGTATTAATCTATTTGTACCAGAAAAAATTGATCTAAATGAAGTTGAATTCGATCAAGCTAAACAAAAATTCAAACAAGCAGCACCAGCATATGCACAAGAGATACCTGAAAAAATTGAAATCTCACATGTATTTGCTGAACAAATTGAGGTCGTTATGAAAGAAGCTGTTCCAATTGTATCTTTTACATTTGGTATACCAGATGTAACAGTTATTGAACAATTAAAGCAAGCAGGTAGCTATATTATTGGGACTGCAACAACAGTAAAAGAAGCAATTGAAATAGAAAATGCAGGTTGTGATGCAGTTGTTGTTCAAGGATTTGAAGCGGGTGGACACCGGGGAAGCTTTTTAGGGGATAACGATTTGATTGGTTTATTTTCATTGCTTCCTCAAGTAGCTGATTCAGTTAAAATCCCAATTATTGCAGCAGGAGGAATTATGGATAAACGTGGCGTTAAAGCAGCTTATAATTTAGGTGCAAGCAGTGTTCAATTAGGTACAGCCTTTTTAATGACTTATGAGAGTTCGGCAGATAAGCTACATAAAAAAACACTTCTCAGTAGTGTTGAGACAGATGCGGTATTAACTAAAGCATTCTCAGGAAAATTAGCAAGAGGTATTAATAATGAATTTATAGAAAAATATAAGCATGAAAGAGAAAAGATATTACCTTACCCATTTCAAAATAGCTTAACAAAAAACATGCGTAGTTTAGCTAAACAACAAAATGATAAATCGTTTATGTCTTTATGGACAGGTCAGTCTATTCGTTTAAGTAAAGAACAATCTGTAAGAGATTTAATGAATGAATTGAAAAAGTAGGAGATATAATGAACAAAACAACAAAAGCAACCGAAAAAGATTTATATGGCCCCGTACAAACTTATTTTGAAAAATTAGGTTTCAAAGTTCAAGCTGAAGTCAATGACTGTGATGTTGTCGCTTATCAAGAAAAAACTGATACAATCATTATTACTGAATTAAAGTTAAATTTAAATATTACTTTACTTATGCAAGCTGCTAAACGACAAAAAATGACAAATCATGTTTATTTAGCGATACCAAAACCAAAAATAAGTTTAAGACGGAAGCGATGGCGTGATTTAGTCCATTTGGTTAGACGTTTAGAGTTAGGCCTTATACTCGTATCATTCGAAGGTCGTAAACCGAGCCTAGATGTTGTTTGTGAACCAAAGCCATTTGAAAGGAAAAAAAGTATGAAACAAAATAATCGTCAACGTAAAAAAATAATTGAGGAAATTAAAAATAGACGCAGTAATCAAAACGTTGGTGGAAGTAGTCATATTCTAATGATGACTGCTTATAAAGAAATGGCAATTCAAATAGCATATTATTTAGATCATTTAGGACCCATGTCAGCAAAAGAATTAGAAAAAATTGGAACAAGAAATAAAACCTATAGCATTTTATATAATAATTATTATCAATGGTTTGAGCGAGTGGATAGAGGTGTTTATGGACTAACAGAAAAAGGAAAAAATGAATATAAAACCTATCCAGAAGTTATTGAACTTTATCGAAAGACCCCTTTAAAATAAATAGCTATTATTTAAATTCATCATATATTTTGATAGAGTAGTTTATTAAGCAGCTATCTATTATTAATAACTTAAGTATAATAGAAGGAAAATTAGTAGAATAAATCATTTAAATGGAGGTTACATAAATGAAAGCGATTTTAGTAAAAGAACCTGGTGGAATAGAGCAATTAACATTAACTGAAATTAAACAACCTAAACCGCAAGCGGGAGAAGTTTTGGTTAAAGTAAAAGCTTCGGCTGTCAATCGAGCTGATATTGTCAAACGCGTTGGAAAATATCCAAATCAAGCAAAAGAAAATATTAGTCTAGGTCTTGAAGTTTCAGGTATTGTCGAAGAAGTAGGATCAAATATAAGTAAATATAAAATTGGTGACGAAGTATGTGGGTTGATGGCTGAAGGTGGTTACGCTGAATATGCTATCTTACGTGAAGATATCATTATACCTAAACCTGACAACTTAAGTTTTGTTGAAGCGGCTGCGATTCCAGAAGTGTTTATGACTGCTTATCAGACACTTTTTTGGTTAGGTAAACTAAAAAGAGGCGAACATGTATTAATTCATGCAGGCGGAAGTGGTGTTGGAACAGCAGCGATTCAATTAGCTAAGCAAGCGGGTGCAATTGTGACAGTTACGGCCGGAAGCCAAGAGAAACTAGAATTTTGTAAGACACTTGGAGCAGATACATTAATTAATTATAAAACAGAAACATTTTCAGATGTTATTTTAGAAGAGACGAAAAAACGGGGTGTTGATTTAATTTTAGACTTTATTGGTGCTTCTTATTGGGATATGAATATGAAAAGTATAGCTGTTGATGGGCGCATTGTTTTAATTGGTTTATTAGGTGGAGCTCGAGTTGAAAACTTTAATTTAAATCATATATTAGCAAAGCGTATTCAAGTAACAGGAACACTTTTAAATCCAAGAAGCGATCAATATAAAGCAGACTTAGTTAATGATTTAGTTGAGAGTTCACTAGAACTTTTCAAAACAGGAGAACTTAAACCAATCGTTGATTCAACATATGAATTAGCAGATGTAGGTAAAGCTCATGATTACATGCAAGCAAGCAAAAATATTGGTAAAATAGTTTTAACCGTTAATTGATCAATTCAAAAAATCTCTCAAACTAAATAATTTAGTTGAGAGATTTTTTCCTTATAAATAATTATTTGCTTTTTCTGTGTTAGCAAAATGTGTTTTGGCAATTTTATTTAAATATTCAAGGCCCTTTTCTCGCATGATTTGAGCAATTAAGCGGTCTACTTTATTTGATGCTCCTTTTAAAAGTGAATAACCGCTTAGATGAGAAAGCTTATCCATTTCTTTTAAAAAACTAGCTCTTGCAATCACACTTGCCGTAGCTACTGCAACGGAATGATGTTCTGCCTTAGTTAAAAAGTGAGTTTTAGAATGAACAAATTTATTTTCACTAGCAAGATAATTTTTATAAACATGAGGTAAGCAAAATTGATCAATTATAATTCCTTCGTAATTATGAGGATTTATTTTTTTAATCACATTATCAATTACATGATGGTGTAACATTGCTTTCATTTTGCCTTGACTCCATCCTTTACTTTGTAATTGATTATATTTTTCATTAGGTAAAATAAGCAAAGAATAAGGAATGTTCATTTCAACGATTTTTTTGCTTAAAGCCCTAATAATGTCATCTTTAATAAGCTTAGAGTCTTGAATTCCCATTTTTTTTAATTCACTTATTTGTGCTTCTGTTATATAAACAGCAGCAGCAGTAACAGGACCGAAATAATCTCCTGTCCCTGATTCATCAGAACCAATATGAGTACGAGTAAGTACGTTATTTAATTTTTCAGGATGAACTTGAATTTTTTTTACCTTATTCTGTTTGACCCATTTATTAATTTCAATATCAGGATTAGCACCTTGGAAAAGGACTTTTCCTGAATTATAAGCTGTAATAACAGCATTTTTAGTTCGCGCTCTAAATAAAGCGCCTTGAGGATTTTCATCTAAAAAATCCTGATAATACTTTTTCATTTCAACCAATTTAGCACTTGAAAATGTATGAACATTTTGTGACAAATTACTCACTCCATTTTTTATAGTAATAAAATAACTAGAACGTTTCCTAAAACAGCATATTCATGGTAAAATTAAGTGTATCACTTTAATTGAGAGGATCGTTAGTATGAACAATTATAATAAAAAAACAAAAATTAGTGTAGAAATTAGAAATAGAATATATACGGTCGTTGGTTCAGAGCCTGAATCGCATGTAAAAGATGTTGCTAAGAGAGTAAATGATAAGATGGAAGAAATACATAAAGCGAATAAATCGCTAGATACGACACACCTATCTGTCTTAACAGCTATGAACTCGATGAATGACTTTGTTAAGTCAGAACATGCGCTTAAAGAAAATAAAGAATTAAGAAAAGAATTAGTTGATCAAGGTGAATTAGAGAAAAAACTTCAAAATTACAATAAATTAGAACAACAATTAAAATTAAAGACGGGCCAAATTGAAGAATTACGTTCTGATATGGAAAATTACGATGAACTAAAAAATAAAGCAACAAACTATGACCGTTTGAAAGAAAAGACAAAAGATTATGATCAAGTAAAAAATGAATTAAAAGAGAAATCAAATCAATTTAATACGATGAAAACTAAATTAGCTGATCAAACTAAATTAGAGAAAAAAGTTCAAGATTATGAAAAAATTCAAAAAGATTTACAAACTAAATCAACCGAAGTTAATAAACTTCGTTCTGACATGAAAAACTATCAAGATTTAAAAAATCAATTAAAAGATTATCAACAACTTAAAAATAAAGTTAAAGATTATGATGCAGTTAAAGAAAAAGCAAATCAATATGATACATTAAAGAAAGAACTAGTTGATCAAGCAAAACTAGAAAAGAAAGTTCAAAATTATGAAAAACTTCAAAAAGATTTACAAGTAAAATCGTCTGAAGTAAGCAAGCTTCGTTCGGAAATGGAAGATTACAATGATTTGAAAGTTCAAGCAGAAAATTATGAACGCTTAAAAGAAAGAACAAGCGATTATTATGATTTAAAAGAACAGTTAAAAGATTATAATGCGATAAAACAAAAAGCAGATCAATATGAAGAAATCAAGAACAAATTAGTAGATCAAGAACAATTAAAAGAAAAAATATCAGATTATGAAAAAATTCAAAATGACTTGAAAGAAAAGGCAACAGAAGTCAATAAATTACGCTCAAACATGGAAAATTACAATGATTTGAAAGTTCAAGCAGAAAATTATGAACGCTTAAAAGAAAGAACAAGCGATTATTATGATTTAAAAGAACAATTAAAAGATTATAATGCGGTAAAACAAAAAGCAGATCAATATGAAGAAGTAAAAAATAAATTAGTAGATCAAGAACAATTAAAAGAAAAAATTTCTGACTATGAAGAGGTTCAAAAAGACTTAGAAGAAAAATCATCAGAAATAAGTAAACTTCGTTCAGAAATGGAAGATTACAATGAACTTAAAATTCAAGCAGAAAATTATGAGCGCTTGAAAGAAAGAACAAACGATTATTATGATATTCAAAAAGAACTTAAAGAAACATCTGAAAAAGTTCAAAGTATGCAAGAAAAACTATGGGATCAAACAACGCTTGAAATGAAAATACAAGATTATGATAATGTACAAAAAGAATTAGAAATTAAACATTCAGAAGTAGATCATTTACGCAATAAGATGGAAGATTATAACGAGCTTAAAATTCAAGCAGCTAATTATACACGCTTGCAAGCACAAACAAGCGATTATGATGATTTAAAAGAGCAACTCAAAGATTATAATGAATTAAAACAAAAAGCTGGAAAAGTAGATGGGTTACGTTCACAACTAGAGGAATATGAAAACTCGCAAAATCAAGTAAATGAATCATTACAATCTAAAGAAGATTATGATGCGTTAAAAACTGAATTAGAAAAATATAAACAATTAGAAGATAAAACGAGTGATTATGATGAAATAAAGAAAGAGTTAGAAATCAAATCACAGCAACTGAAGTCATTAAAAGATAAAACAAACGATTATGATGAATTAAAAGAGGAATATGATGTCTTAATGGCTTTATTTGAAGAGGATAAATAAATGATATTTGATATTATCATTTTGATTATGTTGTTATATGGATTGTTAAGTGGGTTGATGCGTGGCGGCGTATTACAATTGTTTTCATTAATAGGTTTTATCATTGCATTAATTGTAGCTCGCTTGTTTTCACCAGATTTAGCTGATATTATGCGCTCAATCATATCTACAGATAACGACACGTGGTCTCTTTTATATAATGTGATTAGTTTTATGCTGATATTTATTCTTGTGCAATTAATCATAAAAAAACTTGCTAACTTACTTAATATTGTAACTAAACTACCTGTCATTGGCTTTTTTAACCGTATATTAGGTGCTATATTAGGATTCGTTCAAATGTATTTAGTAGCTTTTGTTGTGGTCATTATTTTGTTTTTATCACCAATGGAAGATATTAAAGAATTAATTGAAGAATCACAAGTTGCTATGTATATGATTAACTCTACGCCAGTTATTTCAGAGTATTTTAAAAATATGTGGTTTAACTAATTAGGAGGCTGTATCTCTATTATGTGAGTTAATTCTCACATAATATTGAACAGTCTTTTTAAATGTATGGAGGTGTGAGCGTTAATGGCGTTAACAAAAAAAGATCTTATTCAACATTTAGAAGACATTGCGGTCTATTTAGAATTAAAAGGTGAAAATCAATTTAGAATTTCAGCTTATCGAAAAGCGGCACAAAATATTGAAACAGATATTAGATCGTTAAAAGAAATTAATGATTTTAAAACAATAAAAGGTATTGGTGATGGGACGAACGAAATTATAAAAGAATTTATTAATAAAGGAAAATCAGAAGTTTTGGAAAGCTTAAAAAATGAGGTTCCTGAAGGTTTAATTCCCTTATTAAAATTACCTGGAATAGGTGGTAAGCGATTAGCGACATTATATAAAGAATTGGATGTTGTTGATTTAGAGAGTTTAGAATATGTTTGTCAAACAGGTGCAGTTGAAAAAGTAAAAGGATTTGGTAAAAAGACTACTGAAAACATTTTAAAAGCTATTTCAAAACTTAATATGCAACCAGAAAGATTACCTATTTCGCTAATGTTACCTTTAGCAGAAAAAATTCACGATAATATAAAAGAAATTGCAGAAGTAAAAAAGAGTTCGATAGCTGGAAGTATTCGAAGGATGGAAGAGACGATTAAAGATATTGATTTTATTATAGCAACAGATCATCCTAAATTAGTTACTGAAAAATTATTATTATTAGATAACATACATGAAATTATTGCAAGTGGTGAAACAAAAACAAGCGTTACAATAAAAGAAGATAATTACTTAATCAATATTGATTTTAGATTAATTAAGCCAGAGGAATACCCAACGACGCTACATCATTTTACCGGTTCAAAAGAACACAATATTGCCATGAGACAACGTGCTAAAGAACGTGGAGAAAAAATTAATGAATATGGTGTTGAAATAGAAAGCTCTGGAAAATTAATCCAATTTCAAACAGAAGAAGAATTCTTTCAACATTTTAATCTTGAATTTATTCCACCAGAAGTTCGTGGAGATGGGAATGAAGTATCGCAATTCGAATCAGCAACTCATTTAATTGAAAAAGAAATGATTAAAGGTGATTTGCACATGCACACAACTTGGAGTGATGGAGCCGAGTCAATTGAAGATATGGTCCAAGCTGCTAGAAAACTTGGATATGATTATCTAGCTATAACAGATCATTCTAAATTTTTACGTGTTGCAAATGGTTTAACTGAAAAACGGCTAAGAGAACAAGCCAAAGAAATTGAACGATTAAATAAAAAGTATTCTGATATTTTAATACTTTCAGGTGTGGAAATGGATATTTTACCTAATGGTGAACTTGATTTTGATTCAGAATTCTTGAAAGAAATGGATATTGTTATTGCTGCAATTCATTCTAGTTTTTCTCAATCTGAAGCTGAAATTATGCATCGCTTAGAAGCAGCTTGTAAGAATCCATATGTAGATATTATTGCTCATCCAACAGGACGATTAATTGGTCAACGAGAGCCTTATGCTGTAAATATGGAACAATTGATTCAACTTGCTAAAGAAACAAATACAGTCCTTGAGATAAATGCACATCCACAACGCTTTGATTTATCTGCTAAATGGGCAAACGAAGCCCAAAAACAAGGTGTTAATATTGCTATTAATACCGATGCCCATCAAACAAATACTTTAAGTTATATGAATTATGGTGTTAGTGTAGGGAAGAAAGCTTGGTTAAAACCTGAAACTATAATTAATACGTGGGATAAATCAGATTTACTTGCATTTATAAATCGCAATAAATAGAAAGGAGTTACTGTGAATGAATGAAAAAACCTTTCGTGTTCTAGAATTCGATAAAATTATTAAATTATTAATTAATGAAGCCCAAACAACGATAGGTAAACAACTAACTGCTGAAATAAGGCCAGAAGTTTCTTTAGAAAAAGTTCAATGTCTTCAGGAAGAAACAGATGAAGCGATGTCAATTATTAGATTAAATAAAACAATTCCGCTTGGAGGTATAACTGACATACGCGAACCTTTAAAAAGATCTTTAATTGGTAGTACATTAAGTGCAAATGAATGTCTTAATGTTAGTACAACTATATATGGTGGCAGACAAACAAAGAACTTTATTGATAATTTAGAAATAGAAGTCCCTCATTTAGAGAATTATGTGTATCAAATTACCCCTTTATATGAGTTAGAAAAAGAAATTACTGCCGCGATTGATGAACATGCTCATGTAATAGATACAGCATCAGAAAAGTTAAGAGGAATTAGATCATCGATTAGAGACTTAGAAGCACGTGTTCGTGAACGACTTAATCAATTTACACGTTCAAAAAGTAAGATGTTATCAGATTCAATTATTACAATTCGAAATGATCGATTTGTTTTACCGGTAAAAAGTGAATATCGCGGGGCAATAGGTGGGATTGTTCATGATCAATCGTCTTCTGGGCAAACTGTATTTATGGAACCACAAGCCGTAGTAGAAATAAATAACCGTTTACAACAAGCTATCTTAAATGAAAATGAAGAAATAGAGCGAATTCTTAATCAACTTACACTGAAAATTGCCGAACACAATCAAGCACTTACAACTAACTTATCGTCACTTGCATCAATTGATAACATCTTTGCCAAAGCTCGTTTAGGAAAAAAAATGAAAGCATCAATGCCAACGTTAAATGATCAAGGCTACATTGAAATGAAACAAGCAAGACATCCGTTAATTCCACTAGATGAAGTTGTTGCAAGTGATATTATTTTTGGAAAAGAACATACAGCAATTGTCATAACAGGTCCAAATACAGGTGGTAAAACAGTTACTTTAAAAATGGTTGGTTTATGTACCTTAATGGCACAGTCTGGTTTACAACTACCAGCACAAGACGGCTGTGAAATAGCTGTGTTTGATTATGTTTTTGCTGATATCGGTGATGAACAATCCATTGAACAAAATTTAAGTACTTTTTCTTCACATATGACAAATATTGTTGATATTATGTCTAAAGTAGATGATAAGACATTAGTTTTATTTGATGAATTAGGTGCAGGAACAGACCCAGAAGAAGGGGCTGCTTTAGCCATGTCAATTTTAGATGAAGTAATTAAGCGTGATGCGCGTGTTATTGCCACGACGCATTACCCAGAACTTAAAGCATATGGATTTAACCGAGATCGTGTAATGAACGCATCAGTTGAATTTGATGTAGAAACTTTAAAGCCTACTTATCGATTATTATTAGGTGTTCCCGGACGGAGTAATGCCTTTGAAATATCTAAACGACTGGGGCTAAGTCAAGCATTAATCGATGAAGCTCAAAGTCATATTGGTGTCGATTCACAAACAGTAGATACGATGATAACTTCTTTAGAAGAGGCTAAGTTTGCAGCAGAAAAAGATTATCAACAAGCAAAAGAACGTTTAAAAGAAACTGAATCATTAAAAGCTGATTTAGAAAAAGAGTTAGCAGAAATAAATAAGCATAAAGAAACTATTTATAAAAAAGCAGAAGAACGTGCAGAAAAGGCATTGAAAAAAGCGCGTGAAGAAGCAGAGTTTGTAGTCTCAGAAATTAAAAGTATGAAAAATCAATCTAATTGGAAAGAACACGAATGGATTGACGCAAAGAAAATGTTAGATGAGGCACAACCTGATTTGTCTAAAAAAGATCAAATTAGAGAACCTAAAAAAGCAATCGATGATGGTACACTTAATGTCGGTGATGATATTAAGCATTTATCAATTAATCAAGAAGGAACTGTCATCGAGCAAACCGGAAAAAATGAATATCTTGTTCAAGTCGGTATGATAAAATTAAAGGCGAAGCGAAATAATTTACAAAAAATTAAATCTAAATCCCAAGAGGTTGAACAAGTGACTCGCTTTAAGAGAACAAGTCCATCTGTCAAGCCTGAGTTGGATCTAAGAGGTGTCAGATTTGACGATGCAATACTGAAAATAGAAAATTATTTAGATAGTGCTATTTTAGCTGGTTTTCCACAAGTTTCAATTATTCATGGAAAAGGCACAGGTGCTCTAAGAAAAGGTGCAACAGAGTATTTAAAAACACATCCTAATGTTAAGAGTTACCGGTTAGGTGGTCAAAATGAAGGCGGAAGTGGTGTTACGGTTGTAGAATTGAATTAGTATTCATTTTCTGTTAAGATGAGTATAATCAAAATCAACAACATCATTTCTGCTAATTAATCGGAGGTAAAATTCATGGTTCTAGATAGATTAGCGAAAATACTAATGGTTGTTGCAACTGCTTTTATTGTTCTAGGAATTATATATTGGTTAATGAATTAAATTCATTAACCAATCTTTATAAAACTAGCTAAAAGTAGATATAAGGAGGAAAAATGAAGATGCAATCAACAGCAGAACAACCTTGGTTGGAAAAATATCCAACTGAAATACCAAAAAACATCATTTATGATAAAAAACCTTTACATGACTACTTATTTGAAAGCGCTTTAAATAGTGCTGACGAAAAAGCTATCCATTTTTTAGGAAAAGAGCTAACATTTGAAGAAATTTTATCTGAAGCTAAAAAAACAGCCCATTATTTACAACAAAATGGTTTAAAAAAAGGTGATCGAGTAGCAAGCATGTTACCAAACTCTCCTCAAGCTGTTATAACGTATTATGGAACACTTATGGCGGGTGGAATTGTTGTCCAAGTAAACCCACTATATACAGAAAGGGAATTAGAATATCAATTAAAAGATTCAGGTGCAACATTTATAGTCTGCTTGGATATTTTACTTCCACGTGTAAATAATATTAAAAGTAACACTAATATTAAACATACAATTGTAACCGCTATCAAAGATTATTTGCCGTTTCCTAAAAATATAATTTATCCCTTTGTTCAAAAGCGTCAGCACAAAATGACAGTTAATGTCGTTGAAACTAAAACAACTCATATATGGAAAAATATGATAGAAAATACAACAGAAAATTACCAAAAAGTCGAAATAAATCCTTTTGAAGATCTCGCTTTAATTCAATATACAGGTGGTACGACAGGATATCCTAAAGGTGTGATGTTAACGCATTATAATTTAGTTGCCAATGTCACTATGGCTACAACTTGGATGCATAAAATGGAAAAGAATAAAGAAGTTGTCTTAGGCGTCTTACCTTTTTTTCATGTTTATGGCATGACTACCGTGATGAATCTCTCAATCATGTTTGGTGCAAAAATGGTTTTACTACCACAATTTGATGCGGCAGAAATTTTAAAAACGATTGAAAAATTAAAACCAACATTATTTCCAGGTGCTCCAACGATATATATTGGATTATTAAATCACCCTGATCTAACAAAATATAATTTATCATCTATTAAAGCATGTATTAGTGGATCAGCTCCATTACCACTTGATGTACAAAATAAATTTGAGGAAGTAACTGGAGGAAGATTAGTAGAAGGATATGGTTTAACAGAATCATCACCCGTGACACATGCAAACTTAGTGTGGGGTAAACGAATAAATGGGAGTATCGGCTTGCCTTGGCCTGATACTGATGCTAAAATTGTTGATAGTAAAACGCATAAAGAGCTACCTATTGGTGAAACAGGTGAATTAATTGTTAAAGGCCCACAAATAATGAAAGGCTATTGGAATAATCCAGAAGCAACAAATGCAGTATTAAAAGATGGCTGGTTATTCACAGGAGATATAGGATATACGACTGAAGATGGATTTTTCTATGTTGTAGATCGTCAAAATGATATGATAATAGCAGGTGGATACAATATTTACCCACGAGAAGTAGAAGAAATTCTTTTTGAACATGAAGGGATTCAAGAAGCGGCCGTTGTTGGTGTTTCGCACAGTTATCGTGGTGAAACAGTTATGGCTGTAATTGTTCTTAAAGACGGTTATAATTTAACAGAAAAAGAACTTAATAAATATAGTAGAAAATATTTAGCAGCATATAAAGTACCGCGAATATATAAGTTTGTTAAAGAATTACCAAAGACAAGTGTAGGAAAAGTACTAAAAAAAGATATTGTGCGTGACTATGAAAGACAAAATAAACAAGCAAATTAATACCTTCTAAATTGACATGAATAAAAAAACAATATAGAATGAGAATGAATGATTGGTCATTCATTTGCTTGTTATTAGGAGGAACTAGTTATGAAAAAGTCGCGGCCTAAGTATGGACAAATCATTGAAGCAGCTATGCAAGTTATAGCTGAAAATGGATATCATGCATCGCAAGTTTCTAAAATTGCTAAACAAGCTGATGTAGCAGATGGGACTATTTATTTGTATTTTAAAAATAAAGAAGATATATTAGTATCAGTTTTTAAAGAGAAGATGGGTTCTTTTATTAAACAAATAGAACATAAAATTAAGCAAGAAGTGACAGCAAATGATCAACTCTTGGCATTAATTGAAAGCCATTTCAAACAATTAAGTGAAAATAAGTATTTGGCTATTGTTACTCAGCTTGAGTTGAGACAGTCTAAACCCCAATTACGAGAAGAAATTAATAATGTTTTAAAAGAATATCTGGACATAATTGACTTAATCATTCAAAATGGTATTGATGAGAAATACTTTAGAGATGATATCGATGTCCGTTTAATGAGACAAATGATTTTTGGGACATTAGATGAAACAGTTACAAGTTGGGTTATGAAATCTCATCGTTATAATCTGGTTAATCAAGCACCAGAAGTACACGAATTATTAACGAGAGGTTTTATCATACAAAAATAGAAACATAGGAGGAATAATTTAATGTCATTATTAAAATTGGACGTAGCAAATCAAATTGCTACATTAACAATTGAAAGTCCACCAGCTAATGCTTTATCAAGAGATTTAATAAAGTCATTAGATGAACAGTTTGATCACATATCTAAAAATGAAAATGTAAAGGCTGTCATCTTAAAAGGTGAAGGTAAATTTTTCTCAGCTGGAGCAGACATAAAAGAATTCACTTCATTAGAAAGTGCATCTGACATTGCTGCATTAGCGAAAAATGGCCAGAGTGTATTTAAAAAAATAGAGGACTATCCAGTACCTGTTATTGCTTCTATTCATGGAGCAGCCTTAGGTGGAGGTCTAGAGTTAGCTTTATCATGTCATATTAGAATTGTGACGAAATCTGCTTTACTCGGGTTACCAGAAACGAATCTAGGAATTATTCCTGGTTTTGCAGGTACACAGCGTTTACCAAACGTTGTTGGACAAGCTAAGGCAACTGAAATGATGCTAACTGCAGAGCCTATTAAGGGTGAAGAAGCCGGTAAATTAGGTTTAGCTAATCATGTAGTAGAAGAAGATGAATTAGAAGCATTCACACTAGAGTTAGCAAAAAAGATTGCTCATAAGAGTAAAATGACAATCAATAACGTGATGGAGCTTGTAAGCTACGCAACACGTGAAAACTTTGAAGAAGGTGTTGCAAAAGAAGCAGACTTATTTAGTGTTGTTTTCCAAACAGAAGACGCTAAAGAAGGTATAGAAGCATTTATTGAAAAAAGAAAAGCTAATTTCCAAGATAAATAATTAAGGGAGGATTTAAAATGAATATATATGTACTATTAAAAAGAACGTTTGATACAGAAGATAAAATTGTAATTGAAAATGGAGAGATTCAAGACGATGATGCTGAATTCATCATTAACCCATATGATGAATATGCTGTTGAAGAAGCAATTGTTCAACGTGATGCACATGGTGGAGAAGTAACGGTTGTAACAATTGGTGAAGAAGACGCTGAGAAACAATTACGTACAGCACTTGCCATGGGAGCTGACAAAGCGGTATTAATTAATACCGAAGATGACCTTGAAGAAGGAGATCAATTTACAACAGCTAAAATTTTAGAAGCATATTTTGAAGATAAAGAACCAGATTTAATTTTAGCAGGAAATGTGGCAATTGACGAAGCAAGTGGACAAGTTGGACCAAGACTTGCTGAAAGACTTGAAATGCCATTTATTACGACAATTGTTGACTTAGAAATTGATGGTACAGATGTTAAGATTGATAAAGATATCGAAGGTGATATTGAAAAGATAGAGACGACATTACCATTAATCGTTACTTGTCAACAAGGGTTAAATGAACCACGTTATCCTTCATTACCTGGGATTATGCAAGCTAAAAAGAAACCATTAGAAGAATTAGAAATCGATGATTTAGACTTAGACGAAGATGATTTAGAACCAAAAACAGAAACAATCGACCGCTTTTTACCAGCTGAAAAAGCAGCAGGACGTATTCTTGAAGGTGAAGTAGATGAACAAGTAAAAGAACTTGTTTCATTACTTAAAACAGAAGCGAAAGTACTATAAAAGCGGAGAGAAAGGAGAATAATAATGAGTAAAAAAATATTAGTAATAGGTGAAGCAGCAGACGGTACATTAAGAAATGTAAGTTTTGAAACAATTGCTACAGCAAAAAAAATGCAAGCAGATGCAGAAATTGTTGCAGTCGTTTTAGGTAAAGAAGGTACACAAGCTCATGCAGAAGAAATGATTCAATATGGTGCTGACAGAGCAATTACTGTCGAGCATGATAATTTAGAAAACTATACATCAGAAGGTTACGGGCAAGCACTTCTAGAAGTGATAGAAGAAGAATCTCCTTATGGTGTTGTTATGGGTCACACAGCAATTGGTAAAGATGTGACACCTAAAATTGCGAGTCGTCTTGAATCAGGATTAATTTCAGACGTAGTAGATGTTGAATTAGATGGAGATACAGAAGTATTCATTCGTCCAATCTATTCTGGAAAGGCATTTGAAAAGAAAAAAATTAAAGAAGGTTTAGTATTTGTAACAATTCGTCCAAATAACATTCCGATGCTAGAAAAAGACGAAAGTCGTTCAGGAGACATTGCTTCAAAAGATGTTGATGTTAAAGACTTACGTACAATTATTAAAGAAATTATTCGTAAAAAATCTGACGGTATTGATATGTCAGAAGCCAATATTGTTGTTGCGGGTGGCCGTGGTGTGAAAAGTAAAGAAGGCTTTGATTCATTAAATGAATTAGCTGATGTATTAGGAGCAGCAATTGGTGCTTCGCGTGGTGCATGTGATGCGGAATATTGTGATTATTCATTACAAATTGGTCAAACAGGTAAAGTAATTACACCTGACCTTTATATTGCAGTTGGTATTTCAGGAGCAATTCAGCACTTAGCAGGAATGTCTAACTCAAAAGTAATTGTCGCAATAAATAAAGATCCAGAAGCAAACATCTTTAATGTAGCAGATTATGGTATTGTTGGTGACTTATTTGAAATCGTACCTAAATTAGTAGAAGAATTAAAAGCAATGTAATTAAATTGATAAGTGCCTAGCTATCGAAAGCTAGGCATTTATTTTATATTAAGCAAACTATTAGCAAGCAGATATTAAGGGTGTTATACTAGAAATATAATTAAGTAAGTTACTATTTGAATGGAGGAATATAAATGGCAATTATAGACGTAACAGATAACGATTTTGCTGAAAAAACAGGTGAAGGTTTAGTATTAGTAGATTTTTGGGCACCTTGGTGTGGACCTTGTAAAATGATTGCACCGGTTCTAGAAGAATTAGACGGTGAATTAAGTGATAAAGTTCAAATCGCTAAACTAAATGTAGATGATAACCAAGAAACGGCTTCAAAATTTGGTGTAATGAGTATTCCTACACTTCTATTAATGAAGGATGGAAATGTCGTAGACCAAGTTGTTGGTTTCCAACCTAAAGAAGCTTTAGCTGAATTAGTTAATAAACACGCATAATTATATGAAGTATTAAAATTGATAATCCCTTGTTATAATTTAACAAGGGATTATCAATTTTTTATATAGGAGAAGGTATGATGAAAGAGAAGATCCAAGAAAAGATCCAAGAAAAATTAGCAGTTTTACCTAGTGAGCCAGGTTGTTACTTAATGAAAGATAAAAATGAAACCGTTATTTATGTCGGAAAATCTAAAGCATTAAAAAATAGAGTTAGATCATATTTTATTGGCGCTAATGATAAAAAAACGCAAAGATTAGTTATGGAAATTGTCGATTTTGAATATATTGTTACAAACACTGAAGTTGAAGCACTTATTTTAGAATTAAATTTAATTAAAAAGTATGATCCAAAGTATAATATTATGTTAAAAGATGATAAAAGTTATCCTTATTTAAAAATTACAAATGAACGTCATCCGCGTTTACTGATTACGCGTAAAATAAAAAAAGATAAGGCTAAGTATTTTGGGCCTTATCCAAATGTGATTGCAGCACGAGAAACAAAGCGATTACTTGATCGTTTATACCCTTTACGAAAATGTAATAATAAACCAGGTGATTATTGTCTCTATTATCATTTAGGGCAATGCCTTGCGTGTTCTAAAAATCCAGGTACAAAAGAACAGTATAATGAAATTATTAGAGAAATTTCTCGTTTTTTACAAGGAGCTTACAAGGGTGTAAAAAATGATTTAATTACAAAGATGAATCAAGCAAGTGAACAAATGGATTATGAAAGAGCTATCGAATTACGGGAAAGTATTAAGCATATTGAAGCACTTATGGAACAACAAAAAGTAGTATTGCATGAAATCATAGACATTGACATATTTGGTTATAGTTATAATCAAGGATGGATGTGTGTTCAAGTGTTTTATGTTAGGCAAGGTAAACTAATTGAGCGTGATGTTTCAATATTTCCATTTTATCAAGATAGCCAAGAGACATTTATTAGCTTCGTTGGTCAATTTTACTTGAGAAAAAATAATTTGAAACCTAAACAAATCTTATTACCAGTAGGTTCTGATGCTGATTTATTAAAAGAATTATTACAAGTAGACGTTCATACTCCTTTACGCGGTAAGAAAAAAGATTTGGTTGAATTAGCGATTAAAAATGCAGATATTTCACTGACTGAACAATTTTCGTTAATTGAACGGGATGAAGAGCGAACTATTGTGGCAGTAGAAAATTTAGGAAAACATTTAAATATAGAAACACCACATCATATTGAAGCATTTGATAACTCTAATATCCAAGGTGTCGATCCTGTATCAGCTATGGTTAAATTTGTAGATGGCAAAGCTGATAAAAATGGTTACCGGAAATATAAAATTAAAACTGTGTCTGGTCCTGATGATTATGAAACAATGAGAGAAGTAATTAGAAGACGTTATTCACGTGTTCTAAAAGAAAAAATGCCTCTGCCTGATTTAATTATTGTTGATGGTGGAAAAGGACAAATGAGTGCTGCGCTTGAAGTGTTAGAATTAGAATTAGGTTTAGATATACCAGTCTGTGGGCTTATTAAAGACGAAAGACATAGCACAAGTGAACTAATTTACGGTGATCCTCCTGAAGTTATTTCGTTGAAAAGAGACTCTAATGAATTCTATTTAGTACAACGTATTCAAGATGAAGTACATAGGTTTGCGATTACTTTTCACCGCCAACTTCGCAGTAAAGGACTTATCCAATCAGAACTTGATAAAATCCCAGGGATAGGTAAAAAAAGACGGACTTTGTTACTGTCACATTTTAAATCAATTAAAGCAATTAAAAATGCAAAGTTAGAGGAAATAACAGCACTAGGTATTCCGGAAAATGTAGCAAAATTAACCTTAGATAAATTAAACGAATGATTAAGTAAATTTAAACTTAATCATTCGTTTTTTTATGAAATTATGAAGAGTTTAAATGCTATAAAAAAAGAGCTAAATAAATACATTGTATAAATTAATGTTTAAAACCATTAGAATCTTGTTTTAACAAGCTATAATCCTAATTAAATGAATAAAAAGTTACGTCATTTTCTTGACGATTTATCTAGTTAGAAGTACAATCAAGGAGATGAGAGAAGTACATAATTAATCTGATTCTTAAGTAAAGAATCAAAAGAAAATAATAATATTATTTTCTTTAGAACAATGTTGTGCAATTTTTTTTAATATATTAAATTAGATTAAGGAGGGAGTAACACATGGTGAAGCAACGTCAATTTTTTAGTAGAAGGTTACATTCGCTATTAGGTGTTGTTCCAATAGGTCTTTTTGTTGTACAACACTTAATTATTAACCACTTTGCTGTATATGGTGAAGAAAGCTTTAACAAGGCAGCGAACTTTATGGGGTCGCTACCATTTGTACTTGTATTAGAAACTTTTGTCATTTATTTACCGATATTATTCCACGCAGTATTAGGGGTATATATCGTATTTGTAACTAAGAATAATACAAAGAGATACGGGTTCTTCCGTAACTGGATGTTCTTATTACAAAGAATTACAGGAGTAGTCACACTTGTGTTTATAGCATTTCACGTATGGCAAACAAGAGTGCAAGTATTCCTTGTAGATGCAACAGTAAATTATCAGATGATGGAAGATATTTTAACGAACCCACTCTGGTTTACATTCTATGCAATCGGAGTTATTTCAACAATATTCCACTTTGCTAATGGATTATGGAGCTTTTTCGTAACTTGGGGACTTGCACAATCTCCTCGTTCACAACAAATTGTTACGTATTTCTCAATAGCTGTATTTTTCATCGTAAGTTATATTGGTGTTAGAACTCTTATTCAGTTTGGTTTTGGAATATAATTTCAAGTTTTAGAGGAGGGAGTATTTAATATGAGTAAACGTAAAGTCGCTGTAGTAGGCGGTGGTCTTGCAGGTTTAATGGCAACGATCAAAGCTGCTGAAGAAGGCGTAAATGTAGATTTATTTTCAATTGTACCTGTAAAACGCTCTCACTCTGTGTGTGCTCAAGGCGGTATTAACGGAGCAGTTAATACTAAAGGTGAAGGAGATTCACCTGCAATTCACTTTGATGATACTGTATACGGTGGTGATTTCTTAGCTAACCAAAAACCAGTAAAAGCAATGACAGATGCTGCGCCAAGTATTATTCATATGTTAGACCGTATGGGTGTTATGTTTAACCGTACACCAGAAGGTCTTTTAGACTTCCGTCGTTTTGGTGGAACTCAACACCACAGAACGGCATATGCAGGAGCAACAACGGGTCAACAATTATTATATGCTTTAGATGAACAAGTTCGTAAATATGAGGTAGAAGGATTAGTAACTAAATATGAAAGCTGGGAATTCTTAGGCGCTATTATTGATGAAGAAGGAATTGGTCGTGGAATTGTTGCACAAGACATCAAGTCACACGAAATTAAATCTTTCCCATCAGATGCAACTATTTTAGCTACAGGTGGTCCAGGAATTATATTTGGTAAATCTACTAACTCTATTATTAATACAGGTTCTGCTGCAAGTATTTTATATCAACAAGGTGCAAAATACGCAAACGGTGAATTTATTCAAATTCACCCAACAGCAATCCCGGGTGATGATAAGCTTCGTTTAATGAGTGAATCAGCTCGTGGTGAAGGTGGTCGTATTTGGACTTATAAAGATGGTGAACCATGGTATTTCCTAGAAGAAAAATATCCAGCTTATGGTAACTTAGTACCTCGTGATATTGCAACTCGTGAAATATTCGATGTTTGTGTTAACCAAAAGTTAGGTATTAATGGTGAAAATATGGTTTATCTAGACTTATCACATAAAGATCCAAAAGAATTAGATATTAAATTAGGTGGAATCATTGAAATATATGAGAAGTTTGTTGGTGAAGATCCACGTAAAGTACCAATGAAAATCTTCCCAGCCGTTCATTACTCAATGGGTGGTTTATGGGTAGATGATGACCAAATGACAAATATTCCAGGTATCTTTGCAGCTGGAGAGTGTGATTATTCTCAGCACGGTGGAAACCGATTAGGAGCTAACTCATTATTATCTGCTATTTATGGTGGAATGGTTGCTGGACCTAATGCTATAAAATATATTGATGGTCTTGAAACACATGTTTCTGATATGTCACCTGAATTATTTGAGCGCTATGAAAAAGAAGAAAAAGATAAATTTGATGAGCTACTCAAAATGGATGGAGAAGAAAACGCATATCAGTTACACCAAGAACTCGGTCAGTGGATGACTGATAATGTAACAGTTGTTCGTGAAAATCCTCGCTTACTTAAGACAGATGAAAAGTTACAAGAGTTATTAAAGCGTTGGGATAATATTAATATCACTGATACATCTCGTTGGAGTAACCAAGCTGTTATGTTTACACGTCAGTTAAAAAACATGATTCATTTAGCTCGTGTTATTACTCAAGGTGCTTACTTACGTAACGAGAGTCGTGGAGCACACTACAAACCAGAATTCCCAGAACGTAATGACGAAGAGTTCTTAAAGACAACTATTGCTCAGTTCGATGCTGAAAAAGAAGCTCCAGTTATTACTTATGAAGATGTGGATGTATCGTTAATCCCACCAAGAAAACGTGACTATACGACAACAAGTGAAGGGAGTAAAAAATAATGGCTGAACAAAAAACAGTTACTTTTATCGTTAAAAGACAAGATAGCCCTGACTCAGCTTCATATGAAGAAACGTTTGAAATTCCTTATCGTCCGAATATGAACGTTATTTCTGGATTAATGGAAATTCAAAAAAATCCTGTTACTGCTGACGGTAAGAAAACAACTCCAGTAAAATGGGATATGAACTGTTTAGAAGAAGTTTGTGGAGCGTGTTCTATGGTAATCAACGGTAAAGCACGTCAATCATGTGCTGCATTAGTTGACCAGTTAGAACAACCGATTCGCTTAGAACCAATGTCAACATTTCCAGTCGTTCGTGACTTAGTTATTGATCGTGAGCGTATGTTTGATGCATTGAAACAAATTAAAGCATGGATACCAATTGACGGTACACATGATTTAGGACCTGGACCACGTATGCCTGAGAAAAAACGTCAATGGGCATATGAATTATCAAAATGTATGACATGCGGTGTATGTTTAGAAGCGTGTCCTAACGTTAACGATAAAAATGATTTCATTGGACCTGCAGCTATTTCACAAGCAAGATTATTCAACTCTCACCCAACTGGTGATATGAATAAGAGTGATCGCTTAGAAGGTTTAATGGCGGAAAATGGTTTAGCTAGTTGTGGAAACGCACAAAACTGTGTTGAAGTTTGTCCAAAAGGGATTCCATTAACTACATCAATCGCTGCTATGAACAGAGCAACTTCAGTTCAAGCATTTAAAAACTTCTTTGGTAGCGATAATTCATATTAATTTAAATATCCACTGTTTTACAGTGGATATTTTTTGTCTAGATATGTCTATACAAATGTTGTATAATTGTATATGCGTATAGACAGTTAGACAATTCAGAATACACACTATACTGAAAGCGTTAACTTTAAAGTTGGCATGGAAATTGCATTAGTATATAATGACAATAAAAGGAGGCTTTATCATGACAAATGAATTTGTAAATGTAAAAACTGAAAAACATCTTGCAATTATTGAAATTGATAATGCGCCAGCAAATGCTTTATCTACTGATGTCATAAATAGTTTAAGAGATGTTATAAAAGAAGTTAATGAAGATAACAACATTCATGCCGTTATTTTAACAGGAAAAGGTAGATTTTTTGTTGCGGGTGCCGATATTAAAGAATTTGTTCCTAATATGGGTAGTCAGGAAGCAGGTCAAAAGATGTCTCAATTAGGTCAGGATCTTTGTAATGATATTGAAGCTATGAAAAAGCCGGTTATTGCAGCTATCAATGGATTAGCGCTAGGTGGAGGATTGGAAATTGCATTAGCTGCTCATGTTAGATTAATAAGTGAATCAGCTGAAGTAGGCTTACCAGAATTAAAATTAGGTCTTCTGCCAAGTTTTGGAGGAACACAACGTCTAACTAAAATTATCGGATTATCAACTGCAATGGATGCTATTTTAACAAGTAAGCAATTTACCGCATTAGAAACAAAAGAATTAAAAATAACAAAAGAGGTCGTTGCTCCAGAAAAATTATTAGACAGAGCAAAAGAAATAGCACATAGTTATATTGATAATAATAGTTTTGAATCTGTTTCACGTGTAGTTGAAGCATTAGTAACAGGTTACAATAATGATTTTGAACAAGGTTTGAAAATAGAAAATGAAAAATTTGCAGAATTATTTTTAACTCATGATGCCAAAGAAGGTGTTGAAGCATTTAGTGAAAAGAGAGCAGCTTCATTTAAGCATTCATAACAACTTTACATAAGGAGTACAAGAAGCAATGTCATTTGAAAACATTCGAGTTACTCATTGGATGAATAAGATGTATTTGACAATTGATTATCAAGCTTTAATATCAGAAGCACTCGATTTAATTATGCAAGTCGAATTAAGTGAATTACCAATTGTTAAAGATAATAAAGTAATTGGAGTATTTAATTTTAAATATTATCTTTTTGCCTTAAACAATGAAGATATTTCAAAAGCTGATCAAGTAACCAATTGGATGACACGTACATATTCTTTTACTTCAGATAAGAATTACATGACACAAATAGAAACAACACCAACCTATATTTTAGATGAAGCAGGAGAATTAATTGGTATTGTTGATAAAACAAGTCAAATAAATTTTTATCAATCATATTACAATAAAAATAAAGATTTAAAACGCTTGATAAAATGGTATGAATTAAGTTTTGAAGAAGCATACGAAGGTTTAGCAGTAGTTGATAAAAATGGTATTATTCAAGTGTTCAATGAAGCGTATAGTCGTTATGTTGGAGTGTCAAAAGAAGAAGCGATAGGCAAATATGCTGAAGATGTGATTGAAAATTCACGACTACCTATTGTTTTAAAAACAGGTATTCCAGAGCGGAGTCAAGCTCATAAATTAAAAGGCCAGAACTTAATTGTGCACCGTATTCCACTTTGGAAAAATAATGAAGTTATTGGAGCAATTGGTATGTTAGTTTATGAGGGGATTTCTGAAATTTACCAATCAATTGAACAAATGGAACATTTAGAAGGAGCTTTCAAACAAGAGAAAACGTTACTAATTCCAGGTAAAAAAACAAATAAAAAACAAGTTCGTTTTGAAGACATACTCGGAAATAGTCAAGCTATCTCGATACCTAAACAGCTTGCCATCAAAGCTAGCAAAACTAAAGCAACTGTACTCATTACAGGTGATAGTGGAGTTGGTAAAGAACAATTTGCTCGTGCTATTCATGACTCATATCTCACAAAAAATGAAAATTTCATTAGTGTTAATTGTGCAGCGATTCCTAAAGATATTATTGAAGCTGAACTATTTGGATATGAAGAAGGATCCTTTACTGGAGCAAAACAAGGAGGTAGTGTTGGTAAGTTTGAACAAGCAGAAGGTGGCACACTGTTTTTAGATGAAATAAGTGAAATGCCATTAAATGTTCAAGCAAAAATACTCCGCGCCTTACAAGAAAGAGAAGTTGTTAAGGTTGGCGGGCGTGTAACAATACCGATCAATATAAGGGTGATTGCTGCAACAAACAGAGATCTTAGTAAATTAGTTAAAGCTGGAAAATTTAGAGAAGACCTTTATTATCGTTTAAATGTTATTCCCCTTAAGATACCAAGTTTAAAAGAAAGAAAAGATGACATACCATTAATTATTGCTTATAGATTAAAAGAATTAGCCAAGACACATCAGATACAAGAAAAGACAATAGATGAAAAAATAATTCGTGAATTTTATCTTTATGATTGGCCCGGTAATATACGTGAACTATTTAATATTTTAGAAAGATTATATGTTTTAACTTCTGGAGACCATATTACTTATGAAGACTATTTAAATTTAGTGAATTTAAAAATCAATAAACAAAATCAATTAAAATCGAATGAATTAGCTTTTCTAGATGAAGATAATAAACGAGTACATGAAATAAATTTAATTAAAGAAGCGATTTCTGCTGCAAAAGGAAATAAAACAGAAGCAGCAAAAAGATTAAATATTTCACGTGCTACACTGTATAATAAATTAAATCGTTATGATTTAAATTAAAAAACATAAGGAGTGTTTACACAATGAGTAAATCTAAAAGAAGCTTATTTACAGAAGTGGCGACTAATTTTAGTCCTAATCACTTTAATGATGAAGAAAAAATGATTAAATCAACTGTTAAACAATTTGTAGCAAATCAAGTTTACCCACAATTATCTGAAATGGAAGCGCATAACTATGATGTTATTCGTAAATTATTTACAGAAGCGGGTGATTTAGGTTTATTAGGTGCTGATGTAAAAGGTGATTATGGCGGTATTGAAATGGGTAAAAAGATTTCAGGTTTAATTGCTGAAGAAATGGGACATGGTAGTAGTTTCGGTGTTTCATTTAATATCCATACAGGTGTAGGCGTTTCGCCTTACGCTTATTTTGGAACAGAAGAGCATAAACAAGCATATTTACCTAAATTAGTGTCAGGTGAATATATTGGTGCGTATGCTTTAACTGAACCAGATGCTGGTTCTGATGCTCTAGCAACAAAAACACAAGCTATTGAAAAAGATGGCGGTTATGTTTTAAATGGAGAAAAACAATGGATAACAAACGCACACGTAGCAGCAGTATATGTGGTGTTTGCTAAAACAACAGAAGGTATGACTGCATTTATAGTCGATCGTCATTTAGATGGTGTATCAGTAGGTGTTGAAGAAAACAAGCTAGGTATTCAGGGTTCGTCAACAGCAACATTAATTTTAGAAGATGTCTTTGTAGAAAAAGATAAAATATTAGGTGAGCCAGGTAAGGGTCATTATGTCGCATTAAACATTTTAAACTTAGCACGTCTAAAATTAGCATTTTCAAATCTAGGCGCTTCTAAACAAGCACTTGATACGACAATAAAATATGGTATTGAAAGAAAGCAATTTAAACAGTCCATTATTGAATTTCCAATGATTAAAGAAAAAATAGCTAATATGGGAATTAAAATTTATCAAAGTGAAAGTTCTATTTATTATACAGCAACATTATTAGATGAACTTGATATTACAGATGAAAATATCTATCAATTATTACCAGACTTTGCAATGGATTGTGCGTTAAACAAAGTCTCAGCATCAGAAACGTTAGATTATGCTGTAGATGAAGGTTTACAAATTCATGGTGGATATGGTTATATGAAAGATTATGATATTGAGAGAATGTATCGTGATGCACGTATAAACCGTATTTTTGAAGGTACCAATGAAATAAACCGTTTAACTGTAACGCGTAGTTTTTTAAAAATGTTAAGAAATAATGATGCTATCTTAAAAGATGAAGATAAAGTCGATGATTTTTATTATGTGAAAGCTAAAGGTGTCTTGAAATTAATTATGAGAGCATTTGAAGAATCAGATAAAATTTCTTTAGCAGATCTTGAAAAAGAACAAGAATTAATGCGCATATTATCAGATATAATTTCAGATATTTATACAATGAGAACAGTTATTTTGAGAAGTTCTCAATCAGAGGGTGAAATTCATAAGCAAATTCAAAGTGTTGTTTCTGAAGAAAAACTAAGAGAAATAAGAAGTTGTGCAGGTAGTATTTTAAGTCGTTTATTGACAGGAGATAAACAAATTGAATTTGTAAATGAATTAAAAGATATGAGTACGTCTCAACGCATTGATATCATTGAAGCGAAAAGAAGTATTGCAGATGAATTAATTAAAAAAGGTGAATATATATTTTAATTATCTAAGGGAGGCATTCAAATGAAAAAAATTGGATTTATAGGTCTAGGAAATATGGGATATCCGATGGTTGAAAATTTATTAGCTGATGATTTTGAAGTACATGTTTTTGATATTAATAAAGAAACATTAAAAAAAATTGAAGCATTAAATGCAAAAGTTGTAGAAAATCCAGAAGAATTAATTGATAATGTAGATGTTGTTTTTACAAGTTTACCAGCAGAGAAAATAGTTGAAAGTGTTTATTTAAGCGAAACAGGTTTACTTGAATTTAAAGCAAACACTAAGACAATTATGGTTGATACGAGCACTGTTTCGCCAACCTTAAATACAAAATTAAAAGATGCAGCAGAAAAAAATAATATAGACTTTTTAGCAGCTCCTGTAAGTGGTGGAGTGATTGGTGCAGAGCAAAGAACGCTCACATTTATGGTAGGAGGTAAAAAAGCTGTATTCGATAAAGTAGAAGATGTTTTAAATCATTTAGGAGCAAATATTTTCCATGTCGGCGAGTCAATCGAAAGTGGAACAACTGTTAAACTAATTAATAATTTATTAATTGGTTTTTATACAGCTGGTGTTGCAGAAGCACTTCATATTGCTAATAAGCAAGGTATTGATTTAGATGTACTTTATGAAATGTTAAATGTAAGTTATGGCCAGAGTAGAATTTATGATCGTAACTATAATACATTTATAAAAGAAAATAATTATAAACCAGGATTTAGCTTGGATTTATTAATTAAAGATTTAAACTTTGCTGTAGATCTAGCAGAAGAATTGAAGTTAGATTTACCAATTAGTAGAGATTTATTAAGTTTATATAAAGAAGCATCAGATGAAGGGTATGGACAACAAGATATGGCTGTTTTATATGAACGTGTTAAAAATAAATCAAATGAATAACACTTAAATATAAAATTTATGAAATTATATAATGTAAGATGAAACAAATTGTACAGGTTATGATGAATGAAGAGAAAAAAACTCCCACAATCATTAAATTGTGGGAAGATCATCTTAATTTAATTGTAATGATTGTTTAGCGTTCATGAGTGCATCAACAACATAATCAGCAGTAATAACTTCTGCACCTTGGATTAAGTTTTCTTCTTTTACATTGTTATGCACCATGCATGAATAGCAAACATTTACTTTACCACCTTTTTCCATAAAACGCGGTAAAATGTCTTTGATTGGTTCAAATGGTTCACCAATATCAATTTTGTCAGCATAATCTTTTTCAGCTAAGTGAACAGCGTCTGACATTAGCATAATTTCAACAGAGTGTCCTTTTTCTAAAGCTTTAAGTCCCATTGTAAAAGCAATAGTTACATTGTTTGAATCGCGCTCGTGTGCTGTAAGTGTAATTAATAAATCTGAAACATTCATGTTTATTCCTCCTAATAATAGATACCCTCACAGGTATCATTATAGCCGATAAGAACAAAAATATGCAAGTAACTAGTTTACAAATGTAAGAATGAAGTCTTATACTGATAAGTAAGCGAATACAAGCTCAATAAATAAAGGAAGGATGTTTTATTAGTGACAGAGGTTTATTCACATGTAAATGAAAATGGTGTGGCAACATTAACATTAAATAATCCAAAGGCGTTAAATTCAATTAATTTAAATATGGTTCAATTATTATTTAAAGAATTAAAAAAATGGGAAAATGATGATAATGTACAAGTAATCATTCTAGAAGGTGAAGGCGATCGAGCATTTTGTGCAGGGGGTGATATTAAATCACTTTATAAATCAAATGTAGATGAAGACGTAAAAGCAGGAGCCATTCAATTTTTTAAAGAAGAGTATGAGCTTGATGCGTTTATTTACGAATATCCAAAACCAATTATTGCTAATTTAAGTGGTATTGTGATGGGTGGAGGCGTAGGGCTATCTTATCATGCTGACTACCGTATTGTTTCAGAAAAGACAATGTGGGCTATGCCTGAAATGAATTTAGGATTTTTCCCAGACGTAGGAGCAGGATATTTTTTAAATAAAGCTCCAGGTTATTATGGTCGTTATTTAGCTTTAACAGGAGAAGTAATTAATGGAAAAGATACAATTTATGTAAATGCAGCAGATTATTTAATCCCATCTGATGAAGTTAGCAATGTTTTAGAAACAATTAAAGAAACAAAATGGTCAAAAGCTGATTTAAAAGAGAAGCTTGCAAAGATTTTAGAAGACAAATCGTCTGCTTCAATTTTAGAAGGTAAAATTAATGCATACGAAGAGCAAATTAATCAGCACTTTGCTTTTAATACAGTTGAAGAAATTGTGACATCCTTAGAGTCAGATTCATCTGAGTTTGCACAGAAAACTAAAGAAACAATATTAGAAAAATCACCTGTTTCATTAAAAGTTGCATTAGAACAAGCAATCAGATGTGAAGATAAAACACTTCAAGAAGCATTAGCTGTAGATGAAGTGCTAGCAAATAATTTCTTAAATCATTCTGACTTTTACGAAGGGATTCGTTCTGTGTTAATTGATAAAGATAAAACACCACATTATGAATATAAAAAATTATCTGATGTTAGTGATGATTTTGTAAATTCATTTTTTAAATAAAATAATGGTAAAATATCATTATCTATAAATAATAATTTTAAGAGGAGATGAAGAATTAATGGAAGCAGAAAAATATATTCAAGGATTAATCGAACGTTCAGCTAAAGCACAAGAGGTAGCAGCAAAATATGATCAAGAAAAAATCAATGAAATTACAGGTGCTATTGCTTGGGCAGCTTTAAATGATGAATTTAGAACAAAAGCAGCTAATATGATGGTAGATGAATCAGGAATTGGTTCAGCAGATGATAAATTTAATAAAATTCACGTAAAAACTAAAGGTCTTTATTATCAAATGCGCGATGAAAAATCAGTAGGAATTGTCGAAGAAGATAAAGAAAGAGGTTTAGTAAAATATATTAAACCCATGGGTGTGATTGCCGCACTTGTACCAATCACACAAGGTGAAGGGATTCCGATTTTTAAAACACTTATGGCATTAAAGGGTGGAAACTCAGTTATTTTCTCACCACACCCAAGAGGTAAGGAAACGTGCTTATTTATTACAGATTACTTAAGAAAAGTGCTTAAAGAATATGACGCACCAGAAGACTTAATCATTACAATTGATCCTGACAAAGTGTCAATGGAAGCTTCAAATGAACTAATGAAGCAAGCTGACTTTATTTTAGCTACAGGCGGAACACCTATGGTACGTGTGGCTTATGGTTCTGGAACGCCAGCAATTGGTGTAGGTACTGGTAACACGCCGACTTATATTGATAAAACAGCTGACCTTAAAGAAACAGCTGATAAAATTAAACGTTCAAAAATCTTTGATAACTCAACAAGCTGTTCATCAGAAAACAATGTCATTATTGATTCAGCTGTTTATGATGATATGATTAAAGAATTTGAAGCACAAGGTGCATTTTTAATTAAAGAAGGCAGTAAGGAAAAAGAGAATTTACAGCGTGCAATTTGGCCTAATTATCCTGAATCAAATGCCTTGCATCCTGATGTACCAGGAAGTAGTGTAGAAGCACTTGCTGAAATGGCAGGTTTTGAAGTGCCTGAAGGAATTAATTTCTTTATTGTTGAAGAAACACGTGGTGTAGGCGCAGATTATCCATTTACAGGTGAAAAGCTATCACCAGTTTCAACTTTAATAAAAGTCGATTCATTCGATGAAGCACTTGATAAAATGGATGGTATCTTACATTATCAAGGATTAGGACATAGTTGTGGAATTCATACAACTGTTGAAGAGCAAATCGATAAAATGGCAGCGAGAATGAAAGTTGGTCGTATGTTAGTGAATCAACCTCAATCATTGGGTAATAGTGGCGCATGGTTTAACGGAATGCCAGTTACTATGACTTTAGGTTGTGGAACATGGGGGCATAATAGTATTAGTAATAACGTAAGATGGAAAGATCTAGTGAACTATACGACTGTATCAAGAGTAATTGATCCAGTTGAACCATCAGATGAAGAGGTCTTCCCTGAGAGTATTCGTAACAAACAAATTTCACTATAATAGCAAGGACAAACTGAAAATGGACATACAAATATGTCCATTTTCCTACTTTTAAACTTAAATTGAAATTGTTCTAAAATTTAAGCGATTACATATAAAATACAAATCTAAAATAGGTATAATCATTGGGAGGTAAAAAATACATGTTAAGTATGATTGGTTTAATTGGTTCTTTGGCTTTATTAATTATTTTAACGTTACGTAGTGTGAATATTATTGTTTCAGCAGTTATTTGTTCTAGTATTTTAGCTTTAACAGGTGGTCTTAATTTACTTGATGCACTAACAGAAAATTATATGGAAGGGTTTACAGGATTTTTTAAATCGTGGTTTCTCATATTTCTTTTAGGTGCAATTTTCGGTAAAGTTATGGAAGATACACAAGGAGCTAGTGCTATTGCTCACTGGATTCAAGATAAACTCGGTACTAAAGGTGCATTATTATCAGTTGTCGCAGCATGTGGATTAATGACTTATGGTGGGGTTAGTGTATTTATAGTTGCTTTTTGTGTGTATCCAATTGCTTTGTCATTATTTAAAAGTGCTAATTTACCACACCGCTTTATTCCAGCAGCTCTCGTATTTGGTTCTATTTCGTTTACGATGACAGCGCCGGGATCGCCTGAAATTCAAAACTTAATCCCAACAGAATATTTAGGAACGACACCTCTTGCAGGAGGATTTATTGGCTTTCTTTCTTCGTTCCTGATTTTAATTTTGGGAGGTTTTGCATTAAATAAAATGGTACAAAACGCTGTTAAGAAAGGCGAAACATTTATATTACCATATAAAGAAACAGAATTAGAAAATGCCAAGAGATCTAAACCATTGCCGAATGTAGTATTAGCACTTATACCATTGGTCGTAGTTGTAGGTGTTTTAAATATAATAGCTCAATATATCCCAACTGATAAAGCTGTTATTGTAGGGTTGTTTAGTGGCGTTATTGCTGCTTGGTTACTTATGTTTAAACAATTAGATCATCATTTACCTATATTAGCTAAAGGTACTGAAAATTCAATTGTTGCAATTGCCAATACATGTGGTGTTGTTGGTTTTGGTGCTGTAGCTTCTCAAGTACCTGCATTTACTGCCATTGTTGATGGTCTTACAAATACACCAGGATTAGAATATGCAGGTTTGGGTTTATCTGTTACATTAATAGCAGGTATAACTGGGTCAGCTTCAGGTGGTCTTGGAATAGCGATGCCTATTTTAGCGCCAATATATCAAGCGCAAGGATTAGATCCTGGTGCTATGCATAGAATTTCATCACTTGCCTCAGGTGGGCTCGACTCTTTACCTCATAATGGTTATATAGTTACAACTGTTCAAGGTGTCTGTAAGGAAACGCACCAGCGTTCCTATAAATCGATATTTGTGTTAAGTGTTCTTATACCAACGCTTGTTTTAATTTTAGCAATTGTGCTTTACACCATGTTTTATTAAAATATAAAATAAACCTTGATTTTATAATTCAAGGTTTATTTTGTATTTTAGAGATCAAATTAAAGCGCTTGCATTTTAAAGTATAAGCTTTATAATGGATGAATAATGATTCATTATTGAAAAGGTGGTATACAAATGAATACTGAGACAATGAGTGTAAGTGAAGTATGGGAGTTACTTGAAGAAAAAACAAAAATTAAGTCTGAAGCAGTGAAAGAAATGGGAGCTTATACGTATGGTTTTAAATTATCAGGTGATGAAGCAGGTGAATATACGCTTGATTTTAAAGGCGATGATGTCGTAATCGAACCATCATTAGTAAATGAAACTGACTGTACATTAGAATTAAGTGATAAAAATTTTAAGAAATTAGTAAATGGTAGCTTAAATGCCACTTCAGCTTTTATGATGGGAAAAATAAAAGTGGTAGGAAATATTGGACTTGCGTTGAAATTAGAAAAATTATTAAAAACATTATTTTAAATTGGCAGGAGGATGGAAATGAGATTACCTAATTATATTGATGATTTAGAAACATGGAAAAACGAATTTTCATTTTCAACAGAAATCAAAGTTCGCTTTTCAGAAACAGATATGTTCGGACATGTAAATAATGTCTCGCCATTTATTTATTTTGAAGAAGCACGAACTGATTATTTTAATGCCTTAAAATATACATTAGATGATACAAGCACAAGTATTCCAATTGTTGCTGATTTACAATGTGATTATCACAAAGAAATATATTTTGGAAATACATTAAACGTATTTGTAAAAGTAAACCAAGCTGGAAATAGTTCGATTGACATTCATTATATGGGAGTTAACGAAAAAGATGAAATTTGTTTAACAGGTAGAGGAGCTCTTGTAAATATAGATCCAAAAACAAAAAAAGCTGTTCCGCTAGACGAAAACTTAAAAGCGAAAATGTTAGAATCTATAAGTAGTTAGTGATGTTGCTAACTACTTTTAGTATTTTTATTATGTTAAACTAGTATTTATAGTTTATAAAAGTTATTGAAGAGGTGTAAAATTGGAAAGATCGATAGGTGTTATTGATTCAGGTGTGGGTGGTTTAACTGTTGTAAATGAAATTATGCGACAATTGCCAAATGAACGCATTATTTATCTTGGTGATACTAAAAGATGTCCATACGGATCAAGAGATGAATCAGAAATCAAATTATTTACATATAGTATGGTAAAAGAAATAATGACATATGATTTAAAAATTCTTGTGATTGCATGCAATACAGCAACAGCTTATACGCTTAAAACGTTGCGACAAGAGTTAGACATACCAGTTGTTGGTGTAATTAGACCAGGCTCACGAGCAGCTATTTCAGTTACTGAAACTAAAAAAATAGGTGTTATTGGTACAGAAGCTACAATTAAAAGTCGAGCATATGAATACAGTTTAAAAGAAATTAATAAAGAATTAGAAGTTCAAAGACTTGCTTGTCCAACATTCGTACCAATGATTGAATCAGGTGAGTATTTAAAGGTTAATATTGTAAAACAGCTTGAACACGCATTAAAACCATTAAAAGAAAATAAAATGATTGATACATTGGTGCTTGGCTGTACCCATTATCCCTTGATAGCAAATGAAATAGCAAAAGTATTTGATGAAAAAATTCACGTTATCTCTTCAAGTGAAGAAACAGCAAGAGAAGTAAGTGTTATTTTAGATCAACATAATTTATTAAATAAAAATGCTAAATCCATTCATTTATTTTTAATGACAGGTAATAAAAATAATTTTGAACTTATTTATGAAAATATATTTGATACGACATTAAGTGATTATTCAGATGTCGAAATAAAACAAATAGAACTTAATGAATTAGAGGAGTCTTGTAAATGACAAATATACGTACAGTAAAAATTACCCCAAATTATATTATACATCCAGAAGGATCAGTATTAATTGAAGTTGGTGGCACTAAAGTTATTTGTAATGCGAGTATTGAAAAAAGAGTACCGCCCTTTTTAAGAGGTCAGGGAAAGGGTTGGATTACAGCTGAGTATTCTATGTTGCCACGTGCAACGAATACACGGAATATTAGAGAAGCATCAAAAGGTAAAATCACAGGGCGAACAATGGAAATACAACGATTAATTGGTCGTTCATTAAGATCTGTTGTTGATTTAGACTTAATAGGTGAGCGCACAATTTGGATTGACTGTGATGTCATTCAAGCGGATGGTGGAACACGTACAGCATCGATAACAGGTGCTTTTGTGGCGATGGCGCTAGCATGTCATAAACTTTTATTACAAGAATCTATTACTAGATTTCCTGTGACAGATTTTCTAGCAGCAATTTCTGTCGGCGTATTAGAAAATGAAGCGATATCAGTTGATTTAGATTATGAAGAAGATTCACAAGCCAAAGTTGACATGAATGTTGTTATGACAGGAAATGGTGAATTTGTAGAGATTCAAGGGACTGGTGAAGAATCAACGTTTTCTTATCAAGAATTAAATGAAATGCTTTCTGAAGCAAATAAAGGCATTAATCAATTATTTGATTATCAAAAAGAAATTTTAGGAGAAATAACCAACCTAATTGAAATGAGTGATCAAGCATGAAACCAATCGTTATTGCTTCAAAAAATCAAGGGAAGATTAAAGAATTTAAAGAGTTATTAGCGGAATATGATATTGAAGTCAAATCCCTATTAGACTATTCAGATATACCAGACGTAGAAGAGACAGGGGAAACATTTCATGAAAATGCTGCACTAAAAGCTAAAACCATAGGTGATTTATTAAATTGTCCAGTCATTGCAGATGATTCTGGACTTATGGTTGATTCATTGGATGGCCGACCAGGGGTTTATTCTGCAAGGTATGCTGGAGAAGATAGCAATGATAAAAAAAATAATTTAAAAGTTTTAAAAGAACTAGAAAATGTCGATGAAGATAAACGAACTGCACGTTTTATTGCAGTACTTGCTTTTTATCGACCGGATAAAGAAATAATTTTTAGAGAAGGTTATTGTGAAGGAGAAATAACTTTTGAACCACGTGGTAAACATGGTTTTGGTTATGATCCAATTTTTATTCCTAAAGGGTACACAAAAACAATGGCTCAATTAAAAGATTATGAGAAGAATATTTTAAGCCACCGAGCAGAAGCTCTCCATCAGTTTAAAGTATGGTTAAATGAACATGGTCTCTAAGGAGGAACAACATATTTAATGCAACTATTGATTATGAGCGATACACATGGTTTAACTAAAGAAATTACTGAAATAAAGAATCGTCATCATGTTGATTTAGTCATACATTGTGGTGACTCAGAATTGCCTAGTGATGCGAGTGTATTAAAAAATATTGAGGTTGTTAAAGGAAATTGTGATCGTGATTCAAATTATTTAGATGAAAAAATAATTGAATTAACTCCAGGGACTTCTTGTTATGTAACTCATGGACATTTATATGATGTAAAGCGAAGTCTAGAAAGTTTGAGTTATCGAGCTGATGAATTGGGTGTGAACTTTTGTTTTTTTGGTCACACACATAGCTGGAATGACAAAAATTAATGATATTATTTACATCAATCCTGGCAGTATCAAATACCCTAAAGGATCAGATGAAAAGACTTATGCTTTATTAGAATTAACAGAACAAACATACCAATTAACATTTTATAATGATAAAGGAATAGTCATTGACGAACTCAATTAATCAACAAATAAAAAAGCCAGATTGCATTGTGCAATCTGGCTTTTTTATAGATGTCCCAGGCAGGATTCGAACCTGCGACCTACGCCTTAGAAGGGCGTTGCTCTATCCAGCTGAGCTACTGAGACATAAATATAAAGCGGGTGAAGGGAATCGAACCCTCGTTATCAGCTTGGAAGGCTGGAGTTTTACCACTAAACTACACCCGCATTTGAGTAAGTCATATATAATTTTGACGACAAAGAAAATTATATCAACTAATTAGTAACTTGTCAATTCATTTCTGAAATATTTTTCGCTTAATTTATAAAGTTAGAAATCACTTGAATATCTATAATAACATAAAATAGAAGAAAGTAAAATTTTATTATAAAATTAGAAAAAACACGCTAAAATTTTAGCGTGTTTAATCTATTATTCAATATCTTTGTGTTTATCATAATATTGGACTCCGAATTGCGAACCTTCACCAATCATTTCAGAGTTCTGTAGTTCATCAAGTTTATCGAGATTCGAACTTTCAGGTCTACCAGCTAAATTTAACGTTTGTTCATCTCTGTCCCTTTGTTGACGATATCCAGCAATTAAATTATAAATAAATAAACTTGCTAAAACACTAATAATTGTTGAGAAAATTGTTAAAAATACATTTTTTTTCATGATATAAAACCTCCTAATTTATTATATACCCACAATCATTTTAATTTAAACATGATGTTTATTAATTTTGTTTTGTGCTACAGTCAGTGTATAATTTAACACAGTGAGTAATGGATATTTGCTTTATATAGGAGGATTAGAATGAAAAAAGATAAAAAACCATTAATAATTATTTTAGTAATTATTATTACAATTATTGCCGGATTATTATTAGCTAATTATATGTTTAAGCAAGTAGATATTCAATTGGATAAAAAAGAATCAGCACATTCATATCAATATGAGGAACAAAATCAGTTCTATACTATTGAAAACTAATTTTTTCGGAAGTAATTAAAGGAAGTGTTAATATGTCAGATTCAGACCGTATTATTATGTTACCTGGACTAAAAAAATCATTAGAGCAAAAAATGCATGCTTACATTGAAGATAAAAATTATTCAGAAGCATTATCAATAGCTAATGAATTAATTGAACATGACGTTCAAGATATTAATATTAATCTAATTAAGTTATCTTGTTTAACAGAATTAAATAAACTAGATGACGCAGTATCTTTCATAGAAGACCTATTACAAAAACAGGATAAACATTATTATTCATATTTTGAGATTTATTTAGGACTTTTATATGAAACAGAACAATATGAAGAAATTATGCATACATTAGATGAAACAGAAATACCTGAAGCATCAAAGCCAGTATTTGATGATTTTTACCGAATAGCCTTTCAAACAAATGAAAAAATAAAATTAGCATCTGCAAAAGAATTAATAACTGAATTAGAAGTCGTCATTAATAGAAAAGATAATTTAAAACAATGGAATTTAATTAATCAATTAAGAAAGCTAAAAGTGAAGCCACCCAATGATATAATAAGATTATTAAAACTTGATATCATCCATCCAGTCGTAAAAACAGCAGTATTTAGTTGGTTACATGAAACTCAATATCAAGACGAAGTAGAAATTGTTAAATTCGATCAAACTTTAAGTATATCGCCAGCTAAAACTGAAAACTTAACATCTCATCCTGTAGTGAAAAAAACAATTTTTTATTTAACGAGAATAGAAGATGAAAACCCATCACTTTACACTATGATCGAAGAAATGTTAATAAAGTATTTTTATGTTAATTACCCAATTTTACCTAATGAATCAGAAGCAAAAGAAATAGCAGAAGCACTTGAGATATTATGTAGGCAAAGTTTATATGGTGAAATAAACGAAGAAATAAATAATGAATTAAAGCATTATATGAAAGATATCGAAAAATCATATAAAGTATACTTTGAAGTTATTGAAAGTTAAATAGCTTATATTTGAAAGAGTTTTAGATTATGATACAATGTAAGAGTTGTATGTGTTATACGTGAAATCAATTAAAAAGTTTTATTTAAAATAACATAAAGTTAAAATTATTTTCGGAGGGATTTATATGTCAGTAGTAGCAAAGTGGGAAAAAAAAGAAGGTAATGAGGGTGAATTAACAATTAATGTTTCAGCGGATCAGTTTGATGAAGCATTAAATGAAGCTTATAAAAAAGTAGTTAAAACTGTCTCATTACCTGGATTTAGAAAAGGTCGTATTCCAAGAAATATTTTTGAAAAGCAATTTGGAGTAGAATCATTATTCCAAGATGCAGTGGATATTATTTTACCATCAGCTTATGAAGAAGCTATTAATCAAACAGAAATTTTCCCAGTAGATCAGCCAGAAGTAGATATTGATCAGATTGAAAAAGGGAAAGAATTAATTTTTAAAGCTGTTGTAACAGTTAAACCTGAAGTTAAACTTGGTGAATACAAAGGTTTAGAATATGAAGCTGAAGAAGTTGAAGTAACTGATGAAGAAGTTGACACAGCACTTGAAAATCTTCGTCAATCGCAAGCAGAACTTGTTCTAAAAGAAGAAGGAACAGTTGAAGATGGTGATACTGTTGTTATTGATTTTGAAGGATTCATTGATGGTGAAGCATTTGAAGGTGGAAAAGCTGAGAATCATTCATTAGAAATTGGTTCTGAACAATTCATACCTGGTTTTGAAGAACAATTAATTGGTAAATCCGCAAATGAAGAAACAGAAATCAAAGTAACTTTCCCAGAAGACTACCAAGCAGAAGAGTTCGCTGGTAAAGATGCTGTATTTAAAGTAACAATTCATGAAATTAAACATAAAGAATTACCGGAATTAGATGATGATTTCGCACAAGATGTAGATGAAAATGTTGAAACATTAGCTGAATTAAAAGAAAAGAAAAAAGAAGAATTGTTATCTAGTAAAGAACTAGAAGCTGAAAATAAAAAGCGTGAAACTTTATTATTAAAAGCATCTGACAATGCAGAAATTGATATTCCAGAAGTAATGGTGGAAACTGAGCTAGGAAATATGCTTCAAGAATTTGAACAACGTATTCAAATGCAAGGTATGACATTAGAAAACTATTATCAGTTCTCTGGTGAAACAGAAGAAAGTATCAAAACTCAAATGAAAGAAGATGCATTAAAACGTGTTAAATCAAACTTAACATTAGAAGCTATTTTAGAAGCTGAAGAACTAGAAGTTGAAGATGCAGACATTGATGCTGAATTAGATGAAATGGCTAAGATGTATAGCATGGAAAAAGAACAAATTCTAGGTATGCTTGGTGGAAATGCAGATGTATTGAAAGAAGACTTGAAAATTAAAAAAGCAATGAACTACATTGTAGAACAAGCTAAAGCAGTTTAATCTAACAAGGTGCAAATAATTTGCACCTTGTTTTTACAATTTAAAAGCTTAATTACTGATAAATCAAATGCTCATAGGGTTAATTGTTTTATTTTTAACAGTCTATTTGATATGATTGACATAATCATTAAGCATAAGTAAATAAAAATGTGTTAAACACTTAGGAGTGAGGTATAATGTTCAAATTCAATGATGAAAAAGGACAATTAAAATGTTCGTTTTGTGGGAAAGATCAAGAATCAGTTCGTAAATTGGTCGCTGGACCAGGTGTATATATATGTGATGAGTGTATTGAGCTTTGTACAGAAATTGTTGAAGAAGAGATTGGTACTGAAGAGGAAGAAGTTGAATTTAAAGATATTCCTAAACCAAAAGAAATATGTGACACTTTAGATAGTTATGTGATCGGACAAGATCAAGCTAAGAAAAATTTATCAGTAGCTGTCTATAACCATTATAAGCGTGTCAATTCAACTAAAAAAACAGATGATGTTGAAGTATCAAAGAGTAATATAGCAATGATTGGTCCAACAGGTAGCGGTAAAACGTTACTCGCTCAAACATTAGCTCGAATTATTGATGTACCTTTTGCAATTGCTGATGCTACATCATTAACAGAAGCGGGTTATGTTGGAGAAGATGTTGAAAATATTTTATTAAAATTAATCCAAGCTGCAGATTATGATGTTGATCGTGCGGAAAAAGGTATTATTTATATTGATGAAATTGATAAAGTTGCCCGTAAATCTGAAAATGCATCAATCACACGTGATGTTTCAGGAGAAGGTGTTCAACAAGCGTTACTAAAAATTATTGAAGGTACTGTTGCTAGTGTTCCGCCACAAGGTGGAAGAAAGCATCCGCATCAAGAGTTTATTCAAATAGATACATCAAATGTTCTCTTTATTGTAGGTGGTGCATTTGATGGTATTGATGATATTATTAAACGTCGTTTAGGCAAACAAGTCATAGGTTTTGGTGATGATTCTGATAAAGTAGAATTAGATACGCCTGAATTACTTGCTAAAGTATTACCTGAAGATTTATTAGGTTATGGTTTAATCCCGGAATTTATCGGTAGATTACCAATTATTGCAAGTTTACAACCTTTAGATCAAGATACTTTAATTGAAATATTAACTAAGCCTAAAAACGCTTTAATTAAACAATATCAAAAATTATTCGAGATTGATGAGATGGAACTTGAATTTGAAGAAGAAGCCTTAATTGAAATAGCTAAAAAAGCAATGGAACGCAAAACGGGTGCACGTGGATTAAGGTCAATCATTGAAACAATTATGTTAGATATCATGTTTGAACTTCCATCCCGGACAGATATTGAAAAATGTATCATTACAAAAGATACTGTATTAAATGAAGAAAGAAATCCTAAAATTATCTTTAAAGATGGTACAGTAATTGAGAGCGTTAAAGATTTACCAAAAGAAAGTGCATAAATTTTGTTAAGAATAAGATAGAGGCTGACTCGATTAATTTTGCTCCATTTATTCGTTTAATGTTAAATGGAGCTTTTAATCGAGCAGTCTTTTTTTACTAAAAATAAAAACACTAATATATTGGAGTCGTATGGAGGTTTGGTTATGGATAATAAGCTAAAAGAATTACCTTTAATTGCTTTACGAGGACTACTTGTTTATCCTTCGGTGACGATTAATTTAGATGTCGGTAGGAAAAAATCAATTAAAGCAATTGAAGAAGCAATGCTAAATAATAAACATATTATTTTAGTATCGCAAAAAGATTTAATGGTTAATGAACCAAAAGAAGAAGATATTTTTAAGGTTGGTGTCCTTGCTAAAATAACTAATTTACTTAAATTACCTAATGATACTGTGAGAATTACAATTGAAGCATTAGATCGTATTAAAATTGAAGAATTTAAAGAAGAGAACGATTTATTTAAAGCAACTTATCATAAATTAATTGATGAGTCTGTTGAGGAATTTGAAGCAAAAGCTTTGAATCGCCAGCTCATAGACCACTATAAATCTTATATTGAAACAACACAAAGAATAACGGAAGAGAAATTAGCTCAAGTACTTGAAATTGAAAATCCACATAAGCTCATTTATTCAATTGCAAACGAATTATCAATCCCAATCAAAGAAAAGCAGCGTTTATTAGAAATTGATGATGTTTTTGAAAGAAATAAACAATTAATTGTGCTTATTTCGACAGAACAACAAGTTGTTGATTTAGAAAAAGAAATAGGTAAACGTGTTCAAGCTTCAATGGAAAAAACACAAAAAGAATTCTTTTTACGTGAGCAATTAAAAGCTGTTCAAGAAGAATTAGATGATTCAGAAGGTAATTTAAGTGAAGTAGATAAATTAAAAGAAAAAATTAAAGAAGCAAAAATGCCAGAAAATGTAAATGCAGCTGCATTAAAAGAATTAAGTCGTTATGAAAAAATACCACAAAATTCTGCAGAAGGATCTGTCATTTTAAATTATCTAGATTGGTTAACATCAATTCCTTGGTATCAAAAAACAGAAGATACAATTGAAATTGAACATGCCCAAACTATTTTAGATGAAGATCATTACGGATTAGATAAAGTTAAAGAAAGAATACTGGAATATTTGTCTGTTCAAAAGTTAACTAATACAATTAAAGGACCTATTCTATGTTTAGTTGGACCACCGGGTGTTGGAAAGACATCGCTTGCAAAATCAATTGCTCGTTCAATTAACCGTAATTTTGTAAGAATATCCTTAGGTGGAGTACGTGATGAAGCTGAAATTAGAGGGCATCGAAGAACATATATAGGAGCTATGCCAGGACGAATTATTCAAGGGATGAAACGTGCTGAATCAATTAATCCTGTTGTTTTACTTGATGAAATTGATAAAATGGCAAGTGATATGAGAGGCGACCCATCTTCTGCTATGTTAGAGGTTTTAGATCCTGAACAAAATAGCAAATTTAGTGATCATTTTATAGAGGAAACATATGACTTGTCTAATGTGTTATTTGTTGCAACTGCGAACAGTGTAACAAGTATCCCTGGGCCACTGCTTGACCGCATGGAATTAATTTCATTATCTGGCTATACTGAAATTGAAAAGAAGTATATAGCTAAAGAACATTTAATTCCTAAGCAAATTAAAGAAAATGGCTTAACAAAAGCACAAATTCAAATAAGAGAAGATGCTTTACTAACTGTTATTCGTCGTTACACACGTGAAGCAGGAGTAAGGGAACTCGAAAGAACAATAGCAGCCATTTGTCGAAAAGCAGCAAAAATGATTATTTCAGGTGAAAAGAAGCGTGTTATTGTCACAAATAAACTGTTACTTGACATGCTAGGTAATTATAAATATTCATATGGTTTAATGGAAAAAACAAACCAAATTGGAACAGCAACAGGACTTGCATATACTGCATTTGGTGGCGATATTTTATCAATAGAAGTAGCTCATTATCCTGGAAAAGGGAAATTAATTCTAACAGGAAAACTTGGTGACGTTATGAAAGAGTCAGCACAAGCTGCTTTTAGTTATATTCGTTCACGCATTGATGAACTAAACGTTGCACCTGATTTTCATGAAAAAAATGATATTCATATTCATGTACCAGAAGGAGCGACACCAAAAGATGGTCCTTCAGCAGGGATTACTATTGCAACAGCATTAATATCCTCTCTAACAGGTAATCCTGTAAAAAAAGAAGTCGGAATGACAGGCGAAATCACTTTAAGGGGTCGAGTTTTACCAATTGGTGGTTTAAAAGAAAAATCATTAAGTGCTCATCGTTCAGGTTTAAAAACAATTATAATACCAGCTGAAAATGAAAAAGATATTGATGATATACCAGAAAGTGTGAAGAAGGATTTAACATTTATTCCTGTTTCACATTTAGATGAAGTTTTAAAACATGCATTAGTGGGTGTGCAAAATGAAGATTAATAAAGCTGAAATAATCACAAGTGCAGCTAAAAAAGAACAATATCCAAGAACGAATTTAAAAGAAATTGCTCTAGCAGGAAGGTCGAATGTCGGTAAATCATCTTTTATTAATAAAATTATCAATAGAAGAAATTTAGTAAGGACATCTTCTAAACCAGGAAAAACACAAACGCTTAACTTTTATAACATTAATGATGTTTTATGTTTTGTTGATGTACCTGGTTATGGTTATGCTAAAGTTCCAAAAACAGAGAAAGAAAAATGGGCCAGAATGATGGAAGAATATTTTGAAACGCGCGAAAATCTAGGTCTAGTTATGTTAATTGTAGATCTTCGCCATAATCCGACTCAAGATGACTTCAACATGTATCATTATATAAAACATTTCGATATACCGGTAATAGTTGTGGCAACTAAAGCTGATAAAGTAAAGAAAAGTATGAAACAAAAAAATATCAATCAAATAAAAATAAAACTAGATATTGATTTAAATGATCCTGTAATTGCTTTTTCATCAGAAACTGGAGAAGGAAAAGATTTAATTTGGCGTCATTTAACGCAATTCATAAAATAAAAAAATAATCGCATTTCTGCGATTATTTTTTTTTGTATAATGTATATAAACCAATACCAATTAATATAATAGGCCAGAATGAATCTAAAAATTCAGTTACACCATAAAACCATTTAAAAGCTTTAGGTAATGTAACTGAGAAAATAAGAATCAATGAAATACCTATCAAAATTAAACCTGGAATTAATCCGCTATATGTCTGTAAATATCTAATGACAAACGCAACACCAGCAATTAGTAAAAAGATAGACCAATGATCAATCCAAAAACTATAATTTTCTAAGCCATGGAAATGAATCCCTAATCCGAGTAATAGAACTCCTGTAAAGATATGTTGATATTCATGGGTAGAATAACTATGAATTAAAAAAACAACGCCAATAATTATTAATACGGTTGGCCATGAATAAAAATTATCAAATAATGAAAGATTTAATTGTTTAATCAAAAAATATGTACCAATACCAATTAATAAATAAGCTACAAAATGATTTTGTTTCTTCATTATCCAAGCCACCTCACTAAATTAACATCTCACTACAAATATAACTTTATCTTTTAAAATTGTACAGTTAAAGTAAAAAAATCAAAGAAATTGACATATATTTCACAAAAATAAGTCAAAAGTGTGTAAATGTAATGTAAAGTTTATATTAAGTTCATATTCAACTGTTAGTTATTTAACCTTAATGTTAAAATAGTTAGTATAAGGTATTAGATTGAGCACATTCATCATTACAAAGGAGCAGGTCATGTGCATATTATACAAATAGGATTTAATTATAAAATAACGCCAATTGAAATTAGAGAAAAATTTTCTTTTGCTGAAGAAACGATTGTAGAAGCAATGAAAGAATTGAATGAACGAAAAAGTATATTGGAAAATGTGATTATTTCTACATGTAATCGAACAGAAATATATGTTGTAACCGATCAACTTCACACAGGTCGTTACTATGTTAAAGAATTTATAGCAGATTGGTTTAAAGTTGAAATGGATGACTTTATTCCTTATTTACAAATTATTGATAATGATAAAGCTATTGAGCACTTATTACGCGTCACAACAGGAATTAATTCGATGGTCTTAGGTGAAACACAAATTTTAGGACAAGTAAGAGATGCGTTTCTAATAGCACAAAGACATCAAATTACCGGTACGATTTTTAATGAATTATTTAAACGAGCGATAACATTTGCTAAAAGAGCTCATAGAGAAACAGCGATTGGAGAAAATGCTGTTTCAATTAGTTATGCAGCAGTCCAGTTATTAAATGATATTTTTGAAAATCTCTCAGAAAAGAAAATTGCGATTTATGGAGCTGGAGAAATGGGTAAATTAGCCATTCAGAATTTAATTGGATCAGGTGTAACTGATATAACTATTGTTAACCGCTCAATGGAAAGAGCATTAGAGCTAGCAAATAAATATAATACGAAATCTGTTTCTACGGATCAATTAAATGATGTGTTGACTGATGTAGATATTTTAATAAGTTCTACTGCTGCATTAACACCAGTTCTTGATAAAGCAGATTTAGAACCGGTTCAAGCTAAACGTAATCAGCCTTTATATTTAATTGATATTGCTGTACCAAGAGATTTAAATGCAAATATTGCAGAATTAGAAAATATATATTTATATGATATTGATGATTTACAACATATTGTTGATGAAAATATCACACAGCGAACTATAGCAGCTGAACAAATTGCCTTAGGTATAGAAGGTGAAGTTTTGGAATTTAAAGAGTGGGTTGCTAATCTTGGTGTTGTTCCAGTTCTTGCAGCGATTCGTAACAAAGGTTTAGCAATTCAAGCAGAAACATTAAAGAGTATTAATAGAAAGATACCAAATTTAACAGAAAGAGAACAAAAAGTAATAAGTAAACATACAAAAAGTATTATAAATCAAATGATAAAAGATCCCATTATTCAAGCTAAAGAAATGGCTGGTAAAGATAATTCAGCAGAGTTATTGGCATTAGTTATTGACATATTTGGTCTTGAAGATGCCTTGAAAAATGAAGTTGTTAATCGTATTGAACTGACAAATAAACTTGCTTCATTAGAAGAAAGAAATGAACAATATGCTAAACATCGTTAAGAAGATTTAACGATGTTTAGATTGATTATATTTAAATGGATGATTAAATAAGGAGTGTTTTTTTTGCGTGAACTAATTGTTGGAACTCGTGAAAGTAAGTTAGCTATGATTCAAACAAATTATATTATTAATCAATTAAATAAATTAAAAGTTGAAAATCCAATAAAAATTAGAAAAATTGCAACAAAAGGTGATAAAATATTAAATGTAGCTTTAGATAAAGTTGGGGGAACAGGAATTTTTATTAAAGATTTAGAAACATTACTGAGAAATAAAGAAATTGATTTTGCGGTACATAGCATGAAAGACTTAAATCCGAAAATGGATGAAGATTTTGTTATTGCAGCAGTACCTGAACGTGAAGATCCACGCGATGCGTTTATATCAAGAAACCATATAAAATTGGCGGATCTTAAACCAGGTGCTGTGATAGGAACGAGTAGTGCTAGACGAGGTGCACAAATCAAAGCAATCCGTCCTGATGTAGAAACAAAATGGATTAGAGGACCAATTGATTCACGCATAGAGCAATTAAACAATGGTGATTTTGATGCAATTATTTTAGCAGTTGCAGGATTAAATAGAATGAACTTAAGTAAAGAAGTGATTACTGAGTATCTAGACATAAATCGCTTTGTTCCTTCGGTTGCACAAGGTGCCTTAGCGATTCAATGTCGTAAAGATGACAAGGAACTAATTAATATTCTTAAATTATTGAATAATCCATTAGCTGAAAAAGCAACACAAGCAGAACGGTATACTTTAAGCTTATTAGATGAAGATGAACGAGCACCCATAGGTGTCTATGCGTTTTATGAAGATAATCAAGTAACGATACATGCAGCAATTGCTTCATTAGAAGGAACTCAATTACTTAATTATGCTGCTACAGGTGAAAATTATCAAGAAGTAGCTCAGAAAGTGGCTAATGAATTGATTTCACAAGGCGCTCTAACGATTATTGAAACATCCAAACAAGGTTTATAAAATGGATTTAGCAGATAAATCTATTCTTGTCACTAGAGAGGCAAACCAAGCCATTGAATTCAATCAAAAAATTAAAGCAGCATCAGGAAATGTATTAAGCGCACCTTTACTTAAAATCATTCCAGTAAAATTCGATTCAGTTAACCTAGCTGATTATAATTGGATTTTTTTTACAAGTGCTAATGGGGTTGAAAAATTTCTGAGTCAATTAACTAATCATGCATGGCTTAAATCAATTAAAATAGCTGTTGTTGGTCATAAAACTGAAGAAGCATTAAAAAAATACTGTTTAACTGCTGATTTTATACCTACTGTTTACAATGCAGTAGAGATGGCTAAAGAATTTACTACAAAATACCCAGAAGCAAATAAGATATTACTTGTACGTGGTAATTTATCACGTAATGTTTTACCAAATCATTTTCAGAATTTGAAAATTGATTATGATACTGTTGTCGTTTATGAGACAGTTATAAATCAAGAAATCAAACCAAAATTAAATCAAATTTTTAAAACCAATAAAATTGACTACATTACATTTATGAGCCCATCGACTATTGATAATTTTATGAAACTACTTGATGAAAAATATCATGATCAAGCGCTAAAAATTAAAGTTATTTGTATTGGAACGACAACAGAGAAATTAGCTTTAGAAAAAGGATTTAAACATGTCAGCATACCTAATCAATTTACTGCTGATAGTATGTTAGAAAAAATAAAAGAAATCGAAAGGATGACAAATTTATGATTGATTTACCAAATTTTGACCGTCATCGCAGGTTAAGATCTTCAAAAGCAATGCGTTCACTTGTCAGAGAAACAGAAATTACTGTAAATGATTTATTATATCCGTTATTTGTTATTGAAGGAAAAAATATCAAGAATGAAGTCGTTTCAATGCCAGGAATATATCAAATATCTCTTGATTTATTAGGAGATGAAATTAAAGAAATCAAAAAACTAGGTATCCAGGCTGTCATGCTTTTTGGTGTGGTAACAGATAAAGATGAAGAAGGTACGGGCGCTTATTCTGAAACAGGTATCATTCAAGAAGCAACAAAGCTAATTAAAAAAGAAGTCCCTGAAATGCTTGTGATTGCTGATACGTGCTTATGTGAGTATACATCTCATGGGCACTGTGGTGTGATTGAAAATGGTGAAGTTGCTAATGATCAATCGTTAAAATTACATGCTCAGACTGCTGTTTCGCAAGCCAAAGCAGGTGCTGATATTATAGCGCCATCAAATATGATGGATGGTTTTGTAATTACGATTAGACAAGCACTAGATGAGGCAGGATATCACCAGATACCGATTATGTCTTATGCTGTTAAATATTCATCAGCTTTTTATGGTCCCTTTAGAGATGCAGCTGATAGTACACCAGAGTTTGATGATCGTAAACAATATCAAATGGACCCTAGTAATCGCATAGAAGCTTTAAGAGAAGCAGAATCCGATGTAATAGAAGGTGCTGATTTTTTAATTGTTAAACCAGCACTTTCATATTTAGATATTATTCGAGATGTTAAAAATAATTTTAATTTACCAGTCGTGGCCTATAACGTAAGTGGTGAATATTCAATGGTTAAAGCGGCAGCTCTAAATGGTTGGATCGATGAACAAGCCATTGTTATGGAGAAATTAACAAGTATGAAACGTGCGGGAGCTAATTTAATTTTAACTTATCATGCTAAAGATGTAGCTAAGTGGTTAACAAAATAAAAAAAGGTGGAAAATTAATGAAAACATTTAATCATTCAATAGATGCATATAAAGAAGCAGTAGATTTATTACCAGGAGGTGTTAATTCACCCGTTAGAGCATTTAAATCAGTTGGAATGTCTCCAATTTTTATGGAGTCTGGTAAGGGTTCTAAAATAACTGATATTGATGGAAATGAATATATTGATTACGTATTAAGCTGGGGGCCTTTAATTTTAGGTCATGCAGATGATAATGTTGTTAAAAAACTACAAGAAGCCACAAAGAAAGGTACGAGCTTTGGTGCACCAACAACGCTTGAAAATGAATTAGCCAAGATGGTGATTGATCGAGTACCTTCAGTTGAAATGGTCCGTATGGTTAATTCTGGAACAGAAGCGACAATGAGTGCATTACGATTAGCACGTGGTTATACAGGACGTAGTAAAATATTAAAGTTTGAAGGGAATTACCACGGACATGGTGATTCACTATTAATTAAAGCAGGTTCAGGTGTAGCTACATTAGGTCTGCCAGATAGTCCAGGCGTTCCTGAATCAGTTGCTAAACAAACAATTACTGTTCCTTATAATGATACCAAAAGTGTAAAAGCAGCTTTTGAAGCATATGGAGATGATATTGCAGCTGTAATTGTTGAACCTGTTTCTGGTAATATGGGTGTTGTCCCTCCTCATGAGTCGTTTCTTCATGACTTAAGAAATATAACAACAGAATACGGTTCATTACTTATAATTGATGAAGTAATGACAGGATTCCGTGTGGGATATAATTGTGCACAAGGCTATTATAATGTAGATGCAGATATTACTTGTTTAGGTAAAGTAATTGGTGGTGGCTTACCAGTTGGTGCCTATGGCGGTAAACGTGAAATTATGGAACATATTGCACCAGCAGGAAATATTTATCAAGCGGGTACATTATCTGGTAATCCTTTAGCAATGGTAGCTGGTTTAGCAACATTAGGTGCATTATCTGAAGCCGATTATGAAGAGATGAATAAAAAAGTTGATCGTTTAATTAAAGGTTACCGAGAAGCTGCTGATAAAAATAACATCCCACTGCAAATTAACCGTGCTGGCTCAATGATGGGTGTGTTCTTCACAGACGAACCAGTCACCAATTTTGAACAAGCGCAAACATCTGATTTACAGTTGTTTAAAAAATATTACCAAGGCATGATTGAAGAAGGAATATTTTTACCACCCTCACAATTTGAAGGGCTATTTATGTCAACAGCTCATACAGATAAAGATATAGATGATACAATTAGCGCGATTGAAAAAGTCTTTGCTACATTATAAATCATAAAGCCTGGCCTACAGGCTTTATTCTCTTGCATTATTTTAAAATAAATTGTATATTATAAGAAGTAATTTAATAGATACATACGTTGCAAGGGAATAGTAGAAACTGAACATTATAGAGAGAGAGTCACTGGTGGAAGATTCTTATGTTTACTTTTACGGGTCACCCTGAAGTAACTTTATTGAACAATCAGTAGGTAAAGTCGGTGTCAAACATCGTTAAAAAATATTGAGTGTATAATTATAGTAGATAATTATAAATCAAGGTGGTAACACGGAAATTATCTTTTCGTCCTTTATTAAAGGGCGAAAAGTTTTTTTATTTCAAGGAGGCAATTAAATGACTAATAAAAAAAGACAGTTAGCACCAAAATATAATCCGAATGAAGTAGAAGCGGGTAGGTATAAATTTTGGTTAGATGGTAAATATTTTGAAGCAACAGGAGATAAAAATAAAGAACCTTTTTCAATCGTTATTCCCCCGCCAAATGTGACAGGAAGACTTCATTTAGGTCACGCATGGGATACAACAATGCAAGATACTATTTCACGTATGAAAAGAATGCAAGGTTATGATGTTCTCTGGCTTCCAGGTATGGATCACGCAGGTATTGCTACACAGTCAGTCGTTGAAAGTAAATTAAGAGAGCAAGGAAAGACACGGTATGATTTAGGTAGAGATAAATTTATTGATACTGTGTGGGACTGGAAAGAAGAATATGCAAATCATATTAGAGAGCAATGGGGAAAATTAGGTTTAGGTCTTGATTATTCTAAAGAACGTTTTACGATGGATGAAAAATTATCAGATGCTGTTCAAGAAGTTTTTGTTAAATTATACGAAAAAGGTTTAATTTATCGTGGTGAATATATTATAAACTGGGATCCAGTTACAAAAACGGCTTTATCTGATATCGAAGTGATTCATGAAGAAATTAATGGTCATTTTTATCACATGCGATATCCAATTAAAGACTCCGATGACTTTATTGAAATTGCAACAACACGCCCAGAAACAATGTTAGGAGACACGGCAATTGCAGTTCATCCTGAAGATGAACGTTATCAACATTTACACGGTAAGAAAGTTATTTTACCAATTGTAGGTCGAGAGATTGAAATTGTTGCTGATGATTATGTTGATATGGAATTTGGTTCAGGTGCTGTTAAAATTACACCTGCCCATGATCCAAATGATTTTGAGATTGGTAACCGGCATAATCTAGAACGTGTCTTAGTGATGAATGAAGATGGAACAATGAATGAAAATGCAGGTAAATATGAGGGCATGGATCGTTTTGAATGTCGAAAAGCGATTGTCAAAGACCTTCAAACTTTAGGCGTTTTAATTGAAATTGAAGACCACGTTCATCAAGTAGGTCATTCAGAACGAAGTGGGGCTGTTGTTGAGCCTTATTTATCTACACAGTGGTTTGTTAATATGCAACCCTTAGCAGATCGTGCTGTGGATTTACAAAAAGGTGAAGATAAAGTAAACTTCGTACCTGAACGTTTTGAACAAACATACTTGAACTGGATGGAAAATATTCATGATTGGGTTATTTCACGTCAACTATGGTGGGGACACCGAATTCCAGCTTGGTATCATAAAGAAACAAATGAAGTTTATGTTGGTAAAGAAGCACCAGAAGATATTGAAAACTGGCGCCAAGATGAAGATGTACTAGATACATGGTTCTCAAGTGCTTTATGGCCATTTTCAACAATGGGTTGGCCAGATGAAGAGGCTGAAGATTTTAAACGCTATTTCCCGACAGATGTTTTAGTCACAGGTTATGACATTATTTTCTTTTGGGTAGCAAGAATGATTTTCCAATCACTTGAATTCACTGAAGAAAAACCATTTGAAGATGTTTTAATTCATGGTCTTATTAGGGCATCTGATGGACGTAAAATGAGTAAATCATTAGGTAATGGTGTTGACCCAATGGATGTTATCGAAAAATATGGTGCAGATTCTTTACGTTACTTTTTACTTACAGGTTCAACGCCAGGACAAGATTTACGCTTTTACTGGGAACGTGTTGAATCTGTTTGGAATTTCGCTAATAAAATCTGGAACGCTTCACGTTTTGTTTTAATGAATATGGAAGACTTTAAATATGAAGATATCGATTTGTCTGGAGAGTTAACTTTACCTGATAAATGGATTTTAACACGCTTAAATGAAACTATTCAAAATGTTACGCATAATACAGATAAATATGAATTTGGTGAGGCGGGACGTGCTCTATATAACTTTATTTGGGATGATTATTGTGATTGGTATATTGAAATGGCAAAAATCCCATTAAATAGTGATGATCAAGCTGCAAAACAAACAACACGTTCAGTGCTTGCTCACGTTCTAGATCAAATTATGCGCATGTTGCATCCTTATATGCCATTTATCACAGAAGAAATATGGCAACAATTACCACACGATGGTGACTCAATAACAGTAGCTGCTTGGCCTACTTATAATGAAAAATATCATGATGAAGTTGCTTCTAAAGAAATGAAACAACTTGTTGATATTATTAAATCAATTCGTAATATTCGTGCAGAGGTTGATACACCAATGTCACGTGAGATACCAATTATGATCAAAGCTAAAAACGATACTGTTCAAATAACATTAGATAAAAATAGAAGTTATTTAGAGCGTTTCTGTAATCCAAGTGAATTAACAATTGCAACAGAAGTAACGGCTCCAGAAGATGCAATGACAGCCATTGTAACAGGCGCAGAAATATTTTTACCATTAGAAGGTTTAATCGATTTTGAAAAAGAAATCGCTCGATTAGAAAAAGAATTGAAAAAATGGGAAAGTGAAGTTGAACTTGTAACAAAAAAATTATCAAATGAAGGATTTGTCAATAATGCACCAGAAAAAGTAGTTGAAGCTGAAAGACAAAAGCAAATAGAATACACAGATAAACATGAAAAAGTAAAACAACGTTTAGAAGAATTAAAAAAATAAGTTATTAAAGTTTAAAAAGCACAGAATGTATACATTCTGTGCTTTTTCTTTTATTTTGTATGTGTTAATGTTTCTTTTACTTGTAGCTGGTAATCTTCGTTATGAATAAATTTTGATTCAAAAGAGTTCAAGTTGTTTTGTAATAGTATATTTTGCCAAATATTTAAATCATTAAATAAAAGAACAAGTTCATACGAGTCTTGCTTATGTTCTTTTGCATAAATAGCATCAGTTAAAACAAATTTTGTTGAACCACCTTTTCCACCAAGATATTCAAATCTATCTTTATTATTTGGATTATGTTCCATAGGCCACTCCATAATTTGATGAAGAATTTTAGTTGCAGTTTTAGGAAATTCATCATATGCAATCATTTGAAGTAATTTACCATAATCTTGAGCTGTAGAACTCATCAAACGATTTGACCAGATTTTTTCAAATTTACGTGATGGCGTATACTTGGTGTTTTCTGCTTGAATTTCACCACGGTCTAATTTTTCATTAATATTAATTGCTCGACTAGCATATTCCTTATCTGACATTGATTCTAGTGTTTCAGGACTTATATCTTTATCATCATAAGGAATAAGTAAAGCACCAACAATTGGATAAATCGCATCATGTTTATTTAAATTCAAATCTTTTATACGTTTATTTATGTTATTTATTCCGAGTAGATTAATTAAGTAATCTGTATTAGCGTTTGAGCTATAAGTTATCATTCCTTTAACAACGTCTTGCAAAGAAGCTTCATTATTCATATCTTGAGTTGCTGATAAGCTTTTTAACCAATCTTCATGTCCACCACCATCAGTACCTTTAATATAAAAATGATTTAATTCTGTCAGAGGAACATAACTATCTTTATTAATTTTTCCTTCATCAACTTGTAAAGCATATTCTATAGCAATTAATAGTTTAACTGTACTTGCTAATGGCTGAATATCGTCAGATTGATATGTAATATAATCTTGTTTATCTTTTGCCACATAGAGTGCTGAACTTGTCGGATTTTCTTTTAAATGGTTCACAATGTAATCAGGATTATCACGAAACAAGAAAAAAGCAAGCATAGTCACTATTATAATAATTAAACCATAAATAATTAATCGAGATTTTGTATAGGTTCTTTTATCTAATAAAATAAAAATAATTAATCCAATTAATAAAGCTAAAACAAAATTAACTTTAAATAATACAACTGAAAGAACAATAGCTAAGACAATAATTATTGATGCTAAAGCTTTTATGTATGCTGATCTTCTCCGGTAATTTTTATTTAAAAAAGGAAATAAAGTAAAAATAATCATACCAATTAAAAAAGTCCAAATATAAATATTCATCAATAACCCTCCTCTCCATTTATATCTAATACTTTAATATAAATTACTAATTAATTCTATCGTTTATTATAAAGTATAGAAAGATAATTAGATGTGTCTTTTTATGTGATTAAGATAAAGTTTTAATAAGTTAATGTCTGTTGTTTCACTGAGAATTCTTGATCCAACGACATCCTCAATTTCATTAAATAATAATTTGCCTTCTTTATTAATTAAAAAGTCAATCCCGACAAGACCAAAATTAAAATGATTAATTATCTTTTTAACCATATTAATCTCATCTTCATTTAACTGATAAAGTTTAGCTGTACCACCTAGTTTAAAGTTAGCCCTAAAATCATTTTTATTCTCTCTTAAAACAGCGGCAATTATTTCCTTACCAATGATAAAGACGCGTAAGTCTTTACCCATATCAACATCTGCCGATTGAATAATAAAACGATTATTTATTTTATTTTCTTGCACATTAATAAACTTTTCATAATTATCAATTAAAAATACTTGATTTCCGCTTCGTCCATTCACTGACTTTAAAATAAATGGGTAAGGAAGTGGCGGGTCTAATAGTTTAGATGTGTCAAAATGAAATGTTTTAACAGCAGGCACACCAATTTTAGCAAGTTCGATATGAGTAGCTGATTTATCATTACAAATGATTGAAGTTTGATAATCATTAAAACAAGAAATGTTTTGCGCATTAAAATGTGCTTGTAAGGTAGGATCGATTACTCTAATTACACAAAAATCAGGTAGTAATATATGTTTATTGTAATAAGTTGTTATAAATGTTGTGCCGTCGACGCCAATTTGTAGTTTTTCTCTTAATATTAATGTAAGTTCAATATTTTGTGCTTTTGCTTCTGAAATAAACCAATCGATATACGATTGGTTATTTGCAGCATCTGCTTGCTTATAAATTAACCACCCTTTTTTCATTTCTTTACCTCACGATCAATATATTCAATGATAGAATCAGCAACATTAACTCCGGTACAATCAAGTAAATTTCTAATATGGGCATTTGAATTCACTTCACAAATAACTCTTTTGGAATTTTCACCGAAAAGTAAATCTACTCCAGCAAAATCGAGTCCTAATGCTTTTGTTGCAGTAATTGCGAGAGATTTTTCTGCCTCACTAGGTGTATATGTGTCCATCTTTCCACCCGAAGTAATATTAGCTCTAAAGTCGATTTCAGAAGAACGCTTCATTGTTGTAATAACATCATCGCCAACAACTTGTAGTCGAATATCTTTTCCATAACTTGAATTAATAAATTCTTGACACATAAATGGTCGATCGCCTATTTTATCTAAAGCATTTTCAACATCAGATTTATTATGTACAAGATAAACTTGCTCGCCAAAAGATCCAAATGCTTCTTTAATTACAAATGGAAAATTAAAGTATTCAATGGCATGATTTAAAAAATTAGCATTATTTTCATATGGATTAATAAAGTTTTTTGGAGCAATAAGTGTTTTTGGGATGGGAAGCTTTTTCTTGGCCAGTGTTTGGTAAGATTTAATTTTATCATCACTTACCTCTGTCGCATGAGCACTATTAAATAATCGATAGCCCATAGCTTCTAAATGATGAGCTAAATAAATATCTTTATCTGTAAAAATAATATAATCAATCGCTTTTAAAGTCGTTTGACTAAGTATAGTTGCTTCATTTGTTTTAAGTAAGCTATGTATTTCGTTATTTTTTATTAAGCTTATTGTATGTCCTTTTTTAATTGCTGCATGTTTTAACATATTAGCATAATCAATAAATTTTTCACTATATAAACTGCCATTATAAATTATTAAACCATTTAAACTCATCAGCTAATTCCTCCGTGTAAAATCATTTAACTCTTGTTATACTAATATTAATTGATATAAATAATTATACAAGAAATTAAGGTGTTAAAATGCAGATAAAAAATTATCAAGAAGCTAAACAATTTATTGAGTCACGTCAAAGTTATGGTATTAAACCAGGCTTAGAGCGTATGTGGTTTATGCTAAAAGCAATTAATTATCAAAGTAAGTGTAAAATTATTCATGTTACTGGAACAAATGGAAAAGGATCAACGACCGCATATCTTGAAGCAGGTTTATTAACATCTCATAATCAAGTAGGTACATTCACTTCACCAAGTTTGTCAGGGTTAACAGGTCATTACACTCATAACAATAAAGAGATGTTAGAAACAGAGTTTGTTTCATATTTAAACACTTTATTACCAATTATTAAAACATTAGATCAGCAAACTAATTATCCATCTGAATTTGAAATTATAACAATGATTGCAATTTTATATTTTGAAGACAAAGCAGATATTGCAATTGTAGAAACGGGAATGGGTGGTTTAGAAGATACAACTAATGTCTTATGTCCAATTGTTTCTGTCATTACTTCTATTTCAATCGATCATCAAGCTTTTTTAGGAAACACACTAAAAGAGATAACAACACATAAAGCCGGTATTATTAAACAAGATGTCCCAATTGTTATTGGAAGAGTTTCGCTTGAGAGCTTACAAGTTATTAAAGAAACAGCAATTAAAAAGTCGGCAAAATTATATCGCTTAGGTTCTGAATTTAATATCGAAAAAGTTGAAAACAGTTATCAATATACACAAGAAAAAAATCAAATTAATAAAACGTTTAAGTTGAAAAATAAAGGTATATATCAAAGTGAAAACGCGAGCCTTGCTTTACAAGTATTTGATATCTTAAATAATATTGGATTTAAACTTGATCTTAATAAATGCATTCATGCAATCGAGCAACTTCTAATTGCTAACCGTTATGAAATTATTAATGAAAAGCCACAGATAATAATAGATGGTGCTCATAATATTGCGAGTTTTCAAGCTTTTTTAAAAACTGTTAACCAAACAAAGGAAAGTGAAAAGCATTTAATTATTAGTGCATTTAGAGATAAGCCTTTAGAAGAAATGATTAACCTAGCAAAAGAAACATTTGAAGCAATTACGGTTACAACATTTGCACATAAAAGAGCATATTCTAAAGAAGCATTAATGACTTTAGATTTAGACGTAACTTGTGAACCAAACTGGGAAAAAATAATTAAAGAAATACTTGAAAATAAAGAAACAAATGTAAAATATTATTTTGTTGGGTCTGTTTACTTTACTAATGTTATTAAACAGGCGATAAATAAAAAGCAGTGAAATATTTTAAGCGATTCTAAAGGTTTTATTAAAATAAACCAACATTTTGACAAGTTAATTGAAGGAAATGATTCATTATTCTCATTCGTATAATTACTTTAAAAGTGTAAACTATGTGGTTATACGAGGAGGAATAATCACATGGTTACACATATGAAATTACAAGATGTCCCAAAAAGAGAACGCCCGCGCGAAAGACTATTACAATATGGCCCCACTCAATTATCCAATCATGAACTTATTGCTCTTTTATTAGGGAGTGGAACAAAAAAGGAATCAGTCTTAGATTTATCAAAACGTGTATTAATGCATTTTGAAGGGCTAAAATTACTTAGAAATGCAACAATTGAAGAGTTAACTGCGATAAAAGGAATTGGACCGGCCAAAGGTGTTATTATATTAGCAGCCTTAGAGTTAGGTGGACGATTAAACCGTTATAAACCTTCTGAACGTTATGTGATACGTTCACCTGAAGATGGTGCTGATTACGTTATGGAAGAAATGCGTACGTTAAATCAAGAACATTTTATAGCATTATTTCTAAACACTAAAAATCAAATCATTCACAGCCAGACAATTTTTATCGGTACATTAAATTCATCAGTCGTACATCCCCGTGAAATATTTAGAGAAGCGGTAAGACGTTCATCAGCTTCAATCATCGTTGCTCATAATCATCCCTCAGGTGATCCATCACCTTCACCAGAAGATATTAATGTCACAAAAAGACTTGTTAAAGCAGGTAAAATTATGGGAATAGAAGTCTTAGATCATTTAATTATTGGCGATAATAAGTTTGTTTCCTTAAAAGAAAAAGGTCATTTATAAGCTAGTAATAAACTATGTTAGCTTATGGAACAAACACATTTACATCGCATGAATTATTAACATCAGGAATCCCAATAACAATTATTGATTATGGTCTGATTGTTTTATTCAGTGCCACATACTGGCAATGGTTGAATCTTTTATTAAAAATTAAAACAGCTAAGAATAAAAGTCGTTTATTCTTAGTTTTTTTATATGTAGTAATTACATATAAGTATTGTTCTATAGTTAAAGAAAGCGTATAATCACACTAATTAGAAAAATGGAGGTCATTTAATGGAACAAACACCTATAAAAAATATAGATACACCAGCTTTACTTTTAGATATTGATAAATTAGAAAATAATATTAAAAGTATTATTACATTTGCAAAAGACAATCATTTAAATTATCGTCCGCATATTAAAACACATAAAAGTATTAATTTGGCAAAAATGCAAATAGACCTAGGTGCAATTGGAATAACAGTTGCTACAGTAGGTGAAGCAGAAGTTATGGCACATGGTGGCATCAAAGATATTTTAATTGCTTATCCAATTGCCACAAAAATGAAGCTTGAGCGAATTGAAAAAATAATGGATCTAGCAAAAATTACCATAGCGGTAGATTCAATTGCTCAAATTAATTTATTACAAAATTATTTTGAAAGTAAGCAAAAAGTGATGAATGTTTGGATAAAAATAAATTCAGGGTTAAATCGTTGTGGTGTTGAACCAGACGAAGTAAAGGCTCTTGGAGAGACTATTAAAGAAGCCAAAAACCTAACTTTAAATGGTATATTTACACATGCAGGTCATTCATATGCTGCAAGCACAGATGCAGAAATCGAAGCGATTGCGAAAAAAGAAGCAGAAGTTGTCTTGAAAAGTGCTGAAATATGTGAGTCAATTGACCTTCCAATCAAGCATAAAAGTATTGGCTCGACACCAACTTATAAACGAGCAGGTCAGGTAAACGGGATTACTGAAATTAGACCAGGAAATGCAGTCTTCTTTGATATGATTCAAGTTGGATTAAATGTTGCTTCAATTGAAACGTGTGCTTTAACTGTTTTATCGGCAGTTGGTTCAAAGCATAAAGATCGTCTTGTGATTGATGCTGGAAGTAAAACGTTAAATTTAGATAAAGGTGCCCATGGTAATGAAAGTGTAAAAGGACATGGATATATTATTGAACATCCTGAATTAACTATTGATCGTTTATCTGAAGAACATGGGATAATTACAACAACACAAGAAAATGATATAAAAATAACTGATAAAATAACTATTATTCCTAATCATGCATGTACTGTTGTTAATTTATTTGATGAATATTTGATATGTAAAGAAGATCAGGTTATTGATAAATGGCCAGTTGATGCAAGAGGACGAGTAAAATAAGCATTGATTTATTTGAATTATCTGAATCTTAGCTTTTACTTTTCTCTTGAATGATGTAAGCTAATTATAGAAGCTAAAAAATATAAATGGAGGAATGTGTGATGGAGACAAAATATAGTAATATTATCGTTGCAGTAGATGGTTCTAAAGATTCTGATAAAGCTTTTAAAAAATCTCTAGATATTGTTAAACGAAACGACGCAAGACTTATTTTAACACATGTGGTAAATGCAAGAACATTTGCTACAATTCCTGAATATGAAAAGGTCATTCTTAACGATGCAAAAGAACAAGGACAAGAAATTTTAGATGATTATGAAAATAAAGCTCGAGACGCAGGTGTGACTGATATTAAAGTTGTGATGAAAGTAGGAGTACCAAAATCTGTTCTAACAAAAGAAGTAATTCCTGAGGAAAAAGCAGATTTAATTATGGTCGGAGCAACTGGTTTAAATGCAGTTGAACGCTTTTTATTAGGTAGTGTATCAGAAAACATCGTACGCCATGCAACATGTGATGTTTTGGTTGTCAGATAAACATTTAATAACATTGTTAAATTTAAATTTAACAATGTTATTTTATTTATATAGATTTAATATAGAAGTTAAAGCAATTTAATTTCTAAACAAAAACAAGTATAATTTATATACCTTAAGATTGGAGGGAAAAATAATGTATAATAGAGCAATTCTTATTTATAATGGCAATGCAGGACAAACTGAAGTTGATAATCTATTTAAACAAATTATTCCTATCCTAACAAAAGGGATTAAACACTTGATGTTATCTAAAACTGAAAAAGTTGGTGATGCTGAAATAATTGCAAGAGAATATGGAGCAGATTTTGATTTATTAATTTCTTTAGGTGGTGATGGGACATTACATGAGGTGATTAATGGAATTGCTGAACTTGAAACCCCACCATTAGTTGCAATTCTTCCTGCAGGAACTTGTAATGATTTTGCTAGAAGTTTGAATTTACCTTTAAATATGGAAGAAGCAGCTGAAAACATTTTAAAAGGTGAAATAAAATCAATTAACATAGGAAAGATAAATGAACGTTATTTTACTAACTTTGTCGGTACTGGTTTAATCACGCAAATATCAGATAATATTAATCCTAATACTAAAAATTTAATGGGGAAAATCAGCTATTATACAGCAGCTGTTAAAACCTTAAAAGAACAAGAAGACTTTCATTTTAAATTAACAACTGAAAATGAAACAATTGAAGATGATGCAGCAATGATCGTTATTTTGAATGGAACTCATGTTGGCTCGACATTTGTGCCTGTTAAAAGTATTGATCTACAAGATAATCTATTTGATATTTTTATTGTTTATGATGCTGGTCTTGCATTACTTATGAAATATATAACACAAAAAGAAAATTTTGAAGATCAAGTCAGTCATGATGAAATAAAGCATTTCCAAGCGAAGAACATTAAAATAAATACACAATCAAAAATGGAAATCGATACAGATGGAGAAATTTATTTAAAGACACCAATTGAAATAAGTGTTTTAGATAAAAATATTCAATTTATCACAGGTAAATTGTAATGAATTTAGTATCGACTCAAATTATTTAAAAGGAGAGATATTATGAAATATGTCATTATTGGTGGCGTTGCAGCTGGGATGAGTGCTGCTATGGAAATTAAACGAACTGATAAAAATGCACATATTACAGTTTTAGAAAAGGGAGCTGATTATTCATATGGACAATGTGGTTTACCATATTTAATTAGTGGAAAAGTCACTTCTTTTGAGAAGCTATATGCTCGTAGTGTTGAAACGTTCCGAGAGAAGTATAATATTGATGCACGCGTTTGGACGACTGTAAACTCAGTTGATTTTACCAATCAATTTGTTAAAACAAAATCGTCTCAAACAAATGAAGAAATAAATATTCCTTATGATAAATTATTAATTGCAAGCGGATCAAGCCCTGTTATTCCAGATTGGGAAGGTAAGGATTTAGCAGGTATACATACTATGGGAGCAATTACAGATACAAAAGAGTTATTAGCCGATTTGAAAAAAGAAGCAGAACACATCACAATTATTGGTGGAGGTTATATCGGGCTAGAAGCGGCAGAGAACTTGGTTGATATTGGCAAAAAAGTTACTTTAATTCAAAGAGGGTCGCAAATAGCAAAAATATTTGATGAAGATATGGCTAAAATAATTGAAGAAAAAGCAAAAGAAAAAGGAATTAACTTGATTCTTAATGAAGAAGTAAAATCATTTAAAGGTGATACACAAGTTGAAGGCGTCGAGACAGATAAACAAGTTTATAAAACTGATTTAGCTTTATTAGCAATAGGTGTAAAGCCAAATACAGAATTTTTAAAAGATACAAATTTACATCTAACTAATAAAGGTGTCATTATTGTTGATGCATACCAGCAAACAAATATTAAGAATGTTTATGCTGCTGGTGACTGTGCGACTCATTACCACAGAATTAAAAAAATTAATGATCATATTCCTCTAGGCACAACAGCTAATAAACAAGGAAGAATAGCTGGAGCTAATATGTCAGGTCATGCCTTAACTTTTAATGGAATTGTTGGTACATCAATTATTAAGTTTTTTGATTTATCATTAGGTAGAACAGGTATCTCAGAAAAAGAAGCAAAATCCTTAAATATTCCTTATAAAGTTCAAAAATCAGAATCTGGAAGTCATGCGGGTTATTATCCTGGTAGTGAAAAATTATATTTAAAAATTATTTATCATCAAGAAACAAGAAAGTTACTCGGTGGTCAAATTATCGGTAAAGCAGGAGTAGACAAAAGAATTGATGTGTTAGCAGTTTCCTTATTTAATGAAATGAGTATTGATGATTTAATTGATTTAGATTTAGCGTATGCGCCCCCATATAATGGTGTGTGGGATCCTATTCAGCAAATTGCGCGAAAATCATAAAAAAAAATAATCGTTTATGATTTTCCATAAACGATTATTTTTTTATTTAGAATAATCCCTCATCAAAAGAACTGAACAGCTACTTGACATAAGACATTATCATATCAGATAAAAGTGTTAACATTGTTAAAAAAACATTTATAATTAAAATAAAAAGATTTTAAAAATTTAATACTAAAAACTTAATTAATAAACAGTTTCACATGAATCAGGTAAAGGAATTTTTTCTTCATTAATTTTTTCTAAATGCTTTTTAAACATATTCATAACAAATAAATGTGCATTAGCTTGGGTAAAGAAATAAATAAACCAAGGTAAAGAAGGTGTGTAGTCATGAATTGCAATGATTACTTCATCTTTTCCTGGAATTTTTCTAAATTCCATTCTCCCCCGTTCATTTACAGAACCATCTGTTAATAATCCTTTAGTGATATAATAAAGAGCACGATCAGGTGTACTTCTTTCACTAGAGTAAGAAAGTTCTAACAAAACAAAATGATTACTTAAAAAGCCAATTTTACAATTTAATTGATCATCTGTAGTTGTTTTTACCCAAGGATTTAAGAAGTTTTCTAACCAAATTGTGTAATATCTACCAATCCAATCTGCACTTTTTCCTTTAGGTAAAGGGACACGTTGGATTGAACGTACATCTTGAATTAATGGTCCTAAGTCAGCTTTTCTTCTTGGTTTCTTATTATTTCTGTCTGACTCAATCGCCATTTTAGCAGCATTACGAAAATAAGTTTTTCCATCACTAATACCAGCAACATATTTTGAATCTTGAACAATCATCTCATGTGTCAGACTTTCTACAAGTGGATAAACTATTTCTTTAGGTGTTTGTGTAATTAGTCTTAACCACAACTTAGATAAAGATAATGAAAATAACGGAACGTTAAACATATAAGGCTTTTTACCAAGAATTTCTGCAGTCTGTTCCATCATTGAACGATAAGTCATTACCTCTGGTCCGCCAATATCAATGGATCTATTTTCTTTAGCACTGTTTAGCACGACTTTAGAAAGGGAATTAAGCACGTCATCTAAGGCAACAGGTTGAGTTTTAGAACTTGTCCATTTCGGTAAAATCATCGCAGGTAAACGTTCAACTAATTTTGCTAAGATTGGAAATGAAGAGCCATTTGGGCCAACAATTAACCCCGCACGAATCGCAGTGACAGGTGTTCCGTATGCACGTAAAATGTTTTCAACTTCTAATCTACTCTTTAAATGTCGTGATAAGTGTTCATCATTATCCGGAATAATTCCACTTAAATAAATAATTTCTTTTATATTATGGCGCTTAGCAGCTCGTGCAAAATTATCTGCTAATATAACGTCCATATCTTCAAATGACGATTGAGTTAATTTTGCTGAGGGAACCATTGAGTGTACAAGATAAACAGCTATATCAGCTCCTGCTAACCCTTTTTCTGCATCAGCAAGAGAAAATAAATCACACGATCGCCAAGTAATTGAATCAGTCGTTTTTTTATAATGACGTGATAGACCAATTAAATCTACTTTACCTGCTAATTTTTTTAACAAATTGTTTCCAATATAACCACTTGCACCAGCAATCACAACTTTATTTTTTTTAATTTCCATAAATTCACTCCTTATTTTAATTCAATTAAATGAATTAAATTTTCATAACCTGCATTTTTCATATCATCTACATGAATAAATTTAAGCGAAGCACTATTAATGCAGTATCTTTGGCCACCAGATTCTTTAGGTCCATCATTAAAAACATGACCTAAATGAATATCTCCTACTCGGCTTCTAACTTCTGTGCGCATTAAATTAGCGCTTTTATCTTGGTGATAACTTAAAACTTCTGCATCAATTGGTTGAGTAAAGCTAGGCCAACCACAACCAGCATCATATTTTGTATTACTTGAAAATAAAGGTTCTCCTGTGACAATATCGACATAAATCCCAGGTTCATAGAAATCCCAATATTCATTTTCAAAAGCAGGTTCAGTAGCATCATTCATTGTTATATTATATTGTTCGTTTGTTAAAAGAGATTTTATTTTAGTAGGAGTTGGAGAAGTATATCGATTAGGATTAATATCTACTTCATTTAATACATCCAAATCAATATGACAATAACCATCTGGATTCTTTTCTAAATAGTTTTGATGGTTTTCTTCAGCAAGATAAAAATTTTGAAGTGGTAAAACTTCAGTCACTAGTGTTTTATCATATTTTGTTTGTTCAAATTTTATGGCTTTATCAATAATTTCTTTATGAGCTTTATTTTCGTAATAAATGCCTGTCCGGTATTGCACACCTATATCATTACCTTGCCGATTTTCTAATGTTGGATCAATTACACGAAAGAAATAATCTAATAATTCTTCTAGAGAGACACGGTCAGAATCATAAACAACTTTAACTGTTTCAGCAAAGCCTTCTTTACCACTTATAACCGTTTTATAAGTAGGGTCTTCACCTGTTCCGTTAGCATAACCAGAAGATGTTTCATAAACACCAAAAATACGTTCGAAATAAGCATCAACTCCCCAAAAACAACCACCAGCAAAATAAATTGTTTCAAGTGAGCTTTTCGAAAAATCAAGATTTTGATTTGGATTTTTTATTTGAAATTTTTCGCCAGTTCGTTCATTTGAATGGATATTTTTATTTGTGTGATTAAATGAAGGATTATTTTCTCCAACTTCACAAGCAGATATCAGTATCATCACAAAGAATAATACAAACATATGTCTAATCTTCATGGGATTAACCTCCTTAGTTAATATTTTATCACTATTAATAGTTTAAAATCATAAATTGTCAAAACATTTAAAATAATTATTAGTTAAATAAAAAATATATTTAAATATTTTCTGTTTTCATTAATTTTTAATTTCAATTCCTCCAAAAAGTGGGAAACAATTTATCGATAAAGTTGTAGCAGGAATATTATTTGAATAATTTGTTTTATCTTCCCATCCGCCAAATACAGGTGTGCCGGTAATAACGATATTAATGTTATCGGGGACAATGATTGTAATTCCACCGAAAATACAAGTTAATTCAAGATGTGCTTTATTTAAAATAGCAATCTGAGTTAAATCAATTTGAGCACCACCGAAAATAGTCGTAATTTCGCCACCTTTAAAATTCTGTGAGCGATTTTTAATATTGTTTCCTCCAAATAAAGTAAAATTTTGCAAGACATCGCTCGAATCAGTCATAGGCTTTATCTTTCCTCGTTTAATAACGAATGTTAAACCAATTAAAATTAAAAAGATTGGCCAGAGGATAGTAAATAAGTTAATATCGATAAAGTGATTGCCTAAAATTATTGTACCAAGTAAAATAAAGATTATCCCGATTAAAAAATTATTTCGTGGATTACTAATAAGTTGTCCAATTCCGACTAAAATAAAAATGATAGGCCACCATTGTGCAATAAAGCTTGAAAATCCGAAAATATTTAACTGCTGAAAGAAAAAACCAATTCCTAGAAATATTAAAAAAGCCCCTATCCATCTACGATTTATCATAAATTTTCCCTCCTTTAAAAAGTGTAGTATTATATATCTAAATTATATAGTAGAAAAAAGATATTATATAGTTATTTTTTAGTTTTTGATAAATTAATTAATCGTCATACAATTTTAAATATACGCTTATATATCATTTTTATTAAAAATTACGTATACTAGAGATGTGTTATAATCAATATAAATATAAGAAAATATCATTAATAAATATGCATCACAAAGACTCTCAATAAATTGATACATAAGAAAGGGAGATTTTTTTGTCTAAGATGAAATTTTCGAAAGACTTTAAAGGTTTTTCGCAAGAATTAAAAGGATTTTCACAAGACGTTATGAAATTTTCACAAGATATCGGAATAGATTTAGGAACAGCTAATACGTTAGTGTTTGTAAATGAAAAAGGTGTTGTAATAAGAGAACCTTCTGTTGTAGCAAGAAATAACGACACAGGTGAGATTGTTGCTGTAGGTAATGATGCAAGAGATATGATTGGTCGCACACCAGAAAACATTGAGATTATTCGTCCTTTAAAAAATGGTGTTGTTGCTGATTATGAAACAACAGCCGCTATGCTTAATCATTTTTTAAAAGCAGCACGTAAAGAACGTTCTGCACTAACAGGTAAACCAAATGTCGTGATTTGTGTTCCTACAAGTATTACAGAAATTGAAGAACGAGCAGTCATTGATGCTGCAAAACAATCAGGAGCTAAAGAAGCTTATACTATTTCTGAACCTTTTGCTGCTGCAATTGGAATCGATTTACCTGTCTGGGAACCAACAGGTAGTATGATTGTTGATATTGGTGGTGGTACGACAGAAGTCGCTGTATTTTCATTAGGTGGAGTTATTACGAGTAGATCCATTCCTGTTGCGGGAAATAATTTAGATGCTGCTATTATTAAACATGTTCGTCAAACATATAATTTAATGATTGGAGAAAAAACAGCAGAAGAAATAAAAAAACAAATTGGTTCTGCAATCGTCACCTATGATTTGAATGACATGGAAGTTAGTGGGCGAGATTTACTTACTGGTCTGCCAGAAACAAAAGAAATTACTTCAGAAGAAATTTCGCTTGTTCTTAAAGATGGAGTAGACGAAATTGTAAATGCGATAAAAGTAACCTTAGAAAAAACACCACCTGAATTGTCTGCTGATATTATGGACCGAGGTATTGTCTTAACAGGCGGCGGAGCATTACTTAAAAATTTAGCAGAGTTAATTAGTCAAGAAACTGAAATACCTGTTTTTGTTGCTGAAAATCCATTAGATAGCGTTGTGATTGGTACGGGTAAATCATTAGAGCATATGCAACACTTTAGATCAAATCCAAATATATCTTCACAAAGAACTAATAATTAAGTAGGTGTACACATGTCGTTTTTAAAGAGAAAGTCATTATTTTTCATCCTTATAGGAATTATTTTAATGGTTGTCTTGATTGGTTATTCATTAACTAATAAAGATAAATTTTCTACACCAGAAAAACTGGTAAAAGACTCAGTTGGTTGGGTACAAGGAATTGCTTATAAACCTGTAGATTTCATAGTTGACTCGATTTCAAATTTACAAAATCTGAAAATGACCTATGATGAGAATCAAGTTCTTAGAGAAAAAATAACTGAATATAAAACATTAGCTTTTGAAAATCGTGAATTAGAAAAGGAAAATGATGAATTAAGAAAAGCGTTAGATCTAAATGAATCCAAACGTGATTACAATTCAATTAATGCAACTGTTATCGCTCGCTCACCTGAACGCTGGTTAGAACAAATAACAATTAATCGCGGTAAAAAGCATGGTATCGAGGAAAACATGGCTGTAATAACTGCTGAGGGAATGATTGGAAAAATTCAAAAAGCTTCTCATCTAACTTCAACTGTTCAGTTATTAACAGGTTTCGATAATTTAAATCGTATTTCAGCAATGGTAAAACGTGAAAAAGGAGCAGAGACTTTCGGGTTAATAGAAAGATACGATCAAGATACAGATTCACTTGTTTTTAGAGTTATTGAAGATTCTAAACAAGAATTAAAAGAAGGTGAACAAGTCTTTTCATCAAATTTAGGAGGATCATATCCTGCTGATATTTTAATTGGTGAAATTAAAGAAGTTGTCCAAGATCAATATGGATTAACTAAAACAGCTTTAATAAAGCCATCTGCTAATGTTAATGATTTAAATAATGTAATAGTTGTTGATCGAAGTTTATTAACGAGTTTAGAAATAGATAAAGATGAAGTGGCAAGTAAAACATCTCTTGACGAAGAAACAGAAAAAGCGATAGATGAGGACGAAGAATTATGAAACATTTTATTCTAACGTTAATTCTATTTGGTTTACTAATCTCAGAAGGTGTTGCACTTGAATTACTTCCCGAGAGTATTATTAATTTATCGAGTGTTATTGTACCCCATTGGTTATTGATTTTTTTAGTTTTAATTAATTTCTTTTATGAAGAAGATAAATCATATATTTTTATTATTTATGCGATTATTTTCGGTTTATTAGTCGATATTGTTTATACAGATATTTTAGGTGTATACATGTTTGCATATGGTATTGCCTTGTTTGTTTCTACAATACTTAAGCGTATTTTGCAAGAAAATATAATAATGGCAATTTTAACAGGCATTCTTTCAATTATTACAGCAGAAGTGATTATTAGTGGTGTTTATTCAATCATTGATGTTATCAGTGTTTATTGGATAGATAATCTAGTTGATCGACTGTTCCCAACAATTATTGCAAATGTAGTTTTTTTAATTATCATATATCCAATTGTTAAATACATATTTTCTAAGTATAGCAATGAATCATATAATTAATATGGGACAAAGAAGGTGGAGCGTCATGACAACAAATTTAATTAGCATTAAAGGTACTAGTGAAGGTATTATTTTAACGCTTAATGATGAAGCTGCTTTTAAAGATATATTTGAAGAACTAAAAACATTTCTAGCAAAAAATCATTTAAATATGAAAAGTGATAATGTTTTAATAACAGTAAAATTAGGTTATCGCTACTTAAAAGAGAAGCAAGAACAAGAGTTAAGAAAGTTGTTAGAAGAAGAATATAAATTAAATATTGAAACACTTGAATCGGAACTTGCGTTAAAAAATAAAATTTTAGCTGATTTTACTAAAACTCAAATAAAAACCTATAGTCGTGTTGTTAGATCTGGACAAACAATTACAGCTAAAGGAAGCGTCCTTTTAATTGGTGATGTTAATCCAGGAGGGAAAATAGAAGCAACAGGTAATATATTTATATTAGGTAAATTATTAGGAACAGCTCATGCTGGAATGAATGGTTATACTGATGCGATTATATCAGCGTCATATATGAAGCCAACCCAGTTAAGAATAGCAGAATATATTAGCCGATCTCCTGATTATGAATCAGAAGGAGTATATTTAGATTATGCATCTGTTCAAGGGGAAGAAAGTAAAATAGTTTTAAATAAGATAAGAGCATATCCACGTTTAGAAAAAGAATTAAATGCTTTTGAGAGGAGTTTATTAGATGAGTGAAGCAATTGTAATAACTTCAGGTAAAGGTGGCGTTGGAAAAACAACGACAACAGCTAACATTGGTACAGCCCTGGCGTTAATGGATAAAAAAGTGTGTTTAATTGATACTGATATTGGCTTAAGAAATTTAGACGTTATTATGGGGTTAGAAAATAGAATTGTTTACGATATTGTCGATGTAATTACAGGACGTTGTCGATTAAATCAAGCATTAATTCAAGATAAAAGATTTGAATCTTTATCATTATTACCTGCTGCTCAAACAAGTGATAAATCTGCTGTTACAAAAGAGGGTATGAAAAAAATTGTAACAGAATTAAAGCAAGATTATGACTTTATTATTATTGATTGTCCGGCAGGTATTGAACAAGGTTTTGAAAATGCTGTTGTCGCAGCTGATAAAGCAATTGTTGTCACTACGCCAGAAAAAGCAAGCGTCAGAGATGCCGATCGAATTATAGGTTTATTAGAACAACAAGAACATATTGATCGACCAGATTTATTAGTAAATCGGATTCGCAATCATATGATGGAAGATGGAAATATGATGGCGATTGACGATATTGTTCAATTATTATCAATTGATTTAATTGGAATTGTTGCTGATAGTGATGATGTCATTACAGCATCAAATCAAGGTGAACCAATTGCTTTTCAACCAAATTCTAGCGTATCAATCTCTTATCGAAATATTGCAAGAAGAATTTTAGGAGAAAGTGTTCCATTGCAAAATTTAACAGAAGAAAAAAGCTTCTTTAAAAAACTTAAAAATCTTTTTAAAAATTAACCCCTTGCTTAATAAATTTTTATATGGTATTATTACTTTGTTATTCATACGTAGCACCCGTGCTACAACCGCTCAGAGAAGGTCTAATTACATTACTGTAATACCTCAATGGCGAGTCTTAGATAATATAGGAGGTGCAAGTTCATGTACGCAATTATTGAAACAGGTGGTAAGCAAGTTAAAGTAGTAGAAGGTCAAGAGATTCAAATTGAAAAATTAGCAGCTGACACTGATGAAACAATCACTTTTGATAAAGTATTATTCGTTGGTGGCGATTCAGTTCAAGTTGGAGTTCCTTATGTAGAAGGTGCAACAGTTACTGCTAAAGTAATTCAACAAGGTCGCGATAAAAAAATTACGGTCTTTAAGTATAAGCCTAAAAAGAATTATAGCCGTAAACAAGGTCATCGCCAACCTTACACTAAACTAGTTATTGAAAAAATTAATGCTTAAGGTATTATTTTAAATGATTAAAATTAAAATTTATCGAGAAAAAGACTTAATCACTGGCTTTGAAATGTCTGGTCATGCAGAAAGTGGTCCATATGGCTACGATTTAGTGTGTGCTGGAGTCTCTGCAATTTCTTTTGGTTCAGTTAATGCAGTAACAGCATTATGTAATATTGAGTTGGATATTAAAATGAATGATGATGGTGGATATTTAAAGGTATTATTGCCAAGAAACATCTCTCCTGATATAAAAGAAAAAGCAAGACTTATATTTGAAGCAATGATTATTTCTTTAATAACGATTGAAAATGATTATAAAGAATTTATAACAATACAAGATAAATAAGGGGAGGTGCCAAAGCAATGTTAAAATTAGATTTACAGTATTTTGCTACTAAAAAAGGTGCAGGAAGTACTCGAAATGGTCGTGACTCTCGTGCACAACGTTTAGGAGCAAAGCGTGCAGATGGTCAGTTTGTAACAGGTGGCTCTATTTTATTCCGTCAGCGTGGTACAACAATCTATCCTGGTGAAAACGTAGGATTAGGAAAAGATGATACATTATTTGCAAAAATTGACGGTATCGTTAAATTTGAAAATAATGGTCGTAAAAACAAAAAAGTTAGTGTTTATCCAGAAACTTTAGAAGCATAAACTAATTAATTTAAGACTCCAATCCATTTCGGAATGGAGTTTTTTTGTAATAAAAATAAATGAGGTGAATAAATTGTTCATTGATGAAGCAAAAGTATTTTTAAAAGCAGGCGATGGTGGAGATGGTATTGTCGCGTTTCGAAGAGAAAAATACGTTCCAGAAGGTGGTCCAGCCGGAGGTGACGGGGGTAATGGTGGCGATATTATCTTTAAAGTAAATGAAGGTCTTTCAACACTTATGGACTTCCGTTACAATAGACATTTTAAAGCAGAACGTGGTCAAAATGGAATGAGTAAAGGTAAGCATGGAAGAAATGCTGATCCACTTATCGTTGAAGTTCCTCCAGGGACGACAGTTTATAACGATGAAACGAATGAAACAATTGCAGATTTGACTGTTCATAACGAAGAAGCAATCATTGTTAAAGGTGGTAAAGCGGGTAGAGGTAATATAAAATTTGCTTCAGCAAGAAATCCAGCTCCTAATATTGCTGAAAATGGTGAAAAAGGTGAAGAACTAACTGTTCGGGTTGAATTAAAGGTAATGGCTGATGTTGGATTAGTCGGTTTTCCAAGTGTCGGAAAATCTACCTTATTATCTGTAGTTAGTGCTGCTAAACCCAAAATAGCAGATTATCCATTTACAACTCTAGCTCCAAATTTAGGGGTTGTGACAGTAAACGATGGAAGAAGTTTTGTTATGGCAGATTTACCAGGATTGATTGAAGGTGCCCACGAAGGTGTTGGACTTGGTTTCCAATTTTTAAAACATGTTGAGCGTACGAAGTTAATTGTTCATGTTATTGACTTAGCTCCTCTTGAAGAAGAACGAGATCCATTTGAAGACTATACACGCATCAATCATGAGTTAGCTTCATATGGTTCTCACTTAATAAAAAAGCCGCAAATTATTGTTGCAAATAAAATGGATATGCCACAAGCAGAAGAAAGATTAGCATCATTGAAAGAGCAATTACCAAAAGATACTGAAGTTATTGCAATTTCAACATATACTAAAGCAGGCATAGATACATTACTTTATAAAATTGCTGATAAATTAGCAAGTATACCTTATGAACCTATTGAAGAAGAAAAGGTAACAATTCGCTATGAAGAAAAAGAAAAACCATTTGTAATTACGCGTGCAGATGATGCGGCCTATGTTTTATCAGGTCGAGAAGTTGAACGTATCTTCCATGCAACTGACTTTTCCTATGATGAATCTGTTCAAAGATTTGCTCGTCAAATGCGTCATTTAGGAATTGATGATGCCTTAAGAAAACAAGGTGCAAAAGATGGCGACACCATTCGTATTTTAGATTTTGAATTTGAATTTATTGAATAGTTATTTCAAGTAGCATGTTTTTAAAACATTTGCTAAGATATAATTAGTTTAATTCTTTTGAGAAGAAAGATGTATGGAGGGAACGTTTTGTCTACTAAAATTGGATATTTAGGCCCAAAAGGTACGTTTACAAAATTAGCTGTTGATACTGCTTTTAATAGCGAGGAAAAAATCGCTTATAAAACTATTCCACAAAGTATTGATGCTGTAGTTAATAAGGAAGTAGATATTGTTGTTGTACCAATTGAAAATGCAATTGAGGGAACAGTTCATTTGACTATTGATTATTTAGTTCATCAAGCAAGATTACCAATCAGTGCTGAACTTGTCGTTCCAATTAAACAAAACTTACTTGTTAATTCAAATTTTGAAGGTGGATTAGAAGATTTAACAGAAGTTTATTCACATACTCAAGCAATCGCACAATGTCAACAATATATTCATAATACAATACCTAATGCAACAATTGAGTACACTGATTCGACTGGAAGTGCAGCTGAAATTGTAAGTCAAACAAGTGAACCAATTGCTGCAATCGGGAACATTTTAGCAGCTAAGGAATATAATTTAACAATTGCGGCTAAAAATATTCATGATTATCCAAATAATCATACGCGATTTGTTGTTTTGTCAAAAGATAAAACGTTAATAAAAATAAAGCAAAAGGCAGTAAGTGAAAAAACAACATTATTGATTACATTACCAGAAGATCGTGCTGGGGTTCTTCATCAAGTACTATCTGCATTTGCTTGGCGTAAAATGAACTTATCTAAAATCGAATCACGTCCAATGAAAACTGGACTCGGAAACTATTTCTTTATTATTGATGTTGACGAACCTTTTGATGACGTTCTGTTTCCTGGTGTAAAAGGTGAACTTGAAGCTTTAGGTTGTAAAGTAAATGTTTTAGGAACTTACCCTGTGTATAATTTAGAAATATAATTAAATCGTCTTTCTCATGAAAGACGATTTTTTATGACTATTTATAATAAATATTTTTTTATTTAAGCTAATAATGATAGACTAGATGTATTGTCTAAGGAGTGATATGAATGGAACAGCTTACCAATAATTTAGTTGATTGGTTAAGAAAACAAGTTAAAGAATCACACACTAAAGGATTAGTTGTCGGTTTAAGTGGAGGGATTGATTCAGCAGTAGTCACATATTTAATTAAACGCGCATTCCCTGAAGATTCTTTAGCTGTTGTTATGCCAATAAAAAGTAATCCAAATGATATCAAAGATGCAAATAAAATTATTGAAGATAGTGGAATTAAAAACTATACGATTGATTTAACACAAACACATGAAATACTTTATAATGAAATTCATAAACAAATAAATGCAAATCATGAGTGGCAAGCAAATAAAAGTCAGATTAATGATGCAAATTTAAGAGCACGATTAAGAATGAGTACATTATATTCAGTTGCAACAAATTATCAATATTTAGTTGTCGGTACAGATAATTTAGCTGAATGGTATACAGGTTATTTCACAAAGTATGGCGATGGAGGTTCAGATATATTACCACTCATCGACTTAACAAAATCTGAAGTAAAAGAGTTGGCAGCTTATTTAGGTATTGATGATAGTGTAATTAATAAAGTGCCTAGCGCTGATTTATGGGAAGGTCAAACAGATGAAGCAGAAATGGGTACTTCTTATGAGATGATTGATGCTTTTCTTAATGGGGAAGATATACCAAAAAAAGATCGAACGCTTATTGAAAGTATGCATCAAAAAACTGAACATAAACGTAATATACCAACACAATATAAATTTAAAAAATAATTAAAGGAGAATTAACATGGCAGGACATTCAAAGTGGCATAATATTCAAAGAAGAAAAGGAGCACAAGATGCTAAGCGTGGAAAGATATTTATGTTTCATGCTAAAAACATCTACACGGCAGCAAAAGCAGGTGGAGATCCTGAGATGAATCCAGCTCTACGTTTAGCAATTGAAAAAGCTAAAAATGATAATATGCCTAATGATAATATTGAACGTGCGATAAAAAAAGCAACAGGAACACTTGACGGAGCAAGCTATGAAGAAGTTACTTATGAAGGCTATGGCCCAAGTGGTATTGCGATTATCGTTCATGTTTTAACAGATAACAGAAACCGGTCGGCAGCAGAAATACGTCATGCATTTAGTAAAAATGGTGGGAATCTAGGAACCTCAGGTAGTGTTTCATTTATGTTTGACCGCGTAGGCTATATTATTATTTTAAATCAAGATGATTCAATCGATGAAGATGAATTAACATTAGCAGCCATAGACGCAGGAGCAGAGGATATTGAATATGAAGATGGTATTTTTGAAATAAGCACAACACCAGAAAGTTTCCAAAGTGTCGTTGACTATTTAACAGAAGCAGGTTATGAAATTGAAAATTCTGAAATTACATTAGTCCCTCAAACAACTACACAAGTAAGTGGAGAAGATTTAGAAAAAATGAATCATTTAATCGAACAACTAGAAGAGTCAGAAGATGTTCAAGATATCCATCATAATATGGAAGAAAATGATTAAAGGAGCAAATGAATGTTTGCATATATTAATGGAATTGTTGCGTTAATTCAAGAAGAAGTTATTGTAATCGATGTTCAAGGAGTAGGTTATGAAATTAATTGTGCGAACCCTTATGAATTTCAACCATTATTGAATAAAAAAACACTTGTTTATACTTATCATCATGTCAGAGAAGACACAATGGATTTATACGGTTTTAAAACAGAAGATGAAAAAAAATTATTTACAAAATTAATATCAGTATCAGGGATTGGACCAAAGAGTGCTATTTTGATTCTTGGTACAGTGAATGTTAATGATTTTATCTCTGCTGTTGAAACAGAAGATGAGAAGTATTTAACGCAATTTCGTGGTGTAGGTAAAAAAACAGCTAGACAAATTATCTTAGATTTAAAAGGCAAACTTACTGAAATGCAATCAGTTGAATCCACTGGCTTATTTAATCAAACGACTGATTCAACTGTGATTAATGAAGCAGAAGAAGCATTAATCGCTTTAGGTTATCGACAGCAAGAAATTTCAGCTATTTTACCAGAACTAAGAAAGTCAGAATTGGTTAACGTTGATGAAGTGATTAAACTAGGACTTTCTTTATTACTAAAAAAATAGTAATAAATATTGTGAGGTGAGAAAATGGATGAACGAATTATTTCTAGTGAAGAGCATGAAGAAGATGTCGGTGTTGAGTTAAGTTTACGACCGACAACCTTATCACAATATATTGGTCAAGATAAAGCAAAGGAAAATTTAGGAATTTTTATTGAAGCGGCAAAAATGCGTGGTGAAGCATTAGACCATGTTTTATTATATGGTCCACCTGGACTCGGAAAAACAACATTAGCAGCAATTATAGCAAATGAAATGGATGTAAACTTTAGATCAACTTCAGGCCCGGCAATTGAAAGAGCAGGAGATCTAGCTGCAATACTTTCATCACTTGAACCAGGCGACATTTTATTTATTGATGAAGTTCATAGATTACCTCGAGTTGTTGAAGAAGTCCTTTATCCAGCGATGGAAGATTTCTTTTTAGATATTGTGATTGGTTCAGGGCCAAGTGCAAGATCTGTTAAAATTGATTTACCCCCCTTTACATTGGTGGGGGCAACGACACGAGCTGGTTTACTTTCAGCTCCATTAAGAGATCGATTTGGTGTATTAAGTAGGCTGGAATTTTATAAACCTGAAGAACTTTGTGATATTATAGAAAGAACGGCATTAATTTTTAATACATCAATTACTAATGAGGCAGCAAATGAAATTTCAAGACGGGCAAGAGGTACACCAAGAATAGCAAATAGATTATTAAAGCGTGTGCGTGATATTGCCCAAGTGCGTGGTGAAGTCGAAATTAGTCTTGGTACGACTATGGAAGCTTTAGACATGTTACAAGTTGATGATGTTGGTTTAGACCATATTGATCATAAATTAATGATTGAAATTATTAATAATTTTAAAGGTGGTCCGGTTGGTCTTGATACAATTGCAGCAACGATTGGGGAAGAATCCCAGACAATAGAAGACGTCTATGAACCTTACTTATTACAAATAGGCTTTTTACAAAGAACATCAAGAGGTCGGGTAGCTACAGCAAAAGCCTACGAACACTTTGGACTACCTATGGATAAATCATGATTAATCCAGGAAAAATGATTATATTAATGGGAATAGTTTTAGTTATCGTTGGTATTTTTATAACATTTATAGGTAAATTACCAGGCGACATTAGCTTTAAAAAAGGAAATGTTTCATTTCATTTCCCGATTATGACATCAATTTTAATAAGCATTATTTTAAGTTTAATATTATTTATTTTTAGTAAATTCCGTTAAAAGAGGTTAAAATATGAAATTATCTGATTTTGATTATGATTTACCCGAAGAATTAATTGCACAAACGCCTTTATTAGAAAGAGAAACGTCAAAACTTCTCGTGTTAAATAAACAAACTAAACAAGTTAAACATCAAGTCTTTAGTGAAATCATTGACTATTTAGAAGCAGGTGACAGTCTTGTTTTAAATGATACGCGCGTTATGCCTGCTAGACTTTTTGGTGCAAAAGCAGATACTTATGCTAAAGTAGAAGTTTTATTATTAAAACAATTAGCAGGTGATACATGGGAAGTGTTACTTAAGCCTGCTAAAAAAATACATGTTGGAACAACAATTATTTTTGGTGAAGGAAAACTTGAAGCAGTTTGCTTGGAAAAATTAGATCAAGGAAGAGCAATTATAGAATTAAAGTATGAAGGTATTTTAATGGAAATATTAAATGAACTCGGTGAAATGCCATTACCACCATATATAAAAGAAGCACTGCAAGATCAGGATAGGTATCAAACTGTGTACGCTGAAGCAGTTGGTTCAGCTGCCGCTCCCACAGCAGGCCTTCATTTTACAGAGTCACTGCTTACTGAAATAAAAAACAAAGGTGTAAATTTAGTATTTGTCACTTTACACGTTGGTTTAGGCACATTTAGACCAGTTACAAGTGAAGACTTTACAGAACATGATATGCATGCAGAGTATTATATTATGTCTGAAGAAAGTGCTGAAATATTAAATCAAACGAAATTAAACAATAAACGTATTATCGCTGTTGGGACAACTTCTACTCGCGTTTTAGAGTCAAATGTTAATGAAGATGAACTATTTGAAGCAAAATCAGGCTGGACAGATATTTTTATTTATCCGCCTTATGAATATCGGGCAATAAATGGAATAATTACTAATTTTCACTTGCCAAAATCAACTTTACTTATGTTAATAAGTGCTTTTGTTGATCGTGAGACTATTCTTAAAACGTATAAAACAGCTGTTAATGAAAATTATCGATTCTTTAGTTTTGGAGATGCCATGTTGATTTTATGAGAATAGGAAGGAGACATTATGCCAATAAAATATGAACTAATAAAAACATGTAAGCAAACAGGAGCAAGACTTGGAAAAGTTCACACACCTCATGGAACTTTTGATACACCGATGTTTATGCCTGTTGGAACACTTGCAACAGTTAAAACCATGAGTCCAGAAGATTTAGAAGCAATGAATGCTCAAATCATTCTTTCAAACACCTATCATTTATGGTTGAGACCAGGCGAAGATATTATTAAAGAAGCTGGTGGTTTGCATAAATTTATGAATTGGAAACACCCTATATTAACTGATTCTGGCGGATTCCAAGTGTTTAGTCTAAGTGATATGCGAGAAATTACTGAAGAAGGTGTTAATTTCAGACATCATTTAAGCGGAGAAAAATTGTTTTTTTCACCAGAAAAAGCAATGCAAATTCAAAATGATTTAGGACCTGATATTATGATGGTTCTAGATGAATGTCCACCTTACCCAGCTTCATATGAATATATGAAAGCTTCTGTTGAAAGAACGAGTAGATGGGCAGAAAGAAGTTTAAATGCCCATCAACGTAAAAATGACCAAGGTTTATTTGGAATTATTCAAGGTGGAGAGTATGAAGACTTGAGAAAGCAAAGTGCACGTGATATTATATCTCTTGACTTCCCTGGTTATGCAATTGGAGGTTTATCTGTAGGAGAATCAAAAAAGGTCATGAATCAAGTCTTAGAATTCACAACGCCACTTATGCCGGCTGATAAGCCGAGATACTTAATGGGAGTTGGCTCACCAGGTTCTTTAGTTGATGGGGCATTACGTGGTATTGATATGTTTGATTGTGTGTTACCAACTCGCATTGCTAGAAATGGTACATGTATGACGTCAAATGGTAGATTAGTTGTCAGAAATGCAAAATATGCTCGTGATTTCGGACCAATTGATGAAAATTGTAATTGTTATACATGTGAAAATTATAGTAGAGCTTATATCAGACATTTAATAAATTGTAATGAAACATTTGGTATTCGCCTTACTACTTATCATAACTTGCATTTTCTGTTAAACTTAATGAAGCAAGTTAGGACTGCTATAAAAGAAGACCGACTTGGTGATTTTAAAGAAGAATTCTTTGAAAAATATGGACTCAATGAAAATAACGCAAGAAACTTTTAAATTGTATGTCACATTGAAAGAAACTTCTTTAATAATAAAAATATGTTGAAAGGAGGTATATTATGGGACAATATGCAGGTATAATTTCAATTGTGTTGATGTTCGCGATTTTTTACTTTTTACTAATTCGCCCTCAACAAAAACAACAAAAAGCGATTAAAGAAATGCAAAATGCACTTCAAAAAGGTGACAAAATAGTTACTATTGGTGGAATGCATGGCATAATAGATGCTATTGATGAAGATACAGTTGTACTAGACTGTAATGGAAGTAAACTAACTTATAGTCGCGTTGCTGTTCGTGAAGTTGTAAATAAATAAATTTTATTTTACATAGATTACAGAATTAATACATTTAGTATTAATTCTGTTTTTTATTTTCATATTAAAATTATTACTGTTTTCTTATTTCTGTGGTAATATAAATGTAAGTATAATAATTAATAAGAGGTTGATTCTAGGAGGAAAAAGAGTGAATAAAGCACAGGTTGTTGAAATAAAACATCGCTTAATGCCTATTTTAAAAAGTAAAGAAAATGAATACAAAACTATGGGCTATAAGGATATTTCAACAGAAGATATTTGGGACTGTTTATGGAACCAAATATGGAAATCCAAACAAGAGTTTACTCTACATCAAATTGTTCAAGATATCCTCCATTTACCTATTCAAACGTATATGAGTTATTTATCGTTATCAGCTTATCATAGGGATAATAATGATTTAATGAAATCAATTCAAGCAGTAACAAATAACGAAATAAAATAATGGATAGGAGAGGGTTATTTTGAAAGGACAAACATACTTTATATTAGCAATTATTTTAATTATTTTTATTGCAATTTTTTCAGTTAATAATGTAAGTTCTGTAGAAATAGACTATATTTTTTGGCAAGTTGATACACCGCTTATTTTTATTATTTTATTTTCAGTATTATTAGGTGGATTAATTACCATTTTTATTGGGAGCATGAGATATTTTAAATTACAAAAAGAAAACAAACAATTAAAAGAGAAAATGAAACAAAGAAGATCTAAAACAACACCACCATCAACAACTCCCATCTTCAAAGAATAAATTTATAAACTTACAGGAGTGACTCCATGTTAAAAAGCAAGGCTAAATGGATTTATAATCAAGAAAGTATAGAGATTAAACAACAAATCCATCCAATTCCAACAATAAACCGTTTGTTACTTGAACGTGGTATAGAAACAGAAGAAGAAATGAATGATTTTTTAAAGCCTAAAATTGAATTACTTCACGAACCTAAGTTATTTAGTCAAATGGAAGTAGCTATTAAGCGCATTCACCAAGCAATTGATTCACAAGAACAAATTATGATTTATGGTGATTATGATGCTGATGGAGTCAGTTCAACTACACTTTTATATGAAGCCTTACTAGAAAGTCATGCATTAGTGAGCTTTTATATTCCTAACCGTTTCACAGAAGGTTATGGATTAAATAATGAAGCATTAAAAAAAATCGCTGAAGATGATTATACATTAGTAATTACTGTTGATAATGGAATTAGTTCAATTACAGAGGCAAATTATGCAAAAGAAATCGGACTTGATTTAATTATTACAGATCACCATGAAATCCAAACAGAGCTACCTAATGCTTTTGCGATTATTCATCCTAAATTATCACCAGATTATCCATTTAAGGAACTTGCTGGTGTAGGTGTTGCATTTAAATTAGCAGAAGCATTACTTGGTTATTTCCCCACACATTTATTGCAATATGTAGCTTTGGGTACGATAGCTGATTTAGTGCCACTTGAAAGTGAAAACAGAATATTAGTTTATCATGGTCTTAAACAATTATCTCAAGCTCCTAATACAGGCTTAAAAGCATTGAGTGAATTAGCTCAGATTAGTGGAATAATTACTGAAGAACATATAGGGTTTCAAATTGGACCACGTATTAATGCAGTAGGTCGTCTACAATCAGCTCACTTAGCAGTAGAATTATTACTAAGTGAGACTGAAACAGAAGCGATTCAGTTATCGGAAAAAATTGAAGAACTAAATAATGAAAGACAGACGATTGTCAATAAAATTGTAAAAGAAGCAGAAGCAAGGGTAAATCCAAAAACAGGTGTCATTATCTTATATGATGAAAACTGGCATGAAGGTGTCTTGGGCATAGCAGCATCTCGTCTTGTTAACATTTTCGATCGTCCCGTAATTTTACTTAAATATGATAAAGAAGCACAACTGTTAAAAGGATCAGCTAGAAGTATACCGGCATTTGATTTATTTAAAAATGGCATGCAAATGAGGGAATTATTTATTCAATTTGGCGGTCATTCACAAGCTGCAGGAATGACATTTGAATACAATAACTTAGAAAATATTCAATCACAATTTAATACAATGATATTTCAACAATTAAAACCAACCGATTTTAAAGCTGAAATTAATATTACACAATCAATTGAATTAGACGACCTTTCAGAAGAACTCGTCAAAAATATTCAACAGCTTGCTCCATTTGGGATGAAAAATCCCAAACCCATTTTTCATGTTAAAGGGAAACCAAATCAAGTGAGACAAATAGGTAGTGATAAGAATCATTTGAAAATACAATATCAAACAAAAAAGAATCAAATCGATGTAATTGCATTTCGATTCGGTGAATTATATAATTTTATTACAAACCAAGCTAATTTAGAGGTTGTTGGAGAATTAAGTATAAATGAGTGGAATGGTAATCGAACTGTTCAAATTATTGCAAATGACTTAGCTGTAAATGAACGTCAAGTCTTTGATTATCGAGGTAAAAAAGAACGAACTAATTTAAAGCCATATTTTAATCATTATAAAAAAATAGTACTCTTACAAGACGACATAGATGGTACAGAAGTTCCTAAGCATGTGATTAAAACGACTTATCAAACATGTGATTCAATTCAAGAAAAGATAGACCTTCTTATCATCAGTGATATGCCTCAAGAGGAAAATAATTTAATTAGTTTTCTCAAGCAAATCGAAACAGACTCTATTTTAGTTAATTATGATGTATTTAAAAATAAATTAAATCGCATTCCTAATCGGGAAGATTTTAAACAATTATATGCTTATGTGTTAAAAGCCAAATCTGTTGATATGAAAAGAAATATTAACTTAATCAGTAAACAATTTAATTGGACAAGAGATCAAATTATTTTTATGGTATTAGTATTTATTGAACTGGAGTTTTTATTTTCAGACAACAGTATTTTAACAATTAATCCTGATTCTGAAAAGAAAGATCTCAAAGAGGCAAAACATTATCAAAAAGAACTAAAAAAAGAGGATATAGAATCAATCATGTATTATTCGGGTTTAGAAGAACTAACAGAATATTTATTTCAAAATATAAAAAGTGGTATGCGAAACACTCTGGAGGAAACGGTAAATGAACTTTAAAGAACATATAAAAATAGTACAAAATTGGCCAAAAGAAGGTGTTGAATTTAAAGACATAACACCGTTAATGGCAAATGGCAAAGCATATAAAGCAGCAATAAATGAAATCATTGAATACGCTAAAGATAAAGAAGCAGATATTATAGTTGGACCAGAAGCGCGTGGTTTTATTATTGGCTGTCCAGTTGCCTATGCACTTGAAACAGGTTTTGCTCCGGTCAGAAAACCAAATAAGTTACCACGTGAAGTTATTGAAGTGGATTATGGTCTAGAATACGGAAATAATACACTTACTATACATAAAGATGCTGTTAAGCCTGGTCAAAAAGTCTTGATTACTGATGACTTACTAGCTACAGGAGGTACGATTGAAGCAACAATTCAGCTAGTAGAAAAGTTGGGTGGTATAGTAGTCGGTTGTGCATTTTTAATTGAACTAGGTTATTTAAACGGCGTTAATAAACTTGAAGGTTATGATGTTTTATCACTAATGAAATATGAATAAAGAAACAAGAAGTCTGACAAAGCATGCGTCAGACTTCTTGTTTTAGCTAATTGTTTATTACAATTTTAAGATAGATTTTATAATAAGATAGACAAATGGACTAGATGGGGTGATTGAATGTCAAAAGATAAAAATTTAACTATTAATGATGTAATTAATAAGGCTAGTACTTATTTATCCGATGATAAATTAGAATTTATTATGCACGCATATGAATTTGCTGAAAATGCGCATAAAGATCAATTTAGAAAATCAGGCGAACCTTATATTATACATCCTATCCAAGTTGCTGGGATTTTAACTGACTTTAAAATGGATCATGAAACAATTGCGGGTGGTTTTTTACATGATGTTGTTGAGGATACAGATGTTACTTTAGAAGACTTAGAAGAGGAGTTTAATGCTGAAGTAGCAATGCTTGTTGATGGTGTTACGAAACTAGGTAAGTTTGAATTTAAATCTAAAGAAGCACTTCAAGCAGAAAATCACAGGAAAATGTTTTTTGCTATGGCAAAGGATATTCGAGTGATTTTAATTAAATTAGCTGATAGATTGCACAATATGCGTACTTTAAAACATTTACGACCTGATAAGCAACGTCGAATTTCAAATGAAACTCTAGAAATTTTTGCACCGCTTGCACACCGCTTAGGGATGTCGACTATTAAATGGGAATTAGAAGACACTGCATTTAGATATATGAACCCACAACAATATTACCGTATTGTTCAACTAATGGATCAAAAAAGAGACCAACGAGAAAGTTATATTAAAGAAGTAATGCTAGAAATAGAAGATCAATTAAAACAAGTTAAAGTCGATGCAATTATCTCTGGACGACCAAAACATATTTATAGTACTTATCGTAAAATGAAAAACCAAAATATTGAATTCTCAGAAATATATGACTTATTGGCCGTGCGAGTTATTGTGAATAGTATTAAAGATTGTTATGCGGTTCTAGGAATTATTCACACATGTTGGAAACCAATGCCAGGGCGGTTTAAAGATTATATAGCCATGCCTAAACCTAACTTGTATCAATCACTTCATACAACAGTTATTGGACCAAAAGGTGATCCATTAGAAGTGCAAATTAGAACAAAAGAAATGCATGAAATTGCTGAACATGGAATTGCAGCTCACTGGGCTTATAAAGAAGATAAACCAGTTAAACAAGATGCTGCGGCAATTGGACAAAGATTGCCATGGTTTAGAGAAATACTAGAACGTCAAACAGAAGATCAAGATGCAGAAGAATTTGTAGAGTCATTAAAAGTAGATCTTTTTTCCGACATGGTTTATGTTTTTACGCCTAAAGGAGAAGTGATTGAACTTCCTTCAGGATCAATTCCACTTGATTTTGCATACCGAATTCATACAGAAATAGGGAATAAAACAGTAGGTGCACGTGTGAATGGGAAAATGGAACCTCTTGATTATAAATTAGTTAATGGTGATATTGTTGAAGTTATTACTTCAAAACATTCATACGGTCCGTCACAAGATTGGTTAAAAATAACACAATCTTCTCAAGCTAGAAGCAAAATTAAACAGTTTTTTAAACATCAAAGACGAGAAGAAAATGTTGAAAAAGGTAAAGCAGAGATAGAAAAAGGTATTAAAGCACTTAAATTAGTACCTAAAGAAATACTTACAGAAGAAAATGTAAACCGTGTCTGTGAAAAGTTTAATTTCAAAACATTAGAAGACTTATATGCAGCAGTAGGTTATCAAGGTATTACCGCATCACTAATTGTTACCCGGTTAACAGATAAAATTAGAAAACAACAAGAACAAGAAGAACAATTAGAGCAGTTAACAGATAAATCGACATCTGACTCTAAAGTTAAATCAAAACGGACAAAGGGAAATTCGGGTGTCGAGGTTGAAGGCATCGATAATGTATTAGTAAGGTTATCACGCTGTTGTAATCCCGTTCCAGGAGATGACATTACTGGTTATATCACTAAAGGAAGAGGTGTTTCTGTTCACCGCACAGATTGTCCTAATGTCCAAACAGAAGAAGCAAAAGAACGTTATATAAAAGTAAAATGGTCAGATGGTTCTGAACAACAAAAAGATTATTATTTAGACTTAGAAATTTCTGGTTATGATCGTCATGGTATTATGAATGATGTTTTACAATCAGTTAATGAAATTAATACCCAAATTGCAGAAGTTAGCGGTAGAGCAGATAAAAATAAAATTGCTCATATTCATATTACTGTACTCATAAAAAATAAAGCGCATTTACGTGAAGTAATTAGTAAAATTAAACAAGTAAAAGATATTTATGCAGTTACAAGAACAATTCACTAAAAGAACAAGGAGTGTTATATGTGAAATTAGTTATTCAAAGATCTAAAGAAGCTCACGTTAAAGTGGCTAATGAAATAACAGGACAAATTGATTCAGGTCTTGTTGTTTTGGTAGGTATTACTCATGATGATACTGAAGAAGACTTAGATGTTTTGATTCAAAAAATGATCAATTTAAGAATTTTCCCGGATGAGTCTAATAAATTAAATTTATCACTTGTCGATATAAAAGGGAGCATCCTTTCGATTTCACAATTCACATTATATGCGGATGTGAAAAAAGGTAGAAGACCCAATTTTACTCAAGCAGCAAAACCTGAGAAAGCAAAAGAATTATATGAATTATTCAATGAAAAATTACGTCAAGAAAATATTCATGTTGAAACAGGTGAGTTTGGAGCAATGATGGACGTTAGCTTAGTGAATGACGGTCCGGTGACAATTACACTTGAATCGGTTGCAGGTAAAATAATTTAAAGTGATTTAACTTGACAATTAACATTTTAAAACATAATATTATAAGCAATAATGAGTTTAAATCTAAGGACGGAAAAGTAATTAGCGAACTAAGTAAACAGGGAGAAGTGACTTGATTGAGAACACTTTATACTTAGGCTAATGAAAGACATTCACAGAAGAGCTATATTGAAACTAAGTAAATATAGACGTAAACAGGCGTTAACTGTAAAGCTGATGCTAAATAAGCATTAACTAGGGTGGTACCACGGGTAAATCTCGTCCCTTTTTTCATATAATATGAAAAAAGGGACTTTTTTAATTTTATTAGGAGGTTTTATTAATGAAAATAAACGCGCCAAGAGGTACAGTTGATTTATTACCAGAAGACACAAAAAAATGGCAATATATTGAAAAAGAATTGCGAAATCTATGTCATGCATACAATTATAATGAAATTAGAACGCCATTATTTGAACACACTGAAGTTTTCCAACGAAGTGTAGGCGATACAACAGACATTGTTCAAAAAGAAATGTACACCTTTGATGATCGAGGAGGTAGAAGTTTAACCCTCCGTCCAGAAGGAACTGCTGGTGTTGTGCGTGCTTTTGTGCAAAATAAAATGTATGGCAATCCAATTCAACCAAACAAACTTTTTTATTTTGCTCAAATGTTTAGATATGAGAGACCACAACAAGGTCGAATGAGGCAACTTAATCAATTTGGTGTAGAGGTTTTAGGTAGTGATGACCCAAGTGTAGATGCAGAAGTGATTGGGCTTGCAATGACTGCTTATAAAAAATTAGGATTAAAATCCATTCGCCTAGTTTTAAATAGCTTAGGAGATCAAGAAAGCAGAACAAGTCATCGCAATGCTTTAGTCGCTCATTTTACTCCTGTCATTGACGAGTTATGTGAAGATTGTAATCAACGCTTAGTAACAAATCCGTTAAGAATTTTGGATTGTAAAACAGATCATGACCATCCTGCGATGAAGTCAGCACCATCTATTTTAGATCATCTTAATGAATATTCACAAGATTATTTTAATAAAGTCAAAGAATATTTAGATGCGATGAATATTGAATATGTGATTGATCCAACTTTAGTTAGAGGGTTAGATTATTATAATCACACTGCTTTTGAAATTATGAGTGATCATGAAGGTTTTGGAGCAATTACAACGCTTTTAGGTGGTGGACGTTATAATGGATTAACAAAAGAATTAGGTGGGCCAGATGTGCCTGGAATCGGATTTGGTATGGGATTAGAACGCTTGATTTTAGCACTTGAAACTGAAAAAGTAACATTACCAATTGAAGATGAATTAGATGTATTTTTTGTAACATTTGGTGAAGGCATTAAATCTGAAGCGGTAAGCATTATCCAAACATTAAGAGAAAATAATATTCAAGTTGACAAAGACTATCAAGACCGTAAACCTAAAGGTCAATTTAAAGCAGCGGATCGATTTAAGGCAAAATTTGTTTTAATATTAGGTGAAGATGAATTAAATAAAGGTATTCTAAACGTCAGATCAATGGCATCTGGTGAACAAGAAGAAGTAGAAATTAATAATATAGTTAGTTATTTAAAAGATAAACTAGGGGGAAATTAATATGACAGTACGTACTTATGCAGGTAAATTAACAGAGGAAAATATCGATGAAACAGTATTATTAAAAGGGTGGGTTAATCGACGCCGAGATTTAGGAGACCTTATTTTTATTGATTTACGTGATCAATCAGGTTTAATTCAACTTGTTTTTAACCCTGATTTTTCTAAAGAAGCATTAGCAACTGCTGAAACTTTAAGAAGTGAATTCGTTATTGAAGTAGAAGGAAAGATCGTTAAGCGTGATGAAGGCACGATTAATCCTAATATCGCAACGGGTAAGATTGAAGTAACTGTAACAGACTTAAAGATTATTAATAAATCTAAAAGTTTACCATTTTTAATTCATGAAGCAGAAGATGTTTCAGAAGAAATTCGTTTAAAATATCGTTATTTAGATTTACGTCGAGAGGAACTACAAAAAACATTTAAGATCCGTCATAAAACAACAGAGTCAATTCGTAATTATTTAAATAAAAATGAATTTTTAGATATGGAAACACCAATTTTAACAAAAAGTACACCAGAAGGAGCACGTGATTATTTAGTACCTAGTCGAGTGCATCAAGGTGAATTTTATGCATTACCACAATCACCACAATTATTTAAGCAGTTATTAATGATGAGCGGTTTTGAAAAATACTATCAAATAGCACGTTGTTTTAGAGATGAAGATTTACGTGCTGATCGTCAACCTGAATTTACTCAAGTAGATATCGAAACTGCATTTTTAACAAGTGATGAAATTATGGCACTTATCGAAGGCATGATGAAACAAATTATGAAAGATGTTTTAGATATTGATATTCAATTACCGTTTAAAAAAATGCCTTATGATGAAGCAATGAATCGTTTTGGTTCTGATAAACCAGATACACGTTTTGATTTAGAACTTATACATGTCTCAGACATTGTTAAAGATACTGAATTTAAAGTCTTTAGTGGAGCAGTTGCATCAGGTGGTAAAGTAGCTCTATTAAATGTGAAGGGCGAAGCTGATAATTATACACGTAAAGATATTGATGGTTTAACAGAATTTGTAGCTGATTATGGTGCAAAAGGTTTAGCATGGATGAAAGTTAAAGGTAATGAATTAACAGGTCCAATTGTCAAGTTTTTAAGTGATGACGAATTAACAGCTATTAAATCAGAAGCAAATGCTGAAGATGGTGATTTATTATTATTTGTAGCAGATAAATCTAAAATTGTATACGCAAGCTTAGGTGCATTAAGAATGAAACTTGGAAAAGATTTAGACTTAATTGATAAATCAAAATACAATTTCTTATGGATCGTGGATTGGCCATTACTTGAATATGATGAAGATGCAAAACGTTATACTGCAGCCCATCACCCTTTCACATCACCACAAGAAGCAGATTTAGATAAATTATCGACTGAACCAGAATCTGTCAGAGCGAATGCTTATGATATTGTCTTAAATGGATTCGAACTAGGTGGTGGATCGATTAGAATAAATAATCGCAAACTACAAAATGAAATGTTTGAAGTATTAGGATTTACAGAAGAACAAGCTGAAAGTCAGTTTGGTTTCTTACTGGAAGCATTAGAGTTTGGTGCACCACCACACGGGGGAGTTGCTTTAGGATTAGACCGTTTAGTAATGCTTCTTGCTGATAAGACAAATATTAGAGATACAATACTATTCCCTAAAACTGCAACAGCAACAGACTTGCTTACTCAAGCTCCAAGCCCAGTGAGTGAAAAACAACTTGATGAGTTAGCTCTTGAATTACAAAATGAAGACGACTAAATAAAAGTGTTATAGTTTTATTAAAAATACTACACTTCGAGCAGAAACAATTTTGCCAAGTGTAGTATTTTATTTTATTACTTGCATAAAGCGCTTACATGTGTTATTCTTTAGTTAATCAAATAATCCTGATTTGTTCGTGGATAAATTAATTTTGTCCGAACACGTATAATGTAAGGGAGTTTGCAGTTTCTAATTGTTGGAGGTTCACTTATTTAAACAAGTCAAGTTGTTTATTCGTTGTAACCTAATAATTAGAACAAAACACCCACCTGCTAAGAAGCGGGCTAAAAATATCTTGAAACGGCAAAATTGGGATTATCTATTAAGCGACAAACTAATTAATCCATTAGTTTGTCGCTTAATTTAATTTTGGCTATTAATATTGTCGTAAACTTGTTTAAAAGCACGTTCAAATTTACTGTTCTCATTTGGTTGATAATATTTTTTATGTTTTATGTTATCTGGTAGATACTGTTGTTTTACCCAGCCATTATCATAATTATGCGGATATTTATATCCTACTCCACGACCGATTTCTTTTGCGCCTGAATAATGCGCATCCTTTAAATGATTAGGAATCTCTCCTATGTTACCTTTTTTAATATCAGCTAAGGCTGAATCAAGTGCACTATAAGCGCTGTTAGACTTAGGTGAAAGAGCAAGTTCTGTTACAGCAACGGCAAGTGGAATTCTACCTTCAGGAAACCCAAGGCGTTCAGCAGCTTGAACTGCTGCTAGAGATCTCGGACCAGCTTGGGGATTTGCAATGCCAATATCTTCATATGCAATAACAACAAGTCGTCTAGCTATACTTTCTAAATCACCAGCTTCGATTAAGCGGGCTAAATAATGTAATGAAGCGTTAACGTCACTGCCACGAATTGATTTTTGAAAGGCAGAAAGCACGTCATAATGAGCATCGCCTCCTTTATCATGAGAGAAACTCTTCTTTTGCATACACTCCTCAGCGATTTCTAACGTAATATTTTTTTCATCTTTTTGATTTGCAGGTGTCGAACTTACTGCTAATTCTAACCCATTTAATGCAGCTCTTAAGTCACCATTTGCACTTTGGGCAAAATGATTAAGTGCATCATCACTGATTAAAATTGTTTCATTTCCATAACCTTCCTCTTTATCTTCTAAGGCACGCTTTAATGCAATAGCAACATCATCAGGCTTGAGTGCGTTAAGTTCAAATAGATGTGTTCTACTCCTAATAGCAGGATTAATTGAGTGATATGGATTACTTGTTGTACAACCAATCAATGTTAGTAAATTATTTTCTAAATGAGGAAGTAAAAAGTCTTGTTTAGCTTTATCTAGACGATGTACCTCATCAAGAATTAATACCAATGATCCAGACATTTTTGCTTCTTCAACGACGATTTCCATATCTTTCTTTTTATCTATCACGGCATTAAGTTCACGATATGGTAATTTTAAACTTTTAGCTAGAGCTTCAGCCATTGATGTTTTGCCTGTTCCTGGAGGACCAAATAAAATCATCGATGCTAATTGATTTGCTGAAACCATTCTTCTAATAACTTTATTTTCTCCAACCAAATGGTCTTGTCCAATAATTCCATTTATATCTTTTGGTCTCATTCTATATGCAAGTGGTTGATGCGACATTATAACCATCCTTTAATAAAAATTGTTTGTTTATCTACATTAGGCTTCAATCGATTAAAATGCAAGAAGTTGTTCGTTCATGCTATAATAGTTTAACATATGATATTATTATACTTTAAAAATAGATGAAATTCAGATAAATAGAGGTGTACGATTTGAAGATTTCAACAAAAGGTCGTTATGGTTTAACAATTATGCTTGAATTAGCACGAGAATATGGTAAGGGACCCATGTCCTTAAAAGCCATTGCAAATAAAAATGAATTATCAATTCATTACTTAGAACAACTAGCTACACCCCTTCGAAATGCCGGTTTAGTAAAAAGTATTCGCGGTGCTTATGGTGGTTATCAGCTTGTGAATGAGCCAGCAGAGATAACTGTTGGTGATATTATTCGTGTATTAGAAGGTCCGATTACACTTGTTGAAGGTATTGAAGAACAAGAGCCTGCACAACAAAATTTATGGCTGCGAGCGACAGAAGCTGTTAAAGAAGTGTTAGACACAACAAGTTTATTAGACCTCATGCAAACAGATACTGAAAAAATTGAAGATGCATATATGTTTTACATTTAATAGATTGAGAGGAAGATTAGATGATTTACTTGGATCATGCAGCAACAACACCAGTTCATCAAGAAGTACTAGACGCAATGTACCCATTATTTATCGAAAATTTTGGAAATCCATCTAGTCTTCACCAATATGGAAGAAATGGTCGGCGACTAATAGATTCTGCTAGAAATTATCTTGCATCGACAATAAATGCAAAAGAGCATGAGATTGTCTTAACAAGTGGCGGAACAGAATCAAACAATTTAGCGATTACAGGTACAGCACTCGCCAATGAATATAAAGGTAATCATATTATCACAACAGCACAAGAGCACCATGCTATCTTGCATATTATGGATTATTTGATTAGTCGTGGTTTTCACGTAACTTATTTACCAGTTAATGAATCAGGATTAATTAATATAAATGACTTAGAACGTTCATTGACAAATGAAACAATATTAGTTTCAATTATGACAGCTAATAATGAAACAGGTGCTTTGCAACCAATAAAAGAAATTGGTAATCTTTTAAAAGATCATCAAGCCTATTTTCATACAGATGCAGTACAAGCATACAGTATGATAGATATAGATGTAAAAGAGATTGGGATTGACTTATTAACGACATCAGCACATAAATTAAATGGACCTAAAGGTGTAGGTTTTTTATATATAAATGAAGATGCAGATATTCAACCTATTCATTTTGGGGGAGAACAAGAACGTAAACGCAGACCAGGAACAGAGAATGTTGTCGGAGCAGTAGGTTTCAAAAAAGCAGCTGAGTTAGCCCAAAAAAATAAAGTTGAAAACAATAAAAAATATCAACATTTTAAAAAGATATTTTTAGATACATTAACAGAACGAGACGTAACATATTTAATAAATGGTGATTTAGATCATTCAATCGCAACAATTTTAAATCTAAGTTTTCCAGGTATGAAAATTGAAACGTTATTAACAGCATTTGATATTGAAGGCGTTGCAGCATCAAGTGCTAGCGCTTGTACAGCTGGTTCAGTCGAACCATCCCATGTTCTAACAGCAATGTATGGGAAAAAAAGTGAACGTATTTACAATTCAGTTAGATTTAGTTTCGGTAGTATGAATACTGAAGAAAACGTTAAAGAAGCAGCTGTAAAAATTTCAAATGTCATTAATCGATTAATAAAAAAGTGAGGGATTATAGTGACAGAAAATAAACGTGTAGTTGTAGGTATGAGCGGTGGAGTAGACTCTTCAGTAACAGCTCTTTTATTAAAAGAACAAGGTTATGATGTGATAGGTATTTTTATGAAAAATTGGGACGATACAGATGAAAGTGGATTTTGTACAGCAACAGCTGATTATGAAGACGTGATTAAAGTATGTAATCAGTTAGAGATACCATATTACACAGTTAATTTTGAAAAGGAATATTGGGATAAAGTATTCACTTATTTTTTAGATGAATATAAAGCTGGTAGAACGCCTAATCCTGATATCATGTGTAATAAAGAAATTAAATTCAAAGCATTTTTAGACTATGCGCTTCAATTAGGAGCAGATTATGTTGCAACAGGACATTATGCTCAGATTGATCGATCAAGTGGAAAAGCTAAATTATTAAAAGGGCTTGATGAAAATAAAGATCAGTCTTATTTCTTAAGTCAATTAAACGAAGACGTTCTAGAGAAAGTTATGTTTCCTTTAGGTGATATCGATAAAACAGAAGTAAGAGAAATTGCTAAAAAACATAATTTAGCCACAGCAACAAAAAAAGATAGTACTGGTATTTGTTTTATTGGAGAACGTAATTTTAAAGATTTTCTAAGCGAATATTTACCAGCTCAGCCAGGTAAGATGCAAACATTAACTGGTGAAGTTAAAGGGAAACATGACGGTTTAATGTATCACACAATCGGTCAAAGACATGGTTTAGGAATTGGTGGCCCTGGCGAGCCGTGGTTTGTCGTTGGGAAAAACGTTAAAGAAAATATTTTATATGTTGAACAAGGATACTATCATGAAGCACTTTATTCTGATGCACTTATTGCAACAGATATGAACTGGGTCAATGGTTTACCAAAAGAAACGATATTTACATGTACGGCTAAATTTAGATATCGTCAAAAAGATAGTCAGGTGACTGTTACTGTTTTAGATGATCATACAGCACGGATTGACTTTGCAGATTCACAAAGAGCAATCACACCAGGTCAAGCTTTAGTCTTATATCAAGGTCGTGTTTGTTTAGGTGGCGGAACTATTAGTGATATTTATAAAAATGAAGAACAAATTAAATATGTTGGATAAAATTTGGACTATGTTATCTAATTAGCATAGTCTTTCTATCTATAAAGGAGTATTCTACATGGAAAATTTTGATCAAGCGTTAATTTATATGAAAGATGGTAATTATGAAAAAGCAGCAGAAGAGTTTATTAATTATATTAATGAAAATGAAACAGATCCAATTGGCTATTTAAACTTTGGAAATATGCTAGCAACACTTGAACAATATGAAGAAGCAGAGCGCTTCATTCGTAAAGCGATTGAGTTAGATGAAAATTTAGCAACAGGTTATTATAGTTTGGGTAATATTTTCTATGAGCAAGAAATGTACCGAGCAGCACAGACACAACTTCAAGAAGCGATATTATTAGGTTTAGATGATGCAGATGTTCACTTCTTACAAGGAATGTCACTCTGGCAAGAAGACCATCACCAATTAGCTCTGCCTTATTTATTAAGAGCAACTGAAATAGAACCTGATGATTTAGACATTAAATTTCAATATGGTTTATTATTAGCTCAATTAGACCAAATTGAAGAGGCAGAAAAAATATTTAATTCTATTTTAGCTGTTGATCAAACGCACGCCGATGCTTTATATAATTTAGGTGTGGTTGATGCATTTAGAGAAGACTATCAAGCAGCATTAGATAAATTTAATAAAGCATTAGCTTCCAATGCTGAACATATGCTCGCAGCAAATGGTAAAAAGAATATGGAAGCATTATTAGCTGAAGAATAGAGTGAGGGTTTTAAATGACAGAATCATTTAATAATGAGGAAGAGCGTGGATTTATTAAAGGTGAAATACTATTCACGATTTTTGAAAATGAAGCGGAACATTTCTCGATTGCAAAAATAAAAGTGAATGATACAAATGAATCTTTTGATGAAAAGGAAATTGTAGGTAAAGGGTATTTTGCTAATTTGCAAGAAGGAAACACATATAGATTCTATGGTAAATTAATCAAACACCATAAGTTTGGTCTACAATACGATGTTGATTCATTTGAGACTTTTGTTCCTGCAACAGAAGATGGATTAATTAGTTATTTATCCAGTGATCTATTCCCTGGTATTGGTAAAAAAATAGCTAAGTCTATTGTCGATAAATTCGGTGAAGATGCGATTAATGAAATTCTTAAAAACCCTAAAGAAGTGTATAATATCCCACGAATGAATCAGAAAACAGCTGCTAATTTAATAAGTGTTATTCAATCGAATCAAGGATTTGAACAAGTAGTAATTCAATTGTCTAAATATGGGATTGGATTAAAGATGGCACAACAACTTCATAATTTATATAAAGAAGAAACAATTGAACTTCTCCTAGAAGATCCTTATACATTTGTATACGATATTGAAGGTTTCAGCTTTAAACTCGCTGATAAAATAGGTCAGATGAATCAAATATCCCCGATTCATCCAAATCGAGTCGGAGCTGCAGTTATTTATGTCTTAGAAGAAAATATGCGTTCAGGGCATGTTTATTTACCTGAAGGCGATTTAATTGATCAAGCCTTTCAAATTTTAAATACACATGAAATGACAAATGATTTACTTAATGAAGTATTACTGTTATTAAATGAAAAGAAACGCATAAAATTAAGTGATCAGAAAGTATATTTAATCTCTTTATATTATGCAGAAGATGGTTTTAGTTCTCATTTAAAACGAATTATGTCGATTCCGATTGATGAAGAAACACCGACTTCAGATTTACTTAAAATAGCGGGTGACGTTGAAGAAAGTGAAATTATTAGTTATGGAGAAGAGCAATTTGAAGCAATAAGTCAAGCCATTAATTCAAAAGTAATGATTTTAACAGGAGGTCCAGGAACAGGAAAAACAACTGTCATTAAAGGAATCTTAAAAGCATTTTCTTCGATTCATGATTTATCAATGAATGCAGATGACTATAAAAGTGCAAAAGATTTTCCTTTTGTTTTAACAGCTCCAACAGGTAGAGCAGCTAAACGATTGCAAGACTCAACAGGTATCAAAGCAACAACGATTCATCGTCTGCTCGGTTGGGATGGAAGTGATCATTTTGAAAAGAATGAATTTGAACAGTTGTCAGGACGCTACTTAATTATCGATGAGTTTTCAATGGTTGATATTTGGCTTGCAAATAATCTATTTAAAGCAATTCCCTCAGACATGCAAGTGTTATTAGTCGGAGATGAAGATCAATTACCTTCAGTAGGACCTGGACAAGTATTATCAGATTTGCTTTCGAGTGAGTTAATCCCTTTAGTTACTCTAAATGAAGTGTATAGACAAAAAGAAGGTTCAAAAATTATTCAGCTTGCTCATAAAATAAAAAATGATGATGTTGTGCCAGCAGACTTAAAAAATGATTTAGATTTTAGTTTTATACCTTGCCAAACACACCAAGTTATTGAAGTTGTTACGACAGTTATTCAAAAAGCAATGCAAAAAGATATTGATGTCCAAGATATTCAAGTATTAGCACCGATGTACCGAACGAATGCAGGTATAAATATGATTAATAAAGAACTTCAAGCATTAATTAATCCACCAACAAGAGGAAAAAGAGAAATAAAAGTATTTGATGATTTACTTAGAGTGGGCGATAAAGTTATTCAATTAGTTAATCAACCTGAAGATGGTGTTTCTAATGGTGATATCGGCGAAATTATTGCTATTTTTAGAGCAAATGAAAATGTTGATAAACAAGAAGAGATTGTTGTTGCTTATGAAGATTTAGAAGTTGTCTATCGACGTAATGAGTTTCAAAATATTATGCTTGCATACTGCATTTCGATTCATAAATCTCAAGGTAGTGAATTTCCTATTGTTATTTTACCAGTTGTTCCCGCATATAATCGGATGCTTCGAAAGAACTTAATTTATACTGGGATAACACGAAGTCAAAATTCACTTATTATGTGTGGTGATAAAGCTTCATTTATACAAGGTATCAAAACAAATGATACAAATTTAAGGTACACATCTTTAAACGAGCAACTACAACAAAAATTATTAGTTGATGATATGGATTTAGATGAATTTAATGAACTAGATAAGACTGATTCACTTTCTCCATATGACTTTATGGAATAGCTAAAACATGTAATTGACAAATTAATTTATTTGCATATAATTAACTATAGATATTTAAAACGATGACAGTCTAAGTACAATAACCACTTTACTTAAGAGAGGGATTTTCATGGCTGAAAGAAATCCTATTAAAGTTTATTGGAACGCTAAACTAGAGTACGAGTAAAACTCGTCGGCGCATACCGTTATCATGATAAAGTGATGAATAAATTATTATTCATAAATAGGGTGGTACCGCGAAAAATCTCGTCCCTGCAATTTTGCAGAGAGGAGTTTTTTTTCTGTATTAAACATTTATGAAGTGAGGGGTATTAAAATGACAATAACATCAGCAGAATTACGTAAATTATTTTTAGATTTTTTCCAAGAAAAAAAACATAAAGTTGAACCTAGTGCACCACTTGTCCCCATTGACGATGACAGTTTGTTATGGATTAATAGTGGTGTAGCAACATTAAAAAAATATTTCGATGGTACAATTGTTCCTGATAATCCTAGGATTGTTAATGTTCAAAAAGCAATTCGCACAAACGATATTGAAAATGTTGGATTTACAGCACGACATCACACTTTTTTTGAAATGTTAGGAAATTTCTCAATAGGTGAATACTTTAAAAAAGAAGCGATTCATTGGGCTTGGGAATTTCTAACAGATAAGCAATGGATTGGATTTGACCCTGAATTGTTATCAGTTACTGTTCATCCTGAAGATGATGAAGCTTATAATATTTGGTTAAATGAGATTAATTTACCTGAAGAAAGAATTATTCGCTTAGAAGAAAATTTCTGGGATATCGGGGAGGGACCAAGTGGACCTAACACAGAAATATTTTATGATCGCGGTCCTGAATTTGGTAATGATAAAAATGACCCTGAGCTTTTTCCAGGTGGAGAAAACGCACGTTATGTAGAAATTTGGAACTTAGTATTTTCAGAATTTAATCATAATCCTGATGATACATATACACCATTACCTAATAAAAATATCGATACAGGAATGGGCTTTGAGCGTATCGTTTCGATTGTTCAAAATGTGCCAACTAATTTTGATACGGATTTATTTGTTCCAATACTTAATAAAATAGGCACATTTACTTCACATAAATATGGAGATAGTCAAGAAAAAGATATTGCATTTAAAATTATTGCAGATCATATCAGAACAGTCTCATTTGCGATTGGAGATCATGCCTTACCTTCGAATGAAGGACGTGGGTATATTTTAAGACGTTTAATTAGACGTGCAACACGTTATGCCAAACAAATTAATATTAACGATCCATTTATGTATAAATTGGTTCCAGTTGTTGGCGAAATTATGCAGACTTATTATCCTGAAGTTAAAGCTCAAGAAGAACAAATTATGAAAATAATAAAAAATGAAGAAGAGCGTTTCCACGAAACATTAAACGATGGAATTAGTCGCCTTGAAACAATTATGGATGAACAACGCAAAAATAAAAGCTCTATTATTCCTGGCGATGCAGTCTTCCAGCTTTACGATACGTATGGTTTTCCAAAAGAATTGACAGAAGAATATGTCAGCGAATTTAATTTTACAATTGATGAAGATGGTTTTGATAAAGAAATGGAAAATCAACGTTCTCGCGCAAGACAAGCACGTCAATCAAGTGAATCGATGCAAGTTCAAAGTGATTTATTGAGTAAATTAGATGTAGAGAGTAAGTTTATTGGTCACAGCCAATTAAGTAATGTAACAGAACTTGTCACAATCTTAAAAGATGGTAAATATGTCGATAAATTAAATCAAGGTGAAGAAGGATTTGTTGTTTTAGCAGAAACACCTTTTTATGCAGAAAGTGGTGGCCAAAAAGCAGATAGTGGTCTAATAAAAAATGACTCATTTGAAGCTGAAGTTGTCGATGTTCAAAAAGCACCAAAAGGTCAACATTTACATCAGATTAAAGTTTTAACAGGAACAATTAATCAAAATAAACAAGTGACAACATCTGTTAATAGAACAATGCGAGAAGATATTGTAAAAAACCATACAGCTACTCACTTACTTCATCAAGCTCTAAAAGATGTTTTAGGTGATCATATTAGTCAAGCAGGTTCACAAGTAACTGAAAATGGTTTAAGATTTGATTTCACTCACTTTAATAGTGTTTCTCATGATGAATTAAATAAAATAGAACGCACTGTTAACGAACAAATCTGGGCTCATTTACCAGTAGCAATTGAATCAATGCCTATTGATAAAGCGAAAGAAAAAGGTGCAATGGCTTTATTTGGAGAAAAGTATGGTGATGTTGTAAGAGTAGTTGAAGTAGGTCCTTATAGTTTAGAGTTATGTGGTGGCTGTCATGTGAATAATACATCTGAAATAGGTATTTTTAAAATTCAATCTGAATCAGGTATTGGTGCAGGTACAAGAAGAATTGAAGCTGTAACAAGTAAAGAAGCTTATCTTTATGTTGATAAAAAATTAACAACACTCAATGAAAGTGCTATGTTATTCAAAGTACCTGATAGTGAACTACCACAGCGTATAAATCGAGTATTTACACAAATTAAAGAATTAGAAAAAGAAAATGAATCTCTCCAAGCAAAAGCAGCACATGCTCAAGCTGATGGTTTATTAGATAATATTGAAAAGATAAATGAAATGAATGTTCTTTTAAAAGAAGTAGATGCTAAAGACATGGATCAATTAAGGACAATGATTGATGAATTAAGAAATAAAATGGATTCAGGTATTATCATGTTAGCCTCTGAAATTAAAGGGAAAGTTCAAATCGTTACGAGTGTGTCAAAAGATTTAACAGCTGAAGGTATGCACGCAGGAAACTTAATTAAAAAAGCTGCTCAAATTTGTGGTGGTGGCGGTGGTGGACGTCCGGAAATGGCACAAGCTGGAGGAAAAGATAGTAGTAAGTTATCAGAAGCCTTTGAAGCAGTTAGAGAAATGATAAATAACTAAATTTATATATTAGCCTTTTATCTGCATAAAGTGATACAATTAAAATTGATACATGGTTAAATGTAAGAACTACTAATTTAAATGAGGTGTCACAATGAGTTCAATAGATAAAACAATGAAATTCAACTTTTCTGATGAGCCATATGATCAAGATATTAAAAGTGCTTTAATAACAATTCATGAAGCTCTAGAAGAAAAGGGTTATAATCCAATTAATCAAATTGTTGGTTATTTATTATCAGGTGACCCAGCTTATATACCACGCCACAAAGACGCAAGAAATTTAATGCGTAAACTAGAACGTGATGAAATAATCGAAGAACTTGTTAAGTTTTATTTAGAAGAACAAACAAAGGGGTTAAAATGAGAATTATCGGACTAGATGTTGGATCTAAAACAATCGGAGTTGCATTAAGTGATGCACTAAAAATTACTGCACAAGGGCTTTTAACGATTGATTGGAAAGAAGAACAAATTGATTCAGCAGATAAGCAACTAAAAGAGATTATAAAAAAATATGAAGTGTCCCATATTGTAATTGGACTACCTAAACATATGAATGGTTCAATTGGTATCCGTGGTGAAGCTTCAGAAAAATATGCTAAACATTGTGAAGAAGTTCATGGCATACCTGTTTCATTGTGGGATGAGCGACTATCTACAGTTGCTGCAGAGCGCATGTTGATTGAAGCAGATGTTAGTCGTGCGAAAAGAAAAAAAGTAATTGATAAGATGGCAGCAGTGATGATTTTACAAGGTTATCTGGATCAATTATTATAATATAGGAGGTTAATATATGTCTGATAATAAAATTGAAGCAAATGAAAGAATATTCATCCCTGATGATGAAGGAGTAGACCACGAATTTGAAGTTGTCCTTCCTTTTGAACTTGATGAAACAAATGCATTATATATAGCTGTAGTGCCAATAGAACAAGTTGAAGCTGAAGAAGCTGATCTTTATGTCTTCCGTTATGAAGAAGAAGGCGATGACTTAAAAGTTTTTCAAATTGAATCTGATGAAGAATGGGATTTAGTAGAAGAAGTCTTAAATACATTACTGTAAAAGAATGATAAGAATGGTATCTAATACCATTCTTATCATTTGTTAATAAGAGAATAGATTTTTAGGAAATTGCTAAATAGGAGGCAAAATAGTGTCAGATAATGATAAAGAATCTTATATCGTTAAAAAAACTTCTTTTTTCGTTATAATTGCTATTATATTAGTGATCTTAATTGTTCTTTTTTTCGGCTATATATATGTTAGTTCGGGATTAAAACCAGTTGATAAAAATGATACTTCTACTGTAGAAGTTGAAATACCTCTAGGGTCATCTTCATCAGGTATAGCGAATATATTAGAAGAAAAAAAGATTATTAAAAACGCTAAATTATTTAGTGTCTATGTAAAATTAAAAAATAAGGCTGATTTTCAAGCAGGAAGCTATGAATTATCACCGTCACAAACAATTGAAGAAATCATAGAAGAATTGCAAAGTGGTAAAGTAATTAACGAACCTACACATGTAGTCACGATACCAGAAGGTAAGTCGTTAGAACAAATAGCTGAGTTATATTCGAAAAAATTTGAATTCACAAAAGATGACTTTATAAATACGGCAAATGATAAAGCGTTTATTGATAAATTAATAAAAGCTTATCCAAATACTGTTACAAAAGAAGTTAAAAATAGTGATATTATTTTTCCTTTAGAAGGCTATTTATATGCATCAACTTATGAATATTTTGATGAAGAACCTAATATTGAAGATATTATAACTTCTATGGTCGAAAGAACCGATAAACATTTAACAGAAGAATTAACCGATAAAGAAGTTGATTTAAATGTACATGAAATATTAACATTAGCATCTGTTATTGAACGAGAATCTAAATTTGATGAAGACCGTGAAAAAGTATCACAAGTATTTATTAATAGGATTAATTCAAATATGAAATTACAAAGTGATATAACTGTCTCTTATGCACTTGGCGAACATAAAACGCTTATTTCATACGATGATATCGAGGTAGATTCACCTTATAACACATATGTAGTTACTGGTTTACCTGTTGGTCCCATTGATTCACCAAGTATAGAATCAATCAAAGCAGCTATTAAACCAGAAGGCAAAGACTTTACTGCTGAATATTTCTACGCAAGACCATCAGGTGAAACGTTATATTCAGAAACATTAGCTGAGCATAATAAAATAAAAAACCAATATAAGCATGAATGGCAGGAATTAAGTGAAAATGATGAATAATCAAGATATTATTACAGAATATTTGAAAAATATTTTGCCGGATCAGAGAGACTGGGAAACAGAGTTAATCACATATGCAAAAGAAAATCGTATACCAATTATTGAACCTGTAAGTATGAGATTTATTACTCAGTTAATTAAATTATCTCAACCAGAACATATATTAGAAATTGGAACAGCGATTGGATATTCGGCTTTATCAATGCATCATGCATTACCTAAAGCAAAAATTACAACGCTCGAACGAGATGACGAAATGATTAGTCAAGCAAAAGAAAACTTTGCTAAATATTCAATTAATAATCATTTGAATTTAATAACAGGAGATGCACTGAATACTTTGCCTGAACTAATTGATGAAGCAAAAGAATTTGATTTTATTTTTATAGACGCAGCTAAAGGCCAATATAAAAAATTCTTTGAATATGCGATGAGCTTACAAGCAAATAAAGGTGTTATTGTAACAGATAATGTTTTGTTTAAAGGTTATGCAACAGGTCAGTTAACTAATCACAATAGATTTCAAAAATTAGGTAAAAAAATTAATGAATATAATATATGGTTAATGAATAATGAAAAATATGATACGTCAATTCTTCCAATAGGAGACGGAATTGCACTTAGTATTAAAAAATAAAATTAAGGGAGCATGTACAAAATGGCAGAAGAAAAAAGTTTTTATATGACAAAAGAAGGAAAAGAAAAGTTAGAAGAAGAATTACACACGTTAAAAACTGTTAAAAGAAAAGAAGTTGTTGAAAGAATTAAAATTGCTAGAGACTTTGGAGATTTATCTGAGAACTCAGAGTATGACTCAGCAAAAGAAGAGCAAGCATTTGTAGAAACGCGTATTGCACAAGTTGAAAAAATGATTCGTTATGCAGTAATAATTGAAAGTGATAATAAAAATAAAGGAATCGTAGATTTAGGTAAAACTGTTACATTTAAAGAATTACCTGATGGAGAAGAAGAAACATACACAATTGTTGGTAGTGCAGAAGCTGATCCATTTGAAGGTAGAATCTCTAATGATTCACCTATGGCTAAGAGTTTAATTGGAAAAGAGATTGGTGCAGAAGTTATGGTTGCTACACCAGGCGGAGAATTTAAAGTCCAAATCACTAATGTTAAATAAATGTTAATTTCATTTAGGAGGTTCTTTTATGGTAGATAATTATTCAAATACGCGCACTAGCCGTCATCAAAAAAAACATAATAAAGGTCGTAATCTGATCATATTTGGTGCTTTAGCTTTATTATTTATTGCAATTGTCTTTTCATTAATTGTCTTAAATAAAAGTGCAGAGCCAACCGAAAATGAACTAGAGACTACTGAGCAATCTGATGTAAATGATGATAATTCAGATAATCAAAATCAATTAGTTAATAAAGATGATGAATCAGACGAAGAAGAGGCATTAGAAAAAGAACAAACTGAAGAAGAAGAAAAGGAAGAACAGGCTAAAAAAGAGGCAGCTGAAAAAGAGAAAAAAGAAAAAGAGGAACAAGAAAAAGTAAAAGAAACACAAGGAAGTTCAAATGATTCAAATGTAGTTAAATCATATAGTGGTGATTGGAGTCCCGTAGGAACAACACAAAAGGGTACTCATAAAACTAACTATTCTAATGGTTCAAAAGACAGAAAAGAAATTAAAAAAGCAGTTAGTCAAGTTACAGGCGTTTCGGAATCTGACATGATCGAATGGCGCGTTGAAAACGGCGGAAATAAAAAAGTTGAAGCCACAATAACAAATGGTAAGCAAACAGAAACCTACCGTGTTTACTTGACTTGGATAGACAACAAAGGATGGAAAGTTACCAAGTATGAAGAATTAAAACGAAATGACAAGAAATAGGTGAAAATAATTGGTAATAGGTATTATTGGAGCTATGGATGAGGAAATAGCCTTATTAAAATCAAAAATGACGGAAGTAACCGAAACAAACATTTCACAAATAGATTTTTATAAAGGACAATTAGCAGGTAAAGAAGTTGTCTTAATGAAATCAGGGATCGGTAAAGTAAATGCAGCGATATCAGCAACCATTTTACATGAACATTTTAATCCTTCGCTTGTTATTAATGCAGGCAGTGCAGGTGGTTTAAAAGAAAAGCATTCAGTTGGTGATATCATTATTTCAAGTGAAGTTATTCATCATGATGCTGATGCAACAGTATTTAATTATAAACTTGGACAAATACCACAGATGCCTGAAACATTTGTTGCTTGCAAAGATTTAATTAACTTAGTAAAAAAAAGTGTAACAAAGTTAGGTTTACCAGCTGATATTGGTTTGATTGGAACAGGCGATTCATTTATTGGTCGAGAGAATCAAGTCAAACATATTAAAGCTAATTTTCCTGATATAGTTGCAACAGAAATGGAAGCAGTGAGTGTCGCTCAAGTTTGTTATACTTATCAGACGCCATTTGTAATCATTAGAGCACTATCGGATATTGCAGGAAAAGATTCATCAATTTTATTTGAAGAATTTCTAGAAAAAGCAGCAACAAATTCTGCTAAAGTTATTATTGAAACAATTAAACAATTATAAAAAAAAGATAAACCTGCTATTTAGCAGGTTTATCTTTTTTTCTCATATAATCTTCGTATTCATCTTCACGATGTCTTAAATATGGTTTTACACCACTTTTATGAGCGGCTCTTGATAACATATGACCACCAACTGGGTTAGTCAATAAGATAAAGATGATCGCTAATAACAATTTTCCACTTAGTAAACCATGTGCAACATATAAAAATAAAAATGTTCCAATTAAAAGGCTAGCTATACCTAGTGTTGGAGCTTTTGTTGCAGCATGTAATCGAGTGAAAACTCCAGGAAATCTAATTATTCCAACGGCACTTGAAAAGATGAAAAATGTTCCGATTAATAAAAAGAGAATAATTAAAATATAGGTAATAATCGTCAGTAAATCAATCATCGTCGCGCTCAATTAAAACACCCATTTCTATGTATTTTGCCAATGCTAGAGTTCCAATAAATGACAAAATACCAATTAGTAAAATAACATCTGTTAACTTCGTTGTAATGACTAAAATAGAAGTTAATGCTGCAACAGCCATTAAACAAACACCGATGACATCTAAAGCCATTGCTCGATCAGGATTAGATGGTCCAACAATAATACGATAAATTAAAAGGATTAATGAAAGTGCTATGCCAAACAAACAAATTATGGTTATTACATGTAAAGTAGAATCAAGAAAATTTATGATGTTTGTCATTTTGTCACCTCCATAATTGCCTTTTCAAAAGTATTTTTAATATCATAAATCGATTGCTCTTTTTCGTTGATATGCATTGCGTGAATGAAAATATTTTTATTATCATCGGATATGGCAATCGATAACGTTCCTGGTGTTAGAGAAATTAAATTTGCTAGTAAAGTGATTTCCCAATTCTTTTTAACATCAATTGGCATAGCGAATATGCCAGGTTCAAAATTTGGTTTTTTAGCATAGACTAATTTAACAACATCAACATTTGATAAAATTAACTCTCGAATAAATATATAAAACAATACAATAATTTTATAGAATCTTTCTAAATAAAAACGTTCATTAAAAAATCTATTTAATATAAGTAGTAGTAAAATACCTACAATATAACCTATAACAAATGTGATAAACGTATAACTTTCACTTAAAAACATCCACATAAAAGAAATAATGAGATTGACAACAATTTGAAAGGCCATAGTTGATTACTCCTTTAAAACTGAATTAATATATATTTCTGGATCTAATAAATATTCAGAGATTAATTCAATGTTTGGATATACCCACTCTGCTCCAACACCTAAGAGAACAGAAATACTTAATAGAAAAACAATCGGTGATAGGAGACCCTTTGTCGATTTAATAGGAAGATCAACTTGTTTTTCCCCCCAAAATCCTTGAATAAATATTTTCATAACCGAGTATAAAATGAGTAGACTCGAGACTAAAGCTACAATAACAATAACAACTTCATCATTTGCAAAAGATCCTTTAATCAGTAGTAACTTTCCAATAAATCCACTTAACGGTGGAATTCCAGCTAAAACAAATGCTGAAAGAAACAACATCCACCCTAATATGGGATAATTATGAATTAAGCCACCCATTTTTTTCAAATTAGAAGTACCTGCAACATATACAACAACACCAACAATTAGAAATAGAGCTGCTTTGATAATCATATCATGAATCAAGTAGTAAACAGAACCACTGAGTGCGTCTTGATTAAATACAGCTAATCCATATAAAATAAATCCAATTGAAGGAATAACATTATAGGCCACAATCATTTTAACATCTTTCGTTGATAGAGCACCTATCACCCCAAAGATCATTGATAAACCAGCAATCCATAAGAATAATGTATGTGTTAATTCAGTTTCAAAAATAAAAATTAACGTAAAGACACGGATAATTGAATAAATACCTACTTTAGTAAGTAATGCTCCAAAAAGAGCTGAAACAACTGGATTAGGTACAACGTATGATTTAGGCATCCAATAATAAAGTGGAAACAAAGCAGCTTTAGTTGCAAAAACAAAGAATAAAATAATTCCAATTGCTGTCAGAATACCTTGTTGTTCTACTTCATAAACACGTTCAGCAATTTGAGCCATATTGACTGTTCCAACAACAGAATATAGGAATGCAACTGTTGTAACAAAAATAATTGAAGAAAACAAATTAATAAGCAAATACTTTAAAGATTCTCTTAATTGTGCCTTACCGCCTCCGAGTGTAATAAGTCCATAAGAAGCCATTAATAAGACTTCAAAGAAGACAAACAAGTTAAATAAATCGCCTGTTAAAAATGCCCCTGAGACACCACTAATTAAAAAGTAAACCATAGCATAAAAATAATGTATCTCTTTTTGTTCTGGAACAGTTCGCGTAGCAAAAAATATAATTGCTGTCGTTAAAATACTTGAAGTAAGTACAATTAAAATAGAAAAGATATCAGCGACAAATATAATGCCATAAGGCGCTTTCCATCCACCTGTTTCTAAAATAATACTTCCATTTGTAAATACTTCGTAAGTAATATAAATTACAAATAATAAATTAATCACAGCAAAAATTTTAGCTAAAGCACGTGAGAGCTTAACTTTTTTTGTTGTAAAAGCTAAAATAATTGCTGCAAATAATGGAATAATAATTGGTAAAATTGCTAAATTAGTCATTGTCGTTACCCCTTAACTCTTCAATATTATCTGTCTCATTTTCATTAATCGTTCGGTAAGCTAAAACTAAAATAACACTCGTTACACCAAAACTGATAACGATTGATGTTAAAATTAAAGCTTGTGGCAGAGGGTCAGTATATTGTGTAATCCCTTCTTGAATGATAGGGGGTTGACCGCGTTTAAGTTTTCCCATTGTCAAAATAAATAAGTGGGCAGCATGGGAAATAAGTCCTGTTCCAATCGCAATTCTTAATAACTGTTTTTGTAAAATATTATAAACTCCAACAGCAAATAAGAGTCCTGCTAAAATTGAAATAATAATTTCCATTTTATTTTGCCCCCTTATCTTTTCTTAATTTAATAAGTCCAAATATTGCAAAGACAGCAATACCTAAAACGGTAATTTCAAATAATGTATCCACTCCACGCATATCGACCAAAATAACATTAACGATATTGCTTCCACCACCAAGAGGAACTGATGTCTCGATGAAATAATCTGATATTTTATCAAACCAATTACTACTTACTGCTGAAATTCCTACTAAAGTCATCATCAAACCGAATCCAGCAGATATAAAGATATTTAAAGTTTTTGTTTTAATTGGTTCTTGTCTTTTCTTTAATTTAGGGAAATGATAAAACGTAAGTAAGAATAAAGCGACTGTAACAGTTTCAATAACTAACTGAGTTAATGCTATATCTGGTGCACGATAGATAACGAATAATATTGCAACACCATAACCTACAATACCTAAAATTAAGATGGCAGCAACATTATTATTTGAAAATAATGTTGCAATTGCTGCGGTTAGAATAGAACCGACCACTACAAGTTCTAAGATTGTTACATCTGCAACATCATTAAAGTCAATTGCAAATCCATTTGTTAAATACATAGTTACAAACGTTACAATAAACATTGTTGCAATAATAATTGACATATACGTTCGTAATGATCCAGTCATATAAAACTTTGTTACTTTTTCTGAAGCAAAATCAGTCTTTTCAATTAACCAATCATAGACACGATTAAAGCTTAATTTTCCTGAGAAAATTGAATAAATACCCATCCATTTATTCATAGTTGTATACAATACTGTTCCAATACCTAACACAGTAAGTGACATAATAAATGGTGTATTAAACCCATGCCAATAACTAATTTGTGCAAAGTCAGTTTCACCACTAATACTTGTTGCTGCATGTGCTAGGAAACTTTGATTAAATAAGTTTGGTAATAAACCAATTAAAACAACACCTGTGACTAAAATAAATGGTGAAACAAGCATGCCTAAACTTGGTTCGTATTTTTTGTTTAAATCAATTTTAGCTTTATCTTTTTTCATAAAGACATCAAAGAATAGATACATTGAATAAACAAATGTGAAAATACTACCTAATACAGCTAAATAAGGAATAATCGTAACTAAAACATTAGTTATTGTTAAATTACCTTCATTTAAAGCAAGTGTTGATGTAAAGAATGCTTCCTTACTATAAAATCCGTTTAAAAATGGTAACGGGACACCAGCCATTGAAAATGTACCAAATAAAGCAAGTGTTGCTGTAATTGGCATTAGTGTAAATAATCCACCAAGTTTTCTAATATCACGTGTGCCTGTTTTTATATCAATAATACCTGCAACCATAAAGAGACTACCTTTAAATGTCGCGTGATTTAGTATATGGAAAACAGCAGCAAAGATAGCAGCTTTTGTACCAAAGCCTAACATAGCCATAATCATACCTAACTGACTAATTGTTGAATATGCTAAAATAGCTTTTAAATCCGTTTGACGAACGGCCATAAATGATCCCCAACAAAGTGTTAGTATTCCAATAATACTAACGCTAATAAAGAACCATTCATATCCAGAAAATATAGGTGAAAATCTTGCTACTAAATAAATTCCTGCTTTAACCATTGTAGCTGAGTGTAAGTATGCACTCACTGGTGTAGGTGCCTCCATTGCATCTGGTAACCATATGTGGAAAGGGAATTGAGCAGATTTACTAAATGCACCGAGTAAAATAAATATTAAAATTAACGGTAAATATGTATGATTTAAAATTAAATCAGTTTGCTCAATCATCGCTTGAATACTCGTTGTTTTAGTAATCACTGAAAGTAATATAAGTCCACCAAGCATACTCAAGCCACCAAAAACAGTAATAAGCATTGACTTTAACGCACCATATCTTGAACGTTCATTAAAATGCCAGTACCCAATTAATAAGAAAGATGAAATTGATGTAAGCTCCCAAAAAGAATACAAAACAAACACGTTATCTGAAAGCACAACACCAAACATAGCAGTCATAAACATTAATAAATAAACATAAAATGAACCTAATCTTTCTGTGTGGTCAAGGTAATAAATAGAATACAAAACAACTAGCGTTCCAATACCACTTATTAATAAGACAAAGAGCAGACTTAATCCATCTAAATAGAAATCAAAATTTATACCAAGTGATGGTATCCAATTAACCGTTTGCATGACCGGTTGAAAGTCTTTGCCCACAAATTGAATAAAATAAATAAAAACAAACAAAGGTACTAGTGCAACAAAATAACCTGTATGTATTTTATGCTTAATTTTACTTACTTGCGGAATCAATAATGCAACCAATAATGGTGCAAAAACTGCAAAAATCATAAAATAATCCCCTTTTCAAAATATGTTATATTGCGTGAAAATATGTATAATTATTATAAGCAATTATTTCATAAAATTACACGTACAGTAAACAGTATAATGATTATGATAGCAAAAATAAAGGAATTTATTAAAATATATAATTAAGATGAAAAGATTGTGACTTATGAAAAAAATCACCCCCTATTTATTGTTTAAATTAAAAACTAAATATTAATAATTTTAAAGATAAACCAGTTCATGAAATAGTATTGAAACAATTAATATGTTAAACTAGACATTCTTATGCTATTAGTTAATAGGTAACATAATAGAAAAAGATATGTGTAAAATAATTATAGAGGTGACAGAATTGTTAAATAAATTTTTACCTAATAAACAAATCAGTTCAATTTATGATCTGACTCCTGAAGATTTAAGAGAAATTGGTATTAAAGGATTAATTATTGATTTAGATAATACACTTATACCATGGAATCAAACTCATGCTTCTAAAAAAGCAAAGGCATGGTTCAAACTATTTGTAGCAAGTGAAATTAAATTACTTATTATTTCAAATAATTCAGTTGATCGTGTGTCAACTTTTGCATATCCGCAAAACATCTATTATATAGGAAGAGCAAAGAAACCATTACCTATGTCATTTAGTAAAGCATGTGAAGATTTAAATCTAGAAAGACATGAAGTAGCAATTATAGGTGATCAATTGCTAACTGATATTTTAGGTGGAAATATGTCAGGCTTATATACAATTTTGGTCGACCCACTTGTTGAAAGTGACGCACCAATAACACAATTTAATAGAAAAATTGAAAGCTTATTGCTCGAAAGATTTTACAGAAAAGGTCAATTGAAAAGGAGAAAAATAGATGAGTGATATTTATTTTTGTGGCGGATGTGGTATAACTTTACAGTCGAAAGATAAAGACGCATTAGGTTTTGTACCTGCATCGTCGATTGAAAAAGAAGATGTTTTATGTAAAAGATGTTTTCAATTAAAACATTATAACAAACATATACCAGTATCTTTAACAGATGATGATTTTCTTTCAATGGTAAGTTCGATAGGTGAATCAAAAGGATTAATTGTTCATTTGATTGATTTATTTGATGTTAATGGCACATTAATTAGCAGTTTACCAAGAATTGTTGGTAATAATCCCATTATTCTTGTGGGAAATAAAATTGATTTATTACCTAAATCAACTAATGAGAGAAAATTAAAACAATGGTTACAGCAATTAGCAAATGAGGCTAATTTAAATGTCATCGATGTCTTTTTAATTTCATCAGCAAGCGGTTTAGGAATGAAAGAACTTGCTAAAAAAATGGAAGAATATCGTCAAGGTAATAATATTTATGTAGTAGGAATAACAAATGTTGGTAAGTCAACATTTATTAATAACTATATTAATGAATCAACAGGACTTAAAGAAGTTATAACAACATCCTATTTTCCAGGTACGACACTTGGATTTATTGAAATACCACTGGATGACCGAGCCAGTTTAATAGATACACCAGGGATAGTTAATCCAGATCAAATGGCTCATTATGTTTCTAATAAGGATTTAAAAATTATTACTCCTCGAAAAGAAGTAAAAGCTAGAACATATCAATTAAATAGTGGCCAAACATTATTTATTGGTGGCCTAGGTCGTTTTGATTTTATTAAAGGGGATAAACAGTCATTTGTTTGTTATTTTGCTAATGATGTACCGATTCATCGAACTAAATTAGATAATGCCGATGAGCTATATGACAAACAATTAGGTAAATTATTGACGCCACCTAATAAAGAAACATTAAAAAGCTTACCTAAACTAACTGAAAGCACGTATAAAATTGAACCAGGTCAGTCAGATATTGTATTTCCCGGACTTGGTTGGATTACAGCAAAAACAGGGGACGTCACTGTAGCTGCTCATAGTCCCAAGGGAACATCAACATCGATTAGAAAATCATTTTTTTAAGGAGATTTGAATAAATGACTTATCTATTTGGATTAATTGGTTATCCAATTAAACATTCATTATCACCGTGGATACACACTCAATTTATGGAAAAAACAAATATAACTGGTAGTTATGAAATATTTGAAATTGATCTAAATACAGATTTTAAACAAGCAATTGCTGAATTAAGAGAAAGAAACATAAACGGTTTTAATATTACTGTACCTTATAAAGAAAAGATTATCTCAGAGCTCGATTCATTAGATGATCAAGCTAAACGTATTGGTGCAGTAAATACAGTTTTAAACTATAAGGGTCAATTAATAGGCTATAACACCGATGGATTGGGTTATGTTAAATCACTTGAAATGGCATATCCAAAAATTAAAACAACAGATATAAAAATATTATTACTCGGAGCAGGTGGAGCAGCTCGAGGGATATATAATGGTTTAAAGGGCAGTGGTTACCTAAATATAGATATTGCTAATCGAACAATAGAAAAAGCTGAAGAAATTAAAAAAACATTTACTAAAGGCGAAACAAAAGTCATGAGCTTGCAAGCAGCTGAACAGGTATTAGATCAATATGATTTAATTGTACAAACGACTTCAGTAGGTATGAAGCCCAATGTAGCAGAGGAAATTGTGAATCTAAATAAATTAAAACCGAATGTTATTGTAAGTGATATTGTATATCAACCTATCATGACACAGTTTTTAAAGTCTGCACAAGAAAAAGGCGCTCAGATTCATACAGGACATACGATGTTATTATATCAAGCACAATTAGCTTTTAATATTTGGACAGAAACTCAAGTAGATGTAGGAAATATGGATAAAAAATTAGAGAAAATTTTGGAAGGTTGATTAAAATGTTAACAGGTAAACAAAAAAGTTATTTACGTTCAGAGGCTCATCATTTAAAACCACTTTTTCAAGTTGGTAAATTAGGTGTTAATGAAAATCTAGTCAAACAAATTGAAGATATCTTAGAAAAAAGAGAATTAATTAAAGTTTCAGTTTTACAAAATTGTGATATAGATAAAAATGATATTGCAGATGATTTAGCAGAACAAGCAAACGCTCATATTGTACAAGTTATAGGTAGTACAATTGTTTTGTATAAAGAATCGCGTGAAAATAAAAATATTCAATTACCCTAATGAATAGGATGAACATTTATGAAAAAAGTAGGTATTTTAGGTGGAACTTTTGATCCACCACATACCGGACATTTAATTGTAGCTAATATGATAAGAGAAGAGTTATCGTTAGAAGAAATTTGGTTTATCCCAACCTATGACTCACCTCATAAAGATTCATCTCAAGCAACGAGTCAACAAAGGTATGAAATGACAAAGCATGCCATTTCAGATAATCAGTACTTCAAAATAAATGATTGGGAATTAAAGCAAACAAATAAATCATATACGATTCACACAATGAGATACTTAACCAAAATGTATCCTAATAATGAATTTTATTTTATTATCGGTGCAGATATGGTTGAATATTTACCTAATTGGGAATCAATTGATGAATTAACAGAATTAATGACCTTTGTTGGCGTTAGTCGAATAGGATATAGTTTGGAAAGTGATTATCCAATTATTAAAAAGACGATACCTAACGTTTATATTTCATCAACTGATATACGTAAGCGGGTTAAAAATCAACAATCAATAAAATATTTAGTTCCAGAAAATGTTTATGCTTATATAAAGGAGTTTAATTTATATGGAAATAACTAAAATACTCTCGAAAGTTAAAAAAAATGTTTCCAAAAGTAGATATGATCATACTGTTAGGGTAATGAAAACAGCAATTAAGTTAGCAGAAATCCACAATGTTAATCAACAACAAGTAGAAATTGCTAGTGCATTACATGACTATTCAAAATGTGAAAGTGAAGATGATTTAAAAAATTATATTATTGAACATCATATCGATGCTGACTTACTTAATTATAATAAAGAATTATGGCATTCGCATGTTGGTGCTCACTATGCCCAATATAGCCTAGGTATAGATGACCGTTCGATACTAAATGCGATTAAATATCATACAACGGGCCGAGAAAATATGGATCAAGTTGAATTAATTGTCTTTATCGCAGATTTTATCGAGCCAGAACGAAAAATAGCAGGTATTGATAAGATTCGCAAGATGGCTGAACAAGACTTACATGAAGCGGCTCTATTAATTTTTAAAGCATCCATTCCTTACTTAGTCAGTTTAGAAGCAGTTGTCTATCCAGGCACACTTGATGCTTATAATTATTTAATTAAACTTAAAGGGGATCATTAATTTATGAAAAATAATAAAATGTTAGAAACAATTATTATGAGCTGTCAAGATACAAAAGCAGCAGATATCGTAGTTCTTGATATGAAAAAAGTAACACCTGTGGCAGATTATTTTGTCATAGCTGAAGCTTCAAACGAAAAACAAGTTCAAGCGATTGCAAGAACGATAAAAAATGATTTAGAAGCTATTGATTATTCGGTCACACGTATGGAAGGATTTAATGAGGGACGTTGGATTTTAGTTGATGCTAATGACATCATTTGTCATATATTCCATTCAGATGAACGTAGCCATTATAATTTAGAGCGATTATGGGGCGACGCTGAACAAGTTGAATTGAAAGATATTAAATAAAATGACTTATCAAAATTTTGCTTACTTTTATGATGAGTTGATGAGCCATGCGCCTTATAATAATTGGCTTAAATTTACAGAAGATATTATGAATAAAAATGAACTCGTTAATCCAAGGATTGTTGATCTAGGATGCGGCACTGGTGAAATAACATTAGGGTTAACTAACTATTCAAATGATGTTGTAGGTGTAGATTACTCTCAGGAAATGTTATCAGTAGCAAAGAATAAAGCAGCAGATCAAGGAAAAGATATTAAGTTGATTCACCAAGATATAAGAGAACTAGAAGGATTTACTGAAACTAATTTAATTGTCAGTTATTGTGATGTGATTAATTATTTAACAGAAGCAAGTGACGTAGAAAAAGTGTTTAATCTCGTTTATCATAGCTTAGCTAATAATGGAATTTTTGCTTTTGATATTCACTCACAAGATTATGTGCTCCAGCATTTAATTAATCATACCTTTGCGGATGTTAGTGAAAATACAGCTTATATTTGGGAATGTCATCCAGGTGATGAGATAGGTGCTATGGAACATGAAATGACGTTTTTTGTTAAAACTTCAACTGGCATGTATAGAAAAATAACTGAAGATCATAAACAACAAGTTTTTTCTCATACATTTTATCTGGATGCCTTAAAAAAATCTGGTTTTAGACAAATTAAAATTAGCGTGAATTATGATTTAGAAAATGAAGAAATAACAGAAGAAACTGACCGAATATTTATTACTGCAAAGAAATAACCTAGAAAATAATTTTCTAGGTTATTTTTATATTTTATTCTATTTTACAAGTCACTTAAAAATGAATATACTAAATAAGATTATATATAAAGGTTGTGATTAAATGTGTTAGAAAAGATTAAAAACAAGTCTAGCATTATTTTAATTGTTATAGCTTTACTGGCACTAATCAGTTTCTATCTCTATAATCAACAAAATCAACCAGATAACTTAACTGAGCAGATTGAATTTGATTTAATCAATGAAGTAGAAGCAGAAAATGAACAAAGTAATCACCAAGAGGTTATCGTAGTTGATGTAAAAGGAGAAGTAAATCAACCTGGTATTTATGAAGTCAACTCAGAAATGCGCGTTCATGATGTTATTCAACTTGCTTCAGGACTTACAGATCATGCAGATGAAAATCAATTAAATTTAGCTCAAAAAGTAATTGATGAAATGATTATTCAAGTTCCTCGAAAAACAGAAGAAGGAACGGAATCATTTGTACCACAATCAAATATAAATAATGATAAAATAAAACTTAATCAGGCAACAGTTGAAGATTTAACTACTTTAACAGGAATCGGTCCATCTAAAGCTGAAGCAATTATCACTTATCGTGATGAGGTGGGTATGTTCAAAGATGTTGATGATTTACTTAATGTATCGGGCATAGGGGAGAAAACTTTAGAGTCAATTAGAGATGACATTCAAGCCCCATAATTAATTTAGGAGGATATGTATGAAAGATTCACGTGTAAGTTGGCAACAGTATTTCATGGCTCAGGCTGAATTAGTATCATTAAGAAGCACATGCACAAGACTTAGTGTGGGTGCTGTTATTGTAAAGAATAATCGAATTATTGCAAGTGGCTATAATGGTAGTATATCTGATGGTGACCATTGTATGGATAAAGGTTGTTTAGTAGTTGATAACCATTGTGTAAGAACGATTCATGCTGAAGTAAATGCACTTTTACAATGTGCTCGTTTTGGGGTTTCAACAGAAGAAACAACAGTTTATGTAACCTATTTTCCATGTATTCATTGTGCTAAACAATTAATTCAAGCAGGTGTTGTCAAAGTTTATTATGGGTCAGATTATAGAAATGATCCACTAGCTATTGGATTATTTGAAGAAGCGGGTGTTGAAGTGATTCGAGCACCTCTAACAGATATCTCCGTGAAATTAATAAAAAATTAAAGGAGGTTACTTCGATTTGGCAAGGTCATTTACATGTTATAGCTGTTGCTATCTTAGTCAGCTTTATATCTATTCAAACTACTAATTATCTAATGATACTATTTTATGTAATTTGGTTAATCTATTTAGGAGTTATAAAAACATTAAATATTAACTTTATATGCGTGACGTTTATTGTACTCATCAGTAGCATAATTTTTTTACCTAATATAACAAACCAATTAAAGCCTGAAAACACAATAGATGATCAGGTCGTTCTTAAAGGAAGAATAAATTCTCAAGTTTATTTAAAAGACACCTCTTTATTTTTCACGCTTATACAAAATAAAGAGGTGAAAATTAATATTAGATATTTTTATGAAAAAGATGTTCGAGAAGTTAAAAGTGCTCTTAAAAATATTGAAACAGGTAGAAGTTGTGTTATTAAAGGAAAACAAAACAATCAAAAGCCAAAATCAAATCCAGGTCAGTTTGATTATGCAAAATATTTAGCTGATCAAGGAATTCATTCAGAAATTGTTGTTAAAAAAATAGATGATATTATTTGTGGTAAAAAAACTTTATTTACACCTATATGGAGTATTAGAAATAAACTTATATTTCTGCTAAAGGAAAATTATAGTGATTTTTCTAGTAGTTGGTTAATTGCTTTAGTTTTAGGTGAGGATAGCTTTATTAACACAGAAGTTATTGAAATTTTTAGACATTGGAATATCTCTCATTTATTAGCAATATCAGGACTTCATACGGCTATTTTTATAGGAATTCTCTATGCGATATTTACAAAACTACTTAAGCTAACGATTGAAAGAACACAAATACTTATTATTATTGCATTACCTCTTTTTACAATACTCTCCGGTGCAGAACCTTCAGTTATTAGAGCAAGCTTTATGGTGATACTCTTTATTGTTTTGAATTTATTAAAAATAAAATTATTACCAAGTGATATTTTAAGTCTTGTTTTTATAAGTCTTCTAATTATAAATCCTCTGTTAATTAACCATATCGGATTTCAGTTTTCGTTTGCTGTTACATTCAGTTTATTAATCTCCTCAAAATGGTTAAGTCAGACAAATAACCGACTGATTCAATCATTGCAAATTAGCTTTATCTCACAAATTATCATTTTACCTCTTCAACTCCATTACTTTAATGTATTTCAACCTTTATCAATTCTCCTTAATATTATCGTCATTCCGTATTTTACAATTATAGTAATTCCTGGGATGTTTTTGATGTTAATAAGTTTATTATTACCTTCATTTATTATTGCCTCTTTTGATGGTCTATTTCAGTCGATTCATCACTTGTTTTTAAAGTATTTATTTATATTAAATGACTTATTTCCAGAACATTTTATTGTTGGGGAATTAAATATGAATCATTTTTTGATATATTATCTTATACTATTTAGTTTTATGTGGAGTCTAGAAAAGTATCGAATGAAACAATCAATTATTTTTGGAATGGCTTTTATATTAATGATCTTTTATCTAAACACAAAAGAAACTTATTCATCTAAAGGTAGGGTGACGATGTTAGACATAGGTCAAGGAGATGCGATTATGATTGAATTACCTTATCGTGAAGGAGTGTTTATGATTGATGCGGGGTCTCACTTTTCATTTACTGACATGAAAGCGACAAAAACAGTTTATAATCAAGTTATTAAACCCTATCTTTACTATCGTGGGATTGATGTAATTGATGGTGTTTTTTTAAGTCATGATCATATTGATCATACAGGCAGTTTGCAATTTCTTTTAGAAGAATTTCATGTGAAAGAAGTATTCATTAGTCCGTATCACCCAGTTGAAAAAGAATTACTTGAACTTTTTAAAGAAAATAAAACAAAGTTAACAGTTATCCAACCAACAAAAATGTTTGAAAGAAGTAATTTGAAGTTTCAAGTGTTACATCCTGTCAAAGATTACCATGATGAAAATGATAATTCCTTAATTATCTACAGTAAAATTGGAGGAATTTCTTGGTTGTTTAATGGTGATGCTAGTACAAGTAATGAATTAGATTTAATTAAAACATTTCCTAAACTTAAAGTTGATGTATTAAAAGTAGGTCACCATGGTAGTAATACTTCAACTCATGAAACATTTTTAGAAACAATTAAACCACGGTATGCCTTAATTTCAGCAGGTGAAAATAATGTTTATGGTCATCCGACACCAAATATAATTGAACGTTTGCAAGCATACGGTATTTCAGTTTATCGAACAGATCAAGACGGCGCAATAGAATATGTGTTTAATATAAAAACAAAGGAAGCGTATTTTAATCATTATTTAAAATAAAAAGCATCACTACATAAATGTAGTGATGCTTTTTATTATCATTTAGTTAATTAAACTAATAACTACTCCAATACCAAAAATCATGATGAAAAATACGAGTGAAGCTGTAAATCCTTTAATAGAATCAACAACGTCGCTTCCCTTGTATTGTGGGTCTTTTTCAAATTCATTCATGTTAATCCCTCCTGTATTCTTATGTAATTATAATGTATATGTAGATAAAAAGCCACTTGAAACATTAATAAAATTACTGGTCTCAAGTAACATGCCTAGCATTGTTTTAATTATATCAATTATTAAAGAAATTTGCTATGATTAATCTATCTGTAAAAATAAGGATTGATAATAATGTCGTATATGAAAGTGTTAAGTGATATAAAAAAAGGTAATATTGCGAGTACTTATTTATTAAAAGGAACAGAAAATTATTTTATTAATGAATTAGTCAAAAACCTTACTAAATCTTTAGGTGAAAAAGTTGAAGGGGAAACACATCATTATGATTTAGCGGAAACATCAATTCAAGAAGTTATAATGAACGCTGAGACGTTACCTTTCTTTAGTGAAAAGAAATTAATATTTCTTCATAATCCGGTTTTTCTAAAAGCAAGACCAGATAAATTACCATTTATCCATGATGTATTTAAATTTGAAGAATATTTGCTAAATCCACCTGAATATTCACATATTGTCATGATAGCAAACTATGAAAAAATCGATGGTCGAAAAAAAATAGCTAAGTTAATTAATAAACATGCAGTTGTTGCAGATTGTTCACCTATAAAAGATTATGAAATGAAAAAATGGATTACGATGTTAGCTAAAGAACATTATATTCAATTTTCTAATGAAGCTTTGCAATTAATTGAAGCGGAACTCTCTAATAATTTAGTGTTATTAGAAAATGAAATCGAAAAAATAGCGATGTATTCAGGAAAAAACACTCAAGTTTCGCTAGAGACGGTTAAGCAACTACTTTCAGTTAGCACATCACAATCAGCACTTGAGTTAGTTGATGCTGTATTAAAGCGGAATTTAAAAGATGCCATTCACATTGCAACTGATTTAAAAAAAGCAAATGAAGAACCGATTGCCTTGCTTGCTTTACTTGCTTATCAATTTAGAATCATTTTACAAGTGAAATTGTTACTTCAATCTGGTATGAGAGAAAATGAGTTGCAAAAGCATATTAAAGCTCATCCCTATGTCATTAAATTAGCCGTGCAAAGAAGCAGACAGTTTTCAGTTGAACGTTTAGAATATATTATGCGTGAAATTGCTGAAACTGATAAAATTATTAAAAGTGGGCAAATGGAGAAGACTATTGCTTTTGAGTTACTTCTATACATGATGATTCAACAGACATAAAAAAACTGTCAAACTATTATAGTTTGACAGTTTTTTAATTAAGCTGTAATTGAATTAATCTTCTTAGCAAGACGAGATTTTTGGCGATCACCATTATTACGGTGAATAGCACCTTTTTGTACGGCTTTATCAATTTTTTGTACAGTTGTATTGAAATGTTCTTTTGCTTGATCAACTTCATTTGCTTCAATGAACTTTTCAACTTGTTTAATGTGTGTACGCATATCAGATTTTACTGATTGATTTTGATCATGCTTTTTGTTATTAGTATTAATTCGCTTGATGGCAGACTTTAAATTAGCCATTAAGTCACCTCCTAAAATAATATGATTCTTATCTTTAAGCTATCAATTATTTTTATAACTATCAACTCGTAGATAGACAACCTTCATCTTAACAAATTATTTAAGGGAATTCAAGATTTTTTTAAAAAATAATTACAAGCAAAATTAAATTGAATAGCGTATATTAGACATTGTCATTGAAACAGACGCTATTGATTGCTATAATAAAGAATGTACTAGATGAAAGAAAATGCAGGAGTGAACATTAATTATGGATAAACGAAATGAAAATGTAAGAAATTTTTCGATTATTGCTCATATTGATCATGGTAAATCAACATTAGCTGATCGAATTTTAGAAAATACACAATCCTTAACTCAACGTGAAATGAAAGAACAATATTTAGATGGTATGGATTTAGAACGTGAGCGTGGTATTACAATTAAATTAAACGCTGTACAATTAGAATACAAAGATAAAAAAGATGAATCATATACCTTCCATTTAATTGATACTCCTGGACACGTCGACTTTACTTATGAAGTATCAAGAAGTTTAGCAGCTTGTGAAGGTGCTATTTTAGTTGTTGATGCGGCACAAGGTATCGAAGCGCAAACTTTAGCAAACGTTTATTTAGCTTTAGATAATGAGTTAGAAATTATTCCGGTTATTAATAAAATTGACTTACCAAACGCAGATGTTGAAAAAGTAACTCAAGAATTAGTTGATATTGTTGGAGTGGATCCGAATGATGTAATTTTAGCTTCAGCTAAAGACAACATCGGAATAGATGAAATTATGGAAGCAATTGTTGAACGCATTCCACCTCCATCTGGTGATAAGAATGAACCATTAAAAGCTTTAATTTTTGATTCTTTATACGATTCATACCGTGGTGTTATTGCGTATATCTGTATTAAAGAAGGTGAAGTTAAAGTTGGTGATACTATTCAAATGATGGCTAGTGGTAAGGAATACGAAGTATTAGAACTAGGTGTATCCACACCTTCACCTGTCAATAAAGATAAACTAACAGTAGGAGATGTAGGCTTTTTAACGGCTGCTATGAAAGAAGTTAAAGACACTGAAGTAGGAGATACAATAACATTAGCTAATAATCCAGCAAGTGAAGCACTTGAAGGTTATCGTCAATTAAATCCAATGGTATTCTGTGGATTATACCCAGTTTCTTCAGATGACTATAATGGATTAAGAGAAGCTTTAGAACGCTTAGAATTAAACGATGCAGCTTTGCAGTACGAAGCAGAAACATCTCAAGCTTTAGGTTTTGGTTTTAGAACAGGTTTCTTAGGATTGCTTCATATGGAGATTATTCAAGAAAGAATTGAAAGAGAATTTAATATTGACCTCATTACAACAGCGCCAAGTGTTATTTATGAAGTTAAAAAAACAAATGGTGAAGTTGTTGAAGTTGATAACCCATCATTCATGCCAGATGCTCAGGAAATTGAAGAAGTTTATGAGCCATTCGTTAGAGCAGTTGTGATGGTGCCGAACGATTATGTCGGACCAGTTATGGAACTTTGTCAGAGAAAACGTGGTCAGTTCATTGACATGCAATATTTAGATGACATTCGTGTCAATGTTATTTATGAATTGCCATTATCAGAAATTGTTTTTGATTTCTTTGATCAATTAAAATCTCATACAAAAGGTTATGCTTCTTTAGATTATGAATTTATAGCTAATAAACCATCGAACCTTGTGAAGATGGATATTTTACTGAATCATGAACCAATTGATGCATTATCACTTATTGTTCATAAAGATTTTAGTTACAATAGAGGAAAGCAAATTGTAAATAAATTAAAAGATTTAATACCAAAACAACAATTTGAAGTACCTGTTCAAGCAGCGATTGGTAATTCTATTGTTGCAAGGTCAACAATTAAAGCAGTAAGAAAAGATGTTACTGCTGGATTATACGGGGGAGATGTCTCACGTAAACGTAAAGTATTAGAAAAACAAAAAGAAGGTAAAAAACGCATGAAGATGGTTGGGTCAGTTGAAGTTCCACAAGAAGCCTTTATGTCAGTGCTGCAATTAGATGATGATTAATATATGTTTAATATTTTTAAGTAGTGGAATACATGTTATTGAGGTTAGTACTACTCTACCAAATTGAGTAGCTCTAGATATCTAGAGCTACTTTTTATTGAGTAAGCTTCTTTATTGACAAGATAAACATAATTTGTTAATTTATAATTAGCATTAGCACTCAAGATGTGCGAGTGCTAACAGAGGTGATTATATGTTAACAGATAGACAATTAATCATATTACAAACTATTATTGATAATTTTATTCAAACGGCAACACCAGTTGGATCACGTGTTCTTTCAAAAAATGAAAAAATATCTTTAAGTGCAGCAACGATTCGAAACGTTATGGCTGATTTAGAGGATTTAGGTCTTCTAGAAAAAACACATTCATCTTCTGGGCGTATACCGTCTGAAAAAGGTTATAGGTACTATGTTGATCATGTTATTGGACCGTCTATTAAAAATAAGGAAGTTGATTTATTAACTCATATGATTGAGGATAATATTTATGAGTATGAACAAATTGTTCAGACATCAGCAGATTTATTATCTAAATTAACAAATTATACGACAATTATTTTAGGTCCAGATGTTATTAAAGCAAGATTAAAACAAATTCAATTTATAACAATATCTCCTCAATTAGCTGTTGCTATTTTAGTTACAAACACAGGACATGTTGAACATCGATCGGTCACTATTCCAAGTGGGTTGAATGTTAATGACTTAGAAAAACTTGTAAATATTCTAAATGAGAAATTATACAATGTTCCAATTATTCATTTAGAGAAAATGCTTGAAACAGAAATTTATAATTTAATGAAAAAGCATATTAATCAATATGATCAGATGTACACATATCTTAAGTCTGTTATGCGTTATGAACAACCGGTTAAAGTTTTTATTGGTGGTCAGACAAATCTTTTAACGCAACCAGAATTTAGAGATATTGAAAAAGTTTATTCACTTTATACGATGATGGAAAATGAAGAAAAAATTGCAAAATTACTTGAAAGCCCATCTTCAGGTATTAAAGTGACAATAGGTAATGAAAATGAAAATGATGCAATTAATCATTTAAGTCTCATTACTTCATCATATAACTTAGGCTTAAATCAAATGGGAACAATTGGTTTATTAGGTCCTACGCGGATGGAATACAAAAAAGTTATTACTCTTTTAAAAAGCTTATCAAATGAACTGTCACAGCTACTTAGACAGGCAGAAGATAAAGAGTAAGTAAAAAGTTTTTAAATTATGATTATTCATGATAAAGTTTAACATGGCTAATTTATATAGGAGGTACAATCATGACTCAAGATAATACAACTACTAAACAAGAGGACCATGAAAATGATCCTGACGTCTTAGAAGAAGATGAAATTGAAATTATTGATGCAGAAGTAGAAGACACATCTGCAAAAGAAGAAACAGAAGAGACCAATGAGTCGGATGAATTAGACTCATTAAGGAAAGAAAAAGATGAATTGTACGATCGATACTTAAGAGTACAAGCTGAGTATGATAATTATAAAAGGCGTACTGAAAAAGAAAAGATATCAGAGCGAAAATATAAATCATTAGACTTAGCTAATGATATTATTCCAGTAATTGATAACTTTGAGCGTGCACTTCAAGTCGAAGTTAATGATGCTAATAAAGGAATCATTGACGGTATTACAATGGTATATAACCAATTACTTGAAGCACTAAAAACCAATGATGTTGAACCAATGGAAGCAAAAGGAGAAGAATTTGATCCAAATCTACATCATGCTGTAATGCAAACTGATGAAGAAGATGTTGCTTCTAACATTATTGTTGAAGAATTACAAAAAGGTTATTTGTTAAAAGATAAAGTTATTAGACCAGCAATGGTTAAGGTAAATAAATAAACTAATTAATATATGGAAAAGGGAGATAATTAAAAATGAGTAGAATTATAGGAATTGACTTAGGTACGACAAATTCAGTTGTTTCAGTAATGGAGGGTGGAGAAGCTGTTGTAGTAACTAACCCTGAAGGAAATAGAACAACACCATCTGTTGTTTCATTTAAAGATGGAGAACGTCAAGTAGGTGAAGTTGCTAAGCGTCAAGCAGTAACTAACCCTGATACAATTCAGTCTGTTAAGCGTCATATGGGAACTGATTATAAAGTGACAGCTGCTGGTAAAGAGCATACACCACAAGAAATTTCAGCAGCTATCTTACAACATTTAAAATCATATGCTGAAGACTATATTGGTGAAAAAGTAACAAAAGCAGTTATTACAGTTCCTGCTTACTTTAATGATGCTGAACGTCAAGCTACACGTGATGCAGGTATTATTGCAGGACTTGAAGTAGAAAGAATTATTAACGAACCAACTGCTGCAGCATTAGCATATGGTATTGATAAAGAAAATGAAGACCAAACAATTCTTGTTTACGACTTAGGTGGAGGTACATTTGACGTATCTATTTTAGATATTGGTGATGGTACATTTGAAGTTATTTCAACAGCAGGAGATAATCGCCTAGGTGGAGATGACTTTGATGACTTAATTATTGAGCATATGGTAGCTGAATTTAGAAAAGAAAATGGAATTGATTTATCTAAAGATAAAATGGCTACACAAAGATTAAAAGATGCAGCTGAAAAAGCTAAAAAAGATTTATCAGGTGTTTCACAAACTCAAATCTCATTACCATTTATTACAGCAGGAGATGCAGGTCCACTCCATTTAGAAATGACTTTATCACGTGCTAAATTCGATGATTTAACATCAGAATTAGTTGAACGCACAATGATTCCTGTTAAAAAAGCTCTTAAAGATGCTGATTTATCTGCAAGTGATTTAGATAAAGTAATTTTAGTAGGTGGTTCAACACGTATTCCAGCTGTACAAGAAACAATTGAAAAAGAAATTGGTAAAGAACCATCAAGAGGCGTTAACCCAGATGAAGTAGTTGCTTTAGGTGCAGCAATCCAAGCAGGTGTTTTACAAGGTGATGTTAAAGACGTTGTCTTACTAGACGTTACACCGTTATCACTTGGAATTGAAACAATGGGTTCAGTTACGACTCGTTTAATTGAAAGAAATACAACGATTCCAACGAGTGAATCACAAGTATTCTCAACAGCAGCTGATAACCAAACAGCAGTTGACATTCATGTCTTACAAGGTGAGCGTGAAATGGCTGCAGACAACAAAACATTAGGTCGTTTCCAGTTGACAGATATTCCACCAGCACCACGTGGTGTTCCACAAATTGAAGTTAAGTTCGATATTGATGCGAACGGTATTGTTAACGTAAGTGCTAAAGATATGGGTACAAACAAAGAACAATCAATTACAATTCAGTCATCATCAGGTTTATCAGATGAAGAAATTGATCAAATGGTAAAAGATGCTGAAGAAAATGCTGAAGAAGACAAAAAGCGTCGTGAAGAAATTGATCTTCGTAACGAAGCAGATCAGTTAGTCTTTACAACAGATAAAACAATAAAAGATTTAGAAGATAAAGTATCTGAAGAAGAGAAAGCTCAAGCAGAAGAAGCTAAAGAAGCGCTTAAAACAGCTTTAGAATCAGATGATATTGAAGATATTAAAGCTAAGAAAGAAGCTTTAGAAGAGCAAGTACAACAATTGTCAGTTAAATTATATGAACAAATGGCTCAAGAGCAACAAGCAGCTGAAGGTGCAGAAGGCGGCGAATCAGCAGACGATGTAGTAGATGCTGATTATGAAGAAGTTGATGATGAGGCAGAAGATAAAAAAGAAGATAAATAGGTTAAATAAAAAAGTCAAAGTCACGTAATCACATGACTTTGACTTTTTTAACGAACAATTTGCAAGTCGATTCGACATAGTGATAAGATTATAATGATTGAAAAAAGTACGGGAGAGTGAATTATATTGAGTAAACGAGATTTTTATGAGGTGCTTGGCGTAGAGAAAGACGCTTCCAAGCAAGATATTCGTAAAGCATATCGTAAATTAGCAAGAGAATATCATCCTGATGTTAATAAAGCAGAAGATGCAGAAGATAAATTTAAAGAAGTAAAAGAAGCTTATGAAGTCTTAAAAGATGATCAAAAACGTGCACAGTATGATCAATTTGGTCATGCAAGTACACAACAAGGTTTTGGCGGTGGTCATGGCTTTGGTGGCGGTGGTGGCCAAGGATTCGGTGATATTTTTGATATGTTCTTTGGTGGCGGTGGACGACAAGATCCTAATGCACCTAGACAAGGAAATGATTTACAATATACGATGACCTTAACATTTGAAGAGGCTATTTTTGGAAAAGAAACAGAAATTAAAGTTCCAAAAGAAGAAAATTGTGGCACATGTGATGGTTCAGGAGCTAAAAAAGGAACAAGACCAGAAACATGTAGCCACTGTCAAGGTTCAGGTCAATTAAACGTGGAACAAGATACACCATTTGGTCGAGTTGTAAATCGTCGTACATGTAATTACTGTAGTGGAACAGGTCAAATCATTAAAGAAAAATGTGAGACATGTCATGGATCAGGCCGTGTAGAAAAACAAGTTACAATTAAAGTATCAATCCCAGCAGGAATTGATAATGGCCAACAAATTAGGTTGGCTGGTAAAGGTGAGGCGGGAATAAATGGTGGACCTCCAGGTGATTTATTTGTGGTTGCTCATGTTAGAGATCATGAATTTTATGTACGTGAAGGCGACAATATATTCCTAGAATTACCAATTTCATTTACACAAGCTGCATTAGGTGATGAAGTTGAAGCGCCAACTGTTCATGGTAATGTAAAATTAAAAATTCCAGCAGGTACTCAAACGGGACGAACATTTAGACTTAAAGGTAAAGGAGCACCGAATGTGAGAGGTTACGGACAAGGTGATCAACATATTCAGGTGCGCGTTATTACACCGAAAAAACTGACATCACGTCAAAAAGAACTTTTAAAAGAGTTTCATGAGCTAAGTTCAGATGATGATCTGTCAGATAAAGAAGATTCATTTTTTGACAAATTTAAAAAAGCTTTTAAAGGCGAATAAAAATGAAGTGGAATGAAATATTAATTCATACCAATCAGGCAGCAGAAGAATTAATTACCCATATTTTAAATGAAAATGGCTCAAATGGCGTAATTATTGAAGATCCTTTAGATTTAGAAGCTGAGCGCCCTACTCGTTTCGGTGAAATTTATGATATTGATACATCTAAATACCCAAAAGAAGGGATATATCTAAAAGGTTATCTTATTGATAATGAAGAATTTGATGAAAAATTAGCAACCATCAAAAAAGAAATTAATGAACTAGCTCAATTTCAAATACCAGTCGAAGAAATTACTTACACAATTTCAAGCGTTGATGAAGAAGATTGGTCAACATCCTGGAAGAAATATTATAAACCCACTAAAATATCAGATAAGTTTTTAGTGGTCCCTAATTGGGAAGAAGATTATACACTAGGTGAAGATGAGTTAAAACTTGTCTTAGATCCGGGTATGGCTTTTGGAACAGGAACACATCCAACAACGATCTTAAGTGTTAGAGGTTTAGAACAAGTTGTTCAAAAAGATGACGAAGTGATTGATGTTGGATGTGGTTCAGGTGTATTAAGTATTGCTGCTGTTTTGCTTGGAGCCAAAAGTGTAGCAGCCTATGATTTAGATGAAGTGGCAGTTAATAGTACAAATATTAATAAAGCATTTAATAATATTGATACAGAGATTATAGCTAAACAAAATAATTTACTAAAAGGTGTTACTAAACAAGCAGATGTTATTGTAGCCAATATTCTTGCTGAGATAATCGTTGATTTGATTGATGATGCGCAAGCAATTATAAAACCAAATGGTTATCTTGTTTTATCAGGAATTATTGATAAAAAAGCAGACCTAGTAAAAAATAAATTAGAGCAACATAACTTTAAAATTATTAAAGAAGAAATAATGGAGCATTGGGTAATGCTCATTGCTCAAGCAATTTAATAAATGAGGTTAAAAGATGCAAAGATATTTCGTTAAAGCAGTTAATTGGAACGCTGATACAAATAAGGTAATCATTACTGGTGATGATGTTCATCATATTCAAAGAGTGATGCGAAATGAAATTGATGATGAAATAATTTGTATTCATCCAGATAAAACAGTTGCTCGTTGTAAAATAACACAAATAGATAAAGAATTTGTCGAAAGTCAAATTGTTTCACTCGAAGAAAGCCAAACAGAAATGCCAATTAAAGTGTCTATTGTCCAATCGTTACCCAAAGGTGACAAGTTAGATTTAATTATGCAAAAAGGTACAGAGTTAGGTGCACATAGTTTTTATTTATATGCAGCAGAGCGTTCGATTGTTAAATGGAATAAACAAAAAATCCAAAAACGAATGATACGTTTGAATAAAATTATTAAAGAAGCAGCTGAACAAAGTTATCGAAAAGTTATACCTACTCTGTATGAACCAGGTAACTTAAAAGAATTAATTGAAGTAACTCAAGATCATCAAGTGAAACTAATTGCATATGAAGATGAGGCAAAAAAAGATAAGTCATCATATCAATTTCAAAGAGAAATTGAAAAGTTACAGCCAGGAGATAAATTAGTTATTTTTATTGGGCCTGAAGGTGGCTTTACAAAAAACGAGATTAATCAATTAACAGCATCAGGCTTCAAACCCGTTAAGCTCGGTAATCGCATTTTAAGGACTGAAACAGCGTCTTTTTATGCTCTATCTGCTATTTCTTATCACTTCGAATGAAATTAAGTAAATGTTTGTCATGAGTTGACCATAAGCTTGTCTTATACTATAATTAAGACAGACAATTAAAATACTTTAATGTCTAAGTAGAAGCTTCGTTACTCCGGAGGGAGGGAATTTATTATGTCGAAAACAACTCGTGTTCGTAAAAATGAGTCTCTAGAAGACGCACTTCGTCGTTTTAAAAAAGATGTATCAAAAAGTGGTACAATTTCAGAATATCGCAAACGTGAACACTATGAAAAACCAAGTGTTCGTAGAAAGCTTAAATCTGAAGCTGCGCGTAAACGCAAATAATTAAAGTGGGTGAGAAATAGTTGTCATTATCAGAGAAGTTAACTGAAGATATGAAACAAGCAATGAAAGCAAAAGATCGTAAGAAATTAAGTGTTATTCGAATGGTACGTGCCTCATTGCAAAACGAAGCAATCAAACTTGGTGTGGATACTTTATCTGAAGAAGATGAATTAACTATTCTTTCACGAGAATTAAAGCAACGCAAAGATTCTATTGAAGAGTTTGAAAAAGCAGATCGTTCTGATCTTGTAGATAATTTAAATTCAGAGATTGAAATTTTAGAAGTATATATGCCAAAACAGCTAACTGATGAAGAATTAGACCAATTAATTGATCAAACGATTGAAGAAGTAAATGCAACTTCTAAACGAGATTTTGGTAAATTAATGGGTGCTTTAATGCCTAAAGTTAAAGGAAAAGCAGATGGTTCTAAAGTTCAACAGTTAGTAAAAGAAAAATTAGTTTAATGATAAATAAACCTTTGTCATCTTTTTGACAAAGGTTTTTATTTATAATAAATTTTTATTATCACTGAATTTAATAACACATTGTGTTAAACTTAGAATAGATTTGTAATCGTTTTAAAGACAGTGATACTGAAGGTTTAAAGGGGTGAAGCTATTTGATGCAATTTAATAAAAGAAAAATAATTTATCGTAGCTTATTCATCATATTAATGTTTGTTTTCTTCTTTAATTTAAACACTAATATATCTAAAAGTGCATCAAAAGATAAATTAGTCTATATTATTCCAATTGAAAATCAAGTTGAACGAGGTTTGGAGGCGTTCTTAGTTAGATCAACAAACGAAGCAATCGAGGCTGGTGCTGATCATATTGTTTTTGAAATTGACACACCAGGTGGTCGAGTTGATTCTGCAAGTCAAATTGCAAAATTACTTCAAAGTTTAGAAATAGAGTCGACATCATATATTGTTAATGAAGCACTATCAGCAGGTTCATATATTGCATTGAACACTGATAATATATATATGAAAAAGCAAGCGACGATGGGAGCAAGCGGTGTAATCACAGGTGATGGTAATGCCGCTGATAAAAAAGCTCAATCTGCATGGATTGCAGCGATGAAAAGTGCAGCAGAATCAAAAGGCCGAGATCCCTTATATGCTGAAGCAATGGCTAATCCTGAAATTGACTTACCCGATTTAGGTGCACCCAAAGGGGAGTTTTTAACCTTAGCACCTAACGATGCGGTTGAAGTAGGCTATGCTGAAGGTATTATAAATAATCGAGTCGATTTATTAGATACATTAAATTTTTCAGAAGCTACAATTATTGAAACGGAAACAACAGCTGCAGAAGAAGTTGCTCGTTTTGTGACAAATCCAGTTGTTATTCCTATCCTTCTTTCAGTCGCAAGTTTAGGGCTAATTGTTGAACTTTACTCACCAGGATTTGGTGTTGCAGGTACAATGGGAGTAGCATCACTCATATTGTTTTTTTATGGTCATATTATTGCAGGTTTAGCAGGTATGGAAGTAATTGTCTTACTGATTATAGGTATTTTATTAATTGTTGCAGAATTTTTTGTTGTCAGTGGTTTGCTTGGTATATTAGGTGGCTTGTCAATTTTAGGTTCTTTATTTATGGCCGGATACGATATTACACAAATGGCAATAAGTATTAGTATTGCTTTTGTTGTTGCACTTATTACAGCTATCTTTTTATTTAGATCTATTGATAAAAATAAAGGATTGTTTAATAAATTAGTGCTGCAAGATAGGTCAACAACGGTGAGAGGATATATTTCTTCACATAATCGAGAGCACTTAATTGGTCTAACAGGTAAAACATTAACCACGCTTAGACCTAGTGGAATAGCAACAATAAATAATGAAAGATTGGATGTGGTTTCCCAAGGCGAATATATAGAAAAAGACCGTGAAATAGAAGTGGTTTATGTCGAAGGTATCAAAGTAGTTGTTAGAGAAATAATTAAAGAGAACTAATAGGGGGAATTATAATGGCATTAGAATCAATCTTACCAATTATTATTATTGGGTTAATCGTTATAGCGTTAATTGTTTTATTTACCTTAGTACCAGTAGCACTATGGATTAGTGCACTTGCAGCAGGTGTTAAAGTTAGTTTACTTACATTAATTGGGATGCGTCTTCGTAGAGTTGTTCCATCACGTGTTATTAATCCATTAATTAAAGCTTATAAAGCAGGTTTAGATGTTACAACAAATCAACTAGAAAGTCACTACTTAGCAGGTGGTAATGTTGACCGTGTAGTAAATGCACTTATTGCAGCACACCGTGCAAACATTAAACTACCATTTGAACGTGGAGCGGCGATAGATCTTGCTGGAAGAAACGTATTAGAAGCAGTTCAAATGAGTGTTAATCCAAAAGTAATTGAAACGCCATTTATCGCTGGTATTGCAATGGATGGTATTGAAGTAAAAGCACTTGCACGTATTACTGTGCGTGCTAATATCGACCGTCTAGTTGGTGGTGCAGGTGAAGAAACTGTAATCGCTCGTGTAGGTGAAGGTGTTGTTAGTACGATTGGTAGTTCGAAAACCCATAAAAAAGTATTAGAAAATCCTGATACAATTTCTCATACTGTTCTTGCTAAAGGTTTAGATTCAGGTACAGCATTTGAAATACTATCAATTGATATAGCTGACGTTGATATTGGTAAAAACATCGGTGCTATTTTACAAACTGACCAAGCGCAAGCAGATAAAAATATTGCTCAAGCTAAGGCAGAAGAACGTCGTGCAATGGCTGTAGCATTAGAACAAGAAATGACAGCTAAAGTCGAGGAAATGAGAGCAAATGTTGTTGAAGCAGAAGCAGAAGTACCACGTGCATTGGCAGAAGCGCTTCGTTCAGGTAACATGGGTGTTATGGATTATATGAATTATAAAAATATTCAAGCAGATACAGATATGCGTGATACAATTGGTGGAATTTCTGATTCATCTGATTCAGATACTAATGAGCCTAAATAAACGTATCCAGATAGGAGTATCTATATGATAGATGTTATATTAGATTTTGTTTTTAATAATCTATTTATCGTAATTATTATTATTGCGGTAATCTCTAATTTAGTCGGCGGATCTAAAAAGACAAAGCGACCTCAAGAAGGCAGACAACAACAAAAAACTAATTCGAGAGACTCGCAAGAAACTTTAGAGGAAAAAATAGAAAAAAACTTAAAAAAGTTTGAAAATATTTTTGAGCCAGAATCTGTAGAAGAAAAGAAACCACAAAATAATCAAACAACACAAACATCAATTGAATTGCAACGTGAAAAACAAAAAGAAGCTTTAGCGAATCGCTTTCAAACGCGTGTAACACAAGCAAGAGATGAAAAAACACATTCAAATAATGAGTTACCTACTGTAGTGAAACATCATAGTAAGCAGTCAAGCGTTAATCAAGAAAACTTAAAGAAACGCATTTCTAAAAAAGGTCTACAGGAAAGTATTGTAATGAAAGAAGTGTTAGGAAAACCAAGAGCGTTAAAGCCTCATCGATTTGATCGAAGAAATTAATAAAACATACACTATTACATAGTAATGTAGTAGTGTATGTTTTTGTAATTTTTGCAACTATTCTCTGTCAATGCTAAAATTAAAGAATGATTAGTATACTATAAAGGAGATTATTTATGCCAGAAAACTTAATCAAAGTAGAAATTGAACTCAGTAATAACGAAGATACCCAAACATTATTTGGAGCAAATGATTATTATTTGAAATTAATAGAAGAACAATTAGATGTATCAATTGTCAGTAGGGGTCAATCTGTTAATGTTTCTGGTGAAAAAAAATCAATTCAAATTGTAGAAGATATTTTAAACAGCTTATTGAAAATGATTCAAAAGGGTATAAAATTTACTGAACGTGATATTTTATATGCGATTGAACTTGCAAAAGAAAATAAAATCGAATTATTTGAAACATTATTTGATGCAACAATTACAAAAAATGTTAAAGGAAAAACAATTCGTGCTAAAACATTAGGACAAAAAGAGTATATTCAAGCGATGAGAAAAAACGACCTTGTATTTGGAATAGGTCCAGCTGGAACAGGAAAAACATATCTAGCAGTTGTATTTGCAGTTCATGCACTTAAAACGGGGGCAGCTAAAAGAATCGTTTTAACACGTCCAGCAGTGGAAGCAGGAGAAAGTTTAGGTTTCTTACCTGGTGATTTAAAAGAGAAAGTCGATCCATATTTACGTCCCTTATACGATGCTTTAAATGACGTGTTAGGTCGTGATCAAACCTTAAGATTAATTGATAATGAAGTGATTGAAATAGCTCCATTAGCCTATATGAGAGGCCGTACATTAGATAATGCATATGTGATTTTAGATGAAGCACAAAATACTACACCTGAACAAATGAAAATGTTTTTAACACGATTAGGTTTTGGTTCAAAAATGGTGGTAACAGGTGATATTACACAAGTCGATTTACCAAAAGGTGTTAAATCCGGTTTAGCAATCGCAAATGAGATCTTAAAAGATATTAAGGGGATTAAATTTATTCACTTGACTGGAACAGATGTTGTCAGACACCCACTTGTTCAAAAGATTATTCGTGCATATGATGCACAATAATGAATTTGTTAACTATGGTAAAGGAGATTAACATGAATATTGTTGATTACATTGATGAAGATAATTTAATTAAAAAAGAAGATAAAGATATGTTAACAGAGCTAATTCACTATACATTAAAAAAAGAAGATATTTCGTTTAATTATGAGGTGAGTGTTAGTTTTGTAGATAATTTAGCAATACAAAAATTAAACAATGATTATAGAGGAATAGATGAAGTGACTGATGTTTTATCATTTCCATTAATTGAAGATTTTAATGCTGAATTTTCAAATCATGTTTATCCATTAGGCGATATTGTTATCTCAATAGATAAAGTAACTGAACAAGCTAAGTTATACAATCATAGTTTTAAAAGAGAATTAGGATTTTTAATTGTCCATAGTATTTTGCATTTATTAGGCTATATTCATGAGACTGATGCAGAAGAAAAAGAAATGTTTCAACGTCAAGAAACTATTTTAAAGGAATTTGGACTTGAAAGAGAATAAGCGAGGAATAGGTTTCAAGTTCGCTTGGTCAGGTATTAAAGTTGCGTTCCAAACAGAAAAGAATTTCCGAATTCATCTTATAATTGGGATAAGTATTATTTTATTAAGTTTAATTCTTAATCTTAATCAATTAGAATGGTTTATGGTGTTAATTGCAATTGCTTTAGTTATTGTTGCAGAATTATTTAATTCTATTATAGAAAGGTTAATAGATTATTTAAAGCCTGAAACACATATTCAAGCAAAAGAAATCAAAGATATAAGTGCAGGTGCAGTATTAATAGCAGCGATTTTTGCTGCTACTATTGGAAGTATAATATTTATACCAAAATTATTAGCTATATTATAATAAAAAGATAAGTTTTATGGAGGTATTTTATGACAAAACCATTTAAATCAGGATTTATTACCATTGTTGGTCGACCTAATGTGGGTAAGTCTACATTTTTAAATCAAGCAATTGGAGAAAAAGTCTCAATTATCAGTGATAAGATTCAAACCACGCGTAATCGAATTCAAGGAATATTAACATCAGAAGATTCACAAATTGTCTTTATTGATACACCAGGAGTTCATAAGCCAAAACACCGTTTAGGGGATTATATGGTTGATGTTTCAATGCGAACATTACATGATGCGGATGTTGTATTGTTTTTTATTAATGCTAAAGAAGGATATGGAAAAGGCGATCAATTTATTATTGATCGTTTGAAAACATTAGATCAACCGATTTATTTGGTGATTAATAAAGTGGATTTAATTAATCCAGATGATTTATTTCCCTTAATTGATCAATATAAAGATAAATGCGAATTTGAAGAAATTATTCCAATTTCAGCATTAAACGGTAATAATGTTCAACAACTATTAGACATGGTAAAACAACATTTACCAGAAGGTCCTAAATATTTTGATGAAGAACAATATACTGATCACTCAACAAGATTTATGGTTAGTGAATTAATTCGTGAAAAAGTATTACATCATACAGAAGAAGAAATCCCGCATTCAATTAACGTAATTGTCGAAAGTATGAAAGAAGATAATGGTAAAACACACATTAATGCAACAATTGTTGTTGAAAGAGATTCTCAAAAAGGTATTGTAATTGGTAAGCAAGGTAAAATGTTAAAGAAAATTGGTAGTGAAGCGAGAAAAGATATTGAAACTTTAATTGATGATAAAGTATTTTTAGAATTATGGGTTAAAGTCCAAAAGGATTGGAGAAATAAAGAAGCGATGTTAAAACAATATGGTTTCGATTTTGATGAGTACTAAACGAGGTGTTTTATGTGTTAAGGACAATTGAAGGCATTGTAATTAAAACGCAAAACTATGGTGAAACACATAAAATCATTACAATTTTTAGTAAAGAAATCGGCAAAATTTCAGCAATTTGTCGAGGTGCAAATAAAGGTAAAAGTAAGTTATCAGCTTTAGCTCAACCATTTATAAAGGCAAATTTTCTCATATATGTGAGTAAGGGTTTGAGCACTGTTCAACAAGGTGAAATTATTGAATCTTACCGGACGATTAGAGAAGATATTATGAAAACAGCTTATGCAGCTTACCTTACTGAATTGACAATGATGCTCACAGAAGATAAAGAAGCTGAACGATATTTATATAATCAATTGGATTTAACATTGGATTGGATAAATAAAGAAGAGGAATTAATGGTCCCTTTATTTATGCTTGAATTAAAATTATTTAAACGAGGTGGCTTTGCACCTATAATTGATAGTTGTGCAAGATGTGGTAATGTAAATAATTTAACATCATTTTCAATCAAAGAGGGTGGATTACTTTGTTCAAATTGTTTTCACACTGATGAACAAGCGATGCTTATTTCACCGAATGTGATTAAATTATTACCTATCTTTATGAACGCTGGACTTGAACAAATAGGTTCAATTAATATGAAAAAATCAAATATTCAACTCTTACGAAAAATTTTTGACAATTATTATGACACCTATGGTAGTTATCAATTAAAATCTAAACGATTTTTATCACAGATTACACGATTAGAAGGTTAAAATATTGACTTAATAGGCTTTATTAGGTATGATTTGATTAGCTAATATTACGATGACGAAGAAAAAATAACCTTTAATATTTAAAAGCGATTCTAGAATGGTGAAAGCTAGAAAAAAGGTTAATAGGCCCTTCATGAGTAATACACTTTAAAGAGGCTCTTAGGATAAGAGCAAGTAGGGTGGAACCGCGGAAAAAAATCCGTCCCTATGCTTTGTAACTTACAAGGCATAGGGACGGATTTTTACTTTTTTAAAATAAGAATGGAGGAATATCAATGAATATACAAGAAATGATATTAAATTTACAGAATTACTGGGCAAAACAAGATTGTATTTTAATGCAAGCTTATGATGTTGAAAAGGGTGCAGGGACAATGTCTCCAATGACACTACTTAGAACACTAGGTCCAGAACCATGGAATGTTGCTTATGTAGAACCTTCAAGACGACCTGATGACGGACGCTATGGAGAAAACCCAAACCGTTTATATCAACATCATCAGTTCCAAGTGATTATGAAACCTTCACCAGATAATATTCAAGATCTTTATTTAGACTCTTTAATTAATTTAGGGATTGATCCATTAAAACATGACATTCGTTTTGTTGAAGACAACTGGGAAAACCCAACACTCGGAGCAGCAGGCTTAGGTTGGGAAGTATGGCTTGACGGAATGGAAGTAACACAATTTACATATTTCCAACAAGTTGGTGGCCTAGAAGCTAATCCTGTTTCGGTTGAATTAACATACGGAATAGAGCGATTAGCTTCATATATTCAAGATAAAGAAAATGTATTTGATTTAGAATGGGTCGATGGTGTGACAGTAGGAGATATATTCCTGCAACCAGAATACGAACATTCAAAATATGCTTTTGAAGACTCAAATACAGAAACATTATTTGAATTATTTAATTTATATGAAGCAGAAGCAAAAGCTACGATGGATAAAGGATTAATATTCCCATCATATGATTATGTTTTAAAATGTTCACACACATTCAATTTACTAGATGCTAAAGGTGTGATTTCAGTAACTGAAAGAACAGGCTATATTGGACGCGTTCGTCATTTAGCTAGAAATATATCACAAGCTTATGTAGAAGAAAGAGAAAAATTAGGCTTTCCGATGTTGAAAGGAGAAAATAAAAATGATTAAACAAATTTTATTTGAAGTCGGTGTTGAAGAATTACCAGCTCGTTTTATTGATGATGCACAGGCTGAACTCTATGAAAAAACAAAAAAATGGTTAACAGAATCACGTATCAGCTTTGATGAAGTGACAACTTTTTCAACGCCAAGACGTCTAGCAGTTATGATATCAAATGTTAGCGAAGAACAAAAAACAATTACTGAAGAAGTAAGAGGACCTGCACTTAAGATTGCTAAAGATGAAGCAGGTGAATGGACAAAAGCAGCAATAGGATTTACTAAAGGACAAGGATTATCAACCGATGACATTTATATAAAAAAAGAAAAAAATGTTGAATATATTTTTGTTGAAAAAACAATTGAAGGACGATCTACAAAAGAGATTTTACCAGAATTTGAAAAAATTATTAGTTCACTTCATTTTAAACAAACTATGCGTTGGGGAGACTTGTCATATAAATTCGCAAGACCGATTAGATGGCTTGTTGCTTTAGCAGATAATGAGATTATTCCATTTGAAATTGCTAATGTTGTTACGAGTAGAGAAACACGTGGTCATCGATTCTTAGGTAAACATATTGAATTATCAGATGCAAGCGAATATGAGAAAGCTCTTGAAGCAAACTATTGTATCCCTAATCCTAAAAAACGCGAAGAAATGATTGTTACACAATTAAAAGAATTAGAAGTCGAAAATAAATTTAACATTATTATTGATCCAGAACTCCTTATAGAAGTAAGAAATTTAGTTGAGTATCCAACAGCGTTTTATGGATCATATGAAGATCATTTTCTTTCATTACCATCTGAAGTGTTAATTACATCAATGAAAGAACATCAGCGTTACTTCCCTGTTGTTAATGATGCAAAAGAGTTATTGCCTTATTTTGTTAGTGTGAGAAATGGTGATGATCAAGCATTAGAAAATGTAGCAGCAGGAAATGAAAAAGTATTAAGAGCAAGACTTTCTGATGGAGAATTTTTCTATGAAGAAGATCAAAAAAATACAATCGACTTTTATTTAGAGAAAATGGAAACAGTTGTGTATCAAGAAAAAATTGGAACGTTAGCAGAAAAAGTGACTAAAGTAACAGCAATAGCAAAAGAAATTGGTCATTTATTAGAAGTAGATTATGATACAGCTGAAAAAATACAGCGAGCGGCTGCTATTAGTAAATTTGATTTAATGACAGATATGGTTAATGAATTCCCAGAATTACAAGGTGTTATGGGAGAAAAATATGCACTTATTTTAGGAGAAGATAAGTCGGTTGCTGAAGCGGTAAAAGAGCATTATTTACCAGTACAAGCAAATGATAAGTTACCAAAATCAATTATTTCTACTGTCGTAAGTATTGCAGATAAACTTGATACAGTCATTAGTTCAATTTCAGTAGGATTAATGCCATCAGGTTCACAAGATCCATATGGACTACGGAGACAAGCACTTGGTGTATTACGTATTATTGAGGAAAAAGAATGGGATTTAAGAGTTGAAGAATTACTTGCAATAGTTGTAAACATATATCAAATTGAAGATGAATCAATAAAAGAACAAATTAAAAACTTCTTTAGACAACGTGTTCAGTATTTATTTACTCAAAGCGGCTTAGAACAAGATATTGTCAAATCAGTAACAAATGAAAAACTAGGTAATTTAGCTTATGCTCATAATAAAGCTGTTGTTTTATCTCATAAACGAAATGATAAAGCATTTAAACCTGTTCAAGAAGCATTAGTTCGAATATTAAACTTAAATACAAAAGATGCCATACCAGAAGTAGATGAAACATTATTTGAAACAGAATCTGAAAAAGTATTGTTTGAAAAATATCAAGTAGTTAAAAAGTCGTTCCGTATTAATAATATCGAATTAAAAGCAGAAGACGCATTTGATAATCTAACTGACTTAACAGATGAAATTACAAATTTCTTTGATAACAATATGGTTATGGCAGAAGATATTAAAGTAAGAGAGAATCGTTTATGTCTAGTTGAAAGCATCGCCACTATGATAAAAGAATACGCAGATTTAACAGTTATTGAATGGAATCAGAGTTTTAACTAAATGATGTTATTTTTAGTTTTATTGCTTTGAATTAATATAGGTGGTGAAGAAGTGGAATTATCAGACCGTCAAGAAACGATCATTGAAATCGTAAAGGAAAACGGCCCTATTACAGGCGAGAAAATATCAAGTCAATTAAATTTATCTCGTGCAACAATTAGACCGGATCTTGCCATTCTTACAATGGCAGGATTTCTTGATGCAAGACCACGTGTAGGATACTTTTATACTGGAAAAACAGGTTCAGAACTTTTAACTGAAAAAGTTAAGCAGTATAAAGTAAAAGATTTTCAATCTGTTCCTGTCGTAGTTAAAGAAAATATATCTGTTTATGATGCAATTTCTAGTATGTTTCTTGGAGATGTAGGTACATTATTTGTTGTAGATGATAATGGGTCACTCACGGGTGTTTTATCTAGAAAAGATTTACTTAGAGCAAGTTTAGGTAATCAAGATTTAAATACTGTACCAATTCACATCATAATGACACGTATGCCTAATATAACAGTATGTGAACCTAATGAGTTATTAATCGAAAGTGCTAAAAAACTAATTGATAAACAAATTGATGGTTTGCCAGTAGTTAAAGAAAACAATCATGGTTTACAAGTTGTTGGCCGGATTACAAAAACAACGATTACTCGTGCATTTGTAGATCTTATTCTAGATGAATAATTTCCTAAGTTAAAAATTTTAATACAAATAAAAATTATATTCTTAATTATAAAGTTGAATAGGAGGTTATGTCGTGAAAAGAAAACCATCGGTATATATATTATCTGACTCGGTAGGGGATACGGCTGAACTTGTTATGAAAGCAGGTTTAAGTCAATTTTTAACGAATGATTATGATATTCAACGTATCCCTTATGTAGAAGATGAACAAACAGTTGATGAAACTTTACAAATTGTTAGTGAAAAAGAAGGTATTCTTGGATTTACAGTGGTTGATCCTGAATTACGTAAATATATTAATGAGCAAACGAACAAATTAGAAATTGAAGCAATTGATATTATGGGTCCAATGATGGATGCAATGGAAAGAACTTTTAAAAATGAACCAAGATTTGAACCTGGTCTAGTTTACAAGTTGGATAAAGATTATTTTAAACGCATTGAGTCAATAGAATTCGCAGTTAGATATGATGATGGAAGAGACCCTCGTGGTATATCGCGAGCTGATATTGTTTTAATAGGTGTTTCTCGTACTTCAAAAACGCCATTATCACAATACCTTGCTCATAAGCGATTAAAAGTAGCGAATGTACCCGTGATGCCAGAAGTGGATGTGCCTGAAGAGTTATTTAATATTGATCCAAAAAAATGTATTGGATTGAAGATTGATCCTGAGAAACTAAATCACATTCGTAAAGAAAGATTAAAAGCACTCGGACTAGGTGAGCATGCTAATTATGCACATAAAAAAAGAATTGAAGAAGAACTCGTATACTTCAATCAAATCATTAATAAAATTGGATGCGATGTGATTGACGTTTCAAACAAAGCAGTTGAAGAAACTGCAAATATCATTTTACAGAAACATAAAGCCTTATCATCAGATTAGAAAGTTGAATATTCATGCAAAATAAGCTATAATTAACTATTGGAATTAATTATAATAAGATTGTTTAAAAAAATAAATTCAGGGTATAAAAAATTATATCTACTGCATTAATTAAGAGGAATTGGTGATATTAATGACCAATATGATTCCCGAAGAGAAAATTGAAGAAGTTAGACTAACAAATGACATTGTTGATGTTGTCAGTGAATATGTTCAGTTAAAAAAACAAGGCAGAAACCATTTTGGTTTATGTCCCTTTCACGATGAAAATACACCATCATTTTCTGTAGCCGAAGAAAAACAAATATTTCATTGTTTTGGTTGTGGAAAAGGAGGTAATGTATTTTCTTTTCTTATGGAGATCGAACAGTTTTCATTTATTGAAGCAGTTAAATATTTAGCTGCGCAAAGTCAAATCGCATTGCCTGAAATAAATGATTCAAAGCAAAACAAGTTATCCAATGAAGCTACGACACTACTAAATGCTTATGAATGGTTAACTAAGTATTACCATCATTTATTAAAGTATACTGAAAATGGCGAGAAAGCACTGAAGTATTTTACAGAGCGAGGCATTACTGAAGAAACAATCGATACATTTGAACTCGGCTATTCACCAAGTGATGAAAGAGTTACAGCTGAGTTTTTAATTAAGAAAGGCTTTCATCAACAAACGCTTGTCAAAGCTGGTATTTTGTCGCTTAAAGGAGAAATAGCGACAGATCCATTTAAAGCACGAATTATTTTCCCAATTAACAATCATCTCGGAAAAACAGTAGGATTTGGTGGGCGATCAATTCAAGAAAATCATCAACCTAAATACCTTAATAGTCCTGAAAATGAATTGTTTCATAAAGGGAGCTTACTTTATAATTTCGATTTAGCTAAAAACGAAGTTAGGAAAAAAAGTGAAGTGATTGTTTTAGAAGGTTATATGGATGTGATAACTGCTTATCAAGCAGGGTTTAAAAATACAGTTGCAACATTAGGAACAGCATTATCAGAAATTCAAGCAAAGCTTTTAAAACGTTATGCTGAAACAATTATTATTTGCTTTGACGCAGATAATGCAGGCGTTAAAGCCAGTTATCAAGCGGCGATGACTTTACGTAAAATTGGTGCAGACATTCGCATTGCACAAGTACCGAATAAGTCAGATCCAGATGCTTATATTTTAGAAAATGGTGCAAAAAAGTTTCAAGAAGAAGTGTTAGATCAAAGTCAAACATTTACTAAATTTTATATGACGTATAAACAAAGTGATTATAATTTATCAATTGAAAGTGATCGAATTAATTATATTGAAGAAATGGTCAAACATATAGCAACAATTAATAGTCCAATTGAACGAGAGATATACATTAAGGACTTAAGTGCGAAGTTTGAACTCACTGAAGAAACACTTACTAATGAAGTAAATCGTCAAGTGAAACAAACAACGCAATTAACTACAAATAGACAAGCACCACTTCCAGAGCCACCACCTGTTTCTAGACAGTACCACAATCGTAATAAAACACGACTTGCTTTTGAGAATGCAGAAAGATATCTCATCGCAAACTTATTAAAAAATAATTTTACAGAAAAGATACAAAGAGAAATAGGTATTAATTTTAATCTAGATATTCATAAAGTTATTGTTACTCATATTTATGCCTTACTAGAAGAATATGAAACGATCAATGTCAGTCAACTGTATGATAAATTGAATGATGAAGAACTTATTCAAACAATTACAGATATCGCATTGATTCCAATAAGTGATTCTATTAGTGAAGCTGAAATCAATGATTATATTAAAATGATTCATCGTCAAGCTAATGAACAGCCTGAGCTTGATAAGTTGAAAAATGAGTTAGCTTTAGCTGAAAAAAATCAAGATAGTAAACAAGCTGGTATAATAGCTGATAAAATTATTCAATTAATACGTAATAAAGGTTAGAACTCGTTAAATCATTAGGAGGCGATTTTTTTGACAGATAAAAAAGACACAGATCTAATTGAAGATGAAATGACTTTAGAGGAAGTAAAGAAAGATTTGTTGAAAACAGGAAAAAAAGAAGGCGAACTTGCATATGAAGAAGTGGCAGATCGTCTATCAACATTTGAAATAGAACCAGAACAAATTGATGCTTTTTATGAAGAGTTAGAAAATAAAGGTGTTAAAGTAGTTGGTGACGAAAAAGAAGAGTCTCTTTCAGATAACTTACGTGATTTAAGTGTTCCTTTAGGGATTAAAATTAATGACCCTGTACGTATGTATTTAAAAGAAATTGGTCGTGTAGAACTATTAACTGCAGAAGAGGAAGTAGCTTTAGCTAAACGAATTTTAGAAAATGATGAAATGGCTAGTCGTGAACTTGCAGAAGCAAACTTACGACTAGTTGTTAGTATCGCTAAAAGATATGTTGGTCGAGGTATGTTATTTTTAGATTTAATTCAAGAAGGAAATATGGGATTAATGAAAGCAGTAGAAAAATTCGACCATGAAAAAGGATTTAAATTCAGTACGTATGCAACTTGGTGGATTAGACAAGCAATTACACGTGCGATAGCTGACCAAGCCCGAACAATCCGTATCCCTGTTCATATGGTTGAAACGATTAACAAACTAATACGAATTCAAAGACAACTTCTTCAAGACTTGGGTCGCGAGCCAACACCTGAAGAAATTGGTGAAGAAATGGAGATTACACCTGATAAAGTTAGAGATATCTTAAAAATATCTCAAGAACCTGTTTCATTAGAAACACCAATTGGTGAAGAAGATGATTCTCACTTAGGTGATTTTATTGAAGACCAAGAAGCTGTTTCACCATCAGATCATGCTGCTTATGAATTATTAAAAGAACAATTAGAAGATGTATTAGATACGTTAACTGATCGTGAAGAAAACGTATTAAGACTAAGATTTGGTTTAGATGATGGACGTACACGAACACTTGAAGAAGTTGGTAAAGTGTTTGGAGTAACAAGAGAAAGAATTCGTCAAATTGAAGCAAAAGCACTTAGGAAATTAAGACATCCAAGCCGTAGTAAACAGCTGAAAGATTTCTTAGAATAAAAGAGAAAAAGTAAAACTTTTCGATAAATAAGGGTTTTACTTTCAACTATTGATAAAATCTAGTAAAATGAATATAGTCATAGTATATTTATTATTACTAGATTTACATAAGGAGGAGCAGGGAGAATGAAAACAAACATTATTCCGTTTGCAATTATAGCTATTGTAGGTATATTTGCAGTCGTCATCGTTTCTTCAATTGGTGTAAGCCAGCGTGCAGATATTCAAAATGCAGAAGAAAATGGCGGAGAAACAGAAGAGGTAACAGAAGAAGAAGCATCAGATCCAGAGGCTCTGTTTGCTAATAGCTGTGCAAGTTGTCACGGTGGAGATTTAACAGGTGGAGCAGGTCCTGATTTAACAACAGTTGGTGCTAACTTATCAGCTGAAGAAATTGAAGATGTTATTTTAAATGGTCAAGGCACTATGCCTCCAGGATTACTTCAAGGCCAGGAAGCTAATGAAGTAGCAGCATGGCTTGCAGAAATGAAATAAATATATTTTTAAAAAGAAAAGCTTTCTGATTATCAGAAAGCTTTTCTCGATTATATAAAGCTTTTAGGAGAATCTTATGGAAACTTTGCACATTTCTTCACGATTAAAAAAAATAGCTAAATATATCGCTAAAGGTAGTTACTTTGCCGATATCGGTTCTGATCACGCTTATCTACCGACATATGTATGTTTAAATGATTCAACTTCTAAAGCAATTGCAGGTGAAGTTAATCAAGGACCATTTCAAAATGCACAAGATGTCGTAAATATGTATGATTTAACTAAGCAAATTGATGTGCGGTTAGGTGATGGGTTAGACGTTTTACATACTGATTTACCTGATACACTAGTTATTGCTGGTATGGGTGGTAAATTAATTGAACGTATTCTAACAGATAACTTACATCAAACCTTACAGATAAATAAATTAATTTTACAACCTAATATCGATGCTGATCGTTTACGGAAATGGTTTATTGAACAAAACTATTATTTAACTCATGAAGAAATAGTAGAAGAAAATGATCATTTTTATGAAATATTGGTTGCTGAACAAATTGAACATGAAAATGTGTATGATGCGTCAATTGATCAAGCAAAACAAATATATTTTGGCCCCCTACTATTAAAAGAACGATCAACAGAATTTCTAAAAAAATGGCAATTAGAAAAAATAAATCTACAAAGAATTATTAAAGATATGAAACAAGCTAAACAAATTAATGAACTAAAATTAAATCAATTCAAAAATAAGTTGAATTGGATTGAGGAGGTTTTAAATTATGAGTCAGATAACAAATAATGCAATCTTTAAAAAAATGGAAGAATGGGCACCTCAATCACTTGGTTATGATTGGGATAATAATGGTTTACAGGTAGGTGCTAAAACAAATCCGGTTAAAAATGTTTTAATTAGCTTGGACGTCTTAGAAAAAACAGTTGATGAAGCGATTGAAAATAATATAGATTTAATTGTTGCGCATCATCCTTTATTGTTTAAAGGATTAAAACAAATTGATTTTGAGACGCCAAAAGGTAGAACACTTAAGAAACTCATTGAAAATAATATTAGTGTTTATGCTGCACATACGAATTTAGATATTGCTGATGGTGGGGTAAATGATATGATTGCTGAAAAATTAGCAATTAAAAATACAAAACCGTTAGTTAACACAAAATCAACGTCACTTTTTAAAGTGGTTGTTTATGTACCCAAAGACCACCTTTCAAAAGTTAAAGCGGCTTTAAGTAAAGCAGGCGCTGGTGAGATTGGAAATTACTCACATTGTAGCTTTGAGACCATAGGTCAAGGCCAATTTAAACCTTCAGATGAAGCAAATCCACATAGTGGCACACGGGGAGAATTATTTATTGGTGAAGAAGTTAAATTAGAAGTAATTGTCACTGAAGACAAATTAAATAAAGCAGTAGATCAAATGAAAAATGCTCATCCATATGAAGAAGTAGCTTATGATACTTTAAAGCTTGAAAATAAAGATAAAACATTCGGCATAGGTCGTATAGGCTGTTTAAAAAAAGAGATTAGTGTACAATTACTCTGTAAACAAATAAAAGAAAAATTAAATGTAGATAGATTAAGAGTGAGTGGTGACCTTAATAAAAAAGTGCAAAAGATAGCTGTTTTAGGTGGTAGTGGTGAGAAGTATATTCATGATGCATTTAAACAAAAAGCTGATGTTTTAATTACAGGCGATATTACATTCCACTTAGCGCAAGAAGCCATCGAATTAGGTATTGTGGTCATTGATGCAGGCCATTATATTGAAGAAATAATGAAAGAATCTGTTAAAAACTATTTAGAAACAAGTTTTTCAAACGATTCCGTTCATTTTGTTGTTTCACAAGAAAACACCAATCCATTTACATTTATATAAAAAAGCTGTCATATATTGATGGTTATTAAGCGAGGTAGATATAATGACAAGCAATTCATTTTCAAATTTAAAATTAAATGACACTTTAGTAAGTGTTACGGAACAATTATTTTTTAAAGAACCAACTGAAATACAAGCTAAAGTGATTCCAGAAATTTTAAATCATAAAAGTATTATTGGCGAATCACAAACAGGTTCTGGAAAAACACACGCTTTTTTATTACCTTTATTCAATCAAATTGAAGAAGATAAAAATGAAGTCCAGTATGTTATTACAGTTCCAACACGTGAATTAGCGATGCAAATTCATGCTGATATTGAAGAAATTATCAAGCTATCAGATAAAAAAGGTATATGGACATCACGTTTATTAGTTGGTGGACTTGATCGTGAACGCATGAAAAAACAATTACAAAACACACCAGATATCATTATAGGAACGCCAGGTCGTATTTTAGACATGATCAAAGAAAATGCTGTTTCTATTTATACCGCTAAAGCGTTTGTTATTGATGAAGCAGATTTAATGCTTGATTTAGGATTTTTAGGAGAGTTAGACCAATTGCTTGTGCGTGCCCGTAAAGATATTCAAACGCTTGTTTTTTCAGCTACAATCCCTGAAAAGTTAGAGCATTTCTTCAAAAAATATTTACGACAACCAACACATATAAAAGTTGAAAGTGCAGTTACACCACTTACAATTGAACATAAAATCATCGAATTAAGACATCGTAATCCAATTGAATTAATTCAAATGATTTCTGAAAATGTCAGACCCTATGTCGCTATTGTATTTGCAAACAATAAAGAAAAAGCAGATCAATTGTTTAAAGACTTAAAAAAAGCAGGTTTAAATGTTGGAATTTTGCATGGTGGATTAAGTGCGCGTGAAAGAAAAAGAATGGTAAATGATTTACGTGATTTAAAATATGAATATATTGTTGCAACAGACTTAGCTTCAAGAGGAATTGATATACCTGGTGTAAGTCATATTATAAATGTTGAACTTCCAAGTGAAGTTGATTTTTATGTTCACCGAGTAGGTCGTACGGCTCGAGCAGGTAATGAAGGAATGGCAATAAGTTTCTTTAATGAAACAGATGCATCATTAATTGAAGAGTTAGAAAAACGCGGCATTAACTTCACCTATTCTGATATTACGACAGAAGGTTTCATTTCTAGAAAACCTTGGAATAAACGTGTAAAAAGAAAAAATAAAACAACCGATTTAGATCGTTTAGCTTGGCAACAAGTTAAAAAGCCTAAAAAAGTTAAGCCAGGTTATAAAAAGAAAATGAAAAATCAACAAGAAGCAATTAAGCGTAGTTTAGTGCAACAAAAAAATAAAAAACGCAGAAAATAATTTTGAGGTGATTTAATGGTGAAATTAGGTTCTCACGTTTCAATGAGTGGTAAAAAAATGTTATTAGGTTCAAGTGAAGATGCTGCTTCTTATGGCGCAAACACATTTATGATATATACAGGTGCACCTCAAAATACACGTAGACGTCCAATTGAGGAATTAAATATTGAAGCAGGACAATCACATATGAAAGAACATGGTATGAGTGACATTATTGTTCATGCACCTTACATTATTAATATTGCAAATACAACAAAACCAGCAACTTTTGAGTTAGGTGTTGAATTTTTAACATCAGAAATCGAAAGAACTGAAAGTCTTGGTGCAAAACAAATTGTTCTCCATCCAGGCGCGCATGTTGGTGCAGGTGTTGAAAAAGGTACAGCCCGGATTATTGAAGGATTAAATGAAGTACTCCAAAAAGATCAAACAGTTAATATTGCTCTTGAAACAATGGCAGGAAAAGGAACGGAAATTGGTCGTTCATTTGATGAAATTGCTCGAATTATTGACGGTGTTCATTATAATGAAAAATTAACCGTCTGCCTTGATACGTGTCATATTCATGATGCAGGATATGATATTGTTTCTGATTTTGATGGTGTATTAACTGAATTTGATAAAATTATTGGTTTAGACCGCATTCAAGTCATTCATGTTAATGACAGTAAAAATGAACGTGGTGCAAGCAAAGACCGTCATGAGAATATCGGTTTTGGTCATATTGGCTTTGATCCACTTAATTACATTGTTCATTTAGATACTTTTAAAGATATTCCTAAAATATTAGAGACACCTTTTGTTGGAGAAGAAAAAAATAATAAAAGACCTCCTTACAAAGAAGAGATTGCTATGTTAAAATCAAAACAATTCAATGAAAATTTACTTGAATTAATTATGAAGTAATTTTAAAAGCTATAATTAGTATAAGACTAACTATAGCTTTTTTTACTATTTACATTATAAAAGTAAAGGAGTGTTTAAATGAATGAACTCATGCAATTATCTGTGATGAGCTTTGTCATTGTTGGTCTTGGTACGATGTTTTTAATAGGTGAAGTTCTTGTTAATATGCGTGGTGTATTTGCACTATTAGGTATATTTTTCATGACATTATTCTTTTATACACATATACCTAACATGAGTATGATCATTATTATGTTTATCATATATCTGGTAGGGTTAATTTTAATAGTAATTGATGGAAAGGTATTAAATGATGGGACATTAACAACATTAGGTATTGTCAGTATGATTATTTCTGTTTCGATTGCAGCACCCAATTTAGCATCAGGAATTTATTCAGTAATAGGAATTGTAATTGGAGCAGTTTTGTCATTGACATTTTTGAAACTATTCAAAAAAAGAGAAATGTGGGGTAAACTTGCATTAAAAGATCGCTTAACAACAGAAGAAGGATATACAACACTAACAGAAGAATATACACAGTTAGTTGGACAAACAGGAACTACTTTAACCGATTTACGACCCTCCGGTACGATAAGCATAAATGAGAAAGAATATAGTGCTATTTCAACTGGAAATTGGATTCATAAAAATGAAAAAATACATGTGATTGATGTTGATGGAACAAAAATACAAGTTGAATTAATTGACGAAACTAAATGATTGTAAATTTAATGTAAATTATCAGAAATATCCTTTACATTTAAATGAAAATTATTAATAATAGAGTTGCAATGATTGATCATATACATAAAAAACAATTAGTGGAGTTGATAATCAATTGGAATTAGACATACAGACACTTATTTTTAATTTTGTTGGTGGTTTAGGTATATTTTTACTTGGTATAAAATATATGGGTGATGGTTTACAAAAAACAGCTGGGGATAGATTACGAGATATTTTAGATAAATTTACCAGTAATCCATTTTTAGGTGTTCTTTCCGGTATTATTGTCACAATATTAATTCAGAGTAGTTCTGGAACGACTGTTTTAACTGTAGCCTTTGTTAATGCCGGATTCATGTCACTTAGACAAGCGATTGGTGTGATTATGGGGGCTAACATAGGAACGACCGTAACGGCCTTTATTATCGGTTTTAATATCGGTGAGTATTCTTTACCAATTATGGCCATTGGTAGTTTCATGTTATTCTTCTTTGATAAAGAAAAAGTTAATGCACTTGGTCAAGCAGTATTTGGATTTGGATCATTATTCTTTGGACTTGATTTAATGGGTTCTGCAATGAAACCGTTAAGTGGATTAGATTCATTCCATGAACTAACACTAGATATGAGTTCAAATCCAATTTTAGGTGTTGTGATTGGGACAGTTCTGACATTAGTTGTTCAGAGTTCAAGTGCGACAATTGGTATTTTACAAGGGCTTTATGGAGAAGGTGCCATGTCTTTACAAGCAGCTATTCCAGTCTTATTTGGAGACAACATTGGAACCACAATTACAGCTCTTCTTGCTGCATTAGGTGCATCTGTTGCTGCTAAAAGAGCTGCCTTTACTCATATTATCTTTAACTTACTCGGGGCTACGATATTCTTAATCTTGTTAACCCCATTTATCGGTTTTGTGGAATATTTACAAACACAACTCAGTTTGAATCCACAAATGACGATTGCATTTGCACATGGTAGTTTTAACATTATTAACACAGTTATTCAATTCCCGTTCATTGGTTTATTAGCATGGATTGTTGTTAAATTGATACCTGGAGAAGAAGTGATGGTTGAATATAAACCACAACATTTAGATCCAATCTTTATCCAGCAATCATCAACTGTCGCTTTAGCACAAGCTAAATCAGAAATTATCCGTATGGGTGAATATGCTGTTAAAGGATTAGAAGAAACAAATCAATATATTACAACTGAAAATCCAAAGCACTCCGAATTAGCGATTCAAATCGAAGGAGCTCTAAACAATTTAGATAGGGCAATCACCGATTATCTTGTTACAATCGCTGGTCGAACAATGTCTGAAGCGGATAGTTCTAAACATACAGCGTTAATGGATACTGTCAGAGACGTTGAACGAATTGGAGATCACTTTGAAAATATTATTGAGTTAGTTGATTATAAAATTTCAAACAAAATTCTCTTAACTGAAGATGCACATGAAGATTTAACGACGATGTTTGACTTAACAATTGCTACAGTTGCTCAAGCTGTAAAAGCATTAGAAACAATGGACCGAGAAGAAGCAATGCTCGTTATTCAAAAAGAAGATCAAATCGATAAAATGGAACGTGCATACAGAAAGAAACATATTATTAGAATGAACGAATCAAGATGTACAGGATCTGCAGGAATTGTATTTGTCGATATGTTAAGTAACTTAGAACGTATTGGAGACCATGCAGTTAATATAGCAGAAGAAGTTTTAGGGAAAAAAGCATAATAATATTTGCATTCACTGAAAATAAATGCTATATTAATTACTGTTGTTAAGAAAAGCCATTTCAAACAATAATGTCATTAAAACACTGAATAAATCATAAGTGTTGACAAAGAAACTAAAGTATAGTAAATTAATACTTGTCGCTAAAATAATATATTAATAAACATACAATAACATTTATTATTAAGGATCACCCTTTATAATCAACTGTAAAGGGTGATATTTACTTAATATTCCGCAGTAGCTCAGTGGTAGAGCAATCGGCTGTTAACCGATCGGTCGTAGGTTCGAATCCTACCTGCGGAGCCATAATGGCGGTGTAGCTCAGCTGGCTAGAGCGTTCGGTTCATACCCGAAAGGTCGTGGGTTCAATTCCCTCCGCCGCTACCATTATTTTATTAAAAGGACCCTTAGCTCAGTTGGTTAGAGCTATCGGCTCATAACCGATCGGTCGAAGGTTCGAGTCCTTCAGGGTCCACTTTTAATATATGGAGGAATACCCAAGTCCGGCTGAAGGGATTGGTCTTGAAAACCAACAGGGGTGTCAAAGCCCGCGGGGGTTCGAATCCCTCTTCCTCCTTATTGGCTCAATAGCTCAGTCGGTAGAGCAAAGGACTGAAAATCCTTGTG
>DATGUU010000086.1:0-4559 GCA_035301085.1 Pseudogracilibacillus sp. | reverse complement strand
TATTTCAAGGTTACAATAGAAGTGGAAATAAACATTTACATGTTTCTGTAATTCGTTTAAAACAAGCGATGCGAAAAACTTTTCATGATTATAAGTTTGAAAGACATATGGATGAATTTGATCAGATGATGGAGAAGGATTGATTTAGTGAAGTCTAACAATTTTTAGTTATGTTTGATATACTTTTAATAAATGGAATTGTTCATCTATCGGGCCAGATAATGGAAAGTGGGAGTGGAAATGGCTATGGAGAAAAAAATAATACATACAGAAAATGGGGATTTATATTATTGGGTTGGAGGCAATCAAAGTATAGATGCGAGATGTATTGTTTTTGTACATGGTATGACTGCTGACCACTCTATGTTTGATAAACAAGTTGATCATTTCAGTAACGAATTTAAAATTATCACTTTAGATCTTCCTCTTCATGGAAAGTCCCGTTATTATATGAATTTCACATTTTCAAACATTACAGACGTACTGAAAAATATATTGACTCTAGAAAATATAAGTAAAGTTATATTAGTGGGTCAGTCTTTAGGTGGCTATGTTTGCCAAGAGTTTGGAGTTCGTTACCCTGAAAAAGTAAAAGGCTTTGTTGGAATTGATACAACTCCTTTTGGACATTATTACTATTCAAATTGGGAAAGATTTATTCTATCCAAAATAGGTTTGCTATCATCTATGTTTCCTTATAAAACTTTAATTAAAAGTATTTCTAAAGGTGCAACAAGAACTGATTATGCTTTTAATAATATGTATTCTTCCGTTTCTAAACTAAGTAAAGATGAAATTATTAACATTATGAACATAGCCTATAAGGAATTACTTAAGAGAACAGAAACAGTTAATTTTAACTTTCCAGTTTTATTAGTGATTGGGGAAAAAGATAATACTGGAAACGTAAAAAAATATAATAAAAAGTGGTCAACTCAGAGTGGATATCAATTAGTTGTAATTAGTGATGCTGCTCATAACTCGAATGTTGATAATTACAATGACTTCAATAATGTATTATCTGGCTTTTTAAGCCGATTGTAAAAAACAACAGTTCTTTATTTATACAAACGGGCGCAATTTTGGAATAGGGATTGTGCCTGAATCGGGCCAGACAGCGTTGTATAAACAGGTTGTTATTTATTAGGGGGAATTTAAATTGTTTATTGTAAATGTTGAAGGTGCAATAAGAAAAAATGATAAATGGCTTATTATAAAAAGAAGCGCAAAAGAGGAACATGCTGGTGGTCTGCTTTCCCTTGTAGGAGGTAAGGTAGATGCAGAAGGTAATTCATCAGATATTTTAGAGAGAACAGTGAAACGAGAGATATTAGAAGAGGTCGGTGTAAATATAAGAGACGGATTAAACTATGTACATAGTACATCATTCGTAACGGATAGCAGCGTTAATGTTGTAGATATTGTTTTTCTTTGCGAATATGAATCCGGGGAGGCGTTTCCTAAGAGTCCTGATGAGGTCGAAGAAGTTTTATGGTTAACTACTGGGGAAATATTAAACCATTCAAAGGCACCAATTTACTTAAAAGAGAGTATTAAACGGGCGAATTTAATTTTCCAAACCCATTCGTTATAATTCATTTGTTGGAGTGATTTTATTGAAAAAAATTTACATAGTCAGGCACTGTAAAGCGGAAGGACAGGCATCTAATTCGCCACTCACTGAAATAGGCTTTAAACAGGCAGAAGAATTAGATGCATTTTTTAATAATGTTCCAGTTGAGCGAATCATTTCAAGTCCATACATGCGTGCTGTCCAAACTATACAACCACTGGCAGAGCGATTAAATGTGAAATTGAAATGAATAGCCAATTGGAAGAACGTGTGTTGAGTACCAAATTATTATCAGATTGGCTTGAAAAGCTAAGAACAACATTCAAGAGTCCTTACATAAAATTTGAAGGCGGAGAGTCTAGTGAAGAGGCTGTAAACCGAATTATAGAAGTTGTAGAAGGTGCTTTTAAAAGTGAACTTGAAAATACGGTTATCGTGACACACGGTAATTTAATGGCTTTGCTTTTAAACCATTACAACAAACAATTTGGATTCAATGAATGGGCTAATCTTAGTAATCCAGACATATATCTTTTAAAATCAGACAGCAACAGGGTAACTTTTGAAAGGTTATGGAATAAAGTAACGGAATAAAAGCAATATTGCTGTGTACCACGAAAGAAGTCGCCCAGAAATATGTGGTTAAACTTATATTACGATCGGTTGCAGTTACAGAATAAGAGCTGGGCTACAAACGGGCGCTATTCAGGGGTAAGAATTTTCAACCTTCCAATCATATTAAATGTGCAACTACCTCATAATAATAGGTTTTAATCCAGGTTTAGTGTAGTAAAAGAATAATAACGTTTGAATAATTGACTTTATCGGAAGGTGGTTTAGATGGATAAGTTACATATAAAGGATTTAATTTGTAACAAAAAAACAGCCTTTCTGTGCGGGAATGGATTTAGTATAAATTTTGATAAATCATTTGGGAATATATATGAAAATTTATATCTTGCACATAAGGATGTAATTTACAAATCGAAATATAGAGTGAAATCAAACTCCAGATTCAAGAAAAAATGTAATGAAAATTATCATAGTATATTACGGCATTTTAGAAGCTTAACAGAAAGTGATTTAACAAGAATTTTTGAGGATGCCGTATTATTTGCAGAATCAATTAGAAATAATAAACAGCTCATTAAAGAATTTCGTGAAAGCGGAATTATTTCTGAGTTAACTTTCGGTTTAAGTGAGTATGACCCACTAAACCAGATTTGTGAAATATCTAAAAGTAAAGGAATCCAATATATAAATATTGAACATTGGACTATATTAATTTACTTTTATGCTGTAATTTCTAAAACTAAACCAGAAATCTATAGGTTTCCCAATGACAATTCGTTTATAACTGCATTAAGGCAAGGTAATGTGAGTAAGGTTACGTTTGCCAGCGGTGAATTTAATAAATTTCATTTTTATGAAGATGTTATATTTAATGGATTTACTATTTATTTTAAAATGTTATTTTCAATAGCGATATTTTCTAATGGAAAAGCTGTTTATTTTGATGAATTGGACGGTATAGAGGGATTAGATTTGCGTAAATTACGGAAATTTCTTAAAAGCTTCGATTTATTGATTACTCTCAATTACGATAAAATATTGGAATATGTTGTAGATGAGAAGGTAGAAAGACTCCATGGCGAATTCGTAATGAATAAAGAAGAATTCGTTTATAATCAAAGTTTTGGTATGAATTATAAAAATGATTATGTTAGTTTCTCCGATATACTAATAGGCGATTACTTTATATTCAAATCAGCCTTACCGGTTATCAATAAGATGAGTGCAAGCAGAAGCTTTATAAATAAAAAGGTGGAAGCTTTTGGTGATAAAATCACTAGATTAATTAGAGAAAGTTTTATATCAACTGTATTACTTTTTGGATTGAACATTGAAAATGACCAGCATGTTTTGAGAAACCTGATGCTTGCATTTTACGATTCTAATGTTGAGAATCCAAATATTATCTACTCCTATTTTAACAAAAAAGAAAAGCAAAGATTTGAAGAAGAGTTTTATAAAGTTATTACTTTTAGTGAAGAAGTAAATGAATACTGTAAAAAAATAAAGATAAGTTTTATTCCAACTCAAGATATATTATCTGATCACTTTCATAAAACTGAAAACCAAATATAATATAATCTTACTCACCCGCAAACGGGCGCAATTGTTTAACGCTAAATAAGGTCTGTTTTGATTAACGGATCTTTTTTATTTTAGAGTGTCGTATTTTATAATTATAGGCTAAATAGGGTAAAAAGGAATTTATTAAAAGTAGAGAGTTTGCTAGCTTAATAATATATTTGGGAGGATATTTATGAGAAATAAAAGCGAAATCAAAAAGGCAATAAAAGATCCTGATTTTAATTGGTTAGGCCGGAAACCCTTTATAGATGATTTTATCAAACATCTTAATAATCAAATAAAGTCTAGGCATATATGTATTAACGGAGTTTGGGGAAGTGGTAAAACAACTACAGTTTTAGGGATAATTGATCAACTAAAGAAGATTGAAGAACAAATTAAACCTTCAGTATTATATTTAGACGCATGGAAATATGAACACTATCAAGATCCACTTTTCGCATTGCTGAAGGTAATGCAAAAAAAATTACCAGAGATATTTGAAATAATAAAAAATGATTTTCAAAGGAAGGGTATTGAACCACAAGTTGGATTGAATTTACCCTTCTTTAATATAGCTTTGTCTAAAAATAGAGAAGATACATTTAATAGACTTTTAAATGAATCAGAGTACATTGATGCGTTGAATGAAACGATGATAACAGCAGTCAAGACATTTAAGGAAGAAAATTCAAATGACCTGATTATTTTTATTGATGAACTAGATAGAGCGAAGCCGGATTTTGCATTAAGAACTATAGAGATGTTTCATCACTTACAAGACGAGCTCCCAACTCATATAGTTTATTCCGTTGATGTGAATCAATTAAGTAGTATTATTAAACATTAC
>DATGUU010000085.1:0-3679 GCA_035301085.1 Pseudogracilibacillus sp. | reverse complement strand
ATGTTTCTTATAGGGTTCTATTTCATTCCAAATTGGATTCCGTCCTTTGGTGTTAGTATGGAATTTCCCGGGCTATCCATTCTGATTTTCGGAATCCTCCTGTTATTGGTTACTTACATCGTTAATAAACGGTATAGAATTATTTGAAAATATATAACGAAAAACGCCGAATTCTTGTGAGGACGGCGTTTTTTTGATGGGGAAATATTAATGAATTAAAATTACAACAACATGGACGATGCATAGTTATGAAAATTAGCATGAGAAGGATAATGGATTAACTAAAAAAGTAACTAACAATATAACAATTCAGGTTTATTATTGTTAATAATTTTCTCAGCTTCGCCTATTCCTCATTAAATATTTCTGCTAAATCTGCTTCAATTTCTTTCCAGTCTTTAGCTAGATTAATTGTTTTAAATGATAAGATATCCCCGTTTTTATCATAATATTGCTCATAAAATTCATACCCATTACTCGGATACATTAAAATTCCTTGAGTAACCTTCTCAGTAGATGGCTGTTTTCTCATATAGGAAGTCATTTGATACATATGGCTCGACCTAAAGCTTTCTTTGCTGAAATTTCTCATAAAGGCGTCTCTATAGTATTTTGCATCAATAATTATTTGCGATGCAGATGTTTGAATTTCAACATCCGTATTCATCGTTGGAATAAGACTATAGTTACTATTAGCAATTGGTATTAAATCCCATTTATGTTGTCGTCGTTCAACTTTATACGGAAAATGAAGCCGGTAATAATTAAAAATAAAGCGCTCAAATAAATGGCTCATCATTTCTTCATCTTCCAATATTTCATGAAAAACAACGTCTTTTCCTTTATTTGATGGAATTGCATTTTCATAAAGTAACATGCCGACTTCAACCGGAAAACGATATTCAGCTGTTAACCGAGTATAATGAATTCTTTTTAAAATAGAAGGCGTTACTTCTATCAGCGACACAGCTTCAAAATGGAGGAGCAAACGTCTAATCCGCTTTTTATAAGGCGTATCAATTGAATAAAGCTTCATTAAATATGTCTTTATAAGTTGATTCAACAGATGATCCGAATCAAACTCATCATATTCAGAAACAACCATTTTATTTGACTGCCGAATTGTTTCGCTTATGTGAATTTTGCCTTTAATAAAACGAGAACGATATACATCTGAAATGTATTCTTTTCGTATTCCTTTTTTTGTTAATTTCTCAACTTCAATTAAAAAAATATCTATTAATACATCATTTATTGATCCAATGGTTTCGGTACCTTTATCAGCAAAATCGTTTTTATTTTTAACTTGATTCCATGCATAAAGCACCAGATAATAAATATTTTTGATTGGAATATCACGCATTATATTCACCAAATATATTTGTTATAACTTGAATAGTATCTTCATCATCGAAGAAATATTCTTCAATCATAGGCATGATTTCATACGTTACAATATCTTCATACCACAAATCAAAATCTTCAATTGATTCATCGTTCGAGATAAAATAACTGTGACCAATCAGGAAATCTTTCCCAAGCTTCCCTTCAATAATATCGTTTACTTTAATCATACTATCGTTGATTTTTGCAATTTCTGATTCTTTCAACTCCATTCGCTCACGTAGAAATGTATTGAACTTTGATGTGCCAAAAGTAGGTTCTATTGTAAAAAATGAAAACCTTCTACGTAACGCATAATCAACAAGCGTCAGGGAGCGATCAGCCGTATTCATCGTTCCAATAATAGATAAATTACTAGGTACAGTGAAGGATTCTTTTGAATAAGCCAGCTTTATTGTGTAATCATCTCGCTTATCATTCTCAATAAGCATCATTAGCTCACCGAAAATTCTCGAAATATTTCCCCGGTTTATTTCATCAATAATAAGAAAATAATTGTTTTCAGGGTCATCTTCTGCTCTTTTAGCAATATCATAAAAAATTCCTTTTTCATGTGCAAAAGTTCCATCCATTTGTGGTTTTAAACCTTCGATAAACTCTTCGTAAGCATAACTTTGATGAAATTGAATCATTTCTATCCCATCATCTCCAATATTAGCGAATGACTTAGAAAGTAAATCTCGAATTACAAACGTTTTACCAACTCCTGGAACTCCTTTTAAGATGATTGCTTTTTTTCGCTTCAATATACGAATTATTTTTGCAATATAATCATTGTCGATAAATATATTGTCAAAATTTACAGGTGAATACGACACCTCTCGCTCTATTTCCTGTTCATTCTTTTTAAAATCTCGCAAATACTTATTATAAAACTTCCAAAGCTTTTCTGCCGTCTCTGTTGCGTCTATTTGCACACCAATTTCAGATAAAAAATCCTGTATTTCAATGTTCATTATAATCGAGTCTTTATTATTTGGATTCAAACCAAAGTATTCATACAATTTTTGATAGGCTGCTCGTGAATTAAAATGGAGAAGCTGACCTGGGTAATATAACATAATCAATTTACCCTTTATTGTATTCGCTTGCTTTGGAGGAACAATTGTGTATGTTTTTTTATTAAACTCCGATACAATTTTATATAAATTATTGCGAAAATGTTCAAACATTTCTTCAATCGTTTCACTGGGAAAACGGTTTTTAAGGGACACGATACAATCGTATGTATTGTCTTTCAACTGATAAAATAATTTATTTTTATTACTACCTAAAGAACCGTCAAAAATTTCATTAGTTCCATGTTCAATCATATAAGTTAAAGAATCTTTAGAACCGCGAGCATCATACTCTTTTAACGTTAAGTTTTCTAAACGCTTTAGAGGAAATAGTGATTGGAATTTTTTTATTTCCTCTGTTTCCTTCTCGCGCTTTATTTCTAACTCTGGAACTGTATAATCATTATAAAATTTTAAAAACGTTTCTATATTTTCCTGGGTTTTGTCTATTATTTCAATTGACTTTCCATCTTTTAATTTCCAGGCTTTTTTTCCTGATTTTTCATTAGATGATACGATAGCAGCTGCATGAGAAATATCTTCAAATACATAGTCCACTGTAAAATGATTGTCTACTATAACTCCTTCTTTCATTAACTTATTTTTAAAATTTTCTACTTTTGCATCATTTTCATGTAAAGTTATACTTTCACTTGGTTTTATTTTACTTCCAGCGAGAATTGTAATTCGATTTGTATTTTTATGATAATCCCCTTTAGCATTATAATCTAATCCGGATAAGTAGACACGAGCCTTCTGTTTCAAAAAGATCACTCCTACTTTTTATTTTCCTAACAGTGTATCATATTTTTTTCACGTTAAAACAGGGAAAACTTTTAAATAAAGATAAATTCATACTTAAAGTCATCCTATTCTACTGTACTTCTTTTTTGCATTGTTTTCCTATATTGAACACGGATTCGATATACAGCTAAACATCTTCTAGAATACCCGAACCTGTTTGCGTTGGAACTACACAGTAAGCAAAACTATTCGCTCCTAATTCCAAAACAGCCGAACATTTCTACCGTTAATTGAACATGATTATGGTGGGACTGCACCTCTTTCAAATCTATCCGAACTTTCGCATTGATTAATTAAACATCTTGTATGATGAGCCGCACCTGGCTGAGATATAATTACACTTGTTATGTGGTGAACTACACCTCTCCCCTGCTTAATTTCACCTTCCTTCTGTTTTATTTCACCTTTCAGTC
>DATGUU010000084.1:0-2642 GCA_035301085.1 Pseudogracilibacillus sp. | reverse complement strand
ACTCATGAATAAATAGTGCACTTTCTAATTTTAAAATACATCATTAGAAAGCTTTTTTGGCATGAACAATTTTAGATATCACCACATTTCCAAGACAGCTAAAAACTTTTATTTTCATCTTGACTTTTTATAGCTGGTCTTAGAAATTTAATTTATATACTTTAACTATTTTTAGATTAAAGAATAAAAACAATAATGAAGTCGCTTCTCTAATCCCACTTCAAATGAAGTAAAGTTTTCTTCCACTCTTTATTATTAATTGACCTCTCCATTTCACTCTCTAAATCTTTAGCATTTTTAACTGTATTATGTTCCTTCGGTATTAACTTTCGTAAAGTATACTGAAATTCTTTCTTCCGAAACGCTTGCATTAACGATTTAAATTCATCTTCTGTACTTCTAGAACTTCCATAAATAGTCAAGCCTTTCTCAAGTACATCTCTAGTGTTTATAGGGACATACTCTTCTGAAACCCCCATTAAAACAACCTTTCCCCGTGGCTCTATCAATTCAATCGCTTGGTTTATAGATTCTTTACTAAAATCCCCCCCCGTGCATTCTATTACTATTTTCACATTTTCCATTTCATGAAAATCAACGTCTTGTATATGATGAGTTTTTGCAAATTCAAAATTTTTTAATCTCTCATTGGAAGCTCCATAAACAATTAAATTTTCTTTTGAAACATTATACATATGGTGCAAAACCGCAGCCGTTAAGTAACCAACAGGTCCATCTCCAAAGACTGCTACATACCCTTCACTCGATTTTAAGAAACCGCTCACATTTTTAACAGCCTGAAGTGACACAGAAGTTAATTCAGCTAACACGGCGATTTCATCTGGTACATCATTCGGTATGGGAACTACATTCTCTCTTGACAGAACTAAATACTGCTGGCCAATCCCATCAAATCCACTACCTAGAAATACACTATCTGGTAAGTAGTTATCTGTTACAGATTCTTTTTGTACTAAATCACTTTTATATTTTTCACCTTCATTTAACCTCCTTGCTGGAATGTTTGGAACAATTACTACACGGTCTCCTTTCTGAAAATCATTACAGTTTGATTTTATTACATGTCCAATCCCCTCATGAAACAAAGCCATTGGTAGTTTTTTTCGCATAGCTTCTTTTCTTCTTTGTCCTGAGTAATAACGAATATCTGCATGACATATACTAACCATATTTGTTTCAATAACAACTTGATTATCAGAAAAAGAGTGATAGATGTTCTTTTCTTCAAATGTTCCTGGTTGAGTTAAACGATAAGCTTTAGAAGTTATGTTTTCTTCTGAATGCATATTCTCACCCCTTATTCATTATTGCTTGTTTATGTTTATTTATGTTCATTTTAATTAATAAAATTATAATTGTCAATAATATGACTGAAAATTTAAATAATTAATTTTTCAGCTTTATTTTCGATTAATTTCCATAAATGAAATATCTTCATACTTAACTAATTTATATATTTTATCTAATTCATTGTTGTGCTGATAAATTAGAAATACCTCTCTTTTTAATGGCTTTTCTAAAATCCAAAAATCATTGGAAGTTACAACGAATAGATTATGATTCTTTTCTTTTTTGCTTTAAATAATAGTCCGTTATAAACAAAACCGGGAATTCTATTTAAAAAAACAATATAAAGAGTTCTACTAAATCGGCTTCTCTATTTAAAGAATCTATAATTAAAAACGCGCATACAGAAAAGAAAGCAGAATATAAAAAAGAAATAGATAAAATTAGTTTTAATACTTCTGATCTCAACATCAATTTTCGCTCTAAAATAGTCAAATTAACTTTATTGCTAGTGTAAATGACTACAGATACAACTATAGTAACTATACTTATTAAAGCTTTGATATTTATTAATTATCCTTTTAAGTCTATTAGATACTTTTTGTCAAAGTTTACAACTCACAATAAGGTCTTTATGTTTTATTTGGCTATAAACGTAAAACATGAAGCTGTTGCGCATTTTTTCTTCTAAAACCTTAAATTTATCGTACTTAAAGTCATCTCTTTTCCTCACTAGCAAGTTCGCAACACATCCTTTTCCTAAAACTGTACATATCAGTAGTTTAACACTTAATTCGAGTCAAACTGCACGTCTATCAGAAAATTCACACCTTAATATAAGCCAAACACACATATTTTGTTACATTTACACATTATTAGATTGTATTCGAACATCATTCTGGATAAACCGCATCATAATAGAGTTTAAATTCACTTGCTTATCTATTAGACGAACATATTATCATATTATTCGCATTTCTATCGTTGACGTCAGACGTGTCAACGCGTCAGTTGCAAATTCTCATTCTGCTACCGAACAGGATGAAGTCTCAACTACATCTTCTCAAGGATTAACCAAAGATTCTCATTTTCTTAAATAAACCTGTTTTTACTTTAAAACAATCTCATTTGTTCAGAATTCGATCCTTTTTCATTCGATGAATACCCCATTGCTTTATAACCCTTCAAACGTTTTTTATACATATTCTGTAATAGAGGTACTTGATCATCCAAATAATCGTAAACTTGAATTTCTTGTTTATTGTCATGTATTCGGTGTAGGCGTCCCACATATTGATTCAAAGTACCTTTCCAAGAAACAGGCATCGTAAGAA
>DATGUU010000083.1:0-3916 GCA_035301085.1 Pseudogracilibacillus sp. | reverse complement strand
CCGCAAAAGAATCCATGGAAGTATAGATTATAAAACTCCACAAGAAGCAGAAAATGTCTATCTAAACGTAAGTTGATTTTTTAATTGAAAAAGAACTGAAAACTTAAACTATTTGTGTCCAAGATATTGACCTAGATCCATTTCAAAAGTTAAGTAAGAGACTAGAATTAGAATGTGTACTTGCATAAGTATGTTAGTTGTATCTAACTAACAACTATCATAAATGATGTAAATTGATGCAAGTGAAATCTACCTCAGTCCATAACCATCCATCTGTATCCCTTTCTTGAATTTCCAAGTCTTGATATGAAGGGATTGAGATGTACTGAGTATGTATGAAACCTATGCTTGTATTTCTCAAAAAGTTAATTGTATTGTTATACTTTTTATTAAGTGTTGGTAAACTGTTATAATGAAAATAATACACACCGTTTTCAACTTGGAGGTGATTCATTTGTTTGAACGAATTAATAAAAAGAAGACAGAATTAGATGCAAAACGACCATTACCAAAATATACTTTAAAAAGTTTACAAGAGAAGCTTTTATTAGAATGGACGTATAACTCAAACGCAATCGAAGGAAACACCCTGACAATGAACGAAACAAAAGTAGTACTTGAAGGAATAACAGTAGGTGGAAAAACATTTAGAGAACATTTAGAAGTGATTAATCATCGAGATGCGATTAAGTACGTAGAGGAAACAATTCAAAATAATGAATCTTTATCTGAATGGCAAATTAAAAATATACATCGTTTAGTTTTAAAAAGGATTGAAGATGAGTATGCGGGAGTTTATCGAAAGGAACAGGTTCTAATATCGGGTGCTAAACATATACCACCAGCACCTTATATAGTTCAGGATAAAATAGGTCAGATGATGCATTGGTATTATAGTGAAAGAGACACGCTTCATCCAGTCGAGCGTGGTGCCATGTTACATACGATATTTGTAGGGATTCATCCTTTTATAGATGGAAATGGACGAACTGCATGACTTCTTTTAAATTTGGAATTAATGAAAGAAGGTTTTCCACCTGTCATTATTAAAGTTGAAAATCGGTTAGCATATTACGAAGCGCTAGATAAAGCACATACAAAAGGAGATTATGAAGACTTTATTGCCCTTGTAGCAAAAGAAGTAGAAGACTCATTAGATTTATATTTAAGTGTCATAGGTAAAATATAGATTGGTAGTCAAATTGGTAGTCAAAAAACTAATTGTCCCCACAAATGTTGATATAATAGCCTTTATAAGGAAAGATTCGACTCTCGCCGTCTCCATAAACATAATTTATGGAATATTAAACAGTTTCAAAAAGTGCTAAGACCTTTGATTGAATAAGGTTTTGGCACTTTTTTAATTTCATCCAATTTCATTGAATATCAATTAAACGTAGTCATGAAATTAAACTTTTAAATAGCTGGAGAATTTCTCGACAGCACTTTTTTTAGCTTCTTTCGATACATGTACGTAAATATTCATAGTAGTTTGAACATCAGAATGTCCTATAAATTGCTAGATTATGTATAAAAAGCTGTCATACCAATGTTTTAAAATCACATATATTTATAAGGGAAAATTTTTCGGAAACGGAGCTTATCAAAAGAGTGGATAAATATAAAATTATTTACATTGCATTATTGTAACTTACAGAGTAGATTCAAAATGAAAATTGCTAAAATAGTTTAATGATCCAATAAAGTACTAAACTCTGGACACTATTAACAAGTTAAATACAATAAAAATTTTGTTCAGTTTAGTGTTGACATTCCAAACAATACAAATAAATTTTCAATTATAATAAACTTTATTGGGGTGTAATATTTCTTACCGTTATTATGATACAATGTATAATAACTTTATATTGTTCAATTAATAGCAACTATGCTAATAAGTATCCTCAATAAATAAAAATTAATTAATCCTTTTCAAAGTTTCTATTATTTGGAGGTTATATTAATGTTAGAAACTATTTTAGGCTTAATCATTATTGCTATTTTTGGAATGGCTATTATTGCCCCTGTTATTGCTCTTATTTTGCAGAGATTTACAAAGAAGTCTTTTAAAGAATGGTGGAGAATAACGAGTATAGCCGTCTTAATTATCGTATCACTCATGGCTGTGATGGTTTTTTTTGGGGAAATTGAAGGATCTTTTTCTTTAAACTCTAAACATGCATTGATAGCCGTTGGAATTATGCTTACTGGCGTCCTTATATGTCTTTATTTATTAATCAAAAAAACCTTTAAGAAAAGATGGGCAACGATTAGTTTGTATCTCATAGGTTTATTATTATTAATATCCGTTCCTATCCTTATTGTCAGTTCCGATTTAAATGCAACGGTATTTTGGCAGTTTGGAGCAGGAGCTTTTATGATCCTTTTGCTTAGTCTGCTAATCATTGCGCCTGTAATCGGATTATTTATACGTCTTTTAAATTACGATACGTTTATAAATGGATGGAAATTAGGGAGTATTATCTTGACTGTCATCGTTTTACTATTTTCAACACCTGTGCTTATTATTAAATACACCACGGAGAAGCCGCGGGTTGAACAATTAGATCAACAATACGCCGAGAGGAAAGATAACTTACCTGAAGAGGAGAGTTCGGTCGATAAAATACTAGTAGATATATATAAGGATGGGAATTTTAAAAGAACAGGACGTGCCGGAAGGAGACACTCTAGTCCATCTGCTAACTTCATCCTTAAAAACTATAATGATGAAGAGTTTAGAGGAACGATAACAGTCCAAGCCGTTCTAAACGGGGAAAAGATTGGGGAAAAAGAAGTTAAGATTTATGCACTTCCAAACAGTGAAGACAGTAACAGTATTTCCACAAACAAGTTGAACATCACAAAAAAAATATGGGACGATGTTGAGTTTGATTATACTATAGATGGTGAATTTGTTAGGCATTAATTAAAAATGACAATGCGATTTAACAATTATGGACACCATAAACAAGTTAAACACCTTAAAAATTTTGTTTTGTTTAGTGTTGACATTCCAGATGCAAATCAAAAGCATACGAGTCCATTTACATCCATATCAATTCATCTTGTCTAATTGTTGATATTGATACAATGGGATTCAGATGGATAGACTATCCATAAATTTATAGCCGATAAAACTCAAAACGTTAATCCGGCTTTAATGGTTATAGATTAATATGTACATGACGTAGTCAAAAACGTAGTCACAAAAGCATCTTACTCTCGAAAGCATTATTCTGGTGGGGCTTAAACGAGTGTTAGTTCGACTCTCACCGTCTCCATAAACATAATTTATGGAATATTAAACAGTTTCAAAAAGTGCTAAGCCTTTGATTGAATAAGGTTTTAGCACTTTTTAAATTTTATTCGTATTCTCTACGGTTTAAAGTAAAATTAAAGACACGGGTTAATCATGTTAAAGTTTTAAGTTTGTTAAACCCTGTATGGAATGCTTATTGACAGATGTTGATTTCTATTCTATTAATAAAGTATTAATCTAGAGTGGGGGAATATATGGGTTATTAAATATACTTATATTTTTATAAGTTTTTTAATTATATATTTGTTGTTTCTCCTCTTTCTTTTCATAACTTTAAAGTTGAAAGTTATAAATCCACGTCTTTCTTTGTTTTAGATTCTCTGAATATAGTTACTTTCGTTTACCTGTTAGTGGATTTGTATCTAAATACACTTGGAACTTATATATAGTTTCTCCATTTTAGTTTATATTTTTTAATGATGTTAAGTTTCCTTCTTAAATTAATTGTAGGGACAATCGATTTGAATATAAGCATCATACTATTTTACAAGATAAACCTGTAATGTATAAAAGCTATGTTTTTCTAATGGTTGAAATCACATATAAAAACAATTGTTACTCACACAACTAGTAGAATAGTTATGAGTAACAATT
>DATGUU010000082.1:0-8988 GCA_035301085.1 Pseudogracilibacillus sp. | reverse complement strand
ATGAATATCGACTGAAATTGATATGAGTTGAACCAATTTGAACCAAAATAGATGTTAGTTGAATACAATATTAAACATTCTATTTATTTTCACTTCAATGAGGAATTAGACTTTTTAATCTTAAACAATCGCGCCCGATTGTGGAATAAAGATAGCTAAATTCCTTTTACCCCTATTAGAAATTTCCCCGCGAGCGTTTATATAAATTCATCGCAACTAACCAACTAACGATGATAATACCCGCAAAAAGAAGTAGCATATTACTGTACAAATAGGTTGGATGATCAACGTTTATAGGGAATAGTTTTCGATCCAATAAATGGATTGACAATAAGCCACCTACAACTGCAATGCCGGTTGCTTCTGATAAAAAGCTAGTGAATCCCAGTAAGCTCATTCCAGCCCCAACCTCCTCTTGCTTTAAACTGCTGGAAACGACGGTGGAGATAACCGTTTTCACAAAGGAAAGCCCCCCGAATACAAAAACAATTAGAATCGTCATCAACCAAGGTGTGACTTCTAACAGGAAGGCAGCTATTAAAAAACTAACTGAAAGAAATGTAGCACCGATAGATAAAACAAATAAAACACCTTTCTTATCGACAAGTAATCCCCCAAGATATCCAAAAAGGATTACGCTCATTGTCCCTGGCAAGATAATTCCACTACCAATCATCGCAGTACTTAATTGATGAACATCCTTCATCATATAAGGAACCATCGAAATAAATCCCATAACCGTTCCAAATATGAGTCCACCACAAAGAACGCCAATCATAAACGAAGAATTTTTTGCCAACGAAGGGTCAACAAATGGGGCGGATGCTTTTGTGATATGTCTTAGGAATATCAATAAAAAGAGTATGCCAATGACCAAAAAGGAAATTTTGTAATAGGTCATGAAGAGCATAAAAAACACGATACCGACAGACATAAATACAATCCCCAAAATATCAAGTGTACCTTTCATGACTTTTTCCATTTTTAATAATTTCATCAAAAATGGAATCGTTATGATAGGGATGGAAGGAAGGAGAAGTATATAAGACCAATGCATATACTGGGCAATCATTCCTCCGATTGCAGGTCCCAACCCTTCACCAAATGCGATCACTGACCCGATAAGCCCAAATGCTTTCCCACGATTTTCTTGTGGAATAAAACGAGCCACTACAACCATCATTACTGACGGAATTGCACCAGCACCGATTCCTTGGATAAAACGAGCAAAAATAAGGATAGGAAAGAAAGAATGTCCAATAAATCCAATCACTGATCCGGTACATTGGACGATTAACCCGAATAAAACTAACTTTTTAATACCAATTCGATCAGATAGTTTCCCATATACAGCGGTTCCTATTGAAAAAGTTAACATAAAAGCTGTATTTACCCAGTTTGTACTCGCCGGTGTTTTATTAAAACTACTCGCAATATCAGGCAATGAAACATTCAAAACCATTTCATTTAATACACTAAAAAAAGAAAGTACGCAAAGCCAAATTAAAATTTGGTTGTATTGTACATTTGATTGTGAATAAGACATATTCACATTTCACCCTCCGATAATGAGGGCAGACGCAGTTTATAGGGTTAATGATACGCTTCCCTCTTTTATTTGAACCCCATTACATCCATTGCACTTCATAAGTAACGCCTCCTAATCTTAATTTATATATTTTACCACAGATTGACTAAGTTTTAAATTCGTTTTTCATCACTTATACTACAATCTGGCCCGTTTGTTGAATAATGTTTTATTAAAATTACTTAAGTTTGTACAATAAGTATAACATTCTCGGTACTATAATCAACGAATTAATAGTTAAATTTTGAAATGGTAAATGGTCTGTCATTAAGTGATAAAGAAGATATCACTTGTAATACATTTTTTGGAGGTAATTTATTTCTGTAGCTGACATGGAGATAGAAATTGTTTTTCCATTTAAAATTAATAAGAGCTTATCAAATGTTTTTTTTAACCTATAATATTTCTTAAAGAAAAAAGGGAGTAATTCTCCCTTTTAAAAATGCCCTTTCTCCTTTAAGCTTGTAAACTCACTTTCATTATTTACTACTAAATGATCTAGCACCTCAATCCCTAGTAACTTTCCAGCCTCTACTAATCTCTTTGTAACGTTTATATCCTCTATCGATGGTGTGGGGTCACCACTTGGATGCTGATGTGCTACAATCACGCTTGCTGCATTATTCAGTATCGCTGATTTAAACACCTCACGAGGATGTACTATGGAAGCGTTTAACGAACCAACATGACAACGATGAACTGCTACAACATGATTCTTAGTGTTTAAACACATAACAAAGAATACTTCACGATCATCACGTCCAATAAAACGAGATGCAATTTCTGCTCCATCTTTTGGACCTTTTATCGTGTAATTAACCCCCTCCTCAGCCTCACAAATAATTTGTTCGATACGTACAATCTCTAAAATGGTTTCCATGTAGATCAACCTCTCTCATGTTATTTTTGACCTTTTTGGTCACCATTCAATCAATCTCCGCATCGATTAATGTCAAGTGGCGTTAGTAGCGACAGCTATCAAGTGATTCGTTGATATAATGAGTAAAGCCCAATAAATTAGAGTGCGTTTAAAGTATTAGTTACTTTATTACGCACTCTTATCCACTTGGCTTTGCCATTATATCCGAAGAACGAAGACCCTTTACATAATCGATAATGCGTCCATACTTTACGGACGCATTAGGAGATTACAATTAGGGGAGCTGAAAAGGAAAGATTCATACCCCACCCTTCTGTTTTATTGTTTTTTTACATTTCTTTTATACCTTCAACATATGACTTTATATATAAATATAAATCTCTATTATAAGATATTTCTTTGTTAAAATTATTATTCTCAAAATTTTCATTTATAATATTATGTACCTGATATAGGTGTACGACATCAGATATGAGCTTATACTCATTATATCCAGTTTCTTTCTGAAATCCTTTGTTACTGGCATCTAACATTTCCATATTATACTGATCAACATAAATTTGGGCTTTTCGATGACCTAAGAACGTATTAGTATTATTTCGTTCCTTATTTAAAATATCATGCAAAATATTTTTAAATTCTGCATCTGTAGTTAATTGATGAAAAAATGAATCCGTAAGATTTTTCAAACCTACTTCAATGATATTGATATTAAACAAGTTAATTTCAAAGTATTCAATAAAATAATCCTTATTTCTTTCCCACATCTCTTCAAAGGACTTTATAAACTTGGAATAACTTAGTTCCTTCCAATCAATAGCACTTCCACCATGCTTCCCCTCATTCTTCATTAGTTGAATTATAGGCCTATCTTCTTTCGATACATACTCTAGACCAATTAGTGCATCACCAGTATTGCGATTCATATAATCCGATGCAAATTCTGTATTACTAAATAACAATTGAATTAGCAAAGTCGATAGGTATTCTAACTCTAAATTATGTTCCCCTTGCAAATAGTTCATATTTTTATATTGAATAGGCTCAGCAAAGAAACCATAATTTTCTTTATACCAATCTAGACTCTTATTTATTAATTCTTTAGAAGGATTCTTATCCTTATAGATGAATACATTTTCAATTTCTTTGTGAAATTTAGTATCTCTCGGGATATTAAACATTGCATTTTTTGCAAATCCAACAATATCAGACTTTATTTCTCCAACATCAATAATAGGATTGATTATTTTTCGTGCTTCTTTATAATGCCTTTCCCCATTCATAATAATTCCTAATAGAACTAATTTGATGAAATCAATTCTTTCTTGTTCTTCACCAAATATCAAAATTTTAGGAGTCGTTTCCATATGTATTGAAAAAATATCAATTAAATCCCGTGATAACAAATGTGGATTTTTTGATTTAACTGCCTTTCCATTCTCAATAGAGGAGAGTCTGTATCTATCAAAATGAATATGATAGTTATGTTTTAAGTTATCAGCGAATACTTCTTGAGATTTTTTATCTATATTTTTTCTATAGTCTCTAATCCTCTTACCAATATTTTTAAATAAATACTTTCTAAAATTTATCATTTTTATCACCTTTTCATAATGTGGTAGATAATAAACCTAAATTATACAATTAATATACCACCTTTAATCTTCTTTTTTCAACGATAATAGACTTAGATGCAAGAAAGGAGTGAATAAATTATGGAAAGATTAAAACATGATCTTTCAAGACGGAATTGGAAATATCCCGATATACTAAATATCGATTATTTCTTAGAAGACTTTAAGAATCATTTAACTGCTGAAAATGTTAATTATAGCATCCGTGTTCTAGAACGATATGTAGAAAATCTTGAACAAGATGCTATTGTATTAACTTTTCGAAAGCTTACCTTGGAAGTAAAAGGTATTGATGAAGCAGTACGTACATTACGCGGATTAAGTTTAGTTTGAAAAAATTAAAACAAAGAAAGTAGGTAATTTATTATGCCAATTAGTAACGCTTGGGTTTTCACAGAAACCCGTTTCAAAGCAGAAGAATTTTTAGCTAACACTAAAAATATTTATAGGTTTGTTTCACAAAGACCTTATGCGAGTAAAAACAACCCCGAAGATGTAGGGGTCACTATTACTTTACTCATTATTAAAGATAGTACTGATTATGGTTTTGATAAAAAAACCGGATTAAAGAGAGATAACAATACTTTAAACTCATTTGACGTTACCATATTAAATGGTAAAGATTCTCTTGATATTAGCAAAGGCGATGAAGTAAAATTGATAGATTTCATTCCTGAAAAATCCTTTGTTATAGGGTTTGATTTAATACTCCGTTTCAAAGAGGTTAAAAAAATTAATGATGAAACAAAATAAGTTAAGAACACAGCGAAAACAAAATACAATTACTATTTTGGGAATCCAAGTTGTTCTGATTCTTTTCGCTTTCACATTATATTACATTGACTCCCAACTACAGTTGGGAGTCTCAAGTTATATCATTACATCCGCCCTTTCTGTGTTATTGATTATATATATCAATCAATTTATTATTTGGGCTATTCGTAATAAATTAATTAAAGGGATTAAATATTCATATCTCCATTATATTACTATGCTTAGAATTAGACAGGCATTTCTAGATGCTAATTATTTTAATAAGAGAATTTATTTTAATAAGGAGATTGCAAATTTACCTAAAATTAAAGTTGAATTTGATAATTCCTTTTCAAAAGGAAAGTTGTTCATAGAAAACATCAATATAAACAAAAATATAGGCGAAGTAAATATTTCATTCGCATTAAATCGTTTTATAGTTGATAGATCATATTTATCAAACGATGAAAATTATTATATTTTTGAAATTTATGACAGCAATATTAACCATCAATTACACTTTAATTATTTAGAAGATTTCGTGCAGAAAACCAATGAATTTGATGACTATACATTATTTGTTGATAAATCTACTTCTATGACTTTGTATGGAGCATTGTTTGTTGGACAGACAGGTTCAGGTAAAACTTATGCTCTTTATTCTCTAATTTTACAAATGCTGAATAAAAACATTTCTTATCATATTTATTTTGCGGATCCTAAAAACTCAAGTTTAGCAGTTTTAGGTGAAAAAATATCAGCTGAAAACACTGCTGATGATATTGAGAATATTATTGAATTACTAGAGACTTTTAATAAAGAAATGAATTATCGTAAAACGGAAATTAAAGAAATGTTAAATACAAAACTTGAAGCTACTTATGCTGATTTTAATTATGAACCCCATATATTCATATTTGATGAATTTGCTAGCTTTCAAACTACTATTCAAGCAATGGAAAAGAAAAAACGTGATAAAGTAATGAAATTATTATCCCAAGTGGTTTTACAAGGAAGACAACTAGGATTTTTCTTATGGATAGTTATGCAAAAATCAGATGCTTCTTTGTTACCAACAAGTTTACGTGAAAATCTACCAGTGAAATTTGTACTAGGTAATGCCGAAAACCAAACTTATATAACTACTTTTGGTGTTGGTGCAGATATTCCTATAAAAGATTTCAATTTGGGACAAGGAGTCTTTACTTGTCCAGATATCGCTAACACACCAAAGATCTGTCATTTCAGTTATTTAGATTTTGACATATTGAAAGCAGTAACTTCTTTATAAGCAAGAGCTGGGGGGATGGTAATCACCCCAGCTCCAGTATAGTCAAAAACAAAGCAAAAAGCTTATGGTATATAGCATTAGCATGATTTTATTTTAATAAAAATATTGGAGTGAAAAATATGATTAAACCAGATATCGATCAGTTCACGCTTGTATTACAATCAACACACGATTTTGATATCAATGACTGGCTTAATGGACTTCCTGAGGAGATAATCAATGAATTTCTTGAGAAATCATTCCTGTTAGACTTGTTCAAACATTTTGGCGATGCAGATATTGTACTTCCAGAAGGCTATTCAAAAGGATATTCTTTCTCAAACGCACCATTTTATTTCTGCATTGCTTATCATGACGCCTTTGCAAAAATGGGTATCATCGTAAAATTTAGCGCTTATGCATGGCATGAATATCAAAGAAGGTATGAAGATTACTTCGATGAACCTATCCATCTTCATTCATTCTTTAATATGATTGATTCAAATCATTATACATTCAGATTATCAAGAATTGATTTATGTTGTGATTTTATCAATGAAAATATCAATATTGCTAAATTAAAACGCTCTATTGAAGACGGGAGAACAGAAATACGTTATGGAAAATACTAATAATTATTTACGTAAAGTAATTACTGAAAATAAGGAAAAGCCTTATAAAAGAAATAGCTCTGGAATCTCGGACATATCTAAGGACTTTAATGCACAAACATTATATGTAGGGGCTAAAGGTAAAAATGTTAAAGTCCACCTTCGAATTTACGATAAAAAGGAGGAGCAATTATCATGAAGCATATGAGACATATCGCAAAAGAAGTTGATGACTGGACAAGAGTTGAAGCCCAATTTTCTGGTATATATGCACATCAATTAACAGATGCAATTAAAAATTGTCAAACAGATGAACAACTAAAAAACATTATCATTAGTTCTATTTTGGATCGTTACATGTTCTTTTATGTTAGTTCAAATCGCCCCCATAAATTAACACGACTAATGCTTGAATTACTCGACAAGAAGGACTTTCATTTTGAATCGCCTTCTCCACGTAACAATTCATTAGAACAATCAATCGATCATTTAATAAAAGGATCTGGATTATTTCCAGTCTTATGGAAAATAAGCCAGATATGGGGAGAGGTAGCTGCACAAGACTTTATCAATTATTTATATGATAAATATCGAGCAGAATTTATGCCTAATGACGACCATATATCTTGGGTCAATAAATTTAAAAACATCTATTTAATTGAGGGAAAACCTTGGAAAGAATTAAATAACATTGATGAAGAAAAAGGTGGATGACATATATGAATACGAACATAAAAGATTATCCATACCTATTAACTCGTGAACAAGCATCTAAGTTCTTAGGTGTAGATCCTAAATCATTCGATAAATATATACGATCTGATGAATCACTTGAGCGATTTATGGTAGGTAAACACGAACGTTATACAATGAATTCTTTAATTAAATTTATCGAATCACAATCTGTCTAATGTTTTAACAGTTGATATTATGCTAGTTACAGAATACAATACAAGTGTATTCAACTAGCATCTATCAACTTACTTTTTGAAAGGAATTGATAGTATGGCTAGCATTGTAAAACGTGGTAAATCATATAGAGCCCAAGTGTCACTCTATAAGAACGGACAGCATAAAAAGCTTTCTAAAACATTTGCAACCAAAAAAGAAGCGACTTTATGGGCTTTAGAAATGGAATTAGCGAAAGGCGAAGGTAAAGAGCTTGCTTACAGAACAACATCATTCGCTGATTTCTTTGAGAATTGGATATATCTCGTAAAGGTAAACGATGTAAAAGAAACCACATTTCAAAATTATGTTCGTGCATTAGGGATCATTCGCAACTTGTTCGGAGATATTCAATTAAAAGATTTAAACGATATTGTTGTTCAAAAGAAAATTGACGAATATGCGGAAACTCATTCACGCAAAACGACACATGAAGTGTTATTAAAAATTAAAACAGCTTTAAGAGATGCTTATGCTCGTGGGTATATTGCAAATGATTTTGCACCATTAGTAAAAACAAGGGGGGTGAACCCACCAAAACGAAACAAAGCATTATCTATCAGAGACTTTAAAAAACTTCGTAATTACGTTTTAAACCACCCAGAAGATGAATTTAACGTGCTTGTATTACTTGCATTAGAAACGGGTATGCGACGTGGAGAACTACTTGCAATCAGACCAGAGAGTCTTTATGAGTATGGAATAGAAGTCAGGCACTCAATCAGCCCTACTTCTGATGATACTTCATTAAAAACACAAAATGCAAAGCGTGATGTTTCTATCAACAAGGAGGTATATGAGTTGATTCGTCAAATACCAGTAAAAGAGAATGGTTATATTTTTAATTTCGGTGGTTTCAAGCAGTCAGAGCTATTGGGGGAATTATTAACCGAGTTAGACATTAAAAGAACTACGTTTCACGGATTAAGAGATACACATGCATCTTTTTTATTTGCCCAAGATATCGATATTGCATATGTTTCAAAACGGTTAGGGCATATTAACATCCAAACAACCCAAAATTATTATCTGGAATTAATGCCAGAAAAAAAGCACCAGCAAGATGCTGATGCCTTAAAACTGTTAAGTTCTTTATGAGGTTCAAGCTGATTTGAACCAACTTGAACCAAAAAACGTCCGTAAACGTTGATATGACAAGGTTTGTCTTAACGTTTTGAGAACTGTGCTGCACGACGAGCGCCGCGTAGTCCTGCTTTTTTACGTTCTTTCATACGAGGATCTCTTGTTAGGAATCCTTCTGCTTTTAATGTTGCGCGGTATTCTGGATCAGCTTCTAGTAAAGC